>JAICDD010000001.1 GCA_020063625.1 Fusobacteriales bacterium
CCTGCTGATACTCCGTTTACTTCTAATATAATTATTCTCATATTATCATCATATGTTTGACTTGACATATTAAATCTATATTTTAAATCAATAATAGGAAAAACTATCCCTCTTAAGTTTATTACTCCTTTAATATAATCTTTAGATCTTGCTACTCTTGTCATTTTTGTTTTCTTTATTATCTCTTGGACATTTTCTATTTCAAGTGCATATTCTTCATCATTTAATTTAAAACCTATTATTTGTAATGTCTCATTTTTATTATTTTCTGACATAATTCTCCTCCCTAGAAAATTTTATTAAACTAAAGTTAATACATCCAATATAAGTGCAACTTCTCCATTTCCTAGTACTGTTGCTCCTGTAATACCTTTAGTTCCTTGGAACATTTTTCCAAGAGATTTTATTACTATCTCTTGTTGCCCAATAAGTACATCAACTATAAATCCTATTTTTTTATTTCCTGCTTTTACTATAACTACAGTATTTCTATCTTCTATCTCTGGTTTTTCTGTTTCTACTTCTAATATACTTGAAAGATTTAAAATAGGTACAATTTCACCTCTTAAAAGTATAACTTTCTCATTTTGCACAGTTCTAATATCTTTTTTTGCAATATCAATTGTTTCAACTATATTTGCAAGTGGTATTGCATAAACTTCTTCTTCTAATTTTATCATTAATGCTTCTATAATTGCAAGTGTTAAAGGTAATTTTATCCTTGTTTCTGTTCCTTTATCTACCTCAGAAGTCATTTCAATACTTCCACTTAAAGCTTCTATTTTAGTTTTTACAACATCCATTCCTACTCCACGACCAGATAAATCTGTAATTTCCGAAGCTGTAGAAAATCCTGGAGCAAAAATTAAATTTAATTTTTCTTCATGAGATAATTTTTCAGCTTCTTCTTGTGTGATAATTCCTTTTTCTATTGCTTTATTAGCAAGTACTTCTGTATCCATTCCTTTACCATCATCTTTGATAGTAATTACTACTGAGTTTCCTTCATGTTCAGCTTTTAATAAAATAGTTCCTGTTCTTGGTTTTCCTTTACTTTCTCTCTTATCAGGAAGCTCTACTCCGTGGTCTACTGAGTTTCTAATAAGATGTACTAATGGATCTCCTATTTCATCAATAACAGTTCTATCTAATTCTGTTTCTTTTCCTTCTATAATTAAATCTATATCTTTTCCTAAATCTTTTGAGAGGTCTCTAACCATTCTTGGGAATCTGTTAAATACTGTTTCTATAGGTACCATTCTTACTTTTGTTACAACTGCTTGTATATCAGAAGTTACTCTATCTACATGCGATAATGTTTCTGATAAATCTTGAAGATTATATTCTAATCCTAATTGTGCAAGTCTAGTTTTATTAATAACTAATTCTCCTACTAAATTCATTAAAAGATCTAATTTTTCTGTATCTACTCTTACAGTTGTAGTTGTTTTTCTAGCAGAAGTTATTGCTTTTTTAGCTTTATCTTGTTTTTGGTCTGTCACTTTTTTTACAGATTTAATTTCTGTTTCTTCTACTTTTTCTACTGCATTAATCTCTATGTTAGAAACTAATACATTATTTACTTCACTTACTTCTAAAATTGTATTTTTTATTTCATCTGCATTTTTCTTTGATAAAAATGCTACTAAGAAACTATTATCAAATTTTTCTTCTTCTAATTCTTGTACACTAGGAATAGATTTAATTACCTCTCCTATTTCTTCTAAATTTCTAAAAACCATATATGTTCTAGCTGCTTTTAATAGACAACCTTCATCTAATATTACTTTTATTAAATACGGTGTCATCTCTTTTCCTTTTCCTGCAGCTAATATTTCTTTTTCATATTCATTAAATTCTACTTCATCTTTTACTTCTTTTTTTTCAGCATCTACTTTTTCTTCTTTTTTTTCTTCTGTTTTCACTTCTTTTTTTTCTGATTTAGGGGCTTGTTTTGAAGATTTACCTGCTCCTTTAACCATTTCATCTAGTTTACTCATTAAATCTGATACTTCTGTTGTCTCTTGGCCAGTTTCAATTACTTCATCAACTAATAAATTTAAAGTATCTAAACACTCAAACAAAGTATCTACTGTTGTTCCATCAGCTACAGAAACACCATTTCTTATGTTATCTAATACATTTTCCATATGATGTGTAAGCTCTGCTATTCTATTAAAACCCATTGTCGCAGACATACCTTTTAATGTGTGTGCTGCTCTAAAAATCTCATTTACTATTTTTATATCTTCTGTGTCTTGTTCAAATTGTAATAATGAATCATTCATAAGTTGTAAATGTTCTTTTGATTCGTCAATAAAAACTGACATATATTGTGACATGCTCATAAAATATTCCCCCTATTACTATTTAATATGTTTTAAAATATATTCAGGTATTTTTTCTAAATCAGCGACGTATTCAACGCCTCCTAGTTCATCAGCCACTCTAGGCATTCCATATACTACACAGGTTTCTTTACTTTGTCCTATAGTAATACCTCCTAGTTCTCTAATTTTTTTAATACCTTCTGCTCCATCTTTACCCATTCCAGTCATAATTACAGCAATTAAACTTTTCATATCATAATTTTTTATTAATGAGTTATACATTACATCAACTGAAGGTCTATGCCCTTGGCTTGGTGGATCTAAGTTTAATTTTATTGTTTCTTTATCTTCTGATAAAACCATATGATGGCTTCCAGGAGCAATATATGCTACTCCTCTTTCAATTTTATCTCCATCTTGAGCTTCTCTAACTTCAATATTTGACAACTCATTCAGTCTATCAGCTAAAGATTTTGTAAACTTAGGTGGCATATGTTGAACTATTAATATTCCAGCATCAATATCTCCAGGAATTTTAGGTATAATTGTTTGAAGTGCTTTTGGCCCTCCCGTTGATATCCCTATACTTACTATTTTTGAAGGTTTTTTATGCCCTTGTAATTCTGTTTTTGCTTTTTTCTTTAGTATACTTGAAAAACTAAATTTATTACTAGTTTCTTTAGTGATTTTTGGTTTATTCACTTTTAATAAATTAATATTAGCTTTTTTTGCTTCTTTTACCATTTCAATAAGTTCATCAGAAACTTTTTCTATATTTAATGATACACTCTTTCCATCTGGTTTAGATAAAAAATCAAACGCTCCATTTTCAAGTGCTTCTATTGTTTCTTTTGCTCCTTCTGTAGTCAAACTACTTAGCATTATTACTTTTGTTGGTTTTGTATTCATAATTTCTTTTAACGCTTCTAATCCATTCATAATTGGCATTTCTACGTCTAATGTAATAACATCTGGACTTAATTTTAAATTCATTTCAACTGCTTCTTTTCCGTTTTTAGCACTACCTACTACCACTATCTCTTCATCTTCTTCTAAAATTTTAGTTATAATTTTTCTCATAAACAGAGAGTCGTCTACTACTAATACTTTTATCATTATTCATCACCCACTCGAACTTTTAAACCATTTTCTAAATTTATCAATTAATGTCTCCTCTTTCCCAACAATTTTACTATCTGTAATCTTAGACAATATATTTTTTACACAATTACTTGCTTTTGAATCAGGGTAATATATTGTAAAAGGTGTCTTTTTATATATTGTCTTTCTTACTGATACATCTTCAAAAATATATCCAATATCTTTTATATCAACTTTTAAAAACCTCTTTGTTGTATTAATAAGAACCTTTGAAGCTTGTATATATTCATTTTCACTTTTAACTCTATTAATAATTAATCCTACTTTTTCTAAATTTCCATTTTCTTTTAAAATTTTTATTATACTATATGCATCTGTCAATGAAGTTGGTTCTGATGTAGTAATTACTAGTATTTCATCTGCTATTTCTAAAAAAGCTGTAACATTTTTAGAAATACCTGCACCTGTATCTATAATTATTATATCATAAATTTCATCTAATTTTTGAATTTTTATTAAAATTTCTTCTCTTTCTATATCTGTTAATTCTGCTAATTCTAAAAATCCATTACCTCCAGATATAAAATCTATTTTAAATGGTCCTTTTATGATTACCTCTTCTATCTTTTTTTTGTTTTTTATAATATCATTTAATGTATATGATGGCGTAACTCCTAACATTATTTCTACATTTGATAATCCTAAATCAGCATCTATAACTAATATTTTCTTCCCACTTTTAGCCAAAAGAGCTGCTAAATTAACACTTAGGCTTGTTTTCCCTACTCCACCTTTTCCTGAAGTAACAGCCAATATTTTTGCATGTTTAAAGCTTTTTTTATTTATATTCATATCCTTTTCTTTAACTATTCTTCTTAAATTAGCTGCTTGATCTATTGACATTTTAACTTATCCCCTCAATAAATATTTCTTTTAATTTCTCTTTAGTTGCTATTTCTATATCATCTGGTACTGTTTGCCCAGTAGTTATAAATGATATCGGTATATTATATTTTTTCATTATTGTTAATATTGAACCTACACTACTTGTTTCATCAATTTTTGTAAAAATTATACTTGAAAAACCAATATATTTAAATTTTTCTATAGTTTCATATAATACTTTTAATTTTGATGTTGCACTCATTACAAGTACTACCTCTATTTCACTTCCTATACTTTCAACATATTCTTTAAGCTCTTCCATTTGCTCTCTGTTTTTAGGACTTCTACCTGCAGTATCCATAAGAACTATATCTTTATCTTTAAACTTTTCAACTGCTTTTATTAAATCTTCTGGTCTTTTTACAACCTCTACTGGAACTCTCATTATATTTGCATAGGCTTTTATTTGACTAACAGCTTCTAATCTATAAGTATCTGCTGTAATAAAAGCTACCTCTTTTTCATTCCGCCAATTATTTGCTACAATTTTAGCACAAGATGTTGTTTTCCCCACTCCTGTTGGTCCTACTAACATTAAAAATTTTTTATCTAATACATTTTCTGAAGTTTTTATATGCTGTAAAAAATATTCTCCCAATCCTTCTTTATAATTTTTTTTAGAATAACCTTTTTCTGTAAAAAAATCATTTATTTCTAATGCAATATCTTTAGGTATGTCGTTTTCTCTTAATTTTTCAATAAATTCCTCTGATTCATTATCAAAATTATTAACATCTTTTTTCTCATTTTTTAATTCTCTTGATAATTCTCTTTGAATCTCTTTTTTTATATCTTCAATATCAGCTTCTTCTATTTTTTCAATGTTTTCAACAAATGTAAAACTTTTTGATACTTCATCGTTTTTTAGAGCTTCACTTAACGGTTTAAATTCTTTTACTTCTTTTATTGAAATTTCCTCTTTAATTTTATCAATACTCTTAAAATTTTCTTTTTTAAAAGGTGAATAAATTCCTGGATTTTTATTTTCTACGTTAGCTTCAATTGTTTTTTTTGCAGCATCTTTTAATGCTTGTAACAACTCTGTGTTATTTCCTGATTTAATATCTTTATTTTGAATATACCCTTGAGTTTCTTCTAAACCATAAGTTACTTTTATTTTTTTCTTTCCAAAAAATCCAAATACTCCACCTTGTTTTATCTCTTTTTTATCAATTAAAATTAAATCATTCCCCAATTCTTTTCTTGCTTTTGCATAAGCTATTCTATATTCATCCTCTATATATGTTTTTACTTTTTTTAATTTTATATTTTTTATGTCTAACATTATTCAATGTTCACCATCCCAATTGCTTCAAGTTCAATATCTGCTATTATTTCATTATATGAAATTATTGCTATCCCTTTAAAATCCCTCTCAAGTAATCCTCTAAGTGGTTTTCTTATTTCTGGTGCAACTAATATTACCGCTGGATATCCTGACATAATACATTTATTATTTTCTTCAGAAACACTTGTTAATAATTTATTATTTGATACTGGATCTAAAGATATATAATTACCTAATTCCGTCTCTTGTAAATTATTCTTTAAAAATTCTTCTGTTTCTGGCGATAAAGTTAAAACTCTTAATTTCCCGTCAGGACCTTTAAATTCATTACATATTTGTCTCGCTAATCCTATTCTTACATATTCAGATAATGTTTCAATATTTTGTGTTAATTTAGAAGCATCTGCCATAGCTTCTAAAATTAAAGGTAAATTTCTTATTGAAATCCCTTCATTAAGTAAATTTTGTAATACAGTTTGAATTTCTCCTAAGTCAAATTTTTTAGGATATACTTCATCTACAATAACACTATATTCATCTTTTATATTATCAATTAACTCTTTTACCCCTTCTCTATCTAAAATATCTGCTGCGTGTCTTTTTATTGTTTCTGTTATATGTGTTGCTAATACTGAAGTTGGGTCAACTACAGTATATCCTAATAGTTCAGCTTTCTCTCTCTGGTCTTCGCTTATCCAAATAGCAGGTAATTTAAAAGCAGGTTCAACAGTTGGAACTCCTACTATCTCTTCTTCAATATTTCCAGGATTCATAGCTAAATAACTTCCTATCATTATGTCTCCAATTGCAACAACTGAAGATTTTATTTTTATGTTATATTCATTTGGATTTAGTTGCATATTATCTTTTATTCTCATATACGGAACCATGATTCCTAATTCCATCGCTAATTGTTTTCTTATCATTGTAATTCTTTCAAGAAGGTCTCCACCTTGCTCTTTGTCTACAATAGGTATTAAACTATATCCTAATTCTAATTCCATAGGATCTACTTTTAATAAACTTTTAACTTCTTCTATTTGATTTCCTTCAGTATTTGATACATTCTCTATTTCTTCTTCTGTTAATTTTGCTTCTGCTTCTTTTATAGATTTAGTTAATATATATCCCAAGACACCTAAAAATATCGAAAGTGAAAAAAATGATAATTTTGGCATACCAGGTATTATTCCTAGAATGAATAATGCTCCTGATATAAGATACAAAATCTTAGGTTCTTGGAAAAATTGTTCTATTATATCAGTTCCAAAATCTGATTCTGAAGCACTTCTTGTTACCACCATACCTGTTGCTACTGAAATTAATAAAGCTGGTATTTGACTGACTAATCCATCTCCTATAGTTAATATAGTATAAGTAGACGCTGCATCCGCGAGTCCCTCTCCTCTTAATATACCAACTAAAAATCCTCCTAGTATATTTACAATAGTAATTATTATCCCTGCAATAGCATCCCCTTTGACAAATTTAGATGCCCCGTCCATAGAACCATAAAAATCTGATTCCATTTGAATTTTTTTTCTTCTTTCTTTAGCTTCTTCTTCTGATATTATTCCTGCATTATAATCTGCATCAATACTCATTTGCTTTCCAGGCATAGCATCTAAAGTAAATCTAGCTCCTACTTCTGCTACCCTTTCAGAACCTTTTGTTATAACTATAAAATTTATTACTACCAATATTACAAAGACAATAATTCCTATTACATAATTCCCACCAACTACAAAATCTCCAAACGTTCTAATTAGTTTTCCATTAAAATTTAATCCTTGTAATAAAATAAGTTTTGTAGATGACATATTTAAAGCTAATCTATATAATGTAGTTACTAATAAAACAGATGGAAATACAGAAAAATCAAGAGGTTCTTTTATATACATTGATAATAAAAATATTGTTATTGCTATTGTTATATTAAACGCTTGAAAAGTATCTAATAAAAAAGTAGGAATAGGCATAAAAAACATCAATATAACACCTATAAGACCTATTGGTATTAAAGTACTAATTGAAGTATTTTTTATTCCTCCATCTAAAACCGCCATATTTCTCTCCTTAAAATTACTCTAATATAACCGCAAGAATCTCAGCTACAGCTTGATAATATTCTTCTGGTATTTCCTGATTTACTTCAACAATAGGATACATTGCCCTTGCTAAAGGTTTATTTTCAATTAGTGGTACATTATGTTCTTTTGCTATTTCTCTTATTCTAAGTGCCATAAAATCTATTCCTTTAGCTACTACTTCTGGCGCCCCCATTCCTCTTTCATATTTTAATGCAATTGAAATATGAGTTGGATTTGTTATAATCACTGTTGCTTCTGGAACTTTTTCTATCATTTTTTTATTTAGTAAATCTTTTTGCATTTGTCTTAATTTTGATTTAATTTGTGGATCCCCTTCAGTTTGTTTAAATTCATCCTTTACTTCTTGCTTAGTCATTTTTAAACTTTTTTCAAATTCCCATTTTTGATACATATAATCTATCATTGCAACTATTAATAAAGCTACTGTAATTTTTATTACAACCGAAAAACACAAATTTAACATTAAAATAAAATCATTTTCTATACTGAAAAAAGGTGTGTTTAAACTTTCGTTTAATTTATTTTTTATTTCATAATAAGCATAAAAACCTATTAAAATTAATTTTATAATTGTTTTAGTTAATTCAACTAACTTTTTCATTGAAAATAGTTGTTTTAATCCATTTAAAGGATTTATTTTATTTAAATCTAATTTTAATGTTTCTGTTGTAAAAATAAATCCTACTTGAATATAATTTATTACAAGCCCTATTATTAGCACACTCATTAAAATAGGAAATACTGTTATAAAAAATAATTCCGTAAATTCTGCCATTATTTCTAAAATTTTTTCTTGAGTCAGTTCTTTAAAAGTTAAATTACTTAATTGTTTTGCAACATAATTATTTATATTAACTAAAAAAAAAACTATTTGAAAATCTTAACACTAGTATTCCTACTAATAGTGTTGCTATTTGTCCTAAATCTTGACTTTTAGCTACTTGTCCTTTTTTTCTAGCCTCTTGTCGCCTTTTAGGCGTTGCTTCTTCTGTTTTATCTCCTCCACTATCTGCAAATAGTTGAAGATTAATTGTTACTTTTAATAATTTATCATTCATATAAATCACATCTAACTATTTAATGATATTTTAATAAGTTCTCCTAAATGTAAATACATTTTTTCAAAAACACTATTAAAATATAAAATAAAAATTGGTATAAATTTAACTAATAATATTAACCCAATAATAATCTTTAATGGCATCCCTATAAAAAAAACATTCATTTGTGGTGCTATTCTTGACATAACACCTAATACTATATCAATTGCTAATAATATCATTAGAATAGGTATTGCCACTTGAATAGACAATGTAAAATAATATATAAAAAGCTTAGTTAAAAATTCTGTTATCCCATTAATATTATAATTTAAACTACCAATTGGGTATTTATAAAATGTATCTGCTAACAAAAATAAAACTTTTCTATGCACTCCATAAATAAAAAAAAGACCCATCAAAACCAAATACTTTATTTGTCCTAAAACAGGTATCTGAAATTGAGAAATAGGGTCAAAAACACTTGCCATTACTAATCCCATATTTACACTATATATTTGTGATGCTGTTTGAACAATAGAAAACACTAATAATATAACGTATCCTAAAATAGCTCCTAACAACATTTCTTTTATTAAAAACGATATAAGATTTGAAAAATTTATATTATAAAACTTTGATTCTTGTATTACTAATGAATTGTATAATAATATAGAAATAAATGCAGATATACCTATTTTTACTTTTTGTGTAATTGCATTATGACTAAATACTGGTGCAACAATAAATATTCCTGCTATTCTAGAAAAAATCAAAAGAAATATTATAACTTTTATATAAAAATTTTCCATTTTTATCCCAACCTAGATATCATTTTTATTAGTTCTTTAGTGTATTCTATCAGAGTTACAAGCATCCATTGTCCCAATACAAATACCACAATGAATATTGAAATAATCTTGGGTATAAAACTAAGTGTCATTTCTTGAATTTGAGTAGTTGCTTGAAATATCCCTACAAGCAATCCTACTACCAATCCTACAATTAGTATAGGTAAACTTATTTTTAAAATTATCATTAGAGCACTTGTTATAAGCTCCATTATCATTTCTTCTGTCATTATGTTCTCCTAAAAGAAACTCTTTACTAAGGAATCTAAAATTAAATTCCAACCATCTACCATAACAAAAATAACTAATTTAAACGGCATCGATATCATTGCAGGTGGTAGCATCATCATACCCAAAGACATAAGTACTGTAGCCACAATCATATCAATTATAATGAACGGTATAAAAATAAGTATTCCTATTTCAAAACCTCTTGTTAATTCACTTATTAAAAATGCAGGTGTTACCACAAAAATAGAGATTTCTTCTCTATTTTTAGGAATTTCACTTTTAGAAATCTTTAGAAAAAGCTCTAAATCCTCTGTTTTTGTTTGTTTTAACATAAACTTTTTTAATGGTTTTTCTATATTTTCAAAAAAAACTTTTTCATTTATTTTGTTATCTAAATAAGGATTAATTGCATTTTCTAAAACATCATCAAAAGTAGGTTGCATAATAAAAAAAGTAAGTATTAATGCTAATCCAACCAATACTTGATTTGGAGGCATTTGTTGTAATCCTAAAGCTTGTCTAATGAAATGTAACACAATCGTTATTCTCACAAAAGACGTTGTTAATATAATTATTGAGGGAGCAAGAGTTAATATTGTCATAATCAGTAGTATCTGTAAACTTGCAACTAAATTATTATTCCCAGTTCCTGTTCCAACCTTTAATTCTATTTGTGGAAATTCAACTGCTGCATAACTAGTCATTGCAAGTAAAACATAAAAAACACTACTAATTTTTTTTCTCATTTTCTGCTTCCCTCATTTTTTTTAGTTTCTCTTTAAAATTATCAATTTCAATATTTGAACTTTTATTTTTATAATTATCTAAAAAAGAAACAAAATCTTTTTTATCTATCTCCTCTTGTGCTTTTAATTCATTAAATTCATCAATTTTCACAATATTATTTTCTGATATTCCTATTAAAATATATTTCCCATTAATTTCTATCAATGAAATATAATTTTTAGTATTAAAATAATATCTTGTGATTTCATTTATCATTTTACTTTTTTTATTTAACTTAATACCATTTTTTTTTAGCATATATGAAACCACTATAAAAAGTAGTAATATTAAAAATAATATTAAATTTAAAAAGTAAGCATTATTCATACTAACTTCCCATTACTTTTGACACTGCCTCAATAACTCTATCTGGTTGGAATGGTTTTACAATAAAATCTTTTGCTCCTGCTTGTATAGCATCAATTACCATAGCTTGTTGTCCCATCGCGCTACACATTATAATTTTCGCTCCTGGATTTGATGACATAATTTCTTTTACAGCACTTATTCCATCCATTTCAGGCATTGTAATATCCATCGTTACTAAATCAGGATTAAGTTCTTTAAATTTTGCTACTGCTACAGCTCCATTTTCTGCTTCTCCAACTATCTCATATCCCTCTTTTGTTAAAATGTTTTTAATCATCATTCTCATAAAAGCAGCATCATCTACTATTAAGATTTTACCTTTAGACATTATAAATCCTCCCTTTACTGTACTTTATTAATTCTTTCCATTTTACTTACAATATCTGTTATTCTAACACCAAAACTTTCATCAATTACAACAACTTCTCCTTTTGCAATCAATTTACCATTAACTAATATATCTACAGGCTCACCTGCTAACTTATCTAATTCTACTATAGAGCCTGCACCTAAGTCAAGTATTTCTTTTATAGGAAGTTTCGTTCTTCCTAATTCTACTGTTACTTTTAATGGAATATCCATTATTATATCTAAATTCGCATCTACACTTGCAGGTGATGGTGTTCCAAAACTTTGAAATTGTGCTGGTTGCACATTATAATTTGGCTGATACATTGGTTGCGGTGGTGCTTGATACATTGGTTGTGGTTGTGGTGGCGCTTGATACATTGGTTGTGATGGCGCCTCTTGATACATTGGTTGTGGTGGCGCTTGATACATTGGTTGTGGTTGTGGTGGCGTCGGTTGAGGTGTTGGCTGTGGTGCAGCTTGTGGTTCTGGTTTTGTTCCTTTAGGTTCTGCTGTTCCATTCATCATTCCAAACATCTCATCTATTAATTCTTTTGCAAAATTTATATCCATTATTTGATATATTTTTGTTTTTATCAAATTTTCAATCTCCATATCAAATGAAACAGATATAAACTCATTATTAGACTTAAAAAAATCTGTTTGATTTTTTATCTCTTCTGGATCAGTAACTGTTAATTGAGGTGGTAAAATATCAACTTCTTTAGAAAACATCCCTGCTAAAGAAGTAGCTGAAGATCCCATCATTTGGTTCATTGCCTCACTTACAGCACTTAAATAAATGTCATCTAACTCTTCTGGTGGATTAGAGCCATCATTTCCCATCATTAAATCTCCAATTAAAATCGCATCTTTTTTATCAATAATTAATATATTTAATCCTATAAATCCTGTTCTATATTCTATTTGGCAAAGTACTTTTTCATCCGCTCCACTTTCTGAAATAAAATCATTATATGTCATTACACTTACTTTTGGTGTTGTTATTTGAACTTCTTTAGAAAGTAAAGTTGATAAAGCCGTAGAAGATGACCCTAAAGAAATATTTCCTATTTCTCCAATCGCATCAGCTTCTTCTTGTGTTAAATTATAACCAGAACCACTACTTTCTTCTGGTTCATCACTTATATCTGTTCCTGCAAGTAGTGCATTTATTTCTTCTTGTGATAATACTCCTTCCACAGCTTATTCACTCCCTTCTTCTATAACTTTTTCAATTGATATTGCCATTTTTTTACCTTGTAGCCCTGGTAAAGCTTTAAATTTTTCTTTGTTTCCAACTAACACTGATAATGGTTTATCAATCGATGTATTTAATGGTAATACATCTCCAACTTGCAATCTTATAAATTCATTAAAATTAATTTCTACTTCTCCTAAATTTACAATTAATGGTACTTCTACTTTATTTAATTTTTTTCTAATAACTTCAAAATTTTCATCTGTTTTTTCTTTTTTTAAATTTGAGAACCAGTACTGAGCTGAAAGTTTTGATACTATAGGGTCTATTAAAGGCGACGGATAGCAAATGTTCATTATCCCAGACTTATTCCCAACTTTTATTTCAAAACTTATTACAACTACCATTTCATTTGGCCCTACAATTTGAATAAATTGAGGATTAGACTCCATTTGTTCTATTCTAGGCATTACCTCTGTTACATCTTTCCATGCTTCACTTAAATAACCTAAAATTTTGGATAAAATTTTCTCCATAACTTTTGACTCTATATCTGTTGGTTCTCGATAAATTTCTAACTCTTTAAAACCATTTCCACCAAATAACCTATCAATAATAGTATACGCTATACTTGGATTAATTTCAAGAATAGCACTCCCTTCCAAAGTCCCCATTTCATAAATAGTAAGTAAAGTTAACTCTGGTATTGATCTAATAAATTCTTGATATGATATTTGATCTACTGAAGTAACTTGAATTTGAACACTTGTTCTAAGTTGACCTGATAACATTGTAGTTATTAATCTTGAAAATGTTTCATGTATCATTTGCAATGTTCTTAATTGATCTTTTGAAAATTTATCTGGTCTTTTAAAATCGTAAAGTTTTATTTTCTTTTCTTCTTCTTCTGATTTTGCTTTATCTATATCAACTTCACCTGTAGAGATCGCCGATAATAGTGCGTCAATCTCATCTTGTGATAATACATCTGCCATTTTGCCTCACCACCTAACGTCGGCTATTGAATTAGTACATTACTAAATCTTATGTTAATTAAATATTCTTTTCCTAACACTTTGTTAACTTCATCTTTTATCATTTCTCTAAGCTTAATAAAATCTTTATCTGCTTTTAAATCAGCAATACTTTTACTCATTAAGATAGAAATCACCCTATCTTGAAGTATTACTTTATTTGTTTCAACATCAGCTTGTATTTTTTCAAGTTCTTTAGCTTTTATTTTTGGACTATATTCAAAGTATATACTTACAACTAAATATCTTGGATTATCTTCATTTAAGTTTACTGTATAATCTCCAAAATAAGATGTTTGTCCATATTCTATTTTTTCAACACTATCAACTGTATTATCTTTTTGAACCATTTCTTGTTGACTATTTGATTTACTGCTTATTTTAGTCGCAACAAAAAAGGCTGTTGCTGTAGAAATAACTACTACAAGAATTGCTAAAGTAGCTACTATTAATGCTTTTACCAAAAAAGGAGTTCCTTTTTTCTCTGTTTCTTGAGCATTATTTTTAGTTTCATCTGCCATACTATTTTCCTCCTTGGTCACTTACTGCGGGATTCATATTTTCAGCTACTGCTTTTTCTTGGAAACGTTCATCTAAACTTTTTAATATAACAATTACAACACGTCTATTTTTTTGCCGTCCCTCTTTTGTATCATTTGTAGCTATTGGTCTAGTATCTGCATATCCCGCTACAGACATCCTTTTTTCTATATTTTTATCTTTTGAAATAAAATATCTAAGAACTGCTATAGCTCTTGCTGTAGACAATTCCCAGTTACTTTTAAATTCTTTATTATTTATTGGCAGGTTGTCTGTATTTCCTTCTATAATTATATTATTTTCTATGTTCTTAATATTATTATAAACAATATCTAGAATAGGCATAGCTTCTTTTCTTAAAAAAGCTTTTCCTAAATCAAATAATACTCTATCGCCTAAACTAATTTCTATTCCTCTTTCTGTTACTTTTACATTTGTATCTTCATTAGTTATTTGTCCTAATTTTTTTTCTGTTTGCTTAGTTTGACTCTCTTTATTTTGGTTTTCTGTAGATTCACTTGAGTTTTCATTTCTATTTTGAGTATATTCATCTCCAGAATATTTTTTCAATTCTCCATCAATTTTTTTAGAAAGATATTGATACCTATACTCACTACCTTTATATTCTATTCTACTATTCGTAAGTAATTCATCAGGACTTATTGTTTTCCCACCTTTCATTACTCCCATAGTACCTTTAAAAGACATAATTAAATTTTTATATTTTTGAGAATCAACTGTAGAAAAGGCAAATAGTAGAACGAAAAAACACAATAATAGTGTAACCATATCTCCATAAGTACCCATCCATCCAGGTAACCCTTCTGGAGGACATTTTTTTTCTGCCATCTTTATTCACCTTCTTCTTTAGATAAAGAAGCTCTTTCATCTGGAGATAAGAATGATTTTAATTTTTCTTCTAATACTTTTGGATTATCTCCCGCTTGTAGAGAAAGTATTCCTTCTATTGCTAATTCTCTAAACGCTATCTCTTTTGTGTTGTAAAATTCTAGTTTATTTGCAATTGGATCTCCTAGTGCATTTGCTAAAATCGATCCATACAGAGTTGTAATTAAGGCTATAGCCATTTTTGGTCCTATTGAACTCGGATCATCTAAACTTCCTAGCATAAGTATAAGACCTATAAGTGTTCCTATCATCCCATATGCTGGACCTAACGAAGCAATAGTTTTAAACATTGATTTCCCTAACTCATGTCTTTCTCCAGTAAATCCCACTTCTGTATCTAATATATTTTTTACAAGTTCAGGATCTGTCCCATCTACAACAAGTTGTATTCCCTTTTTTAAAAAATCGTCTTCTATTGTTTCTATATCTGCTTCAATTGCTAATAATCCTTCTTTTCTAGCTTTTTCAGAAAAACTAACTAAGGTTGATATAAGCCCTGCAGAGTCTGGAACTTCATTTTTAATTGCTTTCATCCCAATTTTTGGAAGTCCTAATACTATGTTTAAAGGAAATGACATAAATAACGCTCCAAATGTTCCTCCAACAACTATAAAAAACGAAGGCGGATCTATAAATGGACCAAAATTAAATCCCATTCCCATTGCCATTAGTGCAAATATTAAGACAAATCCAAGTATTGTAGAAATATCCATATTTTAGCCTCCTATATAAGCTGTATACTTTTTCTATATTGTATTATTTTTTCTATAATTTCCTCTTTTTTTTCATTAACTAAAAGTTTTTTTCCTGTAGTTAAATTTATAACTGTATCAGGATTTTCCTCTATTGTTTCAATTAAATCAGCGTTTATTACAATTTCTTTTTTTTCTTTTCCTAATTTTGTCAAGAGTATCATTTTACTCCCCCTACTATTATATCATTATTTATTAACAAAATCTAGCATTTTAACAAAATAGCGGGAGCGTTTACCCGCTACTTAGTTTATCTTTTTAAATTGATTACATTTTCTAATATTTGATCTGATGTAGAAATTGTTTTAGAGTTTGCTTGGAATCCTCTTTGAGCAATAATCATATCTGTAAATTCTTGTGCTAAATCGACATTAGACATCTCTAGAGCTCCTGCTACAACTTTTCCTGTTCCAGCTGTTCCTGGAGTAAGTACCATAGCTTCTCCTGAGTTTGAAGTTTGTTTAAATGCACTTCCACCTATATTTTGAAGTCCTTCTGCATTAGTAAATTTAGCTAATGCTATTTTACCTATTGTTTGTTCATAACCATTTGAATAGAATCCCATAATATCTCCAGAATCAGTGATATTAAATGTTTCTAATTCACCCATTCCATATCCATTTTGAGATTCTAAAGTAATTGTTGTTTGTGCTGCAAATTGAGTTACATTATTAAAGTTTAATGTAATTTCAAGTGGCGATGCTCCTCCTTCTGGTGGTGGTGCTGAACCTTCTGCAGCCGGATCAAATACAAGTTTCTCATCAAATTGAGCATTCATTATTTGTCCTTTTTTAGGTCCTCCTGGAACTTCTGCTCCTCTAAATCTTACTACTCCATTTGCATCCATACTATATTGACTATTTACATCTCCATATGTAACTTGTCCTGTTGCAGGGTCTACAATACCATTTTCAAAATACATTGTTGTTACCCCTTCTGGCCAAGTTGTTTGGTCATTTGGATCTGCATATTTATATTTTCCATTTATTTGTCCCACTGAATCAAACGTAATAAATCCTTTACCATTTTTTACTGGTTCTCCACTACCTGAAGTAACATCAAAATCCCATACATTTTCTGATAATTTTGTATATTTTATACCTAAAGTATGTGTTTTACCTAATGAATCATAAACTTCACTAGAAGTAACATAAGCATTTTCTGTAAATGATGCTGTTTTTTTGTTTTTTACATCTGCTATTTCAGAGAATGTTATTTTACCAGCTACTGGAGAATTTATTAAAACTCCATTTGCATTTTGAATAGGGATTGTTTCACTAGGGAAACTTCTTTTAATATTCCCATCTTCATCAAGTTGGAAAGCTCCTTGTCCTATAATTCCTTCTCCTTCTGCTTTCCAATACCATTTATCCGAATTTTTATCATATGAAAATTTTATTCCTACATCTACTTTTTTTCCTGTTCCACTTAAATCATCTACTGATAAAGTAAGATCTGATATTCCAGATTTTTGTTGTAAGTTACCCGTATAGTTTAAAGTATCTGTAGCTTTTCCTGGAAGAGAGCTTCCTACCCTAATTTGTAAATCTCCTAATGGGGTAGTAGAGTCTATTCCCATAGTTCCATCATCTCTTATAGTTGCTTGCCAACCTTGTACTTTCATTCCACTAGGAGTTACTAGATTACCATTTGCATCTAAATTAAAATTCCCTGCTCTTGTATAAAATCTACTATTTCCTTCTTTTAAAATAAAAAATCCATTTCCATCAATTCTTAAATCTGTTTTTCTTCCAGTAGTTTGTTGTGCTCCAGATTTAAAATCTGTATTAATACTAGATACTGATGTACCAAGACCTATTGTTGAAGGATTTGTTCCTCCTCTACCTTCTACTGGTCCTCTAGCACCTTTTAATGTTCTAGTCATTGTTTCTTCAAAATTAACACTAGATCTCTTAAATCCAGCTGTATTTACATTTGCAATGTTGTTTCCTACTACATCAAGCTTTGTTTGATGAGCTTTTAGCCCACTAATGCTTGAATATAATGCTCCTAACATATTTTTCCTCCTTTATCATCTCAGTCGTTCAATGATTAAAGGCTTCCTTTTCAGGTCCAGCCTATTCATTTTAGAGAAAAACAAGGTAATAATTTAAGAAATACAGAATTAAACTAATGCAAGACTATCTATATTTGTAAATAAATTGTCTTTTAAATTTGGTTCATCCACAATAGTTACAACAGTATTATTTTTTACACTTATTACATAAGCTCTATTTTTTGCTATAACAACTGAATCTCTGCACCCTTTTTCTCTTAATTTTTTCACTCCTTCTTGTACCTTCTTAAGTTCATCCTCTTTTATCTCCATTTTTCTGCTTTCTATTCTTTTTTGTGCATGTGCAGAAAATTTCAATTTTTTTTCATTTTCTAAAACATTTTCAAATGCCACTGTGGGCTTATTTCCCTTATTATTTTTGTTGCTATTATCTATGTTATTATTTACACTCTTTAACCCTTGAATATAAGTTGAGTTTAAAAGTCTAGCCATAACACACCTCCTTATCTAAACTTAAGAAAGTTTCATAATATCTTCAGGAAGTGACTCTTTTTTACTTTCACTTTTATTTTTGTCTTCAATTTTCTCTTTTGATAATGCTACAATAGCCTCTAATGGTATCTTTATCTCTTGGTTTTCACTATCTACTACATTTGCAAATACTTGCCCATTTTCTAGATGTGTACTTTTTATTTGTCCTACTATTTCTTCACCATCTATTTGCGCTTTTGTATATTTTCCTATCATTTGTGCACTTGAACTTAAAGTATTTAAAGTTTGAAATCTTAGCATTGAGTTAAAAGATTTATTTAAATTTTCTCCTTGTTCAAGAGCTGAAAATTGAGCCATTTGAGCTATCGATTCTGTATTTGTTTTAGGATCTAAAGGGTCTTGATTAGTCATTTCAGCTATTAAAAGCTTCATAAAATCATCTTTACCTAATTTTTGAGATTCATTAACTACTGGAGAACTTTCTTGCAACTCTTTTGGTATTTTTAATCCTGTATTTTTTACTTGCATTACTACCTCCTAAACTACTATATTTACTCCATTTTCATTAATTTGATTACTTAATTTTGCTGTTGATTCTACAGCATTTAAGTGTATATCATTTACAACTGGAGTATTAGCAATATTATTATTTGCTAAAAATTGATATCTTTCTCTAAAATCATTTTGATTATTTTGGTTATCGGAAGATACATATACATTTACTTCTTGTGCATCAATTCCTTGTTTTAAAAGATTTTCTTTTAAATCATTAAACTTGCTTTCAATTATCTCTTTTACTGTTTGATTTTGCACTACAAATTCTGCTTTCATTACATTGTTTTCAATTTTAAATTTTACTTCAACATCTCCTAATTCTTCTGGTTTAAGTTTAATTTTCATCTCTTTTAATTGAGAATTATAATTAACTTTTAAACCATTTTCTATTTGCTCCATTACTGTATCATATGAGATACCTTGATTTGGTGCGAATACTTTTTCTGTTCCCTCTTTTGTTTTTAATTCAAAATTCATATTTTTTGAATCAACATTAGTTATTTGAATCTCATCATCTTTGTCACTGTTTTTTAATTTTTTCAAACCATAAGATGACATAAATGCTAAATCATTTCTCCCTTTTACATCTGTTTTAGAAAATTGAACTTGGCTATCAGAATTTAAAACTTCATCCACAAAAATATTTTCTTTATTTTCGTGGTTTTTTGCGCTAATTTTATTTTTTTGAAGAATATTATCTTCATTTTTTGTTCTGAATTTAGAATTAGCTGCTATCTCTTTACCTACAATTAATTCTGTTGCAACTTTTTGTTTTTCAGAACTTAACTCTTTTACCTTAAGACCTTCATCTTTTGATAAAATCTCATTTGAATTAGCGAGTTTTATTCCTAATTGAGCTCTAGATATTCTATTGCCAATGTCCTTTTTGCTAGTAGCTTTAATTTCAACTATTTTAGTATCTAATTTTGTATTTATTAACTCTTTAGAATCTGATTTCTGACTATTATTTTTTGTAGCATTGGATAGTAAAATTCCTGCTAAAACCTCTTTTGTTACATCTTTGTCTGTATTCTTTTTAGCATCAATCAGTTCTTTGTCTGTAATATTAAGAATGTTATTTTTGTTTGCATCAAGTAAAGTTTTTTTGTTTTTTGTTGTATTAAATATCTTAGTAAAATCAAATATTTTTTTACCATTCTTAATATTTTTACTACTTGTTTTACTACTAGCAACCTTTTCTATACCAGATATATTGGGAGTTTGCAATATGTTTGCTTCCATACTTCACCTCCTATATACCCATTCTAATTATCGACATATCAAATATTTTTTTTACTTCTTTTTTATAAAATTATTATTATTTTTTCTTGAAATTTGTGGTATAATATAAAATGTTTTATAGAAACAATTAATTTTTAAGGAGTTATAATGTTTAGCCCAACAACTAAAAAAGAGTTAGAAATTTTAAATTGGAATCAATTAGATATTATTTTAATATCAGGTGATACATATATTGATAGTTCTTACAACGGAAGCGCTGTTATTGGAAAATATCTTATTAGTCAAGGATATAAAGTAGGAATAATCGCACAACCTGATATAAATTCAGATAAAGATATTACAAGATTAGGAGTTCCTAGACTTTATTTTGGAGTATCTAGTGGATGTGTAGATTCTATGGTGGCAAATTATACTGCTACAAAGAAAAAAAGACAAAATGATGATTTTACTCCAGGAGGTATTAATAATAAAAGACCTGATAGAGCTGTCATAAAATATGTTAATCTTATCCAAAGATATTTTAAAAATGAAAATAAAAGACCTATTTTAATAGGTGGAATCGAAGCTAGCTTAAGAAGAATTGTTCATTATGATTTTTGGTCAAATTCTCTTAGAAAGTCTATTTTATTTAATTCTAAAGCTGATTATTTAATTTATGGAATGGGAGAAAAACCTGTTTTAGAGTTTACAAAAGCTATAGAAAATAAAACTTCTCCTAATAATATAAGAGGACTTTGCTATATATCAAATGAACCTAAAGATGATTATATTGAGTTACCTAGCTTTGAAGAGTGTAAAAAAGATAAATATAAATTTATAGATGCTTTTAATAAATTTTATTTAAATAATGACCCACTAACTGCAAAAGGTCTTTATCAAAAACATGATGATAGATATCTTATACAAAATCCACCTGCATATCACTTAACTACAGAAGAGATTGATTTTGTTTATGATTTAAAATATGAAAAAGATGTTCATCCTTTTTATAAAAAAGATGGAACAGTAAGAGCCCTTGATACAATTAAAAATTCTGTAACTACTCATAGAGGTTGTTATGGGGAATGTAATTTTTGCGCTATTGCTGTCCATCAAGGAAGAACTATTATACAAAGAAGTGAAAAATCTATACTTAAAGAGATTGAATCTATTGCTTCTGAAAAAGGTTTTAAAGGATATATTAGTGATATTGGTGGTCCTACAGCAAATATGTATGGTATTGAATGCGAAAAAAAAATAAAACTTGGTAGTTGTAGTGATAAAAGGTGTATGTATCCTAATACTTGTAAATCATTAAAACCAAGTCATAAAAAATATAATTCATTACTTACAAAAGCACGTAAAATAAAAAACATTAAAAAGATTTTTATAGCTTCTGGTATAAGATATGATTTAATATTAAGCGATAAAAATTTTGGAGATAATTTTTTAGAAAATCTAATTGAGTATCATATTTCAGGACAATTAAAAATTGCTCCAGAACACAGTGAAGATAACATTTTAAATAAAATGGGAAAACAAGGTAAAAATGTTTTAGTTGAATTTAAAAACAGATTTTATGAATTAAATAAAAAGTACAATAAAAAACAGTTTTTAACATACTATCTTATAGCTGCTCATCCTGGATGTGATGAAAATGAGATGAAAAAATTAAAAAATTTTGCTAGTAAAGAGTTGCGTATAAATCCAGAACAAGTACAAATATTTACTCCAACACCTTCTACTTATTCAACTCTTATGTACTACACTGAAATTGACCCATTTACTGGTAAAAAAATATTTGTAGAGAAAAATATAGATAAAAAATATAAACAAAAAAATATTTTAATAGATTCTAAGAATTTTAGAAAAAAAAGGAGGTATAAATGAAACCAATTGTTGCAATTGTTGGTAGACCAAATGTAGGTAAATCAACATTATTTAACAGACTTATTGGAGATAAAATTTCAATTGTTGCTGATACACCTGGAGTTACACGGGATAGATTATATAGAGAGTGTGAATGGGTAGGAAAAGAGTTTATGCTTGTTGATACTGGAGGACTTGAGCCTAGAAATAGTGATTTTATAATGGAAAATATAAAAAAACAAGCTGAAGTAGCTATGAATGAAGCACATGTAATAATATTTGTAGTAGATGGAAGAGCTGGAATTACTGCTCTTGACGAAGAAATAGCAACTATTTTAAGAAAAAAAAATAAGCCTGTTGTTTTAGCTGTAAATAAAATTGACAATTATATTAGTCAATTAGAAGATACATATGAATTTTACGGACTTGGATTTAAAAAACTTGTTCCTGTATCTGCAGAGCATAATACAAACTTAGGTGATATGTTAGATGCTGTAGTAGAAGATTTAGAACATATAGAACTTCCTGAAGAAGAAGAGGGATTAAAATTAGCAATTATAGGTAAACCAAATGCTGGAAAATCCTCTCTTGTAAACACTCTTGTAGGAGAAGAAAGAACTATTGTAAGTGATATGGCTGGAACTACTAGAGACGCTATTGATACACCTTTAGTTTTTAATAATCAAAGTTTTGTACTTATTGATACTGCTGGTATTAGAAGAAAATCAAAAATTGAAGAAGATTTAGAGTATTACTCTGTTCTTCGTGCTCTAAAATCAATAAAAAGAGCTGACATATGTGTACTTATGATTGATGGTGTAGAAGGAATTTCAGAACAAGATAAACGTATAGCAGGAGTTGCTCACGAAGAACAAAAACCTATTATTATTTGTGTAAATAAATGGGATGCTGTAGATAAAAGTGAAATAAATAAAAAAACATATAGACAAATTTTAGAAAGTCATTTACCATTTTTAAGTTATGCTCCTATACTATTTATTTCAGCTAAAAATGGTGAAAATGTTTTAGATATTTTAACTCTTTCATTAAATATTTATGAAGAATATACAAAAAGAATTACTACAGGACTTTTAAATACAATACTTAATGAAGCTCTTATTCTTAATCCACCACCTACTAGAAAAGGTCATGCTGTTAAAATAAACTTTGTTACACAAATTAGTACTGCTCCACCAAAATTTGTATTGTTCTGTAATTACCCAGAATTATTACATTTCTCATATGTGAGATATTTAGAAAATAAATTTAGAGAAGCTTTTGGTTTTGAAGGTTCTCCTATATCTTTTATTGTAAATAAAAAGGGAGATAAATAAAAAAGCATCATTAAAAATAAATTAAAAACGAATCCTTTAAAATTAAGGATTCGTTTTTAATTTATCTAATAAACTTTGGATTTTACTCTCACAATTTTTTTATACTTATTTCTCCTATATCTATTTTTTCTATATTATTATCTTTTTCTATTATCAATTTACCTGTAATATCTATCTCTTTTGCTATAGCTTGATAAGAATTATTTATATTTTTTACTATAATTTCTTTATTATACAGATAATTATGATTATTTATATATTTTAACTGCTCTTCCCAGCCATTATTTATATAATTTGAATATTCTAGTTTAAATTGTTCTATAACCTTTTTTATAATACTTTCTATATCAAATTCTCTTTCTGTTTCACATTTAAGTGAAGTAGCTATATCATTAAAATCTCCAAAATTCGTATTATTTACATTTATTCCAATTCCTATAATAAATCTATCATTGATATTTTCAATTAAAATACCTGATATTTTTTTATTATTTACATAAATATCATTAGTCCATTTAAATTGAAAATCTAAATTAACTACTGATTTTAGAGTTTTTAATACAGCTATTCCTGCTATTAATGGAAGCTTTGCATATTTTTCTATATTTATATTAAAATCTTTTAGCAAAACAAAGCTAAAAAGTGCTGCTCCCTCATAAGAGGCCCAATTATTACCTCGTCTTCCTCTTCCATTAGTTTGAGTTTTAGCTATAACAACCTCATCTCCAACTACTGTTTCTAAATTTTTAAGATAATTATTTGTAGAATCTATAGAATCAAATTTAATAATATTCAAATTATATCCTCCTTAATTATCTCCTAATAATCTATCTAATATTATAGATACTGCACTTCTAACAGATAAATGATTATATTTACCATTAGGTCTTATTGGGTGAAGAATATAATCTGACATATCCATTATTTCCTGAGTAAGTCCCCAACCAGTACCAAATAAAAGTAAATATACATTATCATCATTATATATTTTTTCTGATAAATCAGCATATGATATTGAATTAGAAAACTTTCTTGCACTTGTTGTTATAATAAGAGGTTTTTTACCTTCTTTTTTCTCTATTATTTCAATTAATTTTTCTATACTTTCTGTAACATAAGTATTTTCAAATGCTTCTTCTCTATCTTTATTAAATCCACCACTTTCTCCATCTTGCCAATATCCTATAATTCTTTTAGTTAATTCAATTTGTGCTTCTACTGGAGTAATAAGATGATACTCTTTTATATCATATGTTCTACAACTTCTAGAAATATCATGAATATCAAAGTTAGTTACAGATGTTGCAACTGTTTCTTTTCTCTTATTATATACAGGATAATGAACTAATGCTAAATATATTTTATCTCTCATTTTGTCTCCTTAATCAATTCTTTTTTATATTTTTTGCTAAGCTCTAAATATTCTTTATAATTTTTTTCTATATGTTTTATCTCTTCTTGTGTTAATTTCCTAATGCTTTTAGCAGGTGAACCAAGTATTAAACTACCTTCTTCTAATTTTGATTTTCTTGTTACTAAAGAGTTTGCTCCAACTATACAGTTTTTAGGAATTCTAGTATTATCCAAAATAGTTGTTCCCATACCAATTATACAGTTTTTTTCTATATAACATCCATGTAAAATAACACCGTGTCCTATTGTGATATTCTCTTCTAAAATAATTGGTGTATTATAATCATTATGAAATATAGAATTTTCTTGCACATTACAATTTTTACCAATATATATTTTATCAAAATCTCCTCTGATAACTGCTCCAGGCCATATATTTACATTTTCTTCTATTTCTACATCGCCTATTATCGTTACATCTTCAAATATATAGCTTTTTTCTGATATTTTAGGTTTTTTATCACCTAAACTATATATTTTCATATTATTCACCTTCTATTTCATTTTTTATTTCATTTAATAATTTTAATTCTAATTTTGAAAATTCTTTATTTTTAAGTTTTTCTTTTATTAAATCAGGTCTTCTAATATAAGTCCTTTTTATACTTTCTTTTTTTCTCCATATTTCAATATTTTTATGATGTCCAGACAGTAAAACATCTGGTACCTTTAATCCATTATATTCTGCTGGTCTTGTATAATGAGGATAATCTAATAATCCATTATAAAATGAATCATTTTCATAAGATGCTGAATTTCCAAGAACTCCTGGAATAAGTCTAGATATTGCATCTGTTATAATCATTGCAGGAAGCTCTCCACCAGTAAGTACATAATCACCTATTGATATCTCTAAATCTACAAATTCATCTATTACACGCTCATCTATACCTTCATAATGTCCTGCTATTATTGTTATCTCTTCTTCTTTGGATAATTCTTTTACTAAATCTTGTGTAAGTGTTTCTCCTTGAGGAGAAGTATATATTATTTTACTATTTTTTAAATTTTCTAAAGCTCTAAAAAGAGGTTCTGGTTTTAATACCATCCCTCCTCCTCCTCCAAATGGAGTATCGTCAACTTGTTTATGTTTATCAAAAGTATAATCACGTATATTTATTATATTTATTTTTATTAATTCATTCTCTATTGCTCTTTTTATTATACTTTCACTTAAAAATCCTTTAAACATTTCAGGAAATAAAGTTAAAATATTTATTTTCATTGTTCTTCACTCTTATTTATATTTTTTAAACTTTCAGGTATATCAACAATTACTTTATTATTAGGAAAATCAATTTTTTCAACAAATACTTCCACATTAGGTATCATGATTTCATCATTATTTTCATTTAAAACAATAAAAATATCATGAGCTGCTGTTTCCATTATATCTTCAATTTTTCCTAAAAGATTATTTTCTTTATCATAGACATCTAATCCTATATAGTCACTTTGATAGATATTTCCATCTTCTATACTTCCTAAAATATCTCTTCTAATATATAATTTAGCATTCATTATACTTAATGCTTCTGTTTTATTTTTTATTTCATCAAAATCTACATAAAGTAATTTATCCGAAGCAATCTCAATATTATTTATAGTTAAGACTCTCTTTTCTCCATTATCTTTTTCTACAATAATTTTATTATTTATAATCTTTTCTACATCTTCAAAAAAAGAATATACTTTAACTGTTCCTTTTAAATGATGTGTACCATTTATTCTCCCTAAATAAAATAATTCCATTCTTTTTTTAACCACCTCTTAGTCTAAAAATTCTACATTTACATTTAGCTTATCTTTTACTCCAGCTGCTTGCATAACACCTCTTATTGCATTAGCTGTAAGTCCATTTTTACCTATTACTTTTCCTAATTCTCCATTAGCTAGTCTTACTTTTAATACTACTAAATCTCTATCCTCACTTATAGTTATTTGAATAGATTCTTTGTTTTCTACAAGTTGCTCTAATATATATTTTAATAATTCTTCTAATTTTTCATATTTATTTGACATTTTTGCCCCCTTATTTTATTTTTTCAAACAATTCTTTTGAAATTCTTTTTATTTTACCATTTTTATCTGTAAAAATATTTATACTTTTTCCTTTTGCTAACAAAATATTTTCCTCATTATAAAATTCATATTCAAACTCTATTTTAATTCTACTAAACTCTTTTATTGTAGTTCTTATTCTAATTAAATCATCATAAAGTGCTGCATGAAAATATTTTATTTGAATATCACTTACAGGAAGCATTATCCCTATTTTTTCTAGCTCTTTATAGCTTGTACCTTTTTCTCTAAAATATTCTGTTCTAGCTTTTTCCATCCAAATCAAAAAATTTGAATGATAAACTCTTCCCATTTGGTCTGTTTCATTATAATAGACTCTATGGTAAATATCATTATACATTTTCTATTAACCTCTTCATCTCTTTTATAGCTTCTTCTATTCCTGTAAAAATTGACCTAGCTACAATAGAATGTCCTATATTAAGTTCTATAATATCCTCTATTTTTGCAATATCTTTTACATTTTTATAATCTAATCCATGACCTGCATTTACTTTTAGTTTAAGTGCTTTTGCTGCTTTTACTGCATCTTCTATATTTTTTAATTCTTCTTTTCTCTCTTCTTCTGTTTCAGCATCAGCATATTTCCCTGTATGAATTTCTACAAACTCTGCTCCTATCTCTTTTGCTATTTTCATTATATCTGTTCTAGCATCTATAAAAAGACTTACTTCTATCCCTGCAGCATGTAGTTTTTCTATTGCATTTTTTGTTTTTTCTTTTACTTCTTCGTCTAAAATATTAAGTCCACCTTCTGTAGTTAATTCTTCTCTTTTTTCTGGTACTAATGTAACCATATCTGGTTTTACTTCTACTGCTATGTTTATTATGTCCTCAGATGTAGCCATCTCTAAATTAAGTCTTGTTGTTACTACTTGTCTAAGGATATACACATCTTTATCTTGTATATGTCTTCTATCTTCTCTAAGATGTATTGTTATTCCATCAGCTCCAGCTTTTTCTGCTAAAACTGCTGCCCTTACTAAATCAGGCTCTTTTGCTAATCTTGCTTGTCTAAGTGTTGCTACATGATCTATATTTACTCCCAATTTCATTATAGTATTCCTCCCCATTCTCCTTGCTTTGTTATTTCTAGCTCTACACCTTTACTTTTTAAATTTTCTAAAATTTTTTCTATATCTTTTATAAAATAATTTAAAGTAATTATTTTAATTTCCCCCTCTTTTGGATTTAAAGTCCTTACAATTCCTAGTCCCTCATATGCTTCTATAATTTTATTAATAAAATCTATATGCTTTTTTTCTGTTTTAATAAAAAATTCATAACTATACATTAGCCTCACCATTTTTAAATAAAGTAATTAAATCAATAAAATTATCTATTGATAGATTTTCTGCTCTTAAATTTTTACTTAAAGATAATTTTTCTAAATTTTTTTCTATTATCTCTCTAGAATACCCTAAAGTTTTTAAATTATTTACTATATTTTTTCTTTTATTTGAAAAAGTTGCTTTTACAAATTTAAAAAAAGTTTTTTCATCAACTTTATTTAGATATCTATTGTCATTATAAAGTTTTATAGACATAAATGCTGAATCTACTTTTGGTATTGGTGTAAAGTACTCTTTAGGTATTGTAAATAGATACTCTGCTTCTCCAAAATATTCAACTGATAAAGTTAAAACACTTCTTTCTTTACCACTTTTAGAACAAATTCTTTCAGCTACCTCTTTTTGTACCATAATATATATTTCATCAACATATTTTTTATTTTCTATAAGTTTATTAATTATTGGAGATGTTATATAATAAGGTATATTTGCTACAACTTTTACCTTTTTATTTATCTCTTTATCAAAATCTATTTTTAAAATATCTTGCATTATTAATTTAAAATTTTCTCTATCTCCATATTTTCTTAATAAGATTTTTTCTAAATCACTATCTATCTCTACACAAGTAACATCATTAACTATATCTAATAAATATCCTGTTAACGCACCTTCACCAGGTCCAATTTCTAAAATAGAATCGCTTTTATTTACATTTGATACCTCTATTATTTTATTTAATACTTCATCTTGATTGGTCAAAAAATTTTGTCCAAACTTTTTTTTGTGTTTAAAACTCATTTATCCTCCATTATTTTAATCGAATCCAATAATCATCAATAACATCTATTTTCAATAAATTTTTTGCAAAACTTTCTGCTTTTTCTCTATCATCAAATTCAACATTAAATCTTAATTTATAATAATCACCATTTTTTTCATAATATATTTTATAACCTAATTTTTCTAATCTTTCTTTTTCTCTTCTAACATTTGAAAAATCTTTAAATATACCTAATTGTACAATATATTTTTTATTCATTTTTGTATTTATTATCTCACCATAACTTTTAATTTCAGATTCTTTTTTTATATTGGAATACAATTTATAATAATCAGAAATAGGTAAATAAACTACATTATCAACTAATTCTTCATTTATTTTTACTTTAACATTAGGTTTTTGAATAAATATTTTATATGAAAAAAACAAAATTACAAAAACAAATAAAAAGGAAAAAAAAGAAAATAGATATATTTTCTTTTTTCTCCTAAATTTTGCATTTTCTTCTTCTCTTTTATTTAATAACTCTTTTAATTTAGAGTCTGTATTACTCATCTCCATCAAGCTCTCCCATTACCCCTATATAAGGAATATTTCTATATTCTTGTTTAAAATCTAACCCATATCCCAATACAAATTCATCTTCTATATTAAACCCTATATATTGTACATCTACTTCAGCTTCTCTTCTTGCTTCTTTATTTAATAAAGTGCATAATGATACAGATTTTGGCTCTCTATGCCCTAACATTTTTAATACTCTTTTTAATGTTAAACCAGAATCAATAATATCTTCTACTACTATAACATGTTTTCCCATTATATTTTCATCTAAATCTTTTATTATTTTTACTTCCCTTGAACTTTCAAACTCATTTCCATAACTAGATACTGTCATAAAATCCATTTTCATAGGTATTTTTATTTCTCTACATAAATCTGCAAAAAATAAAACAGAACCTTTTAATAAACAAACAACAATAACTTCCTCTTCTTTATCTTTAAAATCTCTAGTAATTTCTTCTCCTAATTCTTTTATTCTAGCTTTTATTTGTTCTTCTGTAAGTAACACCTTTACTATTCCGTATTCCCAATCTTTTTTAGCCATTTTTACAAAAAACCTCCATTATCTTTTAAATAAACTTGTTTTATTTTATCATTTAGACTAATATTTATCAAGTATTTATTGATATTTTTTTTTTAATATGATATATTTATAGTTGATAATATATTTGATTATAAAACATTTTAACATCGAGGAGTTTTTTATGAATAAAAAAAATATAGTTATATTTCTAGATTTTATATTAATTATATTTATACTTTATTTTAGTATAAGTACTGGTTTAAAATTTTTCTTTAATGAATTTTTATTAGAAACTCCTGACCTTTCAAATCTTACATTTAATGAAGCTGTTGTACTTCTTGAAAATTCAGATATTAAATTAAAAAAAGTTGATGAAGATTTTTCAGAATTTGAAAAAGGTAAAATATATTTACAAATTCCAGAAGCAGGAAGTAGTATAAAAAAAGGTAGAACTATAAAAGTATGGGTTAGTAAAGGAAAAAATAGCATTGTTGTGCCTGACTTTTCTAATCTTGATATAATAGATGCAAAAGTAATGGCTGAGCAAAAAGGTTTTTCTATTAAAAATATAGTTTATACTCATTCTACTCAAAAAATCAATACAATCATTACTACTGACCCAAAAGAGGGAACTATTATGTCTTCAGATAAACAACTCTCTTTTTTAGTAAGTAGTGGTCCAATTAATGAATTTGTTAGAATGCCAGATATTATTGGACTAAATATTAATGATGCTAGAAAAAAATTAGAAAAAAATCAATTATTTATAGGAAATATTGAATATATAGAAAATAGTTTAATTGAACCAAATATTGTATTTGATGCTAGTATATCTGTAAATGAAAAAATAAAAAAAGGTAGTAGTATAAATATTGTTGTTTCTAAATAATAAAATTTAAAATTTAAGGAGTGATAAAAATTTCAGCAGTAAAAGGAAGAGTTTTATATAAAATCAAAGGATTTTATTATATAGAAGATGATAATAAAAATATTTTTGAATGTAGGCTAAAAGGTAAAAATAAAAGAATAAATAAAAAAGATAATTGTGTTGTTGGTGATATTGTAGAATTTGATTCAAATGAAAAAGTCATAAACAAAGTTTTAGAACGAAAAAACATTTTAAAAAGACCTTTAGTTGCAAATATTGATTTATTAGGTATAGTTTTTTCAATAAAATCTCCAAATTTTGATATGGAAAGGTTCAATCTTTTACTTTTAGATTGTTTTTACTATAATGTAAAACCTTTTGTTATAATCAATAAAATAGATTTAACAAGTAATGATGAATTAGAAAATTTTAAATCTTCATTATCTTTTTTAGAGAATTTAAATATTGATATATTTTATACTTCTACACTTAGTGAAAATATAAATGAAATAAAAGAATACACAAAAAATAAAGTAACTGCTTTTGGTGGTCCTAGTGGTGTAGGAAAGTCATCTATTATAAATTTATTACAAACTGAAAAAGAGCTTGAAACAGGTGAAATAAGTAAAAAACTATCAAGAGGTAGACATACCACTAAAGGTGCTAGTATTCTTCATCTTGATTATGGTGGTTATATCATTGATACTCCAGGTTTTTCATCACTTGAACTACCTGATATAAAAGATGAAAAAGAGCTACTAGAACTTTTTAATGAGTTTTATGAACCTTCAATTAATTGTAAATTTAACAATTGTTTACATATAAATGAACCAAATTGTCATATAAAAGAGTTAGTTGAAAAGAATAAATTATCAAAAATAAGATATGATTTTTATGTTAAAACATATAATACATTAAAAAATGAAAGGTGGAATAAATATGATTAAAATAGCTCCTTCTATTTTATCAGCTGATTTTAGTAAATTAGGAGAAGAAGTAATTGCTATTTCAAATGCTGGAGCTGATTATATACATATAGATGTAATGGATGGTAATTATGTACCTAATATATCTTTTGGTCCATTAGTTATAAAAAGTATAAGAGATAAAACAGATAAAATATTTGACGTTCATCTTATGATAGATAAACCAGAAAGATATATAAAAGAATTTGTAGATGCTGGAGCTGATATTATTACAATACATGCAGAATCTACTATACATTTACATAGAACTATCCAACTTATTAAAAGTTTTAATGTAAAAGTAGGGGTATCTATAAATCCAGCTACTCCAGTAAGTGCTATTTCTCAAATTATTAACGATATAGATATGGTTCTTATTATGAGTGTTAATCCTGGATTTGGCGGACAAAAATTTATTGATTTTTCTATTGATAAAATAAAAGAAATTAGAGCTTTAAATAAAAATATAGATATAGAAGTAGATGGTGGTATAAACAATGAAACTGCTAAAAAATGCGTCTCTGCTGGAGCAAATATTTTAGTTGCTGGTTCATATGTTTTTAATGGGGATTACGAAGAGAGAATCTCTTCTTTAAAAGATTAGGAGGAATATATGTCTTTTGAAAATGTAAATATAATGATAGAAAAATTTTATAAATTATTCTATGAAACAGAAGAACTTATATTAAAACAAGGAATAAAATGTCTAACTACAACAGAACTTCATGTAGTAGAAGCAATAGGAAATGATTCTCTTACAATGAATGAATTATCTGATAGACTTGGGATAACAATGGGTACTGCTACTGTTGCAATAAATAAACTTAATGATAAAGGATTTATAAATAGAAAACGAAGTGACAAAGATAGAAGAAAAGTTTATGTAGAACTTTCAGAAAAAGGATTAAAAGCATTAAAATATCACGAAACTTTTCATCAAGATATTATTTCTAAAATCACTAAAAATCTATCAAATAATGAACTTGAAACATTTACAACAATTTTTGGTAAAATCCTTAACAATTTAGAAAATCAAATTGAATTTGTAAAACCTGATACTATTAATAATTTTATGAAAGGTTGTAAAATTAAAATTACTGAAATAAAAGGTAGTACTTTAATAAAAAAATTCTTTAAAGAAAATGGAATTGTAGAAAATAAAGAAGTTAAAATACTTGATAAAAATAAATATAATATTACTTTATTAGTTGATAATAATAAAGTAGAAATAGATACTATTGATAGTAAAAATATCATTGGTTTATTATTAAAAGACTAAAATCAGGCCTTTCTAGGCCTATTTTTTTTGAAAGGAGTTATTATGATATACTTTGAAGGAATACATTTAAAATTACTTATTGATGAATTAAAAGAACAGATTTTAAATAAAAAAGTAACTAAGGTAGTACAATACGATAAATTAAACATATCTCTATTTTTTAGTAAAGAAAATCTATTTTTTTCTGCATTACCAAATCTAGCTATATGTTATCTTAATACAAATAAAGACAACGCGCCTAAGGAGCAATTAAATTTTGCTTTGGTTTTAAAAAAATTTTTATTGGGTGCTACTATTACTGATATTTCTCAACATAAATTTGAAAGAACAATGATATTTAAATTTGAAAAAATAGATGAATTAGGTGAAAAAAAATTTTATAACCTTATTTTTGAGATGATGGGAAAACATAGTAATATTTTTTTATGTGATAATAATTTAAAAATAATAAATTCATTAAAACCTTTATTTTTAGAAGAAAATAAAAGAAATTTATTTAATGGTAGTGATTTTGAATTTTTTATTTCACATGACAAGTTATCTCCTTTTGATATTTCTAAAGAGGAATTTGAAAAAATAGAAAATAAAAATATTTTACATAAATATATATCTGGTATAGGAAAATTAACATCAACTAATAGTAATTCTTATGACGAATTTATTGAAAATTTAAACTTGAAAAAATCACCTACTATTTATAAAGAAAATAATAAGATAAAAATAGCTTCTTTTGTTGAATATAAAACTTTAGAAAATTTTGAAAAAATATCTTTTAATTCTATATCTGAAATGTTAAATAATTATATTACAACTACTATTTCATCTGTAAAAATAGATAAATTAAAACAAAACTATTTAAAAATTATTACAAATAAAATCAATAAAAATAATAATATCCTAAAAAATATATCAAAAGAAAAGAAAAAATACTCTGATTATGAAAAATATAAAAATATTGGTGATATTTTAGCTGCAAATTTATACTCTATAAAACCTTATAAAAAAAATATTGAATTATTTGATTTTTATAACAATAAAAATATTACTATTAGTTTAGATGAAAATCTAACTCCTCAAGAAAATCTAAATAATTATTATAAAAAATATAATAAACTTAAAAGAAAATTAGAGTATAATATAATTAGAGAAAAGGAAATAAAAAAAGAATTAGAATATTTAAATACATTAAATAATTTTATAACTTTAGCTGATAATTTAAATACTTTAGCATCTATTGAAGAAGAGTTAATTGAGCAAAATATCATAAAAAAAATAGAAAAAAAGAATAGAAAAAAAAGGAAAAATAATATTGAAGTAGAATATATTATAGTAGATAATTATAAAATTTATTTTGGAAAAAATAATAAAGAAAACGAATACATTACTTTTAAATTAGCAGATAAAAATGATATTTGGCTTCACATAAAAGATATACCTGGAAGTCATGTAATTATAAAAGGAGAAAATCCTTCAGAAAATATTATTTTAGAAGCTGCAAAACTTGCTGCAAAATATTCTAAAATAAATTCTGGTAATATTACAGTTGATTATACTCAAAAAAAATATGTAAAAAAAATACCTAATTCAAAACCTGGATTTGTAAGTTATTCTAATTTTAAAAGTGTTTTTTTAAAAATTTAATTTAAAATCATTTAATAAAAATTGAGGGTAGGGGATTTTTGTGATAGATAAAGAATCTATTTTAAAATATAAAAATTATTGTTTTGATAATTTTATTAATAATCTAGTTATAGGTGCATTATTAACTTTAATAATAGCACCTCTTTATTTTTTGCATTTTCATTTAAAACTCAAATATCTTAATAAATATATTTTAATTACATTAGTTTTTCCATCTTTTTTGTATCTTTACTACTATTTTATTCATAAACAAAATAAGAATATTACTTATTTTCTAGGAATTATTATGATTTTTTTACCCAATTTTTTTGTTAATTTTTTAATCTTTTTTAATTTTAACAATAATTTAAAAATTAATTATACTTTATTTCATCTATTAATATTGATTTTTTTACTTCAATTTATTTTTAGTATTTTATTAAACTACATTTTAATTTTATTAATAACTATAGTACCTTTTTATATAAATATTTTTTTATTAATTATTTTTAATAAAATTAACCCAAATAATTTTTATACTTTAATAGCCCCTATGCTATTTTCTATCATTTTTTCAATAATAACTTATTTTTATAAAAGAAGTCATAAAAATAATTTTTTTATAAAGTTAGCCTTAATAAATAAAACAAAAGAACTTGAAGAGGAAATCAAGAAAAAAGAAATTTTACAAAATATTTTAGAAAAAGAAACTCTTTATGATACTTTAACAACAGCTTATAATAGAAAAGCACTTTTTAGAATTTTTGATAAATTATTATTAGAGCTTGATGAAGATGATTATATCTCTTTTAACTTTTTAGATATTGATAATCTAAAAAAAGTAAATGATACACAAGGGCATCCAAATGGTGATAAGTTAATAAAAGAATTTGTAAGAATAATATCTAGTGAAATAAGAAATAGTGATTATATTTTTAGAATTGGTGGAGATGAATTTGTGTTAATTATTACAAAATGTACACTTAGTAGTCATAATTCTATTATTGAGCGTATTACAAATATTTGTAAAGATAATAATATTCGATTTTCTATTGGAAGTGTAATAAAACAATTAAAACATATTAAAGGCTTAAATGAAATATTAAAAGAGAGTGATAATTTGATGTATCAAGATAAAAAAAATAACAGGAAGAAATACTGATTCTTCCTGTTATTTTTTTATGCTTTTTTATACTCTATCACTTCATTTTGATTTAAACTAATTTTAACTATTGTCAACATCAATACAAATGCTGCTATCCATTGCACTGATGATAATACACTTTTATTAATTACTACATCAAAGAATGCTGCTGATAATGGAAATGCTAATTCACAAATAGTTGATATATGTGCATCTATAAATTTTAATCCATAATAATAAAGTGCTATTGCTCCTGCACCTGTTGTAAATGTAATTATTAATAATACTATCCAGTTTGCTTTAGTTACATTTGATAAAGGGACAAATCCTTTTGTAAATAAAAGTATAACTGACATAATTATAGTAGTAAATCCATATCTAAAAAATGTTGCTGTTTTAAAATCAAAATTTGTAACTATAAATTTCCCAAACACTGTAGCACTTCCAAATGAAAATGCTGCTAAAACTGAATACATTGCTGCTAATATTGTATTTTTATTATTTGCATCAATATGTGGTGTATTTAATCCAAAAGTTAAAAAATATGCTGCTATTATAGCTATTGTAGCCCATATAATGAAATCTTTACCTGTTTTTTCTTTTAATATTAATCTAGCTAAAATAATTGCAAAAATTGGTTGTAATTTTTGTAATAAAACAACTATTGAAAGCTGATGAAAATTAACTAAAAATAGTGCTTTTACTATTGATAAAGTTCCTAAAGCTCCTCCAAATAAAGCAATTAATCCCATAAATATTAAATCATGGATTTTAAACTCTTTTAATTTTTTATATTCTTTATAAAACACTAAATTCATTAATGCAAATGGTATAGCATGTAGTAAAAATACTACAAATGGAACTGGTAAATTATAAAGTCTCGGTGTTAAAACAACTCCATCAAGTCCCCATAAAACTGCTGCTATTATTACTAAAAATGACCCTAACCATACTTTTTTCTTTTCCATTTTCTTTTCTCCTTTCGACCCTCAAACTTAAAAAATAAAAAACCCCGAATTAAATTCGGGGCATTGTTTATTAACTAATAATAAATATAGATTTTATCTATATTCTTTTTTAATCTTTATCCTCTCCAGACTTTACTGTCGGTACTGGAATTTCACCAGTTCATGTCAAATTATTTGATTTTATCAAATAATTTCAACTCGCGGACTTTACCGCCGGTCGGGAATTTCACCCTGCCCCTAAAGATTATCTATTTAATTTTTATTAATTATATTCTTATTTGATAATTTTGTCAAGAATTTTATATTTCATTTCACCTATTTTTTCTCTTTTAAAAAATTATTTATTTCTCTTATAAAATTTACTCTATCTTCCATATAGTGAACATGTCTACTGTTTTTAAATATTATATATCTGCTATCTTTAAAATAACTATTCCATTCTTTTATTGTTTCTGGATACATTTCATCAAATTCTCCTGCTGTCAAAAGAACTGTTTTATTTATTTTATATAAATCTTCTTTTCTTTCATAATTTTTAGACCATCCATTTATATTATACTCGCTTTCACCCCATAATGTTAAATAAATTTCTTCATTAAAATCTATAAGATAATCAGTATATTTTTCTAAATCTTTTAATAAATATTTTTCTGTATATTCTTCATCTTTGTCATTAGAATTTAAATTATTATACTTTCTCTTTGTATCTCTATCCCAATCACTTGCACTTATAACAGGAGATGCTAAAATAAGTTTTGATACTTTTTCAGGATATTTTAAAGTATAATCTATTGCTACCATAGTTCCCCATGAATGTCCTAATATATTTACTTTTTTATATCCTAAATTTTGAATTAGATTATTTAAATCAATAATATAGTCATTTATTGATAAATTATCTATATTTAAAACTTTATTTGATTTTCCTGTACCTATTTGATCATATAATATTAATTGTCTCTCTCTTGATATATTTAATATTGGATACAATATTTCGTGTGACCATCCTGGACCACCAGAAATAAGAATTAATGGTTCTTTTTCACTTTTATTTCCATATATTTCATAATATATTTTACCATTAACTGATTCAACAACACCTTTTTCTCTAGGAGTATACTCATATTTCATTGCATAAGATATTCCATACACTACTTTTAAATGAGTATCTCCTTTTAAAACAATATTTTCAAATACCCCTTTTTTAAATAAAAATTTTTCGAGTTTTTTATAATCATTATTTTCAAATAATTGAAAATAACTAAGACACATATATATCTCATATCCTAAATCATACTCTTTGTTTTCAATTACATAATCTATTAAATTTTTTAATTCTTGTATTATTTCATAATATGGCGAAATATTTATATTTTTTGAGAAAAATTCTGCATCATACAATATAATATGTGTTAAAAAATATCCATAATAATATGGTTTATTTTGCAACTCTAATTTTATATTTTTTTCAATATTTTTTATATCAAATTCTCTATATTTTAAATCATTTAAAATTCTTTTAAAAATATAATCTAATATTATATATCCTTCATCATCATCTTTATTTTTTATATCCCAATTTAATTCTTTAAATTCTTCTGGAATTTTTTTCCCTATACGCTTTCCAAAATATAAATTATCTAATATAGATTGTCTATAAAAAAAATCTTTATTAAACATATCTATATCATTTATTTCTTTAGAGTTTAGATTATAAGAGATTATCTCATTTAACTTTTCTTTTGCATCAATTTCATTTGATAATTCATTAGAAATATTGTCTATTGTATAATAAAAAATCGCTAAATCTGTTTTTTCTATAAAACTTTTTGCATTTTCACTTAAATTTTTTTCTAAAATAGAAATATTGTTTGCAAAACTTACTGTAAATAATAATAAAAATAATAATAATTTTATAAATTTTTTCATATTTCTCCCCTTTTGTATTTAATTATTTTTTATTATATAAATAAAATATTCAAATTTTTTTATGTTACACAAAGAACACGAAGAAAAATCAACAAGAACCACTAAGATTTTTTGAAACCACGAGATTCACACTGGATATACACCTGATTTTTTATTACACAAAGTGCACAGAGAAAACCTTTAAGAACCACTAAGATGAAACCATGTGACAGGTTCAACACAGAGATTTAGAGAACACTGAAATACACAGAGTTTTATATTTTTTAGAAACCACTGGATATATACGGGCACAGCTTTCGTTATTTTCTTTTAGAAAATAACTTAGATTACACGGATTTTTTGTTACACAAAGTACACGAAGAAAACCACTAGGACCACTAAGAATTTTAGAAACTACGGGATTCACACGGAATATTTTAGTCTTGGATTGAACGTATTTTAAATTTTTCTCACTGCTCACTCTTTACTTCTCACTCTTTACTTCTCACTTTTTACTAATTCTTTTTATCTTGTGTTCATCTGTCAAAATCTGGTGGTTTCCACTCTTTCCTTAAATGTGCATTTTTTATTTAATACTAGTGTTTATCCATTCAAATCCGTGTTTTTCCGTGGCTAATTTCTTATATTCGTGTAAATTACTGCCATTCGTGACTACTTTTTATTGTCAATTTTCTTTTTTATCCTGTGTTTATCTGTGGCAATCCCGTGGTTCCAGCACTTTCCTCTGTGATACTCTGATTCCTCTGTTCCTCTGCGTTGATTTTTAATTCTTCTTACTCTTAACTTCTCACTATTTTTTCACTATTACTGGAATCAATTCTATTTTTTTAGAAATTTTATTTGACTTTTTGGAAAAAATATAGTATTAATATAAGTGTGGAAATCATTTAAAATATATTTTTTAAGGAGGAAGTGTATGAAAAAAAGATTATTATTATTTTTATTTTCTAGTTTAACATTATCAGCTTATGCTGGAGATTGGGATATTCATGGTTATGTAAATACTGGATTTACCGTTGATTCAAGTTTAAATGCAGTAGAGACGGATTTAGGAAAAGGAGATTTCTTTTTAGGAAACAATCCTGCTCAATCTGCTAATCAGTTTGAAATATCAGGAAGTAGAAAATTTTCTGCTGAAAATGGAGCAGAAGGAGCTCTATATTTTAGAACAGAATATGGAAACGGTACTGCTGGTGAAAAATATCTTTATTCTTCATCAGGTGGAGAAGGAAAAGATAATTTCTTTGAATTAAAAGAAGCTTATATTGACTTAGCTAAATTAGATTTTTTACCTGAAGGAAGTAAAATGTGGGCTGGTAGAAGATTTTATGGAAGAGATTCTACTGCTTGTTCAGGAGAATTCTGGAAACAAACTTCCGGAGTAGGTTTAGGATATGAATCTGATAAATTTGCAGTAGCATTTGTTGGAGTAGATTATAAAAAACCTTCTGATAGTGCTCCTAATAGACAAACAGCTTTTGTTTTAGATACTAGATTAAAAGGTTTTGAAGTACCTGGTGGTAATGTAGAATTCCAAGTAAACTTATATACTCAACCAGATGCCCAAAAAGAAAGTGGGGATAGCAATGAAGCAGAAAATGGAATCGGTTTAGGTTTAACTTATAATATTAATGGATGGTATGGATTAAATGGATGGTCTAAAGCTGCTGTAGCTTATGGAACTGGAATTGGAGCTAATGCAAAAGGTCTTAATTTTGGAAACTGGGTAGGTGGAGCAGATGAAGATGCTGAATCTTTATTAGCAACTACTTACGGTATGTGGAATATATCTGATACTATCCAAATGGGAACAGAAGCATCTTTACATCAAGGAACAAAATTATATGGACAAGAAAAACTTACTAGAATGGGATTCTCTGTAAGCCCAAGCTATAAAGTAACAAACAACTTAAGATTTATGGCAGAAGCATCTGTTGGTATGCAAACTTTAGATAATCCAGGAGCGTGGGGAAGAAGTGAAGATACTGAAATGAGAACTGCATTTAAATTCTCACCAGTTATTACAATAAATAATGATTATTATGGAAGACCTCAAATCAAACCATTTATCGCATTTGGAACTACAAATGATGATAATGTAGATTTATATGATGGTGAACAATCAGGAACATTCTTTGGTGTACAAGGAGAAGTTTGGTTTTAATTAACACATTTTAATACCTCTTTTAGTCTTAAGCTGGAATACCTCATTCCAGCTTTTTATTTTGTACAATTAAATTATTTAACAAAAATAAACCAGAAGTTTTGGAAACTTCTGGTTTTAAGCTACAATATTTATATTGCCAGTTACAATAGATTTTGCAACAACTTTGGCACCTTGTTTATTATATAATCCTATTTCTTGTAATCTACTAGCTAGTTTATCAATGTTTTTTTCAACATGTGGTGCAACATATTGTTGCTTTTTTGTTTTTTGTGGTTCTTTTTTTACACTACTTGCATAATAAGTAGTATAACCACCTATTCCTCCGACTCTCATTTTTCATCCCTCCTTGGACTAATTACTTAATATTCACTCCTTGAATATCTATATAATTTTTATCGGAGAATTTTATAAAAACTTTATACTATCTTGTTATGAATTTCTTCTTTTTCTTCGTATACAAGATATTCATATACTGATTTTAAATAGCTTCCTATTGTCTCTAAATCTCTTTCTTGTGCTACTTCAAATCCTTTTAGTTTTACTTTATTATTTATCATTAATTTTATTAATCTTTTAAAATCATCTTTATTTTTAGCTTTCATACAATGTTTTTTATCTTCTAACCAATCTTTATATACTGGTATATCTCTTATAATAATTGGAGTTTTAGCTGCTAAAGCCTCAAGTACTACTATGCCTTCATTTTCTTCATAACTTGGAAAACAAAATACATCTGCAACTAAATATGCTCCTAAAAGTACTTCTCTTGATACATATCCAGGAAATATAAGATTTTGTGAAGGATTTTCAAGTACATTTTTTATTTTTTTAGGCAATAATTTTGTCATCTTTGCACCAAACCATATAAAATTATACTCTGGCATTTCCTTTGCTAATTCATAAAAATCTATTATACCTTTTCTTTCAAATGGAAGTCCTGCTGACATAATTATTGGCTTCGTTATATCAAATTCTTTTTTAAAAGCCTTAATTAATTGTTCTTTATTATCATTAAATTCACTAATATCTACTCCATTTGATATTACTGCTCCATTTTTGTGTATTCCATAACTTTTTATTAATTGTTTTGTATAATTACTTGGATATATTAAAAAATCAGCCGTATTATACATAAGTTTTAATTGTAATTTAATTATTTTAGCTGTAAAATTGCTAAAAAAGAAACTATTTTTATAATCTTCATATGTCGTATGAGTATGACATATCACTGGAATTTTTCTTTTTTTTAGTTTTCTTAATAATTTAAGACTTTTTATACCTATTGTATTTATATGTGCTATATCATAATTATCTTCTGGGTCTAAAGTATAAGAAATACCATTTAATTCTAACGCTTTTATTTGGTGTTCTAATGCTTTTCCTACTCCTGATTTACTAAATAAATTTTTCCCTTCAGAATAAAGTAGTACTTTCATAACCCCTCCTATTTATTTAATGAAATTCTTTATTTCTTTTTCTTCTTTTAATATTATATATACCATCACTAATGAACCTGCTAATATATTTAAATAATATGATAAGAATCTCCATAAAAACATTACAAAAAATATATCTTTTTGTAATAAAAATTTATGAAACAAGAGTATAAATCCACCTTCTGCTCCTAAACTTGCACCAGGCAAAGGAATAAATGATGTTATCATATTTAAAAACGCCATTCCCGGTAATAATATTTCTAATTTTATATTCTCACTTAATGATAATATTACAAAATATGGAACTATATACATACAAAATAATTTGATTAAATTTAATATTACTAATTTTATAACAATTTTTTTATCATTTTTTATAATATTTATACTTAAAGAAAACTCTTTTATAAATTTTCGTATTTTTATATATAGTTTATTTTTATATTTTTCTTTTAAAAATGGTATATTTTTAATTATTCCAAACATAAATTTACCACTGTTTTTAGATATAAAAAACAATGAAATTAAAAATAGTGCTATTATAAAATTTAATGTAAATCCAAAAAAAATAAAATATATTTTTTCTTTTAAAAGACTTTTAAAATATCCATATTTAAAAAATATACTAATTGTTCCTAAAATTGTAAGAATAATTTGATAAACAAAAAACATTATAAAAAGAGTTGCTGTAGATTTTGCATATGCTATTTTTTTACTATTCATATGATATATTTGAACTACTTGTCCACCACTAGCAAATGGAGTTAACCCATTAAAAAGTTGTCCAAGTGCTATATTTTCAAAACTATCATGATATAATATATCTTTATGTAAAATTGATTTTACCATTAAAACTTCACTAAGCCATACTCCAAAAGAGATTAATACTCCTATAGATAAATAAAAATAATTTATTCTTTTAAACATCTCTCTATGTATATAATTATTTTTTAGCATAAAAAATATTGTTATCACAAATACAAGTATCACAAAAATTATATTTCTTTTTTTCAAAATTTTTTCCATTTTATCCCCGTATCTTTTATTTTTTTATTTATCCTTTTAGATTTTTTATTTAATTTTTTAAATTTTTATTATACCTTAGCTTAAAATATATTTTAAATTTTGTAAAGTCTTTTTTTAACTCAAATTTATCTCATACAATTACATTTTAATTATAAATTGTGCTTTTTAAAATATCCTTAAAATTTATGTACTTATTTTAAAAAAAATGTTAAAATATACCCTGAGGTGATTTTATATGACAAATGAATTAAAAGAACAAATTCTTAAATTAAGTAAAAGAATTGAAGATGAATTTGAAATTGAAATTTTAGAAGAATTAACAGAATTTTTCGAAGAAGAAGAGTATGCTAATCTACTTTTAGATACTAAAGTTAAAAAAATAAAACTTTTTGGTGATAAAGATGAATTATCTTTTATTGGATTCTATCTAGGTGACTATCATATTACATTTAATTTTGAATATGGAGAAGATGAGGAAGGTCCTTATTATGATGTAGAAGTTGAAATTTTAAATGTATAAAAATTATATAAAAAATGGACTTGTTAAAGAGTCCATTTTTTATATTTCACCTATTTTTTTATAATGAATATTTTTAGTAGGAATATTTTCTACAAAAATTTTACCATATCTTTTTGTATATAGTCTATTATCTAGTATTGTTACTATTCCTTTATCCTCTTTACTTCTTATAAGTCGACCTATTCCTTGTTTGAATTTTATTATTGATTCTGGTATTTGATATTCCATAAATGCATTTTTTCCCTCTTTATTCATACTCTCAATTATCGCTTCTACTACTGGGTCACTAGGCACTTTAAATGGTAATTTCACCAAAATTACTGAACTTAATTTCTTACCTTTTACATCTACCCCTTCCCAGAAACTATCTGTACCAAAAAGCACTGGTTTTTCTGCCATTTTATACATATTAATCAATTTATTTCTTGGTGCACTACCTTGTAAAAATATTTCATATCCATCTTTTTCTAATCTATCTCTTATTAAATAATAAAGATAATTTAAACTTGAATATGAGGTAAATAGTAAAAAAGTATTCCCTTTTGCTTTTTCTATTAATTTTATAACAAAATTTTGTATTTTATCTAAAAAATCTCTTGCATTTGGATCTGGTATATCTTTTGGTATATAAACTTTCATTTGTTTATCATAATCAAATGGAGAATGGATTATTTTTTCATAAGTTTCTTCATCTAATCCAATTGATTCTTTAAAATAATTAAAATCTTTTCCAATTGCAATAGTAGCAGAAGTAAATATTATTTTATCTAAATTTTCATAAAGAGTTGTTTTTAATTCATTAGTTATTTTAAGTGGGGTCGCTACTAATTTTGCATTTCCTCTTTTTATATTTGTAGATAACCAATATATAAATTTTTCATCTTCCATTTCTGTAATAAATTTAAAATTCATAAAATAATTTTCTATTCTATCTACATATTTTCTATAATCATTAATAATCCCTTCTTCATCTTCATAATCTTTTAAAATTCTATTAAATTCTCTTTGTTTTCTAATATATGTATTATATGAAATATATAATTCTGATTCGAATTTTTTTAAATTATTCCAATTATCGTCTATTAATAATTTTTCTGGTCTTAATCTTAAATTTATACTTCCTGTTCCAGAATATAATTCCATTAATTTAATAAAATAATCATTCCCTTTTCTAAAAAGTTCTTCATGAATAGGAATAATTACATCATTAATATATTTTTTTATTTTTTCATATTCTTTTTTATTTTTCTTTTTTATATAATAGCTTATATTATAAATATGCCCTAAATTTTTTGATTTTCCAGGTTTTATTCTATATATATTGTTCATTGCTTTCGTAAATGCATATTTTGATACTTCATAAGAAAAATAATCTCTTGCTACTTTCTCTATATTATGTGCTTCATCAAATATTACTAAATCATAATTTGGAATTATGGAAAATTCTGTATTAAATCCAACTTCTTTTCTTATTGCCAAATCAGAAAAATACATATGGTGATTTGTAATAAGAAGATCTGCTTCTTCTTTTTCTTCTCTTGATTTCATAAAAAAACATTTATGTTTATTTGGACACTTATTCATTGTACAAATATCTGTTTCACTTGCAAAAAGTTCCCATACATTAGAAGAGGGTTCAAAATATAGTTCTGCTTTATCTCCTGTTTTCGTTTTAGGAATCCACTCTTTAATTTTTTCTATCTCTTGCATTTGTGATTCACTAAAATCTTCACTATTTACTCCACCATTTCTATTTAAATTTATATATTTTCTAAGGCAAACATAGTTTCCTCTTCCTTTTACTAAAATATATTTAAAATCTTCTGGAATTACTTTTTTTATTATTGGAATATCTTTATTTAGAAGTTGTTCTTGTAAATTTATAGTATTTGTTGTTACTACTACTTTTTTTTCATTTTTTATTGCCCATTCAATAGCTGGAATAAGATATGCTAATGTTTTTCCTGTCCCTGTTCCTGCTTCTACAATTAATTTTTTATTATCATTAAGTCCCATTTCTATAATTTTTGCCATCTCTAATTGCTCATGTCTATACTCAAATTCACTAAATACCTGACTTAAAAGTCCACCTTTTTCAAAAAAAGGTGCTATATCTATTTTTTCTATAATTTCTTCTTTTAATTCAACTATTACATATATATCATTAACATCATTATTTACTATATACGAGCCACCTTTTTTCTTATTTGCATACATTGAAGCTACTGCTACATCTGTATCTGAAGGATAAAGATATCCTGATGGATGATTGTGGATTATGACTTCCCTTTTTTTCATATATGAAATAATAGCTGGCACACTTTTCTCATTTCCTCTAGCTATTACTTCTACATCATATACCATCATATTTTCATCAGTTAATCCACGAAAAAATACTTCATTTCCATGAGCTAATTCTATCTCTCTTTTTATTTTTTCGCACGCTTCTTGAGTAATTCTATCTAAAATATTCATTATTCACCTCATTATTTATTCATCAAATAATTTTACTATGTTTTTAAAATTTTTTAAAGTTGATTTTTGATTTTATTTTTGGTATAATATATATGGTCCATGTTCAATTTAATAAAGTCCATAACCTTGAGTATCGTGTTGTCAAGAAATCTTCTTGACTTATTTTAACAAAAATGTTAGATTATTGAAAGAATTTTTAAATTTTTAAGGAGGTATGGAACTTTGGCTCATTCAAAATCAGCTAAAAAAAGAGTTGTTATCGCAGAAAGAAACAGAGTAAGAAATCAAGCTATAAAAAGTAGAGTAAAAACTATGGTTAAAAAAGTATTATTAGCAGTAGAAGCTAAGGATGCAGAAGCTGCAAAAGCTGCTTTAGCTGTAGCTTACAAAGAACTTGATAAAGCTGTAACTAAAGGTGTACTAAAAAAACAAACTGTTTCTAGAAAAAAATCTAGATTAGCTGCAAAAGTAAACTCATTATAATAAAAAGACTGTTTTTCAGTCTTTTTATTACTAGTTTTTTTCGAAAGCGCTTTCTATATGGGGGGAGAATATGAATATATATGAAATAGCTAAATTAGCTAATGTTTCTATAACTACTGTTTCTCGTGTAATAAATAACCGTGATGGAGTAAGTAAAAAAACAAAAGAAAAAATCGAAAAAATTATATCTGAAAATAATTTTACTCCCAATCATATTGCACAATCACTTACTGGGAAAAATACTAAATCTATTGGTATTATTGTACCTACTATTGATTCTTATTTTAAAAAAAGTATTAAAGTCATTGATCAAATCGCTTTAGAGAATGGATTTTCTTTACTTTTAAGCACAACAATAAAAAATATTAAAGATAAGATTAATTTTTTAATTCAAAAAAAAGTAGATGCCATTATAATTTTTGGTTTAGGATTTAATTCAGATGAAGTAAAATTTATAAAACAAATTTCAAAAAATACACCTATTTTTTCATTTGGTAGCGATCTTACTTCTTATAATATTCCAAGTATTATACACAACAATGTTGAAGCATTAACTTTAGCTATTGATTTTTTACAATCAAATAATCATAATAATATTTTGTTTTTTTTAGCAAAATCTTCTACAAAAAATGAAATATTATTAAAAAATATCTTATCAAATTATAAATCTATTAATAAATATGATATTATTTATAGTGATTTTTCAATAGAAAATGCATATATAATAGCTGAAAAATATTTTAAAAATTTAAAAAATTTACCTTCTGCTATTATTGCTGCTAATGATAATATGGCTATTGGTATAATGAAAGCTTTAAATAAACTAAATATATCTATTCCAAATGATATATCTATAATTGGATATGATAATATAGAAATTTCTAAATATCTTTCTCCTTCTTTAACTACAATTGATGTTGATTTAGAGAATGCTGGAAAAATTGCAATAACTACAATATTTAAAATGTTAGATAAAAAAGAATATCCATTAATTAATTATTTAAAACCTAATTTAATAATAAGAGAGAGTGTAAAAAAATTATAATTTTTTTAAATTATAACGAAAGCGCTTTCAAAAGGAGTGAAATTTATGTTTAAATATTTAAAATCAAATAAGTCTCTTATGATTCAAATTTTAATTATTAGTTTTCCTGTAATTATACAAATGTATATGAAAACAGCAATAGGAACTATAGATAAAATTATGATTGGACAATTAGGAGAAGCTGCTATTTCTGGAGTTGGTGCATCAAATCAAATTATGTTTTTAATGATGATGATATTCACTGCAATAGGAATGGGGGTTGGAATAATAGCTTCTCAAGCTGTTGGTGCAAAAGAGTTTTCAAAAATTAAACTTATTTTTGGCTCATCTATAATTATAGGAATAATTTTTGGATTATTTTTCAATATAATTTTTCTTTTTTTTCCACAATTTTTTTTAAAAATAATTGGAGCTAAAAGTGAAATATTAAATGCTGGTAGTTTATATCTTAAAATTGTTTCTTTTACTATCATCCCAGGTGTTTTAAGCTTTATCCTAACAGGAATTTTTAGAGCTTTTACTGATAATAATATTTTACTTTATTCATCATTTTTCGCTGCTAGTATCAATTTAATTCTTGATTATTTATTTATAATCGTCTTTAAAATGGGAATTTTAGGTGCTGCTCTAGCCACTGTTATATCTTCTTTTATAGAAATAAGTATAATGTTCTTTTTTTTATTTAAAAATCGTATTAGATATCATATAAATATATCTGATACTTTAAAATTTTCAAAAAATATGTTTATACAAATGATATCTTTAGGATGGCCTATATCTATTGATACTTTTTTATGGAGAATATCTGCTATTATAATGATTAGTATGATTCTTCGACTTGGAGTAGTCGCCTCAGGTGCAAATGAAGTTATAAATCTAGTTAAAAACCTTTTTCTATTACCTACTTTTGCAATAGGAAGTGCTATTTCAGGATTAATAGGTCAAAAAATAGGGAGTAAAAATTTTGATGAAGTTGTAAAAATATCTAAACTATTATTCTATATAATGTTTGTTATTTTATTTGTTTTCTCTATTTTACTTTCTATGTTTTCATATTTCGTACCTAAAGTTTTTAACTTTAAATATGAAACTAAAATATTAATACAACAAATATTAATTTTTTATGGCTTTTTACAATTTCCACAAATTGCTAATTCAATATATCCAAATATTTTAAGAGCTGGAGGAGACACTAAAATTATTATATTTATTACTTCTATATCATCATATTTATTTTTACTACCTTTTGTTTATATATTTGCTTTTATATTTAAACTAGGTCTTATAGGAGTAATTATTGGAGAATTTTTAGGAGAAACTATTAAGGCTATCTTTTTTTATTATAGATATAAAAAAAATATCTGGCAAAAAAATATTCTTTAATAAAAAAGCGTAATAATATTTTCTATTATTGCGCTTTTTTATTTTAACTAACTATAGCTTTCCAAAATTTCCCTACTATACTAAATTCTGTATTTTCATCTACTATTATAGGTTCATGATTAATATTTAGACTTGTTAGTATAACTCTTCCTGTTTTATCTCTATTATATACTTTTATTACTGTCTTATTTTCTACTATAAATACTCCTATTTCTCGATTTTCTGGCATTATCCCTACTTTTATAAGAACTATATCACCTTCATGAAATTTAGGCTCCATACTATCTCCTTTTACCTTTACCCCTACTATATCTGCTCTTGCTCCTATTAATGGGATTTTTATAGTTTCTTCTGGTTCTGGATAATTTTCTATTTCATTATATCCAGCTCTTACATAAGAATATATTGGTATTTCTCTATAATCACTATCTTGAATAAAACTTATATTTTCTTCTACATTTTCTACTTTTTTTAATTTTTCTATAATGCTATTTTTTTTATCAATTTCCTTTTTTAATATTTCCATTTCTTCTATTACAATATCCGGAGTTTTTGCAAATGCTAAGATTCTTCTTAATTCATTTTCATCCTCTTTTTTCAAATCATAATAATTTAATAATTTATTTAAAATTTTATCTGATGGAACAATTTTATTATTTTCAATATCATGAAGATAAGATTTTGAAACTCCTGTATTTTTTGCAAGTTCTGTAAGAGTTAAATCACTATCTATTCTTAATTTTTTAAAATATTCTCCATATGTTATCACTATTCTTTCCTCCTTATTTATACGATTAATTATTTATTTTACACATAAACTTTAATTTCTTATTATACAAAGTTTTATATATTTTTGGAAACCACAAGATTTACACGGGATGTTACACAAAATTTTTTTGTTACACAAAGAGCACAGAGAAAAAGCACTAAGGACCACTAAGGATTTTTTTGAAACCACTGAATAAACACCAAATTTATCAGTGTTAATCACGTGGTTCCTAAGATTTTCTTTGTGGTACTTTGTGTTCTCTTTTCTTTGTGCTAAATTTAATCAGTGATAATCCGCGTTTTTCCGTGGCTATTTTTTAATTATTAATTTTTTTCTATCCTGTGTTTATCTGTGAAAATCTTGTGGTTTCTATTTATTTCGCTTATCAGCGACTTACTTTTTTAAAGATAAAAAAGTAAGCAAAAAATCCTTCTCACTACTCACTTCTTACTCATAACTTCTTACTTCTCACTGCTCACTCTTTATTTCTTACTAATTTTTTTATCTTTGTGGTACTTTGTGTTCTCTTTTCTTTGTGCTAAATTTTCATCAGTAAAAATCCGTGTTTTTCTGTGGCTAGTTTTATTCTATTCATTTAAATTATTATCCTTCATGGTTGCTTTTTTATTGTCAATTGTCAAATTTAATCTTGTATTTATCGGTGTGCATCCTGTGGTTCCAATTATCTTTTAATTCTTCTCACTATTATTATTTTCCCTCAATCATATTATACATTTTTTTTTGAAAAAAATCAAAAAAATCCATTTTTTTTTGGAAATACACTTGATTTTTTTTTTATAATGTATTACACTATTAATAGGAAATGTTCGATTAAAAAAGGAAAAGGGTGGTATTTATGATAAGTGAAGTTATTTTAGCTGATAAAATTCAAGAAATTGCTAATAAAAAAAATATTTCTATTAATCAACTTGCGCACATGATAAACTACTCACCAAAGTCATTAAAACATACTTTATATAAAATGAAAAAAATAATCAAAATCAAAGTCTTAGTTTTGATTGCTTTATTGCTATAACAGAAGCTTTAAATATTAACATAGAAGAACTTATGTAACATCATCTTTTTTATAATAGAGAGACTAGAAATATTAATATATAGTCTCTCTCAAATATTTATAAATTTAGGAGGATTATTATGTCTGGTTTACTTGAAAAACAATTAAAAAATCTTTTTTCAGCACAAAATAGATTTATTCAAATTCTTGAAAAACAATTATCAAATGAAAATCTTAAAATTTTATATCAAAATATGTTTAAAACTCTTCAAACTAGAGCTTTTTATTATACTTTGATTAGTAAAAACAATCACTTTGAATCTCTATTATTTGATAATATCAATGACTATAATTCTTTTAAAATAAATAATCTTTTTAAAGAATTTGAAATATTAATTTTAAAAATTTTTTATGAAAATAATGAATTTGATAAATATAATCTAAAACTTATGCAACAATTAATTATTGAAGAAAAAGAGTTTCATGAATTTTTAAAAAAATTTTTATCTAAAAATATTTCTCTAGAATACTCTAATATAAACAGAATCACTTCTTAAAAATAAAATTAAGAAGTGATTTTTATATTATTTTATAAAATTTTTATGATAATTTTTTTATAAAAAGTTCTGTTACAAGTTGTGGATTTGCTTTTCCTTTTGTTGCTTTCATTACTTGTCCCATAAGCCCTTTTAATACTCTAGGTTTTCTTCCTTCATCAGCGGCTTTATAATCTTCTACCATTTTAGGATTATTTGCTATTACTTCATCTACTATTTTTTCTATCTCTCCAGTATCACTTACTTGTACAAGCCCTTCAGCTTTTACTATCTCTTCTGGGTCTCTATTATCTGTTAATTTCATTTCAAATACTTTTTTAGCTATTTTGCTAGATATAGTTCCAGCATCAATTAATTTAATAATTTTTGCTAAATCTTCTGCATTAATAACAAAATCTATTATCTCTTTATTTTCTTCTTTTAATACTCTTAATACTTCTGTTATTATCCAGTTAGCACTTGATTTTGGATTATTACTATATTTTGCTACTTGTTCAAAATAATCTTTAATTGATATTCTTTTACAAATCTTTTTACTTTATCTACTTTTGATTCTGGCATTTCTGCTTTTAATCTTTCTAATCTCTCATTAGTTATAATTACTTTTACTAAATCAGGCTCTGGAAAATATCTATAATCATTAGCTTCTTCTTTACTTCTCATTACTCTTGTTACTCCATTAGCTTCATCCCAAAGTAAAGTTTCTTGTTCTACTACTCCACCATTTTCAAGTAACTCTATCTGTCTTCCTATTTCATATTCAATAGCTTTTGCTACTGCTTTAAAAGAGTTTAAATTTTTAGTTTCTGTTCTTGTACCAAATTTTTCACTTCCTTTTTCTCTTACTGATACATTTGCATCACATCTAAGAGAACCAAGTTCCATACTCACATCACTTATTCCAGTATATTTTATCGCTGTTTTAAGTGTGTTTAAATATTCGTATGCTTCTTCTGGTGTTCTTATATCTGGTTCTGATACTATTTCAATTAAAGGCATTGATGCTCTATTAAAATTTACAAATGATTCATTTGTTGTATGAATAGATTTCCCAGCATCTTCTTCAATATGAATTCTTGTTATTCCTATTCTCTTTTCTCTACCAGAATTTAATTTTATATCTAAATATCCATTTTCAGCATATGGTTTATCAAATTGAGTTATTTGATAATTTTTAGGTGTATCTGGATAAAAATAATTTTTTCTATCAAATTTACTTTCTTCATTTATATGACAATTTAAAGCAAGTCCAGCTTTTATTGCATAATCTAATACTTTTTCATTTAATTTTGGTAATACTCCAGGATGTCCAAGACATATTGGACATACATGTGTATTTGGTTCTGCACTATCATAATCAGTGCTACATCCACACCATACTTTTGTCCCTGTTTTCAATTGACAATGTACTTCTAATCCTATTACGGCTTCCCATTCTCTTGCCATTTATATTAAACCTCCTATTAAATATTCTCTGGTAATTCTATTTTGTAAGCTCTTTTTTCAAAATTATTTGCTACTTTTAATAAAGTAGTTTCGTCAAAATGTTTTCCTAATAATTGCATTCCAATAGGTAATCCATTTTTATTTTTACCTGCTGGTACTACAATACCAGGAATTCCAGCTAAATTAGCTGATATTGTAAAGACATCTTCTAAATACATCTCAACTGGTGATTTTTCATCTGTTAACTTAAATGCAGTATTTGGAGTAGCTGGAGTAAGAATTACATCTACATTTTCAAATGCTTTATCAAAATCATTTTTTATTAATCTTCTTACTTTTTGAGCTTGTTTATAATATGCATCATAATATCCAGCACTAAGAACATACGTTCCTATCATAATTCTTCTTTTTACTTCATCTCCAAATCCTTCACTTCTAGTTTTTATATAAAGGTCTTTTATATCTTTATAATTTTCTGCTCTATACCCGTATCTAATTCCATCAAATCTAGCAAGATTTGAACTAGCTTCAGCTGGTGCAATTATATAATATGTTGATGGAGCATACTCTGTATGTGGAAGTGATATTTCTACTATCTCAGCTCCCATTTTTTTATATTCTTCTATAGCATTTTTTATTGTTTCTTTTACTTCATCATCCATTCCATCTATAAAATATTCTTTTGGAATTCCTATTTTTAATCCTTTTATATCATCATTTAAATTTTTTGTATAATCTGGAGTTTCTATGTTCATTGATGTACTATCCATTTCATCATATTTAGCTATTACATTCATAAACATAGCTACATCTTCTACTGATTTACCAAAAGGCCCTATCTGGTCAAGTGATGAACCAAATGCTATAAGTCCATATCTTGATACTCTACCATAAGTTGGTTTTAGTCCTACAACTCCACAAAATGCTGCTGGTTGTCTTATACTTCCTCCTGTATCACTTCCTAGAGTAAGTATTGCTTCTTGTGCTGCTATTGCTGTAGCAGAACCTCCTGATGACCCTCCTGGTACTCTATCTAAATCCCATGGATTTTTAGTTTCTTTTACATATGATGTTTTTGTAGTAGAACCCATTGCAAATTCATCCATATTTGTTTTACCTATTAAAATCATACCCTCTTCTTTAATTAATTTAACAACTGTTGCATCATAAATTCCTTTATAATTTGATAATATTTTAGAAGAAGCAGTAGTTGGTTCTTCATCACTTACCATATTATCTTTTATTGCTACTGGTATTCCTTCAAGTGGTTTTAATTCAATACCTTTTTCTATTTTTTCATCTACTTTTTTAGCTTGTTCTAATGCTTTTTCTTTATCTAAATAAACAAAACTTCCTACTTTTTCTTCTACTTCATCTATTCTTTCAAAAATACTATTTACTATATCAACAGCTTTTATCTTTTTTTCTCTTAAAAGTTTAGAAAGCTCTTTAGCTGTTAAACTATATAATTTCTCCATTTTTCCTCCCTATACATTTTTTCTTTATTTTCTCTCGTTTTCATATCTCATTTTAACTTTATTTGCTTCATATATTGTTTTTGCTACTATTATTCCTAAATAGGCTCCCATTATTACATCACTTAACCAATGTTTTCCCTCATATATTCTAAATAATCCTATTAAAATAGCAATTATTATAGATAAAATTCTTATTATTTTATTTTTATAAAAATAAAAATATATAAAACATACAGAAAAACCTGTAATTGTATGTCCTGAAGGAAAACTTAAATTTGTATAATGAAATATTTTATTAAATTTAAAAAAATTTAATTCATTAAAACTAACAAATGGTCTTTCTCTAAGTACAATATTTTTTATTAGTTGTACTAGTATTCCTGAATATAAATTACTTGCAAGAGCTAATATAGATACTTTTGATAAATTTTTATTATATTTAATTCCTATAAAATACATTATTATTACTGGAATTGAAATAACATCTGCTTTACCTAGATTTTGAAAAAAATCTGCAATTTTTCCTAGTTCAACATTATTATATTTTTTCCAAAATATCATTCCGATTCTTTTATCTAATAAAAATATAGATATTATTACAAAAACTATTATAATATATGTTATTTTATTTTTAACAAGATTATTTAAAAATTGTTTTGTAATTTTTAAATATCCCTCTTTAAAAATTTTATAAATAAAATACACTAGTAAAATATAAACTAATATCATTTTAGCCCCTTATAGTTATAACATTTATAAATATAAAATGTTCTATACACTTTGTTTTTTCTTTTTATATCTACTGTCTTTACAAGTTCTACTTTATCAAAATTATAAATTTTTTCTGGGTTATCATTATAAAAACTATGTGCTACAAATATTCCATTTTTACCAATAATATCTTTTTCATCTTGTAAAAAATCAAACTGTTCTATTCTTCCATTTAAAGAATATACATAATCTTTATTTGGTAAATAGAAATAAAGCTGTGAAGCAGTTTGATATCTAGAACCAAATACAAACCAATTATTTTTATCTGTATACATATTTTCTACTACTTTTCCCACTTTATTCCATCCATACATATCAGTGCTTATATCATCTTTTGGTGGTATCGGTAGTATAGGATATATTAGATGTATATATACTACTAAAGTTAATCCTACAGCTATTTTCCACCCTATATTAAAACTTTTTTTAGACAAATCAACACTATGTACATATACTATTAAAAGTGGAATATATGCAGTAGCTAGCCAGTGTACTTTTGATGGATTTGAAAAAGAACTAATTGTAAATATAGCTACTAAAGGTAATGCATAAAAAACTAATAATTTTATATATTTTTTATTGAAATTTTTTATACTTTCTTTAAATAATCCTATAAAAATAACTGGTGATACTATTGCCATTTGTCCAAAGAAAAATTGTGAAAACAAATATGGTCTAAATTTATATACTTTTTTCTGTCTTTCAACTAGATGAAATGAAAATGATATAAAATCATGTTGAATATTCCATATTATTACTGGTAAAAAAAGTAGTAAAGACAAAACAAACCCTAAATACACTTCTTTTTTTGTAAACCAAAATCTTTCTTCTTTATCAAATATCAAATAAAAAAATATTGCTGGATATACCATAAACATATTGTATTTACTTAAAAGTCCTAATCCTACTACTATTCCTAATAAATACCAATATTTTTCTTTTTTTTCTTTTATTATTTTAATAAAAATATATAAACTAAGTGTATAAAAAATAAGTAATGGAGTATCTGGTAAGCTCATTATTCCAGCAAGTGCAAATAATGGAATTATATTAAATAATACTACACTCCAAAAAGCTCTATTTTTATCATTAAAAAGATATATACTTATTTTATATATTAATACAGATACTATTACTATACCTATATTTGCAGGTAATCTCATTGAAAAATTATTACTACCAAATATTGATGTAAAAATTTTTATAAAATACGCTATCATTGGTGGATGGTCATAATAACTTATTCCTAAATGATTTGACCACATCCAATAATATGCTTCATCATCTGTTAAGTTTAATACTGTTCCCCAAATTAATCTAATTATAAAAAATAGTAATAAAACTATTAATACTTTATTTTTTTTTAATGTTTTTTCAAACATATTATTCTCCTTAATTTTCTCCAACTATTTTAGGTACTACAAATGCTCCTTCTAATGATTCAGATGCATTTTCTAAAGCTTTTTCATTTGATATAGATTCTACTATTTTATCATCTCTAAATACATTATATATATCATTTATTTGTGCAAGTGGTTCTACTCCTTCTGTATTTACCTCTGATAATTTTTCTACAAATTTTAAAATATCATTTAAATCATGTTGAAATCTTTCAATATCTTTTTCTTCAAATTCTAACATTGACAATTTTGCTATTTTTAGTACTTCTTCTTTTGATAATGCCATTTTTAATTCCTCCTTAAATTCTCTCTTTTTTTAATATTTCTATTATATCTTTAAAATTATTATATTTAAAATGTTTTATATTGTTTTCATCACAATATTTTTCTAAATTATGACCTATTTTAGCAAATACATAATCAGCAGATGATACACACAAGATATCAGAACTCCCATCTCCAATAAATATAACTTTTTCATACTCTTTTTTATATTTTTCAACTATACTTCTTTTACATATTCCTTCAAATGCTTCATTTACATCATGTGGAAATGTCACTTTTATTCCATCATTTGTAAAATTTACTTTATTTGAATAAATATGTTCAATTGGTATATCTATTTTATTTTTTTCAAAATTTGGTAATATATTTTCATAAGCCCCTGCACTAACCACTCTTATATTATAGTTAATATAATCTAAAAAATCTTTAAAATATGGGTCTATTTCTACATTTTTAACTACATTTTTTTTATATTCTTCTTCATCAATATCAAGACTTTCTACAAGCCCTTTTATATAGTCTCTTACTCTTAATTTTCCTTCTTTAAACTTTCTTTGATATTCATATACAAGCTCTTTATTATATTGTTTTAACAACTCATCTGTACTATCATTTAAAGTTATCGTTTTATCAAAATCCACTAAAAAGATTTTTTCTTTCATTAAAACTCTCCTCTTTTTCATTAATACATTCATACACAAAATACTCTATTTTTATTAAATTATTTCTATAATTTAATTTTTGTAATAATTTTACTTTATCAAATCTTTTTTCTAAATTATCTTTAAAATTTGTTTTCCCTATATAGATAGCTTTATTTATAGGATTTCTTAACTCTGTTTTCCATAAATCATATTGCGAAAACCTTGTACTATCTAAAACATAAGTTTTTTTAGGCATATTTAAATAATATGCTATTTCAGACCCATGATAAGAATCTATTAATAAATATTCATATTTGTTTAAATTAATTTTTTTATCTAAACCTTTATATACAGTGTCAAATCCTTTTAATCTATATTGTAATATTTTTATAGGTTTAGGTAAAAAGGGTACAAATTCTGGAGTTTTAATTAATCCAACTACAATAATTGTAAATATTATTGCTCCTTTTAAAGTTTTTTTCAAATTATATTTTGAATAAAAATAAGCTAATAATATTGCTCCACTTATATAAGCTGGTGCTGTCCAATTTGCTTCTGATTTTTTATATAGAGCATTATAAGCAAAAAATACAAATACAAATATAAAGTTTATAAAAAAATATCTAAGTCTTTTATTTTGCCAAATATTTTTAAAATATTTAATTACAAAATAAAATAAAGTTACAAAATATACAGGATGAAAGACTAAAATTTGTCCTCCAATAAATTCTAAAAATTTATCAAAACGAATGATTTTTTTACTAGCTACACCATGATTAAATTGAAATCCAAATGATATAAAATCATTTTTATAATTCCAATAAATAACTGGCAATGATACTATTATTCCTAGAATTATAGCTAAATAAAAATCTTTTTTCAAAAATATTTTTCTATACTGTTTATCACTTAAAAGAAATATTAATATTATTATAGCTATTAATACTGCTGTATATTTCGATAAAAATGCGCATCCCATAAAAATAGAGGATAAATATATTCCTCTTTTTTTATTTTCAAAAATATATTCATATGCAAAATATAGTGATAAACTCCAAAATAATATAAGTGGTGAATCTGGTGTAATTAACATAAATCCACCTTGTACTATTATTGTAGATAAAAATATATATAAACTATACTTTGCTACTTTTTCATCAAATGCTTTTTTAGCAAGTAAATAAATAATATATGCTGATAAAGTCATACTAAATAGTGCTGGTAACCTAATAAAAAATTTATTATCACTAAAAAGTGTAAATGTTTTTATAAAATACGCTACCATAGGTGGATGGTCAAAATATGATAATTGTAATCTTTTAGACCATACCCAATAATAAAGTTCATCACTATAAAAAGGCCATAATATATTAAAAATAATATTTATTAATACTACAAAAGAAAACACTCTTTTAGTTTTAGTATCCATATTATTCACCTTTTAATCTATTTTTGTTAAATCTCATCCAAATCACTTTCAATACAGCTTCTAAAAATATTTTTTTAGACATTTTAGATTTTCCAAGTGTTCTATCTTCAAATATAATAGGAGTTTCTTTTATTCTCATTCCTTTTAACCATACTTTATAATTTAACTCTACTTGAAATGAATATCCATTAGATATAATTTTATCTAAATCTATTTTTTCAAGTGTTTCTCTTCTAAAACATTTAAATCCACCTGTAAAATCATTTATTTTAGCGCCTAAAATAATTCTAGAATAAAGACTTCCTCCTCTACTGATGAATTTTCTTATAATTCCCCAATTTTTTACTCCTCCACCTTTTACATATCTACTTCCTATTACAAGGTCATAGTTTTCTATCTCTCTTAAAAAATCTGGAATATATTTAGGATTATGTGAAAAATCAGCATCCATTTCAAAAATATAATCATATTTTCTTTCTAACGCCCATTTAAATCCTGCTATATATGCTGTTCCTAGTCCTAATTTCCCTTCTCTTTTCATTAAAAAGAGTTTATTTTTGTACTTCTCTTTCATTAATCTTTCTATTATTTCATAAGTTTTATCTGGTGAATTATCATCTACAATTAATATATTCAAATCACTTTTTACTGAATATATTAATTCTAATAATTTTTCAATATTTTCACTTTCATTATAAGTAGGTATAATTATTAATGTTTTTTTACTCATCTACTTCTCCTTCTATTTTTTTATCTTTAAATGTTATAAAATAATTTCCTAAAAAATTAAAAATTGTCGCAATTCCTATTGCAAATAATTGTGCTAAAACTTTTACAAATTTTAAATTTTCTTTTAAGAAATTTACATTAGAAAATACTCTTATAAAAATTTCTAAAAAGATTAAATTTATTACAAAATTTACTAAACTTATAACCATAAAATTTATATATTTTTCTTTAATTGTTTTATTTGTTGCTTTATCTTTAAAAGTCCATAAAAAATTCCAAATAAAATTATTTGTAACTGCAAATAAAAATGAAATAGTTGCTGCTAAAACAGAACTTTTCATATCAAAAACATAAGTAAGTGTAGAAAATACTAGTAAATTAACTACTACTCCACTAGCTCCTACTATTCCAAATTTCAAAAACATTCTTATTATTTCCATAATCCTCCTAAAGATTTTTTAAATAATTTAACTCTTTTTTAGTTAATTTTTTATAATCACCTATTTTTAAATCACCTAAATCAATTTCTCCTATTTTTACTCTTTTTAAATAAATTACTCTACTCTCTACTGCTTTTATCATTCTTCTAATCTGTCTATTTCTTCCTTCTCTTATTGCTATATAAAAACTTGTTTTATCATTTTTATATTCAATATTTTCAATTATTGCTGGTAATGTTTTACCATCCTCTAATTCTATTCCCTCTTTTAATTTTTTTATATCAAACTTTGATAATTTTCCTTTAGCTATTACAAAATATTTTTTATATATTTCACTTTTAGGATGCATTACCTTATTAAAAATTTCACCGTCATTAGTAAGTAATAAAAGTCCTTCAGTATCTAAATCAAGCCTTCCAATAGGAAAAATTCTCTTATCTGTTTTTATAAGTTCCACTACTGTTTTTTCTCTTTTATCTTTTACTGCTGATAAATATCCCTTTGGTTTATTTAATTTATAATATACTTTTTCTTCTATTTCTAATTTTATTTTTTCCCCATCTATTTCTATTATATCATTATTATCTACTTTCAAACCTGGCTCAGGAATTTTTCCATTTACTTTAATTCTATTTTCTAATATCATTTTATCTATTTCTCTTCTAGAGCCTATACCAATACTTGCCAAGAATTTATTAATTCTCACTTTCTCCAATCTCTTCACCAACTTCATCATTTTTATTTTCTTTTATCTTTTCTCTTATCTCTTTATAGTTAGGTAATTCTTCTAAAGAATTTATATTTAAATACGCACAAAAATCTTCTGTTACTTCATATAAATTTGGATTCCCTACTTTTTCAGCTTTTCCTACTACCTTAACCAATTTTTTTTCATGTAATGAAGATACTACTCCATCTACATTTACTCCTCTTATTTTTTCTATTTCACTTTTAGTTATAGGTCCATTATATGCAATAATAGTAAGAGTTTCAAAAGCTGCTCTACTTAATTTTTTAGGTTTTACTTCTGGATTAAAATATCTATAAATTGCCTCTCCACAACTTGGGTTTGTTACTAATGATACTTTCTCATTTTCTATTTTTACATTAATTCCACTATCTTTTTTTAATTCTTTTAATTGAAATAAAAGTCTTTTCATATCTTCTATATCTAATTCAAAAAAATTAGCAAGCTCTTTTATAGATATATCTTTTGCTTTTAAAAAAAGTATAGCTTCTAATTCATTTAGTATCTGCATAATTCTCACCTAATATTTCTTTTAGTTCTTTCATAACATCTATATTATATTTTTTATCTATTAATCTACTTTCATTAATAAATAATAAATCTTTTTTATTATATTCTTTTAAATTTTGCTTATATTTTTTATCAAATATATTTTTTAATAATTCTATTTTTTTATCTATTTCTTCTTTTATTTTATCATTAAAATAGTACTCTTTTATTTTATTAAGTACTGTATAACTAATAATAATATTTTCTATATAATATCCTTTTGGTTTTTCAATATATCTTCCACTTGCAAATATTAAACCATTTTCATTAATTTTTTCTAAAATTTTATTTAAATATTTTATTTTTATTTTTTCTTTATTCGCTATAAAATATTCTGCACTTTCTAATGTTTCAATATATTCTAAAAATAGATATAAAAAAAGTAAATCTGAATAATATCCTCTATCTTCTAATTTACTGTTTAATTCAAAATTCAAAGTTGTTTTTACTTCATCTAAATATCCATTTTTTAATAAATATAGTGCTGAAAAAAACATGTTTTCTCTATTTATAAAAAATTTATCATTATCAAATAAAACAATACTTCCATCTAAATTTTTATTCATTAATATTTTTTTTATAAATATATCTTCTGTATTTTTAATATTAAAATATTTTGTGTTTTTTATCTTTCCAAAATCAATCTTTTCTATAAATATATTTATTTCATCACTTTTATCAGTATTTATAATAACAATACTTTCTTCTACCTCTTTTACTTTTTCTTCTCCATTTTTTAATTTATTATTTAAAAAATTTTCTATTGTAGTAAAATAAGCATTTAAATTATTTGAAAAAAAATAAAAATCATTATATTTAAAGTATTTTTCTTCATTTTGAAGTTTTGATGTTTTTTCAGGTTTTATAAAAGTAATTAATTTTACATCTTTATTATATGTATTAGTTTTTATTTTCATTATTTTTCTATTTAAATATAAAAATATTTTTACATTTACTTTATAATTGTTTTCAAATAAATAAACTAATTCTATATTATCTTTATTTTCTATTTTTTTTACTTCTTTTACATTTAAAAATTTATTTTTATAATATAGTTTGAAATTAATACTTTCAATAATTTTTTCATTTTCTTGTATATTATATATATCAACAATATTAAAATTATCAATTTTATACTGAAGTAAACTATTACTATATATATTTGTTCCAAAACTAATTGAATACATAAATAAAAAAATTATAACTATTTTTTTCATAATTTACCTCACTATAAACAATAAAATTGGGTGACCAAATTTCAAAGTCACCCATATTTAAAATTAATAATCTGTTTCTGGTGATATTATTACTTCTTTATATCTATCAAAATCATTTAGTAATTTTTCAATTCCCATAACAACACAATTTAAAGGATTTTCAGCTATTATTACAGGTACATTTAAGCTTTCAGATATTTTTTTATCTAATTCTCTAATAAGAGCTCCTCCTCCAGCTAAAACTATTCCTTTTTGATAAATATCTGCTGATAATTCTGGTGGTGTTTTTTCTAATGTTAATTTTATTTCTTCTATTATCTGAGATATAAGCTCATCTAATGCTTCTTTTATCTCATTAGCTTTTATAGTTATATTTCTTGGTAATCCATTTAATACATTTCTTCCTCTTACTTCACACTCTAATTCTTCTTCTAATTCCATTGCTGTAGCTACATTTAATTTTATTTCTTCAGCAGTTTTTTCTCCTATTAATAAATTATGTTTTTGTCTTACATATTGAACTATTGCTTCATCAAATTTATTTCCTGCTATTCTTACAGAAGTAGTTTTTACTATCCCACCAAGTGATATTACAGCTATTTCTGTAGTTCCTCCACCAATATCTACTATCATACTACCTTCTGGCTCAAATATTTCAAGCCCTGCTCCTATAGCTGCTGCCATAGGTTCTTCTATAAGATATGCTTCTCTTGCTCCAGCTTCAAGTGTTACATCCATAACTGCTCTTTTTTCTACTTGTGTTACTCCTGCTGGTACACATATTACTACTCTTGGTTTTGTTAAAAATCTTCTTTTATGAACAATTTTATAAAATTCTCTAAGCATTTTTTCTGTAATTTCATAATCTGCTATAACTCCATTTTTTAGTGGTCTTATAGCTTCTATATTTGCAGGAGTTTTCCCTATCATTTTTTTTGCTTTTGCTCCTACTTCATAGATTTTTTTAGTTTTTACATTAATTGCCACTACTGATGGTTCATTTAAAACTATCCCTTTATTTTTTAAACATACTAATGTGTTTGCTGTACCTAAGTCTATCCCTAAATCTTCTGAAAAAACTCCAAATACGTTGTTAAATATTCTTTTCATTTGCCACCTCATTATAAATTTTCTATTTGCAATAAATCATAAAATAATTTTTCTCTTAAATCAGTAATAAATCTTGATAAAGGAAATCCCATTACATTATAAAAATCTCCCTCTATCTTTTCAACTAAAAGATTACCTTTTTCCTGTATTCCATAAGCACCAGCTTTATCTAAAGGTTCTCCTTGGTTAATATACCATTTTATAAGTTCATTGTCTAGTTTTTTAAATGTTACTTTTGTTGTTTCATAATTTAATATTTTTATATTTTTTTCTATATTTAAAAATGAATATCCTGTAATTACTTCATGTGTTTTTTCTGATAACATTTTTAAATATTTTTTAGCTTCTTCTTTATCTTTTGGTTTTCCTAAAATCATATTATCATATACTACAACTGTATCTGCAGCTAATACATAACTTTTTTTATTATCTTTTGCTATTTCATATGCTTTTTTATTAGCTATATCCATTATCTGTTCTGATATTTTTTCTTTATCACTTATTTCTTCTACTTCACTTACTTTTACTTCAATATTTTTAAAAATTTTTTCCATTATTTCTTTTCTTCGTGGAGACTTAGAGGCTAATATCATTTTTTTCCTCCTTCTAAATAATCTAATAATTTTTTTGTCATAAATAATCCTACTTTATATTTTGTTTGTAAATAAATAATATCTTTTTGATTATTTCTAACTTCTAATAAAATTTTATTATATAATTCTTCTCCAAAAATATTTATAAAAAATTTTTCTTTTAAATTATCAACTTTTTTTACTTCTTCTTTTATTTCTTTTTTTTCTTCTGTTTGTTTATTCTTTTTTTCTATAACATTATTTTTAATTTCTTCTATTTGCTCAATATTTTTTTTTGAATCAAAATCTAATTTTATATTTTGATTCTCTTTTTTCTTTTCTTGTATATCTGGTTTTAGATTATTTTCTTCATTAAAAAGTGTCTGAACTTCGAGTTTATTTATATTAGCTAATTCTTTATACTCTTTTTCTATTATATCATTTTTTTCAAAAATTTTCTCTTGTACAAATTTTTTATTTTCTAATTCTTTTAATTCTTCATCTTTTTCTTGTACTTCTTTTATTTTCCCTTCTTTTTCTTTTGGGATTTCTTCAATTATTTTTTTCTCTTCAACTATATTCTTATTATCCTCTATTTTTTCATCATTAATATTCTTTTCCTCTTTTAATGATTCATCTAATATTTTTATTTCTATCTCTTTTTCTTCTTTTTCTTTTGATTTTTTAGACTCTATTTTTATTTCATTAATATTAATTTTCTCTTCTTTTCTATTTTTTATCTCTCTTATTTTTCTTTCTCTCTCTTCTCTTTCTTGCTTCAATTTTTCTTTATGTTTTCTTTTTAATTCTTTTATTTTTTTTCTTCTTTCAAAAAAATTCATTTTTTTTGTTTCTTTTTCTTCTGTTTTTACTTCTTTTTTCTGTTCTTTTTTTACTTCTTCTACTTTTTTTATCTCTTTTGCTAAATTTTGAATTTCTTTATTTTCTTTTTCTTGATTAGATTTTATATTTTCAAAAAAATCATTTTTAAAATATTTTTTACTAAAGTTAAAATCATATTTTATTCTTTTACTTTGTTTTTTTTCATTATTTTTATTGCTTTTATTTTCTTCTTTTTCAAGTCTATCTTTTATCTGTTTTCTAAGTTTCTCTTTTTTATCATCTAAAAATATATCTTCATATTTATGATTTTTTATTTTTACTGTTTCTTTTTTATTTGTTTTTTTCTTTTTTATTGTTTTTATTTTTCTATATAAAAATCCTATTATTTTACCAAAAACTATTAAAAATACTAATGGAAATACTAAACTATTTAAAATAATAATAACTTTTTTATTTAATAAATTAAATAATGTTCCTAATAATACTGTAAGCAATATTCCTTTTCTTTCCCAGTAATTACTAAGAATATAATTAACAATTTCTTGTTTTGATATAATATTTTCAATATTAAAATATAAATTAAATATTTCTATTTGAAATAAAAATAATAAAAAAAACTTCATTCTAAAAGATATCATTTCATATAAATCATCTTTAAAATTAATAATTATAGCAAAAATAATCAAATAAATAGTTAATAGATTATAATAACTTCCTAAAAAATTATAGATTATTTTATAAATATTACTATTAACTAAACTAATGGAAAGTAAAAATAATGCCGATATAAGTAATGAAATACTAATAATTTTTTTTCGTTCTTTACCCATTTACAATCCCCTTTTAAAAAAATAATATAATAAGTAAATTCTATCATATCAAATTCTTTTTTTCAAGAATTGATAGTTAGATTTTTATACTATTTACAATATTTTTCTGATATGTTAAAATGTAAAATATTATAATTTTTAAAGGAGCGATAATCTATGAAAAATAAAGGTCTTATTACAAAAATAAATGGTAATGAAATAAAAGTATATTTATTTAAAGATAGTGCTTGTAGCCATTGTTCTGGATGTAGTGATAGTGACAAAATGTCATGTGAATATACATTTAAAACAGATACTACAGGATTAAAAGAGGGAGATATAATAGACTTTGAAATGAATAATAACTCATTATTAAAGCTTGGACTTATTGTATATATCCTTCCTATATTTTTATTATTTTTTATGTATTATATTGGTAGCTTAATTAAACTATCACAAGGTGCTAATATTTTGTTTAGTTTTTTAGGTCTTATAATATATTTTATTATACTTTTTGTAATTGAAAAAGTATATGGAAAAAACTTTTTAAAACAAAACATCAAAATTTCAAAAGGTGATTAATATGTCTAAAATAAAAATAATCTTTTTATTTTTCCTCATAATCTCTTTTTCTGCATTTTCTGAGTATTATGCAATTGGAGCAAATTTAGGAAGTAATAAAGGATTAAATATTTTAATTTATAACTCTCAAGAAAAAGCAATACAAGTTAATTCTTCTTGGAGTTTAAATAGTACCAATACAACTTTTATTTTTTCTTTTGATCAAGTATATTTTTCTTTAATGCCTGACGGAGTCACTCCTTTATATTACGGTGTTGGTATGAAAGTTTCAAATAAAGAAGAAGAATATATTGGAGTTAGAGGTGTTTTTGGTACATCGTATTTCGCACAAGATATTGATGAAAATTTAGAACTTTATATTGAACTAGATCCTACATTTCATTTAGCTGCTACTACAGATTTTTTAGCATTAGAAATTGGTTTAGGATTTAGATATTATTTTTAAAAGGTGATAAATGTGATTAAAAAAATTTTTGGGATTTACTTTTTAATTTTTGTATATAGTTTTTCTGCATATGAAGAATTTAAAAATGATCCTAGCTATGAAGAAACTATAAATTTATATTCTGGAAGTTCTTATTTCAAAAATAATGTTACTTCTGCTATTGGATTAAATCTTGGTACCACTACTGGATTAAATCTTCTTTATAATAATATATCACTAACTTTAGATAGTAGAATTCTTAGTATTAATAATCCTACTTTATCTATTAGTATTGATTCTTTAGTTGAAGATGATTTTTTTACTGTTGACTCTGGACTTCCATTTCATTATGGTGTCGGTATTAAATTAACTACCGAAGATAATACTAAAATTGGTTTTAGAGGTTTAGTTGGTAGCAATATAAGACTTTCAGATTTTGATGAAAATCTAGAGTTGTATGGAGATTTAATTCCTACTTTTTATTTCCCATCATATGGTAATTTTTTAAAATTTGAATTTGCAATTGGGCTTCGATATTATTTACCATAAATAATAAACTAAAAACGAGTCCTTTAAAATTAAGAACTCGTTTAATTCTTTTTTTATATTCTAAAATCTTTTAATTGTGCTATAAATTTTTGTATCTCTTTCTTTTCATATTTATCTTTAGTTACTACTAATTGATATCCATCATCATTATCAAACTCTTCTATTACTTTAAATTCCCCTTTTTCAATTTCTAAATAAACAGAATAATAAGGTAATACTGTATATCCAAATCCTTCTTTTACAAGGTTTTTTATTGTTTCAATACTCCCTTGAACTACAATCTTTTCATCTAAACTTACTTTATATTTTTTTTCAAAATTAGCAATATTTTTTCTTGTTAATGGACTATCATTTCTCATAATTAATTTCTTTTCTGCTAGTTCTGTTGGGTCATTTATATCTTCATTATAAATAATTACAAAAGGATAATTAGCAATTTCTATAACTTCTAATTCTTTATCTTTTATATAATATGTTCCCATTAATGCTACATCTACTTTTCCCTCTTTTAAATCTTTTATTAAAGGAGTTCTATCTTTTATTATCAAGTCAAATTCTATTTCAGGATAATTTTCAGAGAATTTTTTTAAAATTCTTGGAAGTATTTGTTCACCAATAAGATGTGTTGACCCTATTACAATTTTTGCTTTATCATATACAACAATTCTTTCAATTTCTTTTTCTGCTCTTTTTACTTTTTGAAATATCTCTTCAGCAATTTTATATAATACCTCTCCAGAATAAGTAAGTTTTATTTTTTTCGAGCTTCTATCAAAAAGTTTTGTATTTAATAGCTCTTCAAATTTTTTAATTTGAATAGAGACTGCTGATTGATTTATGTATAACTTATTTGCAGCTTTAGTAAAACTACCTTCATTTGCTACTTCATAAAATATTTTTAAATAATGTAAATCCATATATAGTTCCCCCAAATTTGTTCTTTGTGTTTCATTATACTACTTTTTATTTAATAATTCAAGAAAAAAGAGGATTACTCCTCTTTTTTCTATTTAAAACTTTCTAAATTTTCTTTTAATTTTGAAAGTTTATCTTCATATTCTTTTTGTATTTTTTTCTCTCTCTCTATTATATTAGCTGGGGCTTTTGATACAAATTTTTCATTATTTAGTTTCCCATTTACTTTAGCTAATTCTTTTTCTATTTTTTCTATTTGAGTAGTTATTTTTTTGATTTCTGCTTCTATATCAAGTATTCCTTCTAATGGTACATATACTTCACTTCCATTTGCTACTCTAAATCCTGAACTTGCTGGTCTTTCTATATCTTTACCATATTTTAGATTAGATAATTTAGCTAAATTTTTTATAAAAATACTATTTTCTTCTAATACTTTTAATTCATTTTCTACATTACTTTTTATTAAAACTTCTAATTCTTTTGCTGGAGATATATTCATTTCTGCTCTTATATTTCTTATTGAGCTTACTAATGTTTGAATATATTCAAAATCTTTTTCAATATTTTCATCTATTTCAGCTTCATTTAATACTGGATAAGCTTCTAACATAATTGTTTCTTTTCCTGTATTTAAATTTTGCCAAATTTCTTCTGTTATAAATGGCATAAATGGATGTAATAATCTAAGTCCTTTTTCTAAAATATCCCAAAGAACATATTGAGCTGTTTTTTTAGCTGCTTCATCATTTGAATTATATAATCTAATTTTAGCTATTTCCACATACCAATCACAGAAATCTCCTCTTAAAAATTCATATACTGTTTTAGCTGCTTCATCTAATATATGTTTTTCTAATTTTTCATTAACTTCTTTAATTGTAGTATTTAATCTTGAATATATCCATTTATCAACTAGTTCAAGTTTTAATTCATCTTGTTTTATGCTATTTTTATCAAATCCTTCAAGGTTCATAAGAACAAATCTTGATGCATTCCATATTTTATTAGCAAAATTTCTTCCCATTTCAATAAGTTTTTCAGAGAAAAATACATCTTGCCCTTGAGAAGTATTGTATATCATTGTAAATCTAATAGCATCTGCTCCATATTTCTCTATTAAATCAAGAGGGTCAGGAGAGTTTCCTAATGATTTAGACATTTTTCTACCTTTTTCATCTCTTACTATACCATGTAAGTATACTGTTTTAAATGGTACTTCTTTCATTTCATATAGTCCCATCATTATCATTCTAGCAATCCAGAAAAATAGTATATCTGCTCCTGTAACTATTGTTGCTGTTGGATAAAACATTTCTAATTCAGGAGTTTTTTCTGGCCATCCCATAGTAGAAAAAGGCCAAAGAGCTGATGAAAACCATGTATCAAGTACATCTGTTTCTTGAGTTAATTCTACTTCTTTTCCAAATTTTTCTTTTGCTTTAGCTTTTGCTTCTTCCATATTTCTAGCTACAAACATAGTTCCATCTTCTGCATAATATGCAGGTATTCTATGTCCCCACCAAATTTGTCTAGAAATACACCAATCTCTTATATTTTCTAACCAATTAAAATATACTTTTTCCCATCTTTTAGGAATTATCTTAACTTCACCATTTCTTACTACTTCAAGTGCTTTTTCTGCTAATGGTTTCATTTTTACAAACCATTGTTTTGATACTCTAGGTTCTACTACTGTATCACATCTATAACAATGTCCTACAGCATGATTATGTGTTTTACTTCCTACTAATAATCCAAGCTCTTCAAGGTCTTTTAATATAGCTTTTCTTGCTTCAAATCTATCAAGTCCAGCATATTTCCCACCATTTTCATTTATTTTACCAGTATCAGTCATGATATTAAGAACTTCTAAATTTTGTCTTTCTCCTACTTCAAAGTCATTAGGGTCATGAGCTGGAGTCATTTTTACTACACCAGTTCCAAACTCCATATCTACATAATCATCTGCTACTATTGGTATTTCTCTATTTAATAATGGTAATATTACTGACTTACCTATAAGATGTTTGTATCTTTCATCTTCTGGATGAACTGCTACTCCTGTATCTCCAAGCATAGTTTCTGGTCTTGTAGTAGCTATTACTAGATAATCATCACTATCTTTTATAGGATATTTTATCTCCCATATATGTCCTTCTTTATCTATATGTTCTACTTCATCATCAGCTAAAGCTGTAGTACATCTAGGACACCAATTTACCATATATTCACCTTGATAAATAAGTCCATCTTCATAAAGTTTTATAAAAATCTCTTTAACTGCATCAGAAAGTCCTTCATCCATTGTAAATCTTTCTCTATCCCAATCAAGAGAAGCACCTAATTTTCTAAGTTGTTTTGTTATTATTCCACCATGTTCTTCTTTCCATTTCCATACTTCTTCTATAAATTTTTCTCTACCTAAATCTTCTTTTGTTAAATTTTCAGCGGCTAATTTTCTTTCTACTTTATTTTGTGTAGCTATTCCTGCATGGTCAGTTCCTGGCATCCATAAAGTATTATATCCACTCATTCTTTTCCATCTAACTAATGTATCTTGAATAGAGTTATTTAATACATGCCCCATATGTAAAATTCCAGTTACATTTGGTGGTGGAATAACTATACTATATCCTTCTTTTTCACTATCAAGTGTAGCAGCAAAATATTTATTTTCTTCCCATTTTTTATACCACTTATCCTCTATCTCATTTGGAGAATAAGTTTTAGCCATATTTTTCATATTAGCTCCTCCTTAAATATATTTTAAACTTTAATTATTAAACATAAAAAAAACAGCTATATAGAATAGCTGTTAATTGACTATTTGTAAATTTTGATAAAATCAATTTTTAGCATAAGTCATAACTATTCTATATTATTATTTTGAAAATAATATATTATTTTTTACGACTTTGACCACTGCTAAAAATTTTATCATAATTATCTCCTTAAAATAAAAAATTTATACTAAAAGATAGTATCAGAATAACATTTTTTTGTTTTTTTGTCAAGTTTAGAAAGGTTATTATACATATTAATTTTTATTAAACAAATTAAAAACGAGTTCTTTAAAATCAAGAACTCGTTTAACTAATTTATTTTAATATTTTTATTAGAATCTATTATCTTCTTCTCATCATCATATGCATTAATCCACCACCATTTTCAAGATTAGTGAATCCCATTCTTTCTAAAATTGATATTGCATATGAACTTCTAGCTCCTGAAGCACAATATAAAGTTATTTTTCTATCTTTTGGACCTAATTCATCAACTCTATTTAATAATTCATCTAAAGGAATATTTATAGCTCCTGGATAAGCCCCCATTAAAAATTCTCCTTCAGTTCTAACATCTACTATTAAAGGTTGATTTAAATCAATTTTTTTAGTTTCTTTTTTTTCATTTTTTGTTTCTGCTTCTTCTTTTTCTATATCATTTATATCTTTTTTCTCTATTTCTTCTAAATTTACATCAAAATTTTTAGGAGTTATTGCCACAGCATAATTAGCTATACTATTAAATCCTCCACTTACATTAATAACATTTTTATATCCTGCTCCAATTAATGTTCTTAATGCTTGATGCCCTTTTTTACCATTACAATCATATACTACTATTAATCTATCTTTAGGTATTTCATCTAATTTTGTAGCAAATACTTCAAGTGGTATATTTTTAGCACCTTGAACATTTGCTTTTTCATATTTAAATATATCTCTTACATCTATCCAAAACGGATTTTTATCTTCTAAGTACTCATCTAATTCAGCTACTGTTAAAGATGGTGAATATCCAGATATTTTATTTTCTGCCACATATGCTGCCATATTAATTACATCATTAGCAGTTCCAAGTGGTGGTGAATATGCAAAATCTACATCTGCTAATTCATAAATAGTACGTCCTGTTGCTGTTGCTATTGCAAGTACATCAAGTCTTCTATCAGCACCTTGATATCCAGCAGTTTGACCTCCTAATATTACTCCTGTTTCTTTATCATAAACAATAGTTACAGTTACATCTTTTGCTCCAGGATAATATGATGTATGATGTTCTTTATGAACAGTAATTGCATCTGCATTTATTCCATATTTTCTAGCTGCTTTTAATGATAATCCTGTAATTCCTGCTACAGCTTCAAATACTCTTACTATTGATGTTCCTATAGAACCATTATATTTATGATTTCCACCTAATGCATTTTCTGCTGCTATTCTTCCTTGTCTATTTGCAGGCCCTGCAAGAGGAATTCTTACTTTTCTTCCACTTACTCTATGTTCTAATTCTACCATATCTCCTGCTGCGTATATATTTTCATCACTTGTTTGTAATAATGAATTTACTAATAATCCCCCTGCTTCTCCAAGAGCAAGTCCAGCTTCTTGAGCAAGTTTTAATGTAGGTTTTACTCCTATTGACATTATTACCATATCTGCATCAATTTTATTTCCATTATTTAAAACAACATTTTTTCTTGAAATTTCAGTTACACTTTTACTTGTATGAAGTTCTACTCCATATGATATTAACTCTTTTTGAATAAATCCAGCTATTTCAGCTTCCATTATTGACATTACATGTGGTTGCATTTCCACTAATGATACTTTTAAACCTCTTTTTACTAATGCTTCTGCCATTTCAAGTCCAATAAATCCTCCACCAACAACTACTGCTGATTTTGGCTCTTTTTCTTTTATATATGAATGAATTTTGTCCATATCATCAAGAGTCCATAATTGGAATATATGATTCTCTTTTGCTCCAGGAATTGGTGGTACTATAGGACGTCCTCCTTGAGCAAGTATAAGTTTTGTATATTCATATTGTTTTTTCTCACCTGTTCTTGCTTCTATTGCATGAACTATTTTATTTTCTCTATCAATTTCAGTAGCAGTAGTATGTGTGTATACGTTTACTCTATATTTATCATAAAAGCTCTCTGGGCTTTCAAGTATTAATTTTGATCTACTTTTAATATCTCCACCAATATAATATGGTAATCCACAGTTTGCAAATGATATATCATTTCCAGCTTCTAATATTGTTATTTCAGCATCACTTGACAATCTTCTAGCTTTTGCCGCAGCTGTAGCTCCTGCTGCTACTCCTCCAATAATTAATATTTTTTCCATAAATCTCCTCCACTATTAAATTAATATATTACAATATTATAATATATTAATATTTTCTTTTTGTCAATATTTTTTTAATCCTTAACATATAATACGTTTATCTCTTGAATTTCCTTTTTAGAAATGATAAAATTTATATAATAAAAAAATGAGGTGTTTATGAAAAAAAGAATATCCAATACTATTATCCGATACTTCAAATAAAAATATATACACATTAAAAAATCAAAATGAAACAAATATTTTCTTTAAAAATATAGATAAAATATAAACTACACAAGGAGGATTTATGAATATAGACAAAAATATTATAAGAAAATTTATGCAAGAAGAGTATGAAGGTTATCTAGTTTACAAAAAATTAGCAAAATTTGAAAAAAATCCAGAAAATTCTAAAATATTAGATAATATTGGAGAAGAAGAGTTAAAACATTTAGATACTTGGAAAACACTTTTAAATGAAAAACCTAAAGCTAGAATTTTTAAAGTATGGTTCTATATATTTGTTGCTAGATTTTTAGGACTTACTTTTGGTATAAAGTTAATGGAACGAAATGAGGATAAAGGAAAAAACGCTTATTTAGATGTTTTAAAAAATAATTTAGATAAAGATTTAGCAAATAATATTCAAAATATGATTAATGATGAAGATAAACATGAAAATCTTCTTATTAATATGATAAATGAAGAAAAATTAGATTATATTGGTTCTATCGTTCTTGGACTTAATGATGCCCTTGTAGAACTTACTGGTACTTTAGCAGGACTTACTTTTGCTTTAAAAAATACAAAATTAATTGCTATGTCTGGATTAATTACTGGTATTGCTGCTTCATTTTCTATGGCTGCAAGTGAATATTTAGCTACAAAAGCAGAAGGTGATGACGATGCTTTAAAATCTAGCATCTATACAGGTATTGCATATATTTTTACTGTTATTATACTAGCATTACCATATCTTATAATAAAAAGTTATTCCTTAGCTCTTGTATTTACATTAATATTTGCTTTACTTATTATTTTAGTATTTAATTTCTATATATCTATTGCAAAAGATTATAATTTTATAAAAAGATTTTTAGAAATGGCATTTTTAAGTATGGGGGTTGCTGGATTATCATTTATTATTGGAATAATAGTAAAAAATTTACTTGGAGTAGAAATATAGGAGAAATTTATGTCAGATATTAAATTAATTGTTTGTGACCTTGATGGAACTTTATTAAATAGTAATCATGAAATTTCAGATTTTAATATTGAAATATTAAAAAAACTTAAAGAAAAAAACATTGAAATAATTTTAGCTAGTGGTCGAAGTTATGAAGCCATGCTTCCTACAATAAAAAAACTAGAATTAAATAACGAAGTTATTAGCTATAATGGAGCTGCTATTTATAAAAATAATAACTTAATTTACCAAAAAACTTTACCAAAAAATATTGCAAAAGAACTTATTCAAATTGGAAAAGAAAAAGATATATATTTTCATGCTTTTCACAATTTTAAATGGCATATTGAAAAATTTACTAATGAAGCCAAAGAATATAAAGAACGTTCTGGACTACAAGAATATTATATTGATTTTTCTACATTAGAAAACCCAAATTTCCTTAAGCTTATGTATATATCTTCAAAAGAAAATATTGATAATTTAGAACTATTTTTAAAAGAAAAATACAAAGATAAAATTTATTTAGGACGTTCTAATGATAATTTCCTTGAAGTTATGCATAAAGATGTATCAAAAGCAAATGCATTAAAAGAAATATTAAAAAATAGAGATTTTAGTAATGAAAATATTATGGCTTTTGGTGATGGATTTAATGATTATGAGATGTTAAAATACTCTAAAATTGGTGTTGTTATGAATAATTCTAATGAAAATTTAAAATCTCTTATAACACATAAAGCGCTCTCAAATGATGAAAATGGTGTTGGAATATTTTTAAAAAATTTTTTTAATTTATAACATTAACTATAAACAAAAAAGTGAGTATTTTTATACTCACTTTTTTATATTTTTTATTATTTTTCAAAATTATATTTTCAACTAAACTATAATATAACCTCTTTATGTCTTGCTGCATGACAGTTTATATTTATAGCTACAGGCATCGACGCTATATGACATGGATGTGATTTTATTTTTACAGCAAGTGCTGTGGTATCTCCTCCAAATCCCATAGGCCCTATATTTAATCTGTTTATCTCTTCTAATAATTCATTTTCTATTTTAGCTAATTCACTATCTTCATTAACATCATCTATCTCTCTAAGAAGAGCTTCTTTTGCTAATATAGCTGATTTTTCAAAATTCCCACCTATTCCAATTCCTACAATTATTGGAGGACAAGGATTTCCACCTGCATTTTTTACAAAATCAATTACAAATTTTTTTATCCCTTCTATTCCGTCAGATGGTTTCATCATTTTAACAGTACTCATATTTTCACTCCCTCCACCTTTTGGAGCAAAAATAATTCTTAATTTATCTCCAGCAACTAATTTTGTATGAATAATTGCTGGTGTATTAGTTTTTGTATTTTCTCTAAATATAGGACTTTTTACAACTGATTTTCTCAAATATCCTTCACTATAACCTTTTTTTACTCCTTCATTTATAGCTTCATATATATCAAAATCAAAATATATTTCTCTTCCTATCTCTAAAAATACTACTGCTAAACCTGTGTCTTGACACATTGCTACTTTTTCATTACTAGCAATTTCATCATTTTTTATTATTTCAGTAAGTACATCTTTACCTAATGTATTTCTCTCATTTTCTTTTGCTTTTTTTAATTTATTCATCACATCTTTTGGAATATTATAATTTGCTTCTATACAAAGTTTTGCTACTTCATCTATTATTAGTTTTTTTTCTATTTTTCTCATTTTCTTCTCCAATTATCTTTGATAATTTGGTGCTTCTTTTGTTATACTTATATCATGAGGATGACTCTCTTTTAATCCTGCTCCTGTAATTTTTACAAATTTACCATTTTTAATAAGATCATCAATAGTTGGTGTTCCACAATATCCCATACCTGCTCTTATTCCTCCACACATTTGGAATATTACATCTGATAAACTTCCTTTATATGCTACTTTACCTTCTATTCCTTCAGGTACTAATTTTTTTGCATTATTTTGAAAATATCTATCTTTACTTCCTCTTTGCATTGCTGCCATAGAACCCATTCCTACATATATTTTAAATTTTCTTCCTTCATATATTATTTCTTCTCCAGGTGCTTCATCTGTTCCCGCAAGTAATCCACCTACCATTACACAGTTTGCTCCAGCTGCTAGAGCTTTTACTATATCTCCTGATAATTTTATTCCACCATCAGCTATTACACCTATTCCTGTTCCTTTTAAAGCTTCATATACATCATTTACAGCTGTAAGTTGTGGTACTCCTACTCCTGCTACAACTCTTGTTGTACAAATAGAACCAGGTCCTACTCCTACTTTTACAGCTGTTGCTCCTGCTTCTACTAAGTCAAGTGCAGCTTCTTTTGTTACTATATTTCCTCCTATTATATCTAATTCAGGAAATTTTGTTCTTATTTTCTTTACAGTTTCAAGTACTCCTTTTGAATGTCCATGAGCAGAATCTACAGTAATTATATCTACACCAGCTTTTACAAGTGCTTCTACTCTATCTAAAGTATCTGCTCCTACTCCTACTGCTGCTCCTACTCTAAGTCTTCCTCTTTCATCTTTACATGCAAATGGAAACTCTTCAGCTTTATCTATATCTTTTATAGTTATTAATCCTTTTAATTTATTATTTTCATCTACAATAGGTAATTTTTCTATTCTATTTTCTAATAAAATCTCTTTTGCTTCTTCTAAAGTAGTCCCTTCTGGAGCTGTTATTAAATTTTCTTTTGTCATTACCTCTTCTACATTTTGGTCTAAATTTTTTCTATATTTAAGGTCTCTATTTGTTATTATTCCAACTAAAGTACCATCATCTTCTACTACTGGTAATCCTGATATTTTGTATTTTCCCATTATAGTATCTGCATCTAAAAGAGTAGAATCTCTATGAAGTGTGATAGGGTCTGTTATCATTCCACTTTCATTTCTTTTTACTTTATCTACCTCTGCAGCTTGCTCTTCTATAGTCATATTTTTATGTATAAATCCAAGTCCACCTTCTCTTGCAATTGCAATAGCTAATCTTGCTTCTGTTACTGTATCCATTGCAGCACTTAAAATAGGTATATTTAGCTCTATTTTTTTTGTAAGTTTTGTTTTTAATGATACTTCATGAGGTAATACCTCTGATTTTTGTGGCACCAATAATACGTCATCAAATGTTATTGCTTCTTTTATTATTTTCCCGTTTAACATCATTCCTCCTTAAATATCATCTTTTATTATTTTAAATTTTTCTCTCTCTAATTCTCTCAATATTGCGCAAAACTCTATTTTTTTATTCATTACAAGTGGAATTATATATTGTTTTTTCTCAGTTGTAATAATATCCAGACAAGCTTCTATTTTTTTTGTATTTGGAATAACCATTTTTTTCAATTCTATACTATCTATACTACTAATATTAAATTTAAATGTTTTAGTAATTATTTCATCATTTTTTATATCTATAATAAGTTTAAATGTAAACACTTCTTGTACTACTAATATTCCTGTATAAAATATAAGTGCTCCAAGTATTCCAGCAAAAGATATTTTTTTATTTATTATTTCTGACATATAATATAATCCAATTAATATTAATGGTAATCCTGTTCCTAATTTTATTATTTTAGTTCTTAAATTCAAACTAAATTTATAAATATCTTTTTCTAATTTTATCTCTTTTTTCCCTATTGCTTTAACTAAATCTTCATAAAAAAACATAGTATCACTCCTTTTATAATATTTTTTATATGATACTATATTTCATTATACTCTGTAAAGAATTATTCCCATTCAATAGTTGCAGGCGGTTTAGAGCTTATATCATATGCTAATCTATTTATTCCTTTTACTTCATTGATTATTCTATTTGATACTTTTTCTAAAAATTCATATGGTAAATGTGACCATGTAGCAGTCATAAAATCTGTTGTGTTAGCACTTCTTAATACTGCTGTATATTCATATGTTCTTTCATCTCCCATTACACCTACTGATTTTACTGGTAAAAGAACTACAAATGCTTGACTTATTTTATCATATAAATTATGTTTTCTAAGCTCTTCTATAAAAATATCATCTGCTTCTCTTAAAATATCTGCTTTTTCCTTTGTTACTTCTCCAAGTATTCTTATTCCAAGACCAGGCCCTGGAAATGGATGTCTATCTATCATATATTCTGGTATTCCTAATTCTCTTCCTACTTTTCTTACTTCATCTTTAAATAATTCTCTAAGTGGCTCAAGTAGTTCAAACTCCATCTCTTCAGGTAGTCCACCTACATTATGATGTGATTTTATTGTTGCTGAAGGTCCTTTTATAGATTGTGATTCTATTACATCTGGATAAATTGTCCCTTGTGCCAAGAAATCAGCATCTTTAAATTTTTGTTTTTGCTCTTCAAATATGTCAATAAACTCTTTCCCAATAATTTTTCTTTTTTGCTCTGGGTCTGTAACCCCTTTTAATTTACTTAAAAATCTATCTTCTGCATTTATACATTCAATATTCATTTTAAAGTTTTTACCATATGTTTCCATTACTTTTTTTGCTTCATCTTTTCTCATAAGTCCTGTATCTACAAAAAAACAGTTTAAATTATCTCCAATAGCTTTATGTATAAGTACAGCTGCTACTGATGAATCTACTCCTCCAGATAGAGCTAAAATTACTTTTTTATCTCCTACTTTTTCTCTTATCTCTTTTATTGTTTTCTCTATATAATTTTCCATTGACCAGTTTTTTTCACATTTTGCTATTTCAAATACAAAATTTTCTAATATATTTTTACCATATACAGAATGTGTTACTTCTGGATGAAATTGTACAGTATATATTTTTTTTTCTTCATTAGCAAGAACTGCTATTGATGAGTCTGTATGAGCTAATTTTTCAAATCCTTTCGCTATTTCAACTACATGATCTGCATGACTCATCCATACTTGTGATTTTTCTGGAACATTTTTAAAAAATCTACTTTCTTTTTTATCAATTATTAATTCTGCTTTCCCAAACTCTTGTTTATCTGCTCTATCTACTTTTCCTCCAAGTAGATGCATAGTAAGTTGCATTCCATAGCATATTCCAAGTATAGGTATATTTAACTCATATATCTCTTTTTCTATTGTAGGTGCATCTTCTAAATATACTGATGCTGGTCCACCTGATAAAATAATTCCTTTTGGTTGCATAGCTTTTATCTCTTCAAGTGGTGTAAAATAAGGTACTATTTCAGCATATACTCCCATTTCTCTAATTCTTCTAGCAATAAGTTGGTTATATTGAGAACCAAAATCTAAAATTACTATACTATCTTTATACATCTATTTTCTCTCCTTAAATTAAAATTGTTTATAACAAAAAACCTAAGCATATACTTATCCTATGGCGAAAGTATATACTTAGGTTTAACTAAATATAAAAACTTTCACTCATAGAAGATTGATTTACGGTCAATCGTAGAGACACCAATCCATATTATTGGCTTATATGAATGAACTATTCATTATTCTATTTTTAAATTTACAAGATAATATCACAAAAACAAAATATTGTCAATACTTTGGATTGCCAAAATTCATTTTATAATATTATTTGAGTTTGAAAAATTTTAATTCATTATCTAAATCTTTATTTTTTTCAAGTATATCTCTAATAATTTCTAATTTATCTCTAAGTACTAAACTAATGTTTTCTCCTAATTCATCTGTTTTTATTCCGTATGACTCTATAGTTGTTGAATTAGTTGCAATATTCTCTACAGCTTTTGCTATCTCTTCTATTGCAAGCATTTGTTCATTTAAATTTGTATCTATATCTTTTATTTTATCATCTGTTGATTCAGATAACTCTACTACTTTACTTAAATTTTCTACTAAATCTGAAATTCCTTTTTCTGCATAGATTATTTTTTCTTTTACTACTTCATTTTCTTTTGCTACTATTTCTACTTCTTTTTGTATTGTAGTAGTTATTTCATCTATTTTTTTAGTTTCACTACTTGTTTGTTCTGCTAGTTTTCTTATCTCTTCTGCTACTACACTAAATCCTCTTCCTGCTTCTCCTGCTCTTGCTGCTTCTATTGCTGCATTTAGTGCTAATAAATTTGTTTGTTCTGAAATAGCATTAATTGCAACTGTAATATTCCCTATATCTTTTGATATATTTACTAAATCTTTTACTTTTTCATTAGTTTCTATTACTTTATTAGTGACTTCGTTCATATCAGTTTTTACTACAATTCCAAAATCTATTCCTTTTTTAGCTGTTTCTAAAGTAACACTAGAATTTTTTAAAATCTCTTTATTAAAATCTGTTACTGTTTTTACTGATGATGATACTTCCTCTACACTTGCTAATGTTTCTTCTGTACTTGCTGTTTGGTCTCTTACTTGGTCTAATATATTCTCTATCATATTTTTTAGTATTAATATACTATCTTTTTCTTCATTTGCTATTATATTTGTCATATCCTCTTCTAATTCAATGTTTTGTGTATTTATATTTTGTGATAATCCATGTGTTTTATTTATTATAATATTTAATTTTTCTATTAAATTATTAATACTATTAGAAATGTCCTTTATTTCATCTTTTGTTTTTATTTTACTTTCAAATGTTAAATCTCCATTTGATAATTTATCTATATCTGTTGTTATTAATTTTATTGGTTTTGAAATTGCTCTTCCTATTATACTAGAGCTTATACCCACTATTAGTAATATAAATATATTTATTATTAATAGTGAATTTCTAAATTTTATAATTGGTCCCATTATCTCCTCTGTATAAGTTCCACTTACTATATACCAATCTAAATCTTCATAATATTTTGAATTAATTATTTTTTCTCTTGCTACTTTATCACTTGGATTTTTCCAATAATATATAGTATTTCCTTCTTTTTTATCTATTATCTCTTTAGCAAACTCTTTACCATTTATATCTTTAGTGTTTAATATGCTTTTACCTTCTAAAGCTGGATGTACTACAAGTACTCCTTTACTATCCATTATATAAGTATATCCTGTTTTTCCTATTTTTACTGATAATATTTTATCTCTAAAATCATCTTTTCTAATTAAATCTTTAAATTCATCTTTATAACTTGTTGCACTAATTAAAAGATCCCATGGTTCAAAATATACTCTATACAAAGCTTTCATTTTACCTTTATATTCATATTCAGTATATTCATTTTTTGCTTCTTCTCTTCCTTTAATTCCATTATACAATGAAGATACTTTCCCAATAGTAGTCTTTGTTGGATGCATTAATATCTTACCTGTTTTATAAGACATTACATATGGATATCCTGTTTTTCCTATTTTTTGACTTAATATAATTTCACTTAATTCTTTTTTTGCTTCTTCTTCTGTTATTTTTCCATCTTGTACTTTTTTATAATATTCTTTTACAATGTCTAGATCCTTTTCTGCTATCCCTCTCAAATAGCTTTTTATAGATACATTTACACTTGTATCTACCATGTTATAAGTTAGCTCATTAATTCTTTCGATATCACTTATTATTTGTTTTCTTAATAATGTTTTACCAAATTGATAAACTAAAATATTAATTAATAATAATACAAATACTGTTATACTAACAAAAATAATACTAATTTTTTTACCAATTTTCATTTTTACCACACTCCTTATAATATAAACATAATCTCGAACTCTTTCTTAGTAAAAAGATTGTTTAAGTAAGCTTGAGCCTCGAATCCACACAACAACAAAGTTTTTCCTCGATTCTTATTTTTAATAACCAAATAAAAAAGGGCATCCAAAAATTGGATACCCTAAAATAATGCTAATTAAACTATATTAATAACTCTTTTACTGCATCATCTTTATAATCAAGATTATGTATAGAGTTAATATATCTAATAGTTTTTGTCTTCCCTCTAATTAAAAGAGTTTGAGTTCTAGCTATGTTTCCAGATCTTTTTATCCCTTCTAAAAGATCTCCTTTTGTTATTCCTGTTGCTGAAAAAACTATTTCATCATCTTTTACCATATCATCTATAGTTAAAACTTTTGTAATATCTATTCCCATTTCTTCACAACGCTTTTTCTCAAAATTACTTATTTTATCATTTTCTAATGAGATGCCTTTTACTTCTCTTCTTAATTTAAGTCTTGCATTCATATCCCCACCAAGAGCTTTTAATGCTGCTGCTGATACTACTCCTTCTGGCGCTCCACCTATTCCATATAAAAAATCTATTCCTGAGTCAACTATTGCTGTAAGTAATGACCCTGCTACATCACCATCAGGAAGTGCATATATACTTACTCCCATTCTTTGCAAGTCTTCTATTACTTGATAATGTCTTGGTTTATATAATATAATTCCTTTTAATTCTGATACTTTTTTATTCATTTTTTCTGCTATATTATTTATATTTTCCATAAGTGGTAAATTTAAATCTATTGCACCTTTTGCTGCTGGTCCTACTATAAGCTTTTCCATATACATGTCTGGTGCTTTTAAAAAACTTCCTTTATTTCCTGCTGCAAGTACTGCTATTGCATTTGCTTGCCCTTGTGCTACCATTCTTGTTCCTTCTACAGGGTCTACTGCTATATCTACTTGAGATATGTTTTCAATTCCTTTATATTTCCCTACTTTTTCCCCAATATAAAGCATTGGAGCTTCATCAATTTCTCCTTCTCCTATTACAATTTCTCCTTCAATTTCAATTTCATTAAGCATATTTCTCATTGCATCAACTGCTGCTTGGTCTGCTCCTTCTTTATCTCCTTTTCCTATCCACTTGTATGCTGCAAGAGCTGCTGCTTCTGTTATTCTAGCAAACTCCAACGCTAGTTCTCTTTTCATTATTCCTCCTACTCTATTATTCTATAAATTTTTTCATTTTCCTTTTTCATATCTAATAAATTTCTAGCTTTTTTTTCTATAATCTCTAAATTCTCTGTATTTTCTAACTCTAATTGTAATTTTGAATATTTTTTTTCTAGTTTTTCTATTTTTATTTCATTACTTTTTATCTGTGAATTAAGCTTACTTATATCATATAACATATTTACTATAGGAAACAACCACCATTTAAGCATAAGTATAATTAATAAAGCTATAAAAAGTATTTTTAATTTAATTTTTGTTTTGACTAGCATTTGAAACCTCATTTTTTTTAGTCATTGTTTCAACTATCTCTTTTACTCGAAGTGGATTTATTTTTGACAATTCATCAAGTATAAGTGCTACTTTTTTTTCATCCATTTTTTCAAATATTCTCGAAACAATATCTAGTTCCATGTTATTAACAGAAATTGCTACAGAATTTGGCTGCATTTTAGCATATATATTTGAAAATTTTGTTATATTTTCATCTTTTGCTAAATACTCAGCATTTAATTTTTTTAATTCTTCCTCTTTTTTTAATAATTCCTCTTCTTTTTGTTGTAGATTTTTTTCTTTTGTTAATAATTCTTTTTCTAGCACTTTTACATCTTCTTCTCTTTTCGTTACAGCTAGTTCTTTTAATTCTATCTCTTTTCTTTTATTTTCAAGAATTTCTTGATATTTTAACATTGTATTTTTTAATCTTTCTTCTTCTGTTAAATGAATATTATAACTATAATTAATATAATTTCCTATATATGGTAATTTTGCTATATTAGAATCTTTAGATATTACTTTACTTATATTTAGTACACCAATTATATCTAAAAATATTATTCCTCCTGTTAATGTAAGAAGAAAAATTAAAAACATTATTATTGTTAATATCAAATATTTCATTCCATTATTTTTTTTCTTTATCTCTTTTTTACTTTCAGCCATTATTAGTTTCTCCTATTATATAAATTATTACTTAATTCATCTATTAGCTTATCCTCTTTTTTCTGCATATCTTTTTTGTATTCTTCAAGTTGTTTCTCTTTTAATTTTTCAAATATTTTTCTTTCTTTACGTATTTCAAAAAATTCTGCTCTTGCTTTTTCAAGCTCTTTTTCTATAATTTTTAATTCTTTATTATATTCGTCTATATCTTTATTTATTTTTAATATAAAATTATTATAATTTTTTAAACTATTTATATCTATATTTCCAACTTTATAAGCTTTAAACTCTTGATGTAATCTATTTTTTTTATTAATTAACTCTTCTTTTTCTTCTAATTTTTTATTTTTCTTTTCTTGAATTCTAAAATATATATCTTTTGCTTGATGCTCTTCTTCTAATTTATAATCCAATGCTTTTTGAAATTTAAATTTAAACATTTTTTATCCTTTTTTAATTAAAAAGATTTATTAATATATCTTTTGTTTCTTCAAAATTACTCTCTTCATATATACCTTGTTTTAAAAAATTATTTACTTCTTCTATTTTTGATATTGCATAATCAACTTTTGGATTACTTCCTTGCTTATATGCACCAATACTAATAAGGTCTTCTACTTCATTATATGTAGCTAATACTTCTCTTAATTTTTGATTAGCTTCTAAATGTTCTTTTGACACTATATTATTTATAACCCTTGATACACTTGCAAGTACATCTATTGCAGGATAATGATTTTTTTCAGCCATTTTTCTAGATAAAACTATATGTCCATCTAATATACCTCTTACTGTATCTGCTATTGGGTCATTTAAATCATCACCATCAACTAGTACTGTATAGAGTCCTGTTATTGTTCCTTTATCAGAATTTCCTGTCCTTTCTAAAAGCTTAGGAAGTTCTGCAAAAACACTAGGAGTATAACCTCTAGTAGCTGGTGGTTCTCCTACAGCAAGTCCTATTTCTCTTTGTGCCATAGCAAATCTAGTAAGTGAATCCATCATAAGCATTACATTATAACCTTTATCTCTAAAATATTCTGCTATTGCAGTTGCTGTGGATGCTCCTTTAAGTCTTACTAGTGCTGGTTGGTCAGATGTAGCTACTACTACTACTGTATTTTTCATTCCTTTTTCACCAAGGTCTTTTTCTATAAACTCTCTTACTTCTCTTCCCCGTTCTCCTATTAGTGCTATTACATTTATATCTGCTGAACTATTCCTTGATATCATTCCAAGTAAAGTTGATTTCCCTACTCCAGATCCAGCAAATATACCTATTCTTTGACCTTTACCACAAGATATATTAGCATCTATTGCTCTTACACCTATATTAAGTGGTTCTTTTATTCTTTTTCTAGCCAAAGGATTTGGAGCTTGATTTTCTAGTGGGACATATTTTTCTATCTCTATTTTACCTTTATCATCAATAGGATTTCCAAGTCCATCTATTACTCTTCCAAGTAGTTTTTTACTTACTCCTACACTAAGACTTCTACCACTAGGAATTACTTCGCATCCATGACCAATTCCTTTCATATCACCAAGTGGCATTAAAAGTACTTTATTGTCATTAAATCCTACTACTTCTGCATCTATTTTTTTATTTGAATTTAATAGCTTTATATAACAATGTTCTCCTAAATGTACAAGTGGTCCAGAAGATTCTATAGTTAAACCTACTACTCTTACTACTCTTCCAACAGATTTAATAGTTTGTGTATTTTCAACTATTTCATTATATCTATTAAAATCTAATTTCATCTTCTCTCCTACTCTTCATGCAATTTATCTATTATAGTTTCAAGTTGTGTTTCAATACTTGCATCTACTCTTCCCATTTGTGTTTCTATTACACATCCACCAGGAGTCAAACTTTTATCTTCTAAAATATTAAATTCTTCTATATTATAAAATTTACTTTTCATCTCTTCTTTTAATTCTTTTGCATACTGTACTTGTTCCCAATTTACATAAATAGTAATTTTAGGAGAAACAGATATGTTTTTTAATGCTTCTAATAGATTTTGTTTTAATATTTCTTTATTTTTTACTTCTACTTTTATAACTTTTTCTGCTATTTTTATTATTAAGTTTATTATTTCTTCTTTAGAGTTGTTTAACATAATCTCTTTTTCATTCATAGCTTCTTCTAATACTCTTTGAACATTAGAAAAAACATTACTAGAATTTAATAAAACTTGATTTTTACCAGCTTCATATCCTTCTTTGTACCCTTCATCCCAAGCTTTTGCTTTTATATCATTACTTTCTTTTTCTGCTTCTGCTCTTGCTTCTTCTATTATTCTATAAGCTTCATTTTCTGCTTCATTTTTTAAGCTTTCCATTTGCATTTCTAATTCTTTTAGTTCTTGTCGTTTTGCAAGTAATATTTCATCTAATTCAAAAGTATCAAGTTCATCTTTTTCTTCAAATTCTTCATATTTTTCATCTTCATATTCTAATTCGCTATCTATATTTTGTAAACTTTTTTCTATTTTTTCATTTTCTTGTGTAGCTATATGTTTTTTATGTTTAATCACTACAGGTTCTGTATTTTTTTTTACAAAATTCCCCTTAATTACATTAAACAATTAGCTCATCCTCACTTCCTCTAGCTATTTGAATTTCACCTGATTCTTCAAGTTTTCTTACAACAGCAACAATTCTTTGTTGAGCTTCTTGTACATCTCTTACTCTTACAGGTCCAGTGTATTCCATATCTTCACGTAAGTTATCTGCTGCTCTTTTAGACATGTTTTTAAATATTTTTTCAGCTACTTCTTCACTTGCACCTTTTAATGCCATAGTAAGATCTTTATTTTCTACATTTTTAAGTACTTGTTGTACTGATTTATCATCAAGTAAGATAAGGTCTTCAAATACAAACATTTTCTTTTTAACTTCTTCTGCTAACGATGCTTCTGCCTCTTCTAATCCTTCTATAATAGTTTTTTCAGTTGTTCTATCTACATTATTTAATATTTCAACTAATGCATCTATACCACCTGTCATAGTATAATCTTGACCCATAACAGTTGAAATTTTTCTCTCTAAAATTCTTTCTACTTCTCTTATCATTTCTGGAGATGTTCTTTCCATTTGTGCTATTCTTCTAGCTATATCTATTTGCTTTTCTGAAGGTAAATGAGACATTATCTCTCCAGCTTTATCTGAAGGTAAATACGATATAATTAATGCTATAATTTGAGGATGTTCCCCTGATATAAAGTTAAGTATTTGTTCTGATTCTGTTCTTTGAATAAAGTCAAAAGGTCTAACTTGTAGATTTGATGTAAGTTTTGTAATAATTTCTACTGCTTTACTTTCACCTACAGCTTTTTGAAGTAACTCTCTTGCATAATTTATACCACCTTGTGATATATATTGCTGAGCTACCATCATCTCATTAAACTCTTCATATACTTTTTCTTTTTGATCTAATTGTACTTTATTAACTTTTGCTATTTCAAATGTTAAGTCTTCTATTTCATCAGGTTTTAAATATTTAAAAACTTCAGCAGCTGCATCTTGTCCCAAAGCTATCATAAGTATTGCTGCTTTCTGTTTCCCTGTTAATTTTTCTGCCAATTTTCTTTCCCCCTAATCTTCCATTAACCAATTTCTTAATAAATTGGCTACTTCTTCAGGTTTTTGAATTGCTATTTGTCTAATTTGATTTTCTTGATCTGCTCTCTCTTGCTCTTCTATACTTAATGCTTCCTCATTTAAATTTATATCATCTAGTTGAGGTAATAGATCAGCAATTGCTTTTTCTTCTTTCTCTTTAATTCTTTTATTTTCAAGTCTTCTAAATAATAAGAATGCTCCTGCAGCTATTATTAAAGTAATAATAACAAAATAAATACCTATTAATTGATATTTTTTCCATTTTTCTTCTTCTGCAATAGAAGCGTTATATCTTTTTGCTATTTCAAAGTTAAATGGTAAAATTGTAACATTTATTTTATCTCCTCTAGTTTCATCAAAACCTACTGCAGTTTTTACCATATTTTCAAATTGAGTTATTTCTGCTTGTGTTATATTTTCTTTATCTTTAAAATATACAGAATCTTTATTCAGTGTAACTGATACTGTCATTCTTTTTATATTACCAGTTGATTTTTCATAAACTGTATTCTTTTTGTCTAATTCATAATTTTTTACAATATTACTTTCTTTATAATTACTACTGCTACTGCTTTGTTCTTCTCCCACGTATCCTGGTATATTACTTGTTGTTCCTGGTACTCCACTAGCTGTATCATCTCCACTACCAGTTACCTCTTTTAAGTTATTTTGCTCGCTTCTTACTAATCCTTGTGTAAGTTGTTCTCCTGATACTGTTGGTGTTGTATAGCTTTCTGTTTGATAAGTTTCTTTATTAAAATCTAACTCTACACTTACTTTTACTCTATAATTTCCACCACCAAGAACATTTAATACTCCATTAGCACTTCTTTCTAATTTTTTTTCTATTTCTTGTTGCAATTCTATTCTTTTTTTAGAAGCTAAAGACCCTTCTTCTGAAAAATCAACCATATCTGAAAGTATATTTCCTGTTGTATCTACTACTTCTACATTTTCTTTTGGTAAGTTTTCAATAGCTCCTGCTACTAATACAATAATACTTTTAATATTTTCTTCTTTTAATGTCTCAAATGGCTCTAATTCTATTAATACAGATGCTTTTGCTTCTGTTTTTTCATCAGCAAAAGGACTGTTATTTGCTGGTGTTATATTTACTACTGCTCTTTTTACTTGACTAAGTGATTTTATAGTCTTTTCTAATTCTCCTTTTTGTGCTCTTAAAAACATCATTTGTTTATCAAATTCAGTAGCTCCTATTTTTGAACTGTCAAATATTTCAAAACCTACTGCTGAATCTGGTAAAACTCCCTCTTTACTAAGGTCTAATCTAATAGAATATTTTTGCTCTTTAGGTACTTCTATTACTGTGCCATTACCTGTAATTCTATATGTAACACCTCTTTTATCTAAACTTGCTTTTATTTTTGCAGCATCTTTTGATTCTAATTCAGTAAATAAAGGTTCGTATGATACTTTACTACTTAACACAAAAAATAAAATTAAAAAAGTCAATAAACTTCCTAACAAAAAAAATATTGTAATCTTTTGTATTTTAGTTAAATTTTTCCAAATTGTTGTAAACTGATTTTTTATTCTTTCGAAAAACTCATTCATTTTTTATTTCCTCCAAATAATATTAAATCTGCATTTTTGCGAACTCTTGATATCCTTCAATAACTTTGTTTCTTACTTCTGTTACAAATAATAATGCTATTTCAGCTTTTTGACTTGCTATCATGACCTCGTGCAGATTATCTGTTTTCCCTGTTAAAAAATCAGTTGTTAAATTATCTGATTTAATTTTTAATTCATTAGCTTCATTAATTGCATTTTTTAGATAATCGCTAAATTTTTCTGTCCCTGTTTTTGTATTTTTATTTAATTCAGTTTGATTAAAAACCCCATTTATTTTATTTGTAGACTTTACTATCATTTATACCCCTCCTACTTACCTATTTGAAGTGCTGCTGTAGCCATACTTTTAGCATTTGTTACTACAGTAGCATTTGCTTCATATGCTCTTTGTGCAGTAATCAAGTCTACCATTTCATTTATTGTATTTACATTTGGCATAGCAACATAACCTTTTTCATTTGCATTTGGGTGATTAGGATCATATACATATCTAAAAGGTGTTTTATCTTCTACTACTTTTGCTACTCTTACACCTTCACTTTTTGATATAGTTGCACTTTTACTATCTATATTTATATTCATTGGTACTTTTAATTCTTTTTTTAGTTTTTCTTCAAATACAACCATTTTTCTTCTATAAGGTCCACCGTCTTCTGTTACAGTTGTATTAGCATTAGCTATATTATCTGCTATAATATCCATTCTAAATCTTTCTGCTGTCATTCCTGAAGCAGCTTTATTCATAATATTAAATACACCCATATTTATTTCCTCCTATTTCTACTTAGATTTTATAACAGATTTTAACAATGAAAAATCTTGTGATATTCTTGTAATAGCTGTTTGATATCTAATATTATTTTTTGCTTGTTCTACTTTTTCTTTTTCAATATCCACATTATTTTTATCATTTCTCATAATAGTATTTTTTTCTACTACTTCTACTGGTTTTACATCATTTAAACTCACTGTGTTAATTTTTATATGTTTTGAATTTGTTGTTGTTCCTTCTAGAGCTTTATTTTCTCCAAGAGCTGTATTCAGATATTTTTCAAACTCTACATCTTTTCTTTTGTAATTAGGTGTGTTAACATTTGCAATATTATTTGCTATTGCTTCAGCTCTTTTATTATATGCGTCTAATCCTTTTTCTAATATAGTAAATCTGTTGTCAAAAAGTTTCATGACTTTCCTCCTTAAAGATTCTTATCTACTTTTAAGAAATTTTATATACAATAAAACTCCCTAAAATAATTGCTATAATATCTAAAATAATCATTGAAAAAGTAATTCCAGGATAAATCTCTATTATAGATGCTAAAATAAGTCCAATTATAAATAAAATAGTTTGTTCTCTGTATTTTTTTAATAAGAAATCAATAACTCTTGCAAATATAACTATCCCTAATACAGCTCCTATCGCAATCACTGATAATGGTAATATTTCAAGATTATTTACAAATCCTATTACATTATGATATTCTCCTAATAATAGTAATATTAACGAACCTGATACCCCTGGCATTACCATTGTTCCTGCAGCTATTATACCACAAAAAAACAGTTTAATTAAGTATATCATACTCATATTAATTATACTACTTTCAATTCTTTGAAAACCCTTAAAATATCCTAAAGCCGTTACAATAATTATTCCTGCTAATAAAAATATAAAATTAATACTTTTTAATTTTACTTTTTCTTTTTTAAAAATAAAAAAAACAGATGGTATTATAAGTCCTATAAAGAAAAAATTTGTTGCTTCACTATAATTATTATACATATATTCAATAATTTTTGAAAAAATTAATATTCCAATAATGACTCCTATACCTATCTGAACTAAAAATTTAATAAATTCTATTCTTTTTTTGTTATCTACTTCAAAAAATTCACCTATTGCTTCTGTTAATTTATCGTAAATTCCTAATATAAAAGCTAAGGTTCCTCCTGATACTCCAGGAATAATATTTGCTGCTCCTATTGCACTTCCTTTTAGTATGTTTTTAATGTACTCCATCTATATTCCCCTCATTTTCTTTTATGTATTCTATTGCCATTAAATATCCAATATCTCCAAATCCAGATAGCTTTCCTACCACAATATCTGAAATAACAGACTTATGTCTAAACTCTTCTCTTTTATACACATTTGTCATATGTACTTCTATTGTTGGAATTTTCACAGATAATAAAGCATCTCGAATAGCAATACTATAATGTGTAAACGCACCTGGATTAAATATTATATAATCTATGTCTTCAAAATATGCTTGTTGAATTCTATTTACAATTTCTCCTTCAATATTTGATTGATAATCTAAAATTTCATAATTATATTTTTGAGCTCTAATTTTTATTCTATTTATTATATCGTCTAAAGTCTTATCTCCATAAAGACTCTTTTCTCTTTTTCCTAAAAAATTTAAATTAACTCCATTAATAACTAGTATTTTCATAACATTATCCCCTATTTCTTTATAGTTTCTATCTCTTTAATAAAAGATTTCAAATCATCAAATTTTTTATACACTGAAGCAAATCTTACATATGCTACTTCATCTATTTTTTTTAATTTCTCCATTATTAATTCCCCTAAAAAAGAGCTCTTTATCTCTCTTTTATTTGATTTTTCTTCTATTTCCATCTCTATTTCATCTACTATTTTTTCTAACTCTTCTCTTTTTATATCTCTCTTTATTGTCGCCCTTAAAAGTCCTCTTAAAACTTTATCTCTATCAAAATCTTCTTGACTTCCATCTCTTTTTACTACATGTATTGGCAATCTTTCTACTCTTTCATATGTAGTAAATCTTTCTCCACAATTTATACATTCTCTTCTTCTTTTTATAGAAAAACCTTCTTGATAATTTCTACTATCTATTACTTTACTATCTTCTGATTTACAATATGGGCATCTCATATAATCACCTATGCTTTTTCTTCTATATCAATTAATTCTAATATTTCTTTTGAAGTTTTTGCATTAATAAGTTTATTTCTAAAGCTCTCTTCTCTTATTAATCTAGATATTCTAGCTAATATTTTTAAATATATTTTACTTTCTGATGAAGGTGAAGCAAAGATAAAAAACAGTTTTACTTTTTCTCCATCTAATGATTCATACTCTATTGGATTTTTTACTCTAACAAAAGCAATAGTTAACTTATTTGCAGCTTTAGTTTTTGCATGTGGAATAGCTACTCCTTTTCCTATTCCTGTTGTACCTAATAATTCTCTTTCATTTAAATCCTTATAACACTCTTCTTTATCTGTTATATTATTTGAAAGTGATAATATTTCTGAAAATTTATTTAATGCATCTTTTTTATTCTCTACTTCTAAATCTAATTTTATAAGCTTCTCTTCCATAAAATCAGTAATTTTAACTAACTCCATTTAAAAAATTCCTCCTCATTAACTGCGTAAAATCAATTTTTATATGTAAGTGATAATTAATATATTTTTCTAATATAATAATTATTGTAATTATCTCTTTTTCATCAAATTTTAACTTATTTATTCCCTCAATGTCAACATTAAATAACTTTTTAAAATATTTTACTTGCTCTTGGTTTAATTTTATTGCGTTATAATTATTAGAATTTGCTATTTTACCATTTATAATATCAAATATATTTCCTTTTTCTATATCAAACATAATTCCTTCATATTTTATTATATTAAATAAATACACTGTAATCATTATATATATATTTATTAAATTTTCTTCTTTGTTTAGATATATTAAAGCTTTTTTGCTCATATTATAGAATTTTTTTATTAAATTTTCTTCTATATTAATAGAATTTAAAACAAATAATATATAGTAAAGTAAATTAATTTTATCTAAATCCATATAGATTTTATTTAAATATTTATTTATTTCAAAAGATTTTAAGTTATATTTATTATTATTTTGATAAATACAATATTCTGCTATAACACCTAATTCTGTTGCATTTATATCTCTATTTTTACTTTTTCTTATTCCTTTTACAAATATTTCTAGTACTCCCAAATCTTTTGAAAACAATTTTACAATTCTATCAGATTCATTAACATCTGTTTTTTTTATTACTATACATTCTGTATTTATTCTTTTTTTCATTGTTTTTATTATTTTTCCTATTCAAATATTTTTTCATCAATACTACTATCTATTTCTATATTAAAAAATTTTATTTTTTTTATAAGAACATTTTTTTCATATATTTCAATTAATTTAGGAAATTTTATTTCTGATATTTCTGATACCTCTCTAATTAAAATACTATATCCATTATCATATTCAACTTTAACATTTATATTTTCTTCTATATTAAAATCATTTTTTATAAAATTAATATAATCTAATATAGTATCTTCTTCAATAGGCTCTTCTATATATTGGTCAAATAAAGGATAATAAGTTTTTTTGATTTTATCATTATAAATATATTTCTCACCTTTATTTACTTCTGGGAAAGTAATTTCCTTATATAATTTATCTGGAAATTTTACAATTAAATTATATTTTTTTACTTTTATATCTTTTTCTAAATAAGTACTTTCTTCTACAAAACTTTTAAAGCTTTTTAAATTTTTTAATTCATTACTATAAATAAACGTACTAAAAATTATAAATAATATAAAAAATATTTTTTTCATAAGTATTCTCCTTTATTTTATGACTATAACTTCATATAATTCAAAAATATTAAATGGAATTTTCACATAAATTGTTTTAAAAACTTCATTCTTTTTGTCTTCTACTTTTACTACATCACCTATATATATTCCTTTTTTATAAATATCGCTTATTCCTGAAGTATATACTTTGTCTCCAACTTTAATATCAATATCACTTGTTACATCTTCAATCTCTAATAGTTCTGATTTTGTTCCTTTTAATACTCCAAGTATACTGTTTTCTCCAATAATTACACTTGTATATATATTTTCTTTAGTTATCATTTCCACTACTGAGTTATTTTTATATACTTTTTTCACTTTTCCTAAAAGATTATTTTTATACAAAACAACTGAATCTTCTTTTATCCCATCATCTGACCCTTTATTTATAAAAAATTCATCATAAACACTTAATGCATCTCTAAAAGAAACATTTGCAATTAAAAAATCTTTTTTTATTTCTGTTTTTATATTTAATATTTTTTTTAATCTTTTATTTTCTTCAACAACATTTTTTAAATTATTATTTTCTAAAATTAATTTATAATTTTCACTTTGCAATTTTTTATTTTCTTCAAGAATTAAATTTATATTTTTTATATTATCTACAGTATTTTTTGCTCCTCTAGAAACTTTATAAAAAAATATTTTAAAAGGTAATACTACTCCATTTATACTATTTTTTAATGTATTTAAAGGCATTTGAAATAATAATATAATTATAACAAATAAAAATAAAAGTAATCTTAATCTTTTTCTTCTTTTTATGTCTTTTATTTTCATATAATTTGTTCTCCCAATTTAAGTTTATAATATTATATAATAAATAAACCCTTTTGTAAAGTTTGCCTATAAAAAAAGGGAGTTTCCTCCCTTTTAATTTCTCTATTTTTACATCATTGGCATTCCGCCAGGCATTCCAGCTCCTGCTCCTAAATCATCTTTTTTTTCTTTTTTTTCTGCTACAACTACTTCTGTTGTTAAAATTAATGCAGCAACTGAAGCTGAATTTTGAAGTGCTGATCTAGTTACTTTTGCAGGATCAATTATTCCTGATTTTAACATATCAACATACTCTTCTTTTGCAGCGTCAAATCCAATTCCTTTTTCTGAATTTTTAACTTTTTCAACAACAACTCCACCATCTAGTCCTGCATTTTCTGCTATTTGTCTAAGTGGTGCTGTAAGAGCTCTTTTTATTATATCTACTCCTACTCCCTCTTCACCATCTAGCTTAAAGTCTTCCATCTCTTTTAATATTTCTACTAAAGCTGTACCTCCTCCAGGAACTATTCCTTCTTCTACTGCAGCTCTTGTAGCATTTAAAGCATCTTCTATTCTTAATTTTTTCTCTTTAAGTTCTGTCTCAGTAGCAGCTCCTACTTTTATTACAGCTACTCCTCCTGATAATTTTGCTAATCTTTCTTGTAATTTTTCTTTATCATAATCTGATGTAGTTTCAGATATTTGAGTTTTTATTTGATTAATTCTAGCTTCTATTTTACTTTCTTCTCCTGAACCACTTACAATTACTGTTTCATCTTTAGTTACTTTTACTTTTTTAGCACTTCCTAAAACTGCTAAATCTGCTTCTTCTAATTTCATTCCTTTTTCTTCAGAGATTACTTCTCCACCTGTTAAAATAGCTATATCTTCTAACATAGCTTTTCTTCTATCTCCAAATGCAGGTGCTTTTACTGCTACTACATTTAATGTTCCTCTTAATTTATTTACAACAAGAGTTGTTAAAGCTTCTCCTTCTATATCTTCTGCGATTATTAATAATGGTCTTGATGATTGAACTATTTGCTCTAATAAAGGTAATAAATCTTTCATATTAGAGATTTTTTTATCTGTTATTAAAATATATGGATTATCCATCTCTGCAGTCATTCTTTCAGTATCAGTTACCATGTATGGTGATACATATCCTTTATCAAATTGCATTCCTTCAACTACATCTAATGTAGTTTCTAAAGATTTTGCTTCTTCTACAGTTATTACTCCTGTTTCTCCTACTTTTTCCATTGCTTCTGCTATAAGTCTTCCTATTGTTTCATCTCCAGCAGAAATAGAAGCTACTTGAGCTATTTCTTCATTTCCTTCAATTTTTTTAGATTTTTCTTTTAATAACTCTACTGCTTTTTTTATTGCTTTTTCCATTCCTCTTCTTACAAATACAGGATTTGAACCAGCACTTATCATTTTTAATCCTTCTTTTACCATTGCTTGTGCAAGTACAGTAGCTGTTGTTGTTCCATCTCCTGCTACATCATTTGCTTTTGTTGCTACCTCTTTTACAAGTTGAGCTCCCATATTTTCAAATGGATCTTCTAATTCTATCTCTTTTGCAATAGTAACACCATCATTTGTAATTAAAGGTGAACCAAATGATTTTTCTAATACTACATTTCTTCCTCTTGGTCCAAGTGTAGCTTTTACTGCATTTGCTAATGTATCTACTCCAACTTCAAGTTTTTTTCTTGCTTCTTCATTAAATTTTAATACTTTTGCCATTATCCATTCCTCCTTTTGTCTTAATATTTAATTAAAACAAATTATTCAACTACAGCTAATATATCATCAATATTTAATAATAAATATTTTTCTTCTCCATCTTTTATTTCAGTACCAGCATATTTTGAGTATACTACTTTATCATTTACTTTTAAATCTTCTAATTTTTCACCTTTTCCTAAAGCAATAACTTCTCCAATAGTAGGTTTTTCTTTAGATGATGAACTTGGTAAGATTAATCCACTTGCTGTTTTTTCTTCTAATTCAACAGGTTTTACTAATACTCTTTCACCTAATGGTTTAATTGTCATTTTTAAAACCCTCCTTTTCATTTTTTTATTAGCACTCACTTCATAAGAGTGCTAAATACTCACAACTGTATAATATTATATTTTTAATCTATTGTCAATAATTTTTTGAAAAAATTTTTAAAAATTTTATTGATTATTTTAAAGTTTTATGATAAAACAAATTGTTTATTTTAATATGGGAGGATATATATGAAATTAAATGAAAAAATTTTAAACTTTTCAAAATCTCAAGAAGATGCATTTTTTGTGTTTGATACTAGTATTATTGAAGAAAATTATCATTTATTAAAAGATAATATTAATCATTCAAAAATATATTATGCTGTAAAGGCTAATTCTCATGAACGAATAATTAAAACATTAGTATCATTAAATTCTTGTTTTGATGTAGCATCAATTGGAGAATTAGATTTAGTACTAAAACTTGGTGCATCTGCTGAAAATATTAGTTATGGAAATACAATAAAAAAAGAAAAACATATAAAATATGCATATGATAAGGGAGTTCGTTTATTTGTTGCTGATGAATTTGCTGAAGTCGAAAAAATAAGTCGAGTTGCTCCAAATTCTAAATTATTTATAAGAATTGAAATGAGTGATTCTGATTCTGATTGGCCTCTTACAAAAAAATTTGGTACTAATATTGAAAAAGCAAAAGATTTATTAAGATATGCAAAAAAATTAAACCTTATTCCTTATGGTATATCTTTTCATGTAGGTTCTCAATGTTATGATAAATATATGTGGAAAAAAGCTTTACTTGAAGTTTTTGATATATTTGAAACTTTAAAGCATGAAGAAATTTTTTTAAGTTTTATAAATACTGGTGGAGGAATGCCTGTACAACATCTTAGAGAAATACCAGAAATAAAAGATATTTGTGATATAATAAATGAAACTATTAATGAATATTTTTCTGATTATCCAAATCTTGTGGTAGCTGTTGAACCAGGTCGTTCTATGGTTGGAAATAGTGCTATTTTATGTAGCAATGTTGTATTAGTTTCTCAAAAAGAAAAAAATGACTGGGTTTATATCGATACTGGAATTTTTCATTCTTTAATGGAAGCTATAGAAGGTTTTCAATATGAAGTTGTTTGTCCTTTTAATAAAAGAAAAAATAAACTCTATACATTATCTGGTCCTACTTGTGATAGTGTAGATACACTTTATGATGAGATACATTTACCTGATGACATAAAAATAAATGATAAAATATTTTTTATTAATGCAGGTGCATACACTACTGGATATGCAAGTAAATTTAATGGTATCTTACCACCAAAAATATTTTTTATTGATGAGATATAAAAAGACCTCAAATTTTGAGGTCTTTTTATTTTAAATTAGTTATTTTTTTTAGCTTCTTCGAATTTAGCCCATACACCAGATTTAACTAAAATATTTTTTACAGTTCTTGTAGGTTGTGCTCCATTTTTTAAAAATCTAATGATTTCTTCTTCATTTAAAACAACTCCATTTTCTTCAACTAATGGATTATAAGAACCTAAATAAGCGATAGCTTTACCATCTCTTTTAGTTAAAGCTTCCATAGCAGCGATTCTGTAAAAAGGTGCTTTTTTTCTTCCTAATCTAGTTAATCTTAATTTTACCATTCTGTTTATCTCTCCTTTATTCTTATTTATTTATTATATTTATTTAAAAAGGAAATTTCATACCAGGAATTTTTGGCATGTTTCCTCCACTAAACATTTTCATCATTTTTTTCATTTGTTCAAATTGTTGAAGTAACTTATTTACTTCATGAACATTTGTTCCACTTCCCTTTGCAATTCTTTTCTTTCTACTAGCATTAATAATTTTTGGTTTACTTCTTTCTTCTTTTGTCATTGATTGAATTATAGCCTCTACTTTTTTCATCTCTTTTTCAGCAGGTGCTAAATCTCCAAGTTGATTTGCTCCGGGAATCATTTTTAATAAATTAGTAATTGGTCCTAATTTTTTTATATTTTGTAATTGTTTTAAAAAATCTTCTAAATCAAACTCTTGTTTTTTTATTTTTTCTTCAAGTCTTTTAGCTTCATCTTCATCGATAGCTTCTTGAGCTTTTTCTACTAGAGATACTACATCTCCCATACCTAATATTCTTGAAGCTAATCTATCTGGATGAAAAAGTTCTATATCTTCTAACTTTTCTCCAACTCCAATAAATTTAATTGGTTTTCCTGATACTGCTTTTATTGATAAAGCAGCTCCTCCTCTAGCATCTCCATCTAATTTTGTTACAACTACACCATCTATATTAAGTGTTTCATTAAATTTTGAAGCTACATTTACCGCATCTTGACCAGTCATAGCATCTACAACTAGTAAAATTTCTTGAGGTCTTGCTATTTTTTTTATTTCTTTTAATTCATCCATTAAATTTTCATCTATATGAAGTCTTCCTGCAGTATCTAATATAACATAAGTTGCATATTCTTCTTTTGCTTTAGCTATTCCTTCTTCACATATATTTACAGCATCTTGGCTTCCCTCTATAGTAAAAACTCCTACTCCTATACTTTCACCAAGAACTTGAAGTTGTTTCATAGCAGCAGGTCTATATATATCTGCTCCTACTAAATAAGGTTTTTCACCTTTTTTCTTTAAAAACTTTGCTAATTTTGCTGCAAAAGTTGTTTTTCCTGCTCCTTGAAGTCCTGCAAGCATTATTATTGTAGGTGGTTTATTTGCTTTTGTTAGTCTTGCATTTGTTCCACCTAATAGTTCTACTAATTCGTCATGAACTATTTTTATAAATTGCTGTGCTGGATTAATTCCTTTTAATACAGTTTCTCCAACAGCCTTTTCTTTTACTTTTGCTACAAATTCTTTTACTACTTTATAGTTTACATCTGCTTCTAATAAAGCAAGTCTAACTTCTTTTAATGCATCTTTTATATTATTTTCGTTAAGTACTCCATTTCCACGTACTTTTTTAAATATTTCTTGAAATCTATTTCCTAAATTATCAAGCATTAAAACACCTCTTTTATTGAGCTTCTAATAGTTCTATAATTTCCTTTATCTCATCTATTTTATATTTCTTTTCTATTTCCCTTAGCATCTTTAAAAGCTTTTTATCTCTACTAAAAATACCTAATTTTTCTTCATAATCTTCAAGTATTTTTATTCCTCGTTTTATATTATCATATACAGCTTGTCTACTTACATTATATTCTTTAGCAATTTCAGATAAAGAATAATCTTCTTCAAAATGTTTTATCATATATTCTTTTTGTCTATTACTCAATAAATTTTTATAATAACTAAGTAATAAAGAAGTTTCCATAAACTCTTTTAATTCCATTTTTTGCTCCTATATTATAATATTTTTACTTTTTTTTGTCAAGTGTTTTTTCTTTACAACTAACTTAATTTTTCTATTTCTATATACTTAGTTTTTATACCTTTTTTTGTAAAAAGTTCTTCAAATTCAGTTCTAATATTTTCTATTCCTTTTTCATCATTATGTAAATCATCTGTATGATAAATAACTTTATATCCATCTACAGACTTTAATAATTCTAAAGTATCTTTATAATATCCTTCATGGTCTGTTTTAAAAAATAGTTTTCCACCTTTTATCATTATTTTATCTATTATATCTGTAAATAATGTTTTTTGTATAATTCTATTTTTTTCTCTCCCATCCCATGGGTCTGGAAAATTAATATACATTCCTGATATTTCGTTTTCACCAATAAACTCTGGTATTTCTTGTCCCCATCTACGTATAAACAATATATTGTTTAAATCTCTTTTTTCAGCTTTTCTAGCTGATAATACTAATCTTTTAAATTTTAATTCTAACCCTATAAAATTTTTATCTCTATATTTTTCTGCATTTCTTACAGTAAAATTACCATTACCACTTCCTATTTCTAAATATATAGGGTTTTCATTACCAAAATATTCTTGCCATTTATTTTTTCTATTATTAATTTCGTTTTTATCAAACATTATATATCTTGGATAATCCTTCATTTTTTCCATATATGGATTGTAGTTTTTTTTAGGATTATCAAAAAAATTTTGCCACATTATATTCCTCCAAATTATATTACACAATAAATTTCTTGACCTATATTTTATTAAAATTCTATTATTTTGTCAAGGATTCTATCTTTACTTAAATGTTAAATTAAAAATTTCATTAACTGCATTTACATTTTCTTTGAAAAATTTTTCTATTTTTTCTCTAACATCTTTTTCATTTTGATTTTCTATATTATTTATACTTTCCAAAAACTCTTTTTCAGATTCTACTTTATATCCTATATCATAGTCTAATATTTTTTCAGATATATATTTTACATTTTGTAAATATTTCCCAAATATTGGAGTTTTATTATAGCCAAGTGGCTCTAACAAACTATGCCCTCCAATATTTACCAAAGTTCCTCCTACAAAACTAATATCACTAAGAGCATAAAATTTTCTAAGAACTCCCATTTTGTCTACTATCACTATATCTACATCTTTATTCTCTTTTTTACTATATAAACTATATTTCCTATTTTTTAATAACTCTTCAATCTCTTTTACTCTCTCAAGATGTCTTGGCACAATAAATAAAATTGTATTTTCTAATTTATCAAATATTTTTAATAAAATTTCTTCTTCTCCATCTCTAGTACTTCCTGCAACAAATATTTTTCTATTTTCTATTTTATACATATTTTTTATTTCATTTAATTCTTCTTCACTATATTTCTCTAATTCTATATTAAATTTTAAATTTCCTGTACTCACTACTTTCTCATCTTTTGCTCCTAATTTAATAATTCTTTCTTTATCTATCTCACTTTGCATACAGAATAGTTCAATTTTATTAAATATTTTTTTTAAAATAAATTTAAATTTTAAATATGTTTTAAATGATTTATCTGATATTCTTCCATTTATTAAATATATTTTTATATTATTTTTATGTGCAATATCAATAAAATTTTTCCATATTTCTGTTTCTATTAAAAATATTTTTGTTATTTTTATTTTTTTAAATATTTTATTTAGTATAAATGGATTATCTAAAGGAAAATATTCTATTTTTATTCTACTATCTGTATATTTTTTTTTAGCATTTTCATATCCTGTATCAGTAATAACTGTTAAAAGTATATTTTTATTTGTATTATCTAGTATTTTATTTATAAATGGTTTTATTAAATTTGTTTCACCAACAGATGCACAATGTATCCAAATATATTCTAAATCTTCTTCAAAAAATTTAAAATTAAATCTTTTTAAAAGAAATTTTCTATTTTTTTTAGAAATCATTCCTATTCCATATACTAACATTAGAAAAAAATTATATATCATTTTTCCTCCACTTTATTAATATTTAATATTAATATCGCTAAAAAAATAAGTGTTCCACCAAAAAAAATTGTAAAATTATTTGGTTCATTTAAGAAAAGTATTCCTATTATAGACGCAATAAATATTCGTGTTGCTGAAAGTACACTTCCTTCTACTGCTGATACATATTTATACCCTTTAGTTATTGTGTATTGACCTAAAAATGACAATACACCCATTATTATTAGTAAAATAAACTCATTTATATTTGGCATTTTAAACATATAAAAAAACATTACTAGTGTAACAACAGTTCCTGTATTCATTAAATAAAAAAGTATTGTACTTGGTTTATCTGTAAGTCTTGCTGCTCTTAATGATACTATTGCAAGTCCCGCTACAACTCCCATTAAAATCCCAAATATATCTGCTATATCAAAACTATTTAATTTTATCCCTGATATAAGATATGTCCCATAAAAAGCTAAAATTACTGCAAACATTTTTTTTATATTAAAAGTTTCATTTTTTAAAAATATTGGAGCAAATATAGCAACAAATATAGGATATGTCATATTATATATATTTGCTTTTGTTGTAGTTGTTAGTTGTATTGTTACAAAAAATAATATTACTGCAAATGTATTTAAAAATGCTCTTGCAAATACAGCTTTTTTATTAACTGGTTTTATATCTTGTTTATATCTTATTTTATTTGTCCATACAATAATCATTCCTATTAAAAACCTAAAAAAAGATACCTCTACTCCTGGAATATTCCCATTTTTTGTTATAAGTTTTACTGAAACTGACATTAAATAAAAAAATATTACTGAAAGTAAAATATATCCGTATCCTTTTAATTTATCAAAATTCATTTTTTTCTCCTAACTATAAAAAAATTGAGATTCAAAAGTTTTACCTTTGAATCTCTATAAATCATTATTTTTCTACTTTTTCTGCTAATTTTTTACCAACTTTAAATTTAACTACTTTTCTTGCTGGTATTGTCATTGCTTCCCCTGTTTGAGGATTTCTTCCTATTCTTTCTTTTGTTTGTTTTACTTCAAATGTTCCCCAACCAACAAATTGAACAGCTCCTTTATCTATTAAGGCAGTTTGTACAGCTTCTAAAAATCCTTCTACTTGTTTTGTAGCTTCTTTTTTCCCTAATTCTGCATTTTTCGCGTAGATTTCAATAAGTTCTTTTTTAGTCATCTTTTTCCTCCTTAAGTCTTTGTCACAGTTTCTTATTATACTTATTTTTTTTATTTTGTAAAGCTTTTTTTTATTCTAGCACCTCATCAATACTTACAATTTTAATATTTTCTTTCTCTATTTCATCAATACTTTCTTTTATTGCTTTAGCTACATTTGGATGATAATGTGCTATAAAAGCTCCTTTTTTTCTTTGTTTTGTTATTTCTATAGCTTTTTTTATCTCTTTTTTTATAGCTTCCACATCTTTATTATTATCTAAAAAATGCATACAATAATTTGTTTTAATCCCCATTTCTTTAGCTAATTCATACCCTTTTGATTTTGCTGTGGTCCTACTATCAAAATAAAATAATCCTTTTGATTTTGCTTCGTTTAATACTACTTCCATTTTTTCACTTGAAGTTGTAAATACTGAGCCCATATGATTATTAAATCCTGATACTTCTCCTACATTTTCAAATGCTTCATCAAATTTTTCTTTTATTAATTCATTACTCATATTTTTATATATAAGTCCTTTAGTATTATCATTAAGCTTTTCTAATGACCCTTCCATAGGCATATGTAAAATCGTCTCATACCCTAATTCTTTAAGTTTTTCATTTGATTCTTTTGATTTTGATAAAAAAGGTATTATTGCAAAAGTTAAAGGTCTATTTATGCTTTTAAAATCATCTATATATCTTAAATGATTACCTACATCATCTATAACTATTGCCATTTTTATTCTTTCTAAGATATTAGTATTAATAAGTATTTTTTTCTCATTTTTACTATTTATAAATGTTATTTGTTTATCTTTTTTATCTATTTTAAATATATTTGAATGTAATACTTCATTAAACTTTTCTTCATTATCATCATAAAATTCTATATCAAATTCTAATTTATCTATTTCTGTTATTCTTTTTATTTGTATTAAATTATTTTTTTCTAGAAATGATAAACTTGATTTGATATTTTCAATTTCTTTATTTTCTAATGTTATTCTCTCTTTTTCTTTTTTCATTACATTATAATTATACATAAAAAAAGATAGCAATAAAAAGAATAGAATACTCCCTAGAATATAAATTTTCTTTTTCCCCATAGTTTCACCTCATTAAAGTTTCATATATGACAATATTTTTTCTACTACTTCGTCTATAGTTAATCTACTTGTATCTAGTTCTATTGCATCTTCTGCTTTTTTTAATGGACTCTCTTCTCTTTCACTATCCAGTTTATCTCTTTTTATTATTTCATTTAAAGTTTCATTATAATCTGCTTTTATTCCTTTAGATTCATAATCTTTTACTCTTCTACTTGCTCTTTCTTCTGGAGAAGCAATTAAAAATATTTTTAATTCTGCATCTGGAAAAACTACTGTTCCTATATCTCTTCCATCGATTACTATTTTTTTCCCTTTAGATATTTTTCTTTGTATATCTACTAATTTTTCTCTAATTATTTTCACAGCTGCATATTTAGATACATTCGAAGTAACTTCTTTTGTTCTAATTTCAAAGCTAACATCTCTATTATCTAAAAAGAATTTATCCTCTTTTATATCAAAATTAGTCTCTTCTAATAATTCTTTTATTTTTTCAATATCTTCTGCTTGAATATTATTTTTTAAACATTTATATGTAATCATTCTATACATTGCACCAGTATCAAGATAAACAAACCCATCTAATTTTTTAGCAAGTAATTTTGATACAGTACTTTTTCCACTTCCTGCAGGTCCATCTATTGCTAATACATATCTTTCCAAATCTTTTACATCCTTTCTTTATTAATTACTCTTAACTGCAAATGCTATCCAATCTTTTGATTCATTTCTATCAACTACTTTAAGATTTTGATTCTTAATAGCATTTAATATATCTTGCTCTTTATCCTTTATTATTCCTGATAAAATTATAATTCCATTTTCTTTTAATACTTTTGAAATAGAATCTAATAAAATTACTAAAACATCTGGTAAAATATTAGCTACAACTACATCAAATTTTTTATTTTCTACTTTTTGTAATAAATCACCATGTATAACCTTAACTGTATCATCTATCTCTATATTATTTAACTCTAAATTTTCTTTTGCAGCTTCTACTGCATCTTCATCTATATCTATTCCCCATACTTCTTTTGAACCAAGCATTTTAGCCACAATCATAAGTATTCCAGAACCTGTTCCTACATCTATTACATTTACATTCTTATCTATATATTTTTCCATAAGTTGTACACACAAATATGTTGTAGGATGACTACCTGTACCAAATGCTCTTCCTGGGTCAATCTCTATTACTTTTTCATTTTCATTAGCTTCATACTCTCTCCAAGTAGGTTTTACTACAAAATGTTCACTAATTTTTTCTGGATATAAATATTTTTTCCAATTTTCTAGGTAATCCTCATCATCTAATTCATAAAAATCTAAATTATATATTAAATCTTCTCTTTCAGAAAATTTTTCATTAAATGATTCTATAATCAATTTTTTCTTTTTTTCAAAATAATAATTTTTAGGAAAATATGCTGAGACAGAATATGTATCAAGTAAAAATTGTTTTTCATCTGAATAATAATCTAATGGATTTCTTTCAAATGGCTCATCAATTTTTACTCCTTGTATTCCAAATTCATATAAAAAATTTATAATCTCCTCTTTTGCTTTTTCATAATTATCTGCTTCATATGCTACTTTTAATTCAACTAATTTCATTTTATCACCTAATCTAACAATTTTCTAAATTCATCTGAATACATATCAAGTTTTATGGGAGTTATTGAAACAAATTTTTCTTTTACTGCTACAAAATCTATTTCTAATCCCTCTCCTTTTTCAGAAGCTTCTCCACCTAACCAATAATATTTTTTACCTTGAGTATCTATTCTTTCTACTATATTATCAAGATATCTTCTGTCTCCTTGTTTTGTATATAAATATCCTTTTACCTCTTGTTTTGGTATATTAGGAACATTTATATTTAATAAACTATCTTTCGGAAATTTAATATCTTTTATTTTATTAAAATACTCAATTATAAAATTTGCTGCTGTTTCAAAATGATTTTTTTCTGATATATCACATAAAGATAAAGCTATTGATTTTATTCCTAATAAACTTCCTTCTGCTGCTGCTCCAAAAGTCCCTGAATAAAATATATCAGTTCCTAAATTTGTTCCTTTATTTATTCCAGATATTACAAGATCAATATCTTTATCTTTAAATAATTTTAATAACCCTATTTTCACACAATCTGCAGGTTTACCATTTACTCCATATCCAAAAAAAGTTCCATCTCTTTCTATTTTTTTTATTCTTAATGGTGAATGCAGTGTTATCCCATGTCCACTTCCACTTTGTTCATCTAATGGAGCTACTATATATGTTTTGTGCCCAGATTTTTCTAAAAATTCTTTTAAAATTTTTATTCCTTCTGCATATATTCCATCATCATTTGAAATTAAAATATTCAATTATTTTCTTCCTTTCTAATCCAAATATCTAAAAAGTTTTCTATGTATATTAAAAGTGTATTAAATAATATTATAAATCCAAAAATTATATAAACAATTTTTATCTCTTCTTTTATTTCAAACATATTCATATAAACAAATAAAACTATCCATATTATAGGAATAAATATTCCACTAATTAAATAGTTAAACCCTCTTATTATTTTCCCTTTTAAAAGTTTATTTATTCCAGGAAATATCGTTGAAAAAATCTTAAGTACTATTTTAAAAAAACTAGGGATTTCTTCATTATTATGTTCATCTAGTTCAAATTCTAAGTCTTTTTCAGTTAAATTCATCATTTTAAGACTACAAGATTTACAATAAAATACTTTATCTGGCTCTTTTGAAATAACATCTATTTCTTTTCCACATCTAATACACTTTTTCATATATCCTCCATTTTATATAAAATCTAGTTCTTCCAAAGATATATCTATTCTATTAAACTCTTTTACATTTTTATTATTATCTAAAATTAATTCTACTCCATTTAATCTTATATTATTTTTTCCAATTTCAAATTTTGAAGGTAAACTGTTTAAAAATTTAGGTAAAATGGTCTCTACTGTCATTCCTATAACACTATCATGAGAACCTGTCATTCCTATATCTGTAATATATGCTGTACCTTCATTAAGTATTCTATTGTCAGCTGTTTGTATATGTGTATGTGTACCATATACTGCTTTTACTTTCCCATCTAAAAACCATCCTAAAGCTACTTTTTCAGATGTTGCTTCAGCATGAAAATCTACTATTATAATATCTGTTTCTTTTTTTATTTCATTTAATGCACTTTCAACTATTTCAAAAGGTGAATCTACAAGTGGCATAAAAACTCTTCCTTGTAAATTTACTACTGCTATTTTTTCTCCAGTTTTAGATTCTTTTATTACATATCCACTTCCTGGTACTCCTTTTGGATAATTTAAAGGTCTAAGAAGAGAATTATTTTCATCTAAATATTTATATATCTCTTTTTTATCCCATATATGATTTCCACTAGTTATAACATCTACTCCATGTTGAAAAAATTCATCTGCTATTTTAATTGTAATTCCAAATCCTGCTGCAGCATTTTCTCCATTAACAATTATAAAATCATATTCCTCTTTTTTTCTTTCTAAAAATTCATATAATATTTTTCTTCCTGGGTTTCCTATTACATCTCCTATAATTAATATCTTCATATAATACCTTTCTAATGTTAGTTTGTAGAATTATAAATGGCGACCAAGTAAGTCGCCATTATTATTTATTTTGCATATTCTACAGCTCTAGTTTCTCTAACAACTGTAACTTTAATTTGTCCTGGATATTGCATTTTTTCTTCTATTTTTTTAGCTACTTCTCTAGACATTATAGTTGCTTTATCATCATCAATCTCTTCTGCGTTTACAATTATTCTTATTTCTCTTCCTGCTTGTATCGCATATGAGCTTTCTACTCCTTCAAATGATGTTGCAATCTCTTCAAGATTTTCTAATCTTTTTAAATATGTTGAAAGAGTTTCTCTTCTTGCTCCTGGCCTAGAAGCTGATATAGCATCTGCTGCTTGAACTAAAACAGATTCTACACAACTAAATTCCTCTTCTCCATGATGTGATGCAGCTCCATTATATACATCTTCTTTTTCTCCAAATTTTTTAAGGAATTCTGCTCCTATTATAGCATGTGATCCTTCTATATCATGGTCTAATGCTTTTCCTATATCGTGTAAAAGTCCAGACCTTTTAGCTAATTCTACATTACATCCAAGCTCAGCTGCTAGTGTAGAAGCTAAGTTAGCTACTTCAATAGAATGAACTAATACATTTTGTCCATAACTTGTTCTATATTTTAATCTTCCTAAAGTTTTGATAATTTCTGGATGCATATCTGTAATTCCTAATTCAAATAATGCTTGCTCTCCAGCCTCAACAATAGCTTGATTTACTTCTTTAGTTGCTTTATCAACACTTTCTTCTATTTTAGCAGGATGGATTCTACCATCTTGAACTAATTTTTCTAAGGCTAATTTTGCTATTTCTCTTCTTACTCCATCAAAACTAGATACAACTACTGCTTCAGGAGTATCATCTATAATTACATCTACACCTGTTAATGCTTCTATAGCTCTTATATTTCTTCCTTCTCTACCTATTATTCTACCTTTCATCTCTTCATTAGGTAATTGTACAACTGATATTGTAGCATCTACTACATATTCTGAAGCAGCTTTTGATATTGCTGTAGAAAGTATTCTTTTTGAGATTCTTTCTTTATTATCTTCTAACTTACTTTCATACTCTCTTATAACAACTGCTGTTTCATGTGTTAATTCTTCTTTTATTTTATCTAAAAGAATCTCTTTAGCTTCTTGTTTTGATAATTCTGCTATTCTTTCTAATTCTAACTCTTGTTTTTCTCTTAATTTATCTACTTCTTCAATTTTTATATTTAACTCTTTTGTTTTTTCTTCTAATTGTTTTTCTTTTAATTCTATTTTTTCTAATTTATTATCTATATTTTCTTCTTTTTTTAGAATTCTTTGTTCTTTTTTATCTATTTCAGATTTAGCAGCTTTTATCTCCTTTTCTGCTTCCTCTTTCATTTTATAAATTTTTTCTTTTGTTTTTATTTCTGTTTCTCTTTTTATTTCTTGAGCTTTCTTTTTTGCAGTTTCCACTATATCTTCTGCTTCAATTTTAGCATTTTCTAATTTTTTTATATTTTCTTTTAATTGTTCTAATCTAGTATCTATATTTTTCTTTTTATAGTAAAGTGCTAAAAATATTCCGGCAACCAATATTGTAGCGGAAGCTAATAATACTATACTCATAACTTCTCCCTCTTTCTGTATTAGTTTATTATGTATTCTTGATCTACTTCTACAACTGCATATTCTTCTATTATTTCAAATGTAGCTAATTTTTGATCAAGTCTACTTATTCTTACCCTTGCAACAGGTAATGTTCTAGTTGCCAGTTTTTCTCCTGTTCTATTATCAAATACACTTGGTAATACACTACTTAATATGTAAGTATCTCCTAGTGTCGCATTGGGAATTATTCTTCTATCTACCGTTACTTGAGTATTCCATCTTGTGATAATTCTAACTCTTGTATAATCATCTTTTTGTTCATAATACATAGATTTTAATATTTTTCTTACTTCTGGAAGGTGTGAAATAGTTCTAGACATCTCATATACTTTATCATATTTTTTCTGATCATAGTAAAGTTTTAACAAACTTAATTTTATTTCTTCAGAATCATTATATTCTAAAGCTTTATTAAAATTATATTCTGCTAAAACAAAATTTTTATTATCCGCATAGACTTTCCCTATTTTAAAATAATATATATAATTTTCAGGATATGTTTCTATTGCTTTTTTCATAAGCACCATAGCTTCATTAGTACTATTGTTTTTTAATAAACTTATAGCCTCATAATAATAATTATCTGCTTTTTGTTTATCTTTTTCTATTCTTTTCACATATTCTATTAACGGATATTTATTTAAAATAATATTATATTCTTTGTTTAAATATAGGTATTCTAAAAATATATTTTGAAGAGCTTCCTTATTTTCTAAAGTATCGTATATTTGTAAAAGTGCTGTAGTCTCATTATGTAGCATTAAATAATTAAACAACTTTACTCTTACATCATCATCTGTTGTGATTAGCTCTTTAAATAATTTACTTACTTTTTCACTATTATTTAACTCATAATTTATTTTAAAATAAAGAAGTTTTGCTTCTTCATAGTCTGGAACTTCATTTAATACAAGTTCTAAACTATACATAGCTTTTTTATAATCTTTTTGATTGTAATACTCTTTAGCATTTTGATATTCTTCATATATATTTGCTGAAAAAATATTTATTACTAAAGTGAAATATATAATTATTAAACTAATTTTTTTTGGATTTTTCATAACATCCACCTATTTTAATTTTTTTTAAAAGCTTTCTAAAGCCTCGTTTTCATTATCATAAATATCAAATAATTCATCTAATCCAACCATTTCAAAAATTGTAGAAATATGAGAGTTTAAGTTTATTAATTTTAAATCTCCATCATTTTCTCTAATCTCTTTTAATCTACCTCTTAGTATCCCCATTGCTAAACTATTAATGTGTACTAATTCTTTAAAATCAATTATAATTTTTTTTACCCCATTTTCAGTTAATTTTATTAACTTATCTTTTAATTGAGGTGCAACTAACGCGTCTAATTCTCCTTTTACCCTAAGTATAATAGTATCACCTATTTTTTCTTCTAGTATTTCAAAGTTAGTTAGCATATACTTCCCCTCCTTACAATATTTTTAAAGCTTCTATCCTAGTTCCTTGATTTTTCACTATAATTTCTAAACTATTAACAAGTCCTCGAACTATATTTAGACCCATTCCACCTTCTTCTTTGCTGTGTCCTTCACCTTTAAAACCTTCTCCAAAATCTTCAACAACGATAAATATTTTGTCCTCTTTAATTTCTAGTCTTAATTCTAATTCTCTTTTGTCATTATTTGAAAAATATGCATGCTCTACTACATTTGTGCATAATTCATCAATTATTGATATTAGTTGAAATATATTTTTTTCATTTAATTTATTGTCTATTAAAAATTTTTTTACGGCATTTCTTATTTCACTCAAAAATTCATATTTTGCTTCTACTTTTAAAAAAAAATTTGTATTCATTTATGCTTACCCTCTTTCAACAAAAGAGATAAATACCCATTTTTCATTAACAAGTCTACTCTGTATTTCAAAATAAAAACTATCATCAAAATAACTTATTATCAATGGAATTTTTGTTATATCTCTTCCAAAATTTATTTTTCCAAAGTAAATTTTAGCTTTAGTAATATCATATTTTTTCATATTTTTAATTAAGATTTCATTCTCCAAAGTATTTAGACTATTTTCTTTTAGCAAATCATACTTTGAATTTTTCAAATCATTTTTCACATTACTAAGAAGCTCTTTTAACTCTTTTTGTTTTTCGAGTTTATAATCTAATTTTTGCCGTAACTCTTTTTGTTTTTCGTTCCCTTCAATATACTTCAACATTTTTTCTGCGTTTTCAAGTTCCCAATTTTCATAGTAATAATAGAACTTTTTTTCATAAACTGGCATTTCTTGTTTTTTCTCTAAATTACTACAACTTATTATAAATAAAGTTATAATAAAAATAAATGTTTTTTTCAAATCTACCCCCTAAGGTATCAGTTTATTTTATCATACTCTGATTAAATACGCAAGTTGAATTAAATATTATATATCTCTAATATTTTCTCTAATATTTCATCTTCACTTTGCTTATCTAAATCAAACCATATAATATCTTTTTCCTTATTAAACCAAGTAAATTGTCTTTTAGCATAACGTCTTGTTTCTCTTTTTATCATCTCTTTTGCTTCTTCTAGTGTAATTTTACCTTCAAAGTATAAAAATAACTCTTTATAACCTATAGCTTTTATATTTTCTATACCATTTTTATAATTTTTATATAAAAATTCTGCTTCATTTAACAGTCCTTCTTTAAACATAATATCGACTCTTTTATTAATTCTATTATATAAAATTTCTCTATCTCTTTTTAAACCAATTTTAATAAAGCTATAATTGTTATTTTTTATATTTTTATTTTTTAGTGTAGAATATTTATCATTTGTAATCAAACAAACTTCTACTGCTCTTTCTACTCTTACTCTATTTTTCAAATCAATACTTTTATATGCTTCTATATCTAATTCTTTTAATTTTTCACATAATTCTTCTAAAGTCAAAGTTGATAACTCTTTTCTTATTTTTTCATTACCTTCTGGTAAGCTAGATAAACCTTCTGTTATACTTCTAATATAAAGACCTGTTCCACCAGCTAATATTATATCTTTTCCATTAAGATTATTTAATATCTCATTAACACGATTATAATACTCTCCTACACTGTATTTATGTGTTGGTTCTATTTCATCTATTAAATAATGTTTTACTCCTTGCATCTCTTCTTTTGTTATTTTAGCTGTTCCTACATCCATATATTTATATACTTGCATAGAATCACTAGAGATTATATCTGCATTAATTTTTTTTGCTAACTTTATTGAAAGAGCTGTTTTCCCTACTCCTGTAGGCCCAGCTATAACTATCCCTTTATTCATAATTCACCTACCTTATAATTTTATTAGTTATAATTTAAAATTCCCTTAGATAAACTAAAACAATTGAAAAATAATATAAAAGAGATTGAAAAGATTTCTAAAAAATAACTTAAACAATTATTCAATAGAAATTATCTTTTCATTCTCCAATAATAAAATTTTATTTTTCAATCTCAAAGTTTTATATCTAAGGGAATTTATTATTCTACATACTCAAATTCAAATCCTTCTATTCTAATTACATCTCCATTTTCTATATCATATTTTCTTAATTCTTCTTCTAATCCTAAATTTTTAAGCATTCTAATAAAGCTAACCATTCCAGCTTCTCCATTAAACACATAAGTATTTAATACATTATCTATAATTTTTCCTGTTACTTCAAATACACCATTTTCATCAATTGTTACTTCCCAATCTTTTTTATCTTTTTCTATCTCTGCTATTACATTTTCCACTTCTACTTCTTCTTCTAATGGTTCTCTTTCGATTTTTTCTAGCATAATTAATGTTTCATCAAGAACTTCTTTTAATCCATCATTTAATAATACTGATACTGGAAATAATTTTAATCCTTTTTCTTCTATATATTTTTTAAATTTTTCATATTTTTCTTCATCATATATCATATCCATTTTATTTGCTAACACTATTTGAGGTTTTTTAGATAATTTTTCACTAAATTTTTGAAGTTCATTATTTATTTTTTCAAAATCATCTATTGGTTCTCTTCCTTCTAATCCTGCGGCATCAACTATATGATAAATCATTTTACATCTTTCTATATGTTTTAAAAATTTATCTCCAAGTCCTACTCCTTCATGAGCTCCTTCAATAAGTCCTGGAATATCTGCAATAACAAATGAAGTGTCATGATGTTTTACTACTCCTAGTTTTGGTGCTAAAGTAGTAAAATGATAATTTGCTACTTTTGATTTTGCTGCTGATACTTTATTTATTAAGCTTGATTTCCCTACACTTGGATATCCTACAAGAGCTACATCTGCTAACAATTTAAGCTCTAATTTTACTTTTAATTCTTTTCCATCTCTTCCTTTTCCTGCTAATGTTGGAGCTTTTCTAATAGAAGACTTAAAATGAACATTTCCAAGTCCACCTTTTCCACCTTTTAAAAGAACTCTTTTTTCTCCTTCTTTACTTAAATCTAATAATAATTTTCCTGTTTCAACATCTCTTACCATTGTTCCTACAGGTACTTTAATTATTAAATCCTCTCCACATTTACCATACATTTTCTTTTTTGCACCATTTTTACCATCTTCAGCTTTAAATAATTTTTGATATTTAAAGTCAATTAATGTATTTATATTGTTATCTGCTACAAATATAATACTTCCACCATCTCCACCGTCCCCACCATCTGGACCTCCAAATTGGACGTGTTTTTCTCTTCTAAATGTAGCAGCTCCATCTCCACCTTTTCCTGCTTTTACTGTTATTATAGCTTCATCTATAAACATACTTCCTCCTTAAATTACTGCTCTTTTTCATTTCTTTAAATTTTTTAGATAAAATTAATACAAAAATAAAATCTTTATTTTATTATATATAATTTTATTACTAATTTAAACAATTTTATTTTTTCTATTTATTCTATCTCTTTTTTAATAAAAAAATCCCGGGCTCGCCGGGATAATTAATTATTCTGCAGGATATACAGATACTTGTTTTTTATCTCTTCCTAATCTTTCAAATTTTACATATCCATCAACTAAAGCAAACAGAGTAAAATCTTTACCTTGTCCCATGTTTGTTCCTGCGTAAAATTTGTTTCCTCTTTGTCTAACAATTATATTTCCAGCTTTTACAAATTGCCCATCATATCTTTTTACTCCAAGATATTTAGGATTTGAATCTCTTCCATTTTTTGTAGAACCCGCCCCTTTTTTAGACGCGAATAATTGTAAATTTATCATTAACATTAGTTTGCCTCCTTTTCAACAACTTTTAAAAACTTTGGATACTGCTTTTCTATCTCTTTTAACATTATACACATAGATTCTAAAATAGCATCTATCTCTTTTCTATGTTGTACTACTTTTTTTTCTATTTTTTTCGAAGATAAATCAAGTTTTAAATAACCTGTATCTCCATCTATTTTTATAGCTGCTGGAATTTTAAGATATTCTGTTATTCCAATAGCTGATTGTTGGCTTATAGCTGAAATAGCCGAACATACAATATCTTCTCCACTATTTGCGTATCCACTATGCCCTTCACCATAAAATTTAATAATTTTATGATTCTTTCTAACAATTGTAAATTTTGTCATTATGCTTCTATTGATTTTATTTCTAATTCAGTAAATAATTGTCTATGTCCCATTTTTCTAGCAGAAGCTTTTTTAGGTTTGTATTTAAAGTTTATTACTTTTTTCCCTTTACCTTGAGCTAATACAGTTGCTACAACTTTAGCTCCTTCTACGAAAGGTTTTCCAACTTTAACTTCACCTTCATTTGCTACTAATAATACTTCATTTAATTCAACTTCTTGATTTAATTCAGCATTTATTTTTTCTACTCTTATTTTATCTCCTGCCGCTACTTTGTACTGTTTTCCTCCAGTTTTTATTACTGCGTACATGTTTTCACCTCCAAAATATTTTCGCTAACCTAAGGCTGCTGAAAGCCTTTGTTATGCGTTAACCGTCTTATTTTATACTTTTTTTTCTATTTTGTCAAGTAATTTTGCTTTTATTATACAATATTTTTTAAGTATCCTATTATTATTGAAATAATAGCAAAAATAATCAGACTATTTCTTTCAAAAGGTTTAACCTCTTTTATTATTTCTTTTATAAAATAATAAAAAGAAATATGTAGTATCAATAATATACTTAAATTTATAAAATCATTATTTTCTATTAATAAAAAAGGTGTTATTAAAACAGGTAAAGTTAAAAAATTTATTTTATATTTTATAATAACTGATAATATTAAAAACAATAAAAAATAAACTAAAAATGATATCTCTATATTATTATTTAATATTTTATAAAATATAGGTGTAATTAAAAATAAACTAATCTCTTTTTTATTTAAAAACTTACTTTTCTTATCTAAAAAAAATTCTATTCCTATTAAATATAAAAAAAGATAAGAGTTCCCTAAAATTATTTGATAAATATATTCTCTCATATCTTATTCTCCTTTTTTATAAATAAAAAGCTCTCCATAATTTGATTTATTATAAAAAAAAGTATAATCCCAACACCTACATTTTCTATATACTTTATTTCAAAAAACATTAATAAATTTTCTCTCAAAAATCCTAAAAATAGTATCATTAATATATTTTTCAATACATTTTTTTCTGAAAATTTAAAACTATATAATAAAGATAATAAAGATATCATTAATAAGTTTTTATCTATAGAAAAAGTATAAGTTGAAGAAACTAGTTCAATTACTACACAAATAAAAATACTTAATATCAGTTTAATTTTATGTTCATCTTTAAAAATTTTAGTTAAAATTATATTAAAAATATATAATATCAAAAAACTAAAAACTGAATCTAAGCTCGTTCCTAAATTTATACTTCCTATTATTACTAACATAACTGCATATTCTGAAAATATTTGCATTTAAACCACCTATTCAATATATTTAGTTGCTCCTGCATTTTCTATATCTTTTTTTAAGTCTTTTCTATACATATATGTATATTTTTCAAAGTCCTTTAAAATTTTTAATAAAACCTTATCAACTGTTACTTTTTCTTTATTTTTTAAGATACGTAAAAATAATTTATTTTTATCTGCCATTTTATACTCATTTAATAATTCATTTTTATTTTTATCTTGAATCAGTACATTATATATTTTTTTATATAATGATATTCCTACTAATAACTCTTTATCTTTAAACTTAATTTTTGTAATATAACCTATCTTATCCCCAAAAATATCTTTTACACTGTAATAAATAACTTCTCCCTCTATTATATCTTGTTTATCTACATACACTGTAGTTTCAAATATTTTATTTAAATCACTAGATGTTACTTTTGAAAAAATAGGGATTGAAATCATTAAAAATAGTATTAATATTTTTGCAACTTTTTTATAATTTATCTTTTCTCCAAAGCTTATCGGAATACTATTTTCTTCAAAAAATGGAACTAATAAATTTGCAATTAAAATTGCTATAAATATCGAATCTATATTTTTTGTATAATAAAACAGATAAAAATTTAAAAGTGCTATAAAAATAGAGTAATAAATTTTTCCTATTCGAGAATATGGTGAATAAACTGTATCAGACGCTAAATATACTAACGAAAATAAAAAAGGCCCATACATAATTATTAAATCTCCATCATATCCTTTTAATATAAACAAAACATATGTAAGAATTACTGCTACTAGTGGAATTCTTATTTTTATATCATCTTTAAGTTTTAAATAAAAAAGTGCTAGTATTAAAAATATTATACTAAAATTTTCTTTACCTAAAATTCCTAAAAATAGATCTTTTTTTAATTGAAAATTATCTATATTATACCTAAATATATCTAAATTTATTTTATTAAAATCTAAAATAAAAATAGAAAAAAATAGTTTTACTATAATTATAGGATTTAATATGTCTCCTAATAAAAAATCTAAAAAAGGAAGCATTATTCCACTTAGTAAATAATATTTTATATTTAAATTAGAAGGTAAAACTAGCATTAGTATAGTTACTTGATTTAATATTAAATTTATATTCAATATATCTTTTTTTATAATTTTTTTTATAAACAAACTAAATAAAAAATGCATTAACAACATCAAACTATATGGATATAAAAATTTTTCTTTAAAGTAAAATAACTTTATTATAATAAAAGGAATTAATGTAATAAAAATATCTCCTAATATATTTCGGTATGTATGTTTTGTTCTTATAAAAGGAGCTATTGATACTTTTAATTTATTCATCTACTTCCTCCAACTTCTTTTTTAAGTAATATATTTTTTCTCTAAGTGGTTGATTTGTAGGGCATATATATTGACAATTTCCACAACTTATACATTTATTAAAATTATATTTTTTTATTTTTTCTGTTTCATTTAAAGATAAATCTAAAAATTTTAATGATGCTAAATTCATTGGACAAACATTTACACATTTTCCACAATTTATACATTTATACGGCTTTATTTTTTCTGTTTCATTTTCATTAAGTGCTATTATAGCTTTTGTTCCTCTAAACACAGGTAGCTCTATATCAAAAATTGCTTCACCTTCCATTGCGCTATCTAATATTATCTGTCTACATTTATTGTTATAATAAAAACAATATTCTAATATATCCTTTATTTTCATTCCCAGTGGGACTAATAAAACTGAAGGTTTTTCCACTCCTTTCCCATTTACAGTTATTATTTTTTCAATAAAAGGTTTATTCTCTATAACAGCATTATAAATATCTAAAATACTTAAAAAATTTAACATAAGTATTTTATGTTTTGTCAAATCTCTAGAATATTTCTTTTTAAATAGATATTTTATAATTAAATTTTCTTTTTGTAATGGATATAATTTAGGGACTCTTTTTATAATTATATTTTTATCTAAATGTGATTTTAAAAAATTTGAAAGTTCTTTATTATTTTCTATAATAATTAGAACATTCTCTAATTTAAATAATTTTAAAATAAAATCTATTATTTTTTTAAATTCTTCGATTTTTTCATAAATTATTGTATTAGTCATATTTAAATATGGTTCTGTTTCTAACCCATTTATAATAAAATACTTTATTTTATCATCTTTTAGCTCTTTAAATTTTTTATATATAGGTGTATACTTTTCATTAAAATCTATAAGTCCATAATCTTTTAAGATTTTTAAAAATTCTTTTTTTGTAAGTTTTTCATAATTTTTTCTAGATTTAAAAATAGCTTTATTATTTTTTTTATCAACTTTTATTTTTATAAATTTTATTTTTTTATCTTTTTTATAAAATTTTTCTACTATTTCAATAAAAATACCTGATACACTTGAAAATATAGGAAAATTATTAATATCTTTTGCTATAACTTCTCCAATATGAATATAATCACCTTTTTGCTTATAAATACTATATTCCTCTTGAAAGTCTAGTGGAATAAGAACTTCTTCTACATCAAAAAAATGCTCTATTTCAATGTCATTCTTTTCTTTTTTTAAATAATGAAAATCTAAAAAATTTCTCATAAAATCACCTTTATATTTGTATTCAAATAAATTATACCACAATGTTTTATTTTAAATAAATATATTTTTTGATATAATAAATTTAAAACTGTTTAATTTTTATAGAAAGGATTATTTATGAAATACAATTTATTAGGCAACTCTGATTTAAAAGTTTCAAGAATAGGTTTTGGATGTTGGGCTACTTCAAAACATGGTTGGAAAGATGTAAATTTAAATGATGCAATAAAAACATTAGAAACCTCTTTTGAATATGGTATAAATTTTTATGATACTGCTCCAATTTATGGTTTTGGAAAATCTGAAGAAATTTTAGGAAATACATTTAAAAGTATACGAAAAGATATTATAATTGCTACAAAATTTGGTTTACGTTGGAATGAATTTGGAAAAGTTACACATAACCTTTCTAGAGATAGTATAATGTATGAGATAGATGCTAGTTTAAAAAGACTTAAAACTGACTATATAGACCTTTATCAACTACATTGGCCTGATTATAAAACTGATATTATAGAAGTAATAGATACACTAAAAGATTTAAAATCTCAAAAAATTATACGACATATTGGTGTGTCGAATCTTGATATTAATACTTTAGAAAAAATATCACCTTTTATTGTTTCTACTCAAAATAAATATAATTTATTAGAAAAAGATGTTGAAAAAGATATTTTACCTTTTTGCAAAGAAAAAAATATTGGGTTTATAGCTTACAGTCCATTAGCTCAAGGGTTGTTATCTGGAAAAATCGATAATACTTATAAATTTTCAAAAAATGATATTCGTAGATTTAATCCTTTATTTAAAGATAAAGAGTTATTTAATAAAATTGAAAATATCGATAAACCTCTCATTAATAGTGCTCTAAAATTTCTTTTAGAAAAAAAAGAAGTTTCTTCTATTTTAATTAGTATGACAAAATTAAATCATTTAATAGAAAATATAAAAATAGCAGAAAGCATATAGCTCTCTGCTATTTTTAGTGTATAAAGGGAACTACCATTTCTGGTAATTAAGAGTCAATCAAGCTCTAACTTGATTTGTGGAAAGGGATATTCCATTAGTAATATATCATATCTCAATAAGTATGTCAATATTTTTATTTAACTTTTTATTATAAGTCATCATTTTAAATGACTTAAATCTATATTTAATTAACCGGCTAGGGGTTACTAGCCGGTTAATTAAAGGGATTTAAATTGCTTTAAGCAATTTTAGGGGTTAATCTAGGGTTATTCGATAGGAAAGGGATATCTTCCTATGTTCTTATTATAGAATATATTATAAAAAATTTCAACCTTTTTTTGAGAATTTTAATAAAAAAAATAATTGTCTTTCTAACAAAATATCTGGTATAATTTTATATATAATTATTAGTTTTAGGAGTTGCATATATGAATATTATAAGTTTTAGAGTTGCGATAATATATTTTATTTTTAGTTTTTTATGGGTGTTTTATTCAGATAAATTTATTTTAAACATAACTACCGACCCTGTTATTCTTACACAAATACAAACTTATAAAGGTATTTCTTTTATTTTTATTAGTTCACTTTTAATATATTTATTAATTTATTTTGAATTAAAAGTCCGAAAAAAAATAACTAATGAAAAAATAAAAAACGAGTTATTAATGGAAAATATTATTAATAATAGCTCCTCTTTTATATTTGTAAAAAATTTAAACGGTGACTACATTTTAACAAATAAAATTTATAATGATATTTTAATTAATCACAAAGATTTTTTTAATGAAGATGTTTTAAATAAAATTCATTTAACTGATGAAGAGGCTAAAATAAAAAAAGAAAAAGTTTCTATAGAGATCTCTGTAAATAATCAAACTTTTTTAATTGAAAAATTTCCTATTTTTGATAACTCTGGAAGTTTTAAATATATTGGTGGTATTGGTACTGACATTACTACAATTAAGCAAAATCAATTAAATAACGAAGTAAAATCTCTTGTTTTTGAAAAATCCTCTGAAGGAATTATTATTTTTAATAAAAATGGTAAAATCTTAGAAACAAATAACGCTTTTAAAAATATTTTTTCATCTGATAATAAAATTAAAACTATTGATGATTTTAAAAAGTTTTTTAGCGATAAAAATGAATTTTTTTATTTAATAAATTCTAAAGAACCTCTTTCAAGAGAATTTTGGATGAAAAAAGATAGTAATAAACTTTTTTCTACTTGGATAAATTTTATGCCAATAGATAATAATACTTTTATTATGTTAATAGAAGATATTTCTCAAGATAAAATAGATGGATTAACTAATAAAGAAGTTAGTAATATTGACAAACTTACTGGCTTACCAAATAGATTTTTATTTAGAGATAGGCTTTCTCAGACTATTATAAATAGCAAACTAAATAATCTTAAATTTGCTTTAATTTATTTAGATATAGATAATTTCAATTCAATCAACACTTACTATAATTTTTCTATAGGAGATAGACTTTTAAAAGAGATAAGTAATAGAATTTTAGCTATTATAGAACCAAATTATACTTTTTCACGAATAAGTGGTGATGAATTTGGATTAATTATTCCTGGTTTTAAATCATTAACTGAATTAAATAATTCCTTAGAAAAAATTCAAAATCTATTTAATAAAAATTTTTATATTAACAATCATGAAATAAATATCTCTATTAGTTTAGGAGTATCTATTTATCCAGATAATGGGTTAACTATTGATACTTTAGAAAAAAATAGTATTTTTGCACTTAAACATGTAAAAAATAATGGTAAAAATAGTATTTATTATTTTAATGATATATTAAATAAGCAAAATATTGAAAGAATTGAAATATCAAATCATCTAAAAAATGCATTAAAATTTAATGAATTAAAACTGTATTATCAACCACAAGTTGATATATCTAGTGGTGAAATAATTGGGGTAGAATCTTTAATTCGATGGAAACATTCTACACGAGGATTTATTTCTCCAGCTATTTTTATACCAATTGCTGAAGAAAATGGTATGATTCATCAAATTGGAGAATGGGTTATTGATACTTCACTTAATAGTCTAAAAGAGTGGAATAATCTATTTAATAAAAAAATAGAAATTTCTATAAATTTATCACCTCTTCAATTTAGTGGTGTTAATATTGTCGAATCAATTTATAAAAAAGCAAAAAAACTAAATTTAGATCCTGAATACATCACCTTTGAAATTACAGAAGGAATTCTTATTGAAGATGTAAATAAAGCTAATGACATAATAAATAATTTTAAAAAATATGGTTTTAAAATAGCACTTGATGATTTTGGTACTGGATATTCATCTCTAAACTATTTAAGACTTTTTAAAATTGATAAATTAAAAGTTGATAGAATATTTATTGCTGATTATCCAGAAAAAGATGAAGGGAAACTACTTGAATTAATTATTGATCTAGGAAAATATTTAAATTTTGAAATAATTGCTGAAGGTGTTGAAACTTCTGAACAATATGAATTTATTAAAGATAAAAAAGTTGATACTATTCAAGGATATTATTTTTATAAACCTATGCAAAAGTATAAAATAGAAGAATTATTAAAAAATAATTCATAAAACTATTGAACGAGTTCTTAAGTTAGAGAACTCGTTTTTAAATTATTTAATAAATAAAAAAGATTTTTTATTTTTTAACGTATAATATAGATATAATGATGTATTATTTTAATAAAAATTTTTATTTTATATTAGTATCAACTTAGAAAAAAGATTTCTATTTTTTTATCAAAAAATAAGATTTTGTTTTTTTATCAAAAAATATGAGGTGATTAAAATGTTATTATTATCTATTTTATTTAATAGTTTAGCTGGACTTGGAGTATTTTTATATGGTATGAGAATTATGTCAAAAAGTATACAGCAAACATCAAATAAAAAACTCAAAAATTTTATTTCAAAATCTACTAACAATCCATTTTTAGCATTAATTATAGGAATTATTATAACTCTTGTTACACAATCCTCCTCTATAACTACTGTAATGGTTGTGGGTTTTGTTGATGCTACTTTAATGACTTTAAAACAAGCTATTGGTATTATTTTAGGAGCTAATATAGGAACTACTATTACTGGATGGATACTTGCTCTTAAAATAGGAAAATATGGATTTATTATTTTTGGTGTATTCGCACTAGTCTTTTTATTTAGTAAAAATTATAAATTAAAAAACATTGCTAAAATATTTATGGCTTTTGGTTTAATTTTTATAGGACTTGAATATATGAAAGAAAGTATAATTCCCATTAAAAATAGTACAAATTTTATAAAATTATTTCAATTATTTAATGCAAGTAATTATTTTGGAGTTATTCTTAGTATATTTTTAGGAGCTTTTTTAACTGCTATTTTACAAGCATCTGCAGCTACAATAGGAGTAACTATAGCTCTTGCATCTCAAAATCTTATCACACCATATACTGCTATTGCATTAGTTTTAGGTGAAAATATAGGGACTACTATTACTGCATATTTAGCTTCTTTAGGGGCTTCTAAAAATGCAAAATCTACTGCTTATTCTCATATTTTAATTAAAATAATTGGAGTTGCAGTTATTATTCCTTTATTTTATATTTACTCTAATTTTATAAATTATATTTCACCATTTTCAAATGGAATTAAGTATATTCCACTTGCTCATACTATATTTAATGTTACTAATTCACTTATTTTTATCCCTTTTATACCTAAATTTATATTATTATTAAATAAATTTATTAAAATTGATGAAAATGAAAAAAAATCTACTATTATTCAGAAAAAACTTTTTGAATCACCATTTATAATTTTAGAAAAATCTAATATCCAACTAAAAAAAATGAATAAACTATTTTTAAACAGTCTTAATAATTATAATTTACTATTAAATAATAAAGACTTAAAACTATTAGATATTATTTTAAAAAATGAAAAAAAACTAGATACCCTTGAAGAAAAACAAAATATTTTGTTAACTTCATTTGTAAATTATAATCCATATGATAATAGTATAATTGATATTCAATATTATTTAAGATTATCAAGTATTTTAGAATCTATGGGGGATTATATTGCAAGTCTTGGTAAAATAACTCAAAAAGCTTATAATAATAAAATAAATTTTTCTGAATCACAAATACATAAAATAAATTCTATTCATAAAAAAGTATAAAAAGTAGCATTTAAAGTAGCTATTTTATTTGAAAGTAATCAAAACAAAGAACTAATAATTGAATGTAAATATATAATCAATAAAAATAATAAAATATTAAATAATAATATTAAAATCTCTAAAAAAAATTCTGCTGATTTTATTTATTCTGAAATTTTGGCTAAATATCGTAGAATAAATAGACACCTTTTATATATTACAGAAATTTTAGAAAATTATAATTAAAAAAGATTGAAAAATCCCCATAAAAAATAAACGAGTTCTTAGTTTTTAAAGAACTCGTTTTTGATTATTTTTTTAATCTCTCAGATTTTATATTAATGTCCTGTTACTACAAAGTTTAATAATGATAATAATGCTATTATCCACATTGTAGGTTTTATTTTCTTAATATCTCCTGCAGCTACTGTTACTACAACATAAGAGATAAATCCTAAACTAATTCCAGTACTAATAGAATAAGTTAAAGGCATCGCTACTATTGTAATAAATGAAGGTACTGCTACTTCAAAATCTTTTAAATCAATGTTTTTTACATTTTTAAACATATACACTCCAACTACTATAAGTGCTGGTGATGTTGCAAATGCTGGTACTATTCCTATAATTGGTGTAAATATTAATGCTAATAAAAATAACAGTCCTGTTATAATAGAAGCAAGCCCTGTCCTAGCTCCTGCAGCTATTCCTGATGATGATTCTACATATGTAGTTGTTGTACTTGTTCCTAGTAACGAACCTACTACTGTAGCTATTGCGTCAGCTTCTAATATTTTACCTATTTTGTCTATTGTCCCATCTTCTTTTACTAGTTCTGCTTCATATGCACATGCCATAATTGTACCAACTGAATCAAATAAATCTACAAACATAAATGAAAATATTGCTCCAAGCATACTTACTTGTAATGCTCCCATTATATCAAGTTTAAATGCTATTGATGAAATAGCAGGTGGTGTAGATATAATTGCTGTTGGTAATGCTATCTGTTTTGTTAGTATTCCTAAAACTGTTGTTGCTAATATTCCTATTAATAATGAACCTCTTACATTTTTTATTTCAAGTACAGTAATTATTACAAGACCTATAAGACCTAAAATTACTGGTGTTGTTAATTTCCCTAAACCTACAAGTGTTGCTGGATTATCTACTACTAATCCCATTCCTTGTAATCCTATAAAAGTAATAAATAGTCCTATTCCTGCTGATACAGCAAGTCTTAAAGAAACTGGAATTGCATTTACTATTTTTTCTCTTACTCCAATAATTGTTAATAATAAAAAGATTATTCCTGATAAAAATACTACTCCTAATGCTTGTTGCCAAGTAGCACCTTTTCCTATTACTAATGTAAATGTAAAAAATGCATTAAGTCCCATACCTGGTGCCATAGCAAATGGTACATTTACCCATAATCCTGCTAATACTGTCCCAATAAATGATGCTAAACATGTAACTGTAATTAACGCTCCCTTATCCATTCCAGTAGCACTTAGTATATTTGGATTTACAAATATAATATAAGCCATAGTAATAAATGTAGTAAATCCTCCTATTACCTCTCTTTTGATTGATGAATGATGTTCCTCAATTTTGAAAAAATTCATTAAAAAATTTTTCATCTCTACCTCCTATTTTTATATTAAAAAAACCTAGTTGATACACAACACTTAAAAAAACTCATTTCTAAGTGAAATACACCAACTAGGTTTTTCCACTCATAGTAGGCTATTTACGGTAGCCTGTAGAGACTTCTGACCATATTACAGAATTATATGAGTTACTATTCATTTTATGACAAATTATATCATTAATTTTAGTTTTTTTCAATAGTTCATATTATATATATTATAAATGTTTAATATTTTTGTTATTAATATATTTTTTAAAATAATCTGGGATATCTGTTTTAATGTCTATTTTATTAAATGATATACTATATGAATTCAAATACATATATTTATCTTTTCTTCCACCATATTTCTTATCTCCTATAATAGGATGTCCTATACTTTGCATTTGTACTCTTATCTGATGTTTTCTTCCTGTTAAAATTTCTGCTTCAAGTAAAGTAAAATCTTTATACCTTTCTATTACTTTATATTTTGTTATAGCTGTTTTCCCTCTATCATCTACTACTATTTTGTCACCATTATTAAATAACTTATTTTTTATTTCAAACCTATTTTTCTCTATATCACCTTCTACTAATAAATAATATTTTTTACTTATATCTCTTTCTCTTATAATCTCTGTTAATTCTCTAATTTTAGGAAGTGTTTTTCCACCAATTATAAGTCCTGAAGTATCTTTATCTATTCTATTAACAAATGAAAAATCTTTATTTTTTAGATAGCTTTTTAATTTTTCGCTAATTCCTGTTTCATGACCACTTCCCTTATGCATTACTTCTTGTGGATTTTTAAAAAATATTAATATCTCTTTATCTTCATAAATTATTCTATTCTTTATATCCTGTTTTTCTTTCTCACTAAGTTTATAATAATTATATTCATCATTTTCATAATTAAAATATAGAGATAGTTCATCTCCTATACTTAATCTATAATCTTGTTTTACTTTTTTACTATTTACTTTTATTTTACCATTTCTTAAAAACTTAAATATCTCTCCTAATTTTAATTTTGGATAATTTTTCCTTATATATTTATCAATCCTACTATTTTCATATTTTTCATCTATTATTATTTTTATCATTTTGTCCTCTCTTTAATATAAAAATTAAAAACGAGTTCTTAATTATAAAGGACTCGTTTAACTAAATTATTTTTATTTAGAACCATATATTTTTACACTTTGAACTATTCCTAATATCATTGCTGTAAATAAAAGTGAACTTCCACCATAACTCATAAGTAATAACGGCAGTCCTGTCACAGGCATTATCCCTATAACCATTCCTATATTTACTATACTATGAAAAAATATTATTCCTGCTATCCCATATGCTACTAAACTTCCATATCTATCTTCACTTTTATTTCCTATTTTTATAATTGAAAATACTAAAAAAGCATATAGTATTACTAAAAATCCTGAACCAATAAATCCTAATTCTTCACTAAGTACTGCAAATATAAAATCTGTATGTGATTCTGGTAGAAATTTTAATTTATTTTGAGTTCCTTGAAATAAGCCTTTTCCAAATACTCCTCCAGAGCCTACAGCTATCATTGATTGAATTACATTCCAACCACTACCTAAAATATCTGCCTCAGGATTTAAAAAAGTTAATATTCTTTTTCTTTGATACTCTTTTAAAAAGAAAAAATATCCAATTGGAATAGATATAATTCCTAAAAATATTAAACTGAAATATGTTTTTAAATCTATATTATTTAAGAATATAAGCTCCATATATAAAAATACTAAAACTAATGAAGTTCCTAAATCTGGTTGATTTACTATAAGTAAAAATATTGGAAGTAAATGTAATCCTGAAATAAAAATAGCTCTTATTCCATAAAAATTTTTATTATATCCATTTACTAAATGTTCTGAAAATGTCAGTATAAAAAATATTTTAGCAAATTCTGAAGGTTGAATATTTATAGGCCCTAATTTAATCCATCTAGTAGCTCCTAATATTTTACTTCCAAATGCATATACTGATAATAAAAACAAAATATTAAATATATATATAAGTTTTGCATTTTTTGAGTAAACTCTATAATCTATAAGAGAAAAAACTAAAAATACTCCTATTGACATAATACCAAATATTACTTCTTTTATAATAAAGGTATCTGTTTTAACTCTTGTAGCACTATATATTGTAACTAGTCCAAAAGCAAAAATTATTAATATATTAATAATAAACATATAATCTAGTTTTTTTAATCTTTTATTCAATCTAGAAATAGTTCTACTATTAGTCTTCATCAAAAATATTTCCTCTTCTTTTTACTTTTTTTATTGGAATTGTAATTGATAATCCTATATTTTTTTCTCTTTCTCTTTGTACATTACATTCTAAACCATTTTCTTCTATTACTAAATATTTTTGAAATACCTTTATCATATCTTTTTTTAAATCATCCATTACTTCTTGACTTATACTTGCTCTATCTTGTGTAATTACAACTTTTAGTCTATTACTTGCTACACTAGCACTATTTTTACTTTTTTTAAACATACTTAACATAACCCAACATCTCCCTATACTCGAAATATATTTAATACACGATCCATAAATTTAGTTCTTTCTATATTTAAAAATTCTACTTCATCTCCAAGTAATCTTCTTACAATATTTTTATAAGCTTTAGCTGCTTTAGTTTCTTCATCTTTAATTACAGCTTCTCCTCTATTAGTAGAAATTATTACAGCTTCATCGTCTGGAATAAGCCCAAGCAAATCAATTTCTAGTGTATCTTTTATTTCTTCTACATTTATCATTTCACCTTTTCTTACCATTTCTGGCCTAATTCTATTAATGATAAGCTTAAGGTCTAATTTTTCATATGAATCTAAAAGTCCTATTATTCTATCAGCATCTCTTATAGCTGAAAGTTCTGGATTTGTAATTATTATTATTTCATCAGCTCCAACAACTGCATTTCTAAATCCTTGTTCAATTCCAGCAGGTGAATCAATTAAAACAAAATCAAACTCCTTTGCTAATTCTTCAGTAAGTTTTTTCATATCTTTTGGTGATACTGCTGTCTTATCTTTTGTTTGTGATGCAGGTAAAAGTTGTAGCTTTGATTTTAATTTTTTATCTTTTATAAGCGCTTGTTTTATTGTTGCTCTTCCTTCAATTACATCTACTATGTCATATACTATTCTGTTTTCTAATCCCATTACTAAATCTAGATTTCGAAGTCCAATATCAGCATCTATTACAGCTACGTTATACCCTTCAAGTGCTAATCCTGTGCTTATGTTACATACTGTTGTAGTCTTTCCTACTCCACCCTTTCCAGATGTAACTGCTATTACTCTCCCCATTAAATTTCCTCCTTTTATTATTTTCCAGTGTGGCCAAAACCTCCACTATCTCTTTTAGACTCTTCTAATGTCTCTACTATTTCAAATTCTGCTCTATATACTTTCTGTAACACTAGCTGTGCTATCCTTTCTTGTGGATTAATTGTATATTCTTCATTACTTAAATTCACTAATATTATTTTAATTTCTCCTCTATAATCAGAATCTATTGTCCCAGGTGTATTTACCATTGTTATTCCATGTTTTATAGCTAAACCACTTCTAGGTCTTACTTGTATCTCATATCCATAAGGAATTTCAAAATAAAGTCCTGTAGGAATAAGAGCTCTTTCAAGTGGTTTTAATTTTATAGGAGAACTATTATTTGAATACACATCCATTCCAGCAGAACCTTCTGTCATATATTTAGGTAATTTTATATTCTCATTTTCTTTTTTTACTTTTACTATTACTTTATTCATTTACATCACCTAGTATCGTAACAGAGTAATACCTCTCATGAAAAATTTTATTTGCATATTTCTTTACTGCTTCTCTATCTATAGATTTAATTTTATTTTCTATCTCTTTTAAAGGTATTATTTTATTATATGTTATATATGAAGATGCTAATCTTGACATTCTAGCTCTTGTTGTTTCTAATCCTAATATAAGAGAACTTAAAACTTGATTTTGTGCTTTTATAAGCTCTTTTTCTGTAACACCATTCTCTTTTATATCTTTCCACTCTTCATATATCATATTTATTACTTCATTATAGTTCTCTTTTGTTGTTCCTGCATATACTGAAAATGCTCCACCTTCATAAAATGATGTATTAAATGTATATACTGAGTATGCAAGTCCTTTTTCTTCTCTAATCTTTTGAAAAAATCTAGAACTCATATTCCCGCCAAGAATAATAGAAAGTATTGAATTAATATATCTATCTTCACTTGCATAAGAGCTTCCTAAAGTATTAACACATAAATGTACTTGGCTTATCTCTTTTTTAAGTACATTTTTTACTGTATTTAATTTGAATTCTGATTTTTTTATTCTATCTCTTTTAACTGTGATAAAATTTTTAAAATATGTATTAAAAGTAGTTAATACTTCTTCTTCACTTAAATTTCCTACAACTACAATTGCAATATTATCACTTGTATACCTATCTTTATAATAATCTAATACCATCTCTCTAGTTAGAGAATTAATACTATCCTCTGTTCCTAATATATTTTTTCCATAATTTCCAATAAATATATATTCATTATTTATATCATGTATCTTTTCTTCTGGTATATCTTCGTACATTCTTATTTCTTCAATAACTACTTTTTTCTCTTTTTCAATATTTTCTTCTGTAAAAGTCGAATTTAAAAATATATCAGCTAATACATCTGTAGCTGTTTTAAAATGTTCTGATAAAGCTGTAATATAAAATGTAGTTGTATCTTTTGAAGTATAGGCATTCATTTTCCCACCTATATTGTCTATTTCTTCTGAGATATCTTTTGCACTTCTTTTTTCTGTTCCCTTAAATAGCATATGTTCTATAAAATGTGATATTCCACTTTCATTTTCTTTTTCATCTATTGCACCAGTTTTTACATATATTCCCATTGAAAAAGAGTTAATATGTGTTATTTTTTCATATAATAATGGTGTTCCATTATCTAAATGAAGTATTTTCCCCATTAAGTCCTCCTAATATTCTGCTTTATTTAAAAAATATATTCCAATTACTAAAAATAATATATTTGGTATCCAGGCTCCTATTAAACTATTTATTTTCCCGCCAATTGATAAAGCTTCTAATGTTGCCTGAATTACATAATAGCTATATCCTAATATAATACTAAGTGCTAAACTAATTGCAGATGCTCCTCTTACAAATCTACTTCCTAATGCTAATCCTAAAAAACTAACTACAAATGTAGCAAATGGATAAGCTATTCTTTTATTAAGTTCTACTAATAATTTGCTTACATCTCCACCAGTTCTTTTAATAAAATTTGCACTTTCTCTTAGATTTTTTAATTTAGCTTCTTTTAATATTATTTTGTCTCTTAAAAAATCTGCTGGTTTTTCTTTTATTATATCATATATTTTTTCATTAAAAAAGGTTGTTTCGTTATTTTCTAAATTATTTTCAACAACATCTTTTAATACCCAAATATTTTTTTTACTATCATAGTATCCTTTTTTAGCTACTATTATTTTTTTTATATTTTTTAATTCATTATCAAACAATACTAATTCCATATTATCAATACTACTTTTTTCACCATTTATTATTCGGATATAATAAAGATAATTACCTTCACCTTTTAAAAAAACATCTGCTTTCACTTGGGAAATTTTAAGGTTATTATATACTTTTTCATATCTTAATTCTCTAGATTTTTTGTTAGAAATTGGTACAATATTATTATAAAACCAAAATCCACCTAAAGATACCATAAATGCAAATATTAATGGATATCTTACTATTCTAAAAAAACTTATCCCTGATGTTTTTAAAGCAGTAATTTCAAGAGTTGTTGCCATTTTATTAACAGTTATAAGTCCACCTAATAATATAGAAAGTGGTAAAACTGTCATTATCATTTCTGGGATAATTGTTAATGTATATAATAATGCTTCCTTATAAGTCATATCTCCTTGAGTAATATAACCAATAATTCTAAATATTTGACTTAAAATAAAAATTACATTAAATCCTATTAAACTCATACTCCAATTTTTTATAAAATTTTTTAATATATATGCATCAATTTTTTTTAGCATCTATCTACTCCTAGCTTTTCTTACATATAAAAACAGTGTAAATAATAAAAGTAGCATATTTGGTATAATCATAGCAATACTTGGTTTAATATTTCCTTTTTGGGATATCATATAAAAAATATTAATAAGTGTAATATATATAAAAATTATAAATATACTTATTCCAAAACTTGCACCTTTTCCACTTCTATTATTATTTACAGATAAAATTACTCCTAATACTGATAATATTAATATCGAACTAGGTATATATAATTTTTTATACATTTCAAGCTCATATTTAATTGTTTTTTTATTTTCTTGTTTTAAATATTTTACTTTTTTAAAAAGTTCTGTAATACTCATATTTTCAGGTTTTTCTACTGTTGTATTAAAATCTCCAAAAAAAGTATCAATTGGAATCTCTTGTTTTTCAAAATCCCCTTTTAATGCTAATTTCCCTTCTGAATTTACTTTATAAAAATTTGCATCTTCTAAATACATTTTAGAATTTTCCCATTTAGCTTTTTTAGCTAAAATTACTTGTGGATAAATAGTGTCAGTTTCTTTTTTAAAAACTATTAAACTATCTGCTATTGTACCACTTGGTTCTAAATGATTTATATAAACATTATAATCATTTATTCCTGTAATAAATATTTTTTCTTCTAATTGTACAGAAGGCTTTGTATAAGCTATTTTTCTAGAAATTTTTATAAGTTTTTCTCCCGAACGAGGTATTACACTTTGATGTAAAAAATATACAAAACACATAATGATAAATGCTAATAATAGCGTAGGTTTTATTATTCTTTTTAAACTTATACCTATTGATTCCATAGCTATTATTTCACTTGTTGTTGATAAAGAACTAAATGTTATCATTATCCCTAAAAAAACTCCCATAGGTATAGTTTCTGCAAAAATAGGAGGTAATGTATAAGATAAAAGTTCCAGTACATCTAGTACTGGTACACTTTTAACTAATATATTTTCCATCATACTTACTAAAATATCTATTAAAAAAATAAAACTAAATAAGCTAATTCCAAAAATAATTGGTAATGTGAGCTCTTTATATATGTATTTATCTATTAGCTTCATTATCTATTTTCCCCTTTTATCAAGTGCTTCTTTTAATACTTTCTTTATCTCTTTTTCATCTGTATATTTTTTTACTGTATCTGATATTTCTTTTGGTATCATTGGTAAAATAACATTTTGTGCTTTTGCGTATATTTTTGATATTCTACTACTATCTAATTGTTTTTCTACATTTTCTTGATATTTTGCAACAAAAGTAATTATAAACAATAAAAATATTGATAATATAATTCCTTTTATAATTCCAAGTATCATTCCTAATATTTTATCTAAACTTCCACTAACACTTTTAGTTATAACAAATCTAAATAGTTTTAATACAAATCCAAATACTATATACACAGCTATAAAAAGTAAAGTATATACTATTGTACTAGCTATTCCTTTATCAACGCTAACATTAAGTTTTGAATATACTATAGGTGTTAATTGTTTTGATATTACTATATTTAATCCTAAGAAAAATATTGATAATATCTCATAAATAATTCCTTTTCTATAACTAAGGAATGCAAAAACCAATAAAATAATAATAAACAATAGATCTAAATACATATATACCTCCTATTTTTTATATACTCTTACCCATAAACATTTTAAATATAAAGTTTCTGGTATATGAAGAATCCATGGATGATCATCAGGTTGATAATTTACTCCTAGCACTTCTAATATTTGACCATTTTCTGAAGCTGCCATTCTACTAGTTTCTATTAAATCTTGTAATGTTATATTATATGCACAAGTTATTACTCCTACTATACCACCATTTTTTACAATTTTAAAGCTATCTAAACATAAATTATAAAAGAAATCTCTTCCTTTTTTTCTCTCTGATTTCTTTTTAATAAGAGATGGTGGGTCTAATGTAATTACATCGTATTTTTCTCCACTTTTTACAATATCCTTTAAAACTTCAAAAGCATCTCCTTCAATAGTTTTAAATTCATTTTCAAAATTATTTAGCTTATAATTTTCATGACATAATTTTAATGCGTATTCATCTTTATCTATGGCAACTACTTTTTTACAGTCTTCTTTTAATGCTGCAATAGAAAATCCTCCACTAGACGAAAATACATCTAAAAATTTAGTGTCTTTATTTAAATATTTTCTTATAAACTTTCTTGATTCTCTTTGGTCTAAGAAAAATCCAGTCTTTTGACCATTTATAATATCTACAGTATATTTTAAGCCATTATCTTGCATTATAATCTTATCTGGAATTTCGCCATAAATAATTCCTGTTTGTTCTCCTACTCCTTCTATAACTCTATTTTCTACATCTGACCTTTCATAAATTCCTTTAGGTTTTACTATTTCTAGTATAGCTTTTATTATAATATCTTTATACTTTTCTATTCCCTCATTTCTAAATTGAACTGATAAATAACCATCAAAATCATCAGCAATAAATCCAGGGATTCCATCCGCTTCTGCAAAAAATATTCTTTTAGAATTTGTTTCTTTATCTAAATACTTTCTTTTTTCATATGCTTCTTTAATTCTTTTATAAAAAAATTCATAATCTATATTCTCATTTTTTGTAGTAAGTACTCTAACTAAAATATTTGTATTATCATTTATATAGCCTTTACCAATAAAATTTAACTTTTCATCACATACATCAACTATATCTCCTATACTATATTTACCCATTACTGCTTTTACTTCATCTTTAAATACATTTGGATAAAAATTTTTAATTTTTTTATCCTTATCTTTATTTAGTATTACTCTTGTAGCCATTTTATTCCTTTCTTATACTATAATTATCCTATTATTACCATATTGTCTATTCTTACGTATTTCCCACCAAATATTCTTTGTACATTTCCTTCTAACTCTATTTTTTTATAAATACTTATCTCTCTTCTTTCTTGATTTATAATTTTTCCAAGAACTATTGTTACTTTTTCATCAGTAAATAAACCACCTGTTGTTTTACTAATAACTTTTCCTATTACTAAAGAACCAGTTTTTGCTATACCCTCTATATCTTTTTCTAAGTTAAATTCTAATATTTCCCCAACTTCCAAAGAACCATAATTTCTAACCGTTCTTATTTCTATTACTCCTATTTCTCGTTTTAAGAATTGTCCTTTTTTAATAAAATCTTTATCTGTTATAAGTAAATATGAATATATATCATTTATTCTATCTAATAATGCTTCTCCATTTTTTCTATCACTATAAAGATATTCTTCTATTTTTTCTATTCTAGTTTGAAGGTCTAGCTCTGAATCTCTTTCTTGAAATATATAATCTTCTAAATTATCTACTTTTGTATTTAAACTATAATAGCTTCCATCTAAAAATACTAAGTCATATAGTTTTCTTTGTCTAATAAGTATATTATCATTACTTCTATTTCCTATTATTCTATCTTCTAAGAAACCTATTCTATCTTCATAGCTCATTCCACTTGTTTCCATACTTATTCCTATTACTTTTTTCTCTAAATAATTAATTCCTTGAAATTTTGAATTATCAATAGATTTTGTTTGTACAGGTGTGTTATTAGTAACTCCACCTTGTTTTACTGCAGTTTGTAAAGGAACATTATTAGTACAAGCTAAAACCACTAATCCTAATACTAATAATAATATTTTTTTCATTAATTTTCCTCCTCTATTATCTCTATATCATAAGTATGCTTAATATCTAAATCTAAACTATATATAGTTATTTTATAACTTCCACTTGTTATTTCTTCTTCAAAATTTGAGGATAAATCCCATTCATAGGATAATTTCAACTGTCCTCTTTGTGGTAATTTTATCTTTTTTGCTCTTTCTCTTTTATTATCCAATATATCACTTTTAAATACAACTTTATTATCTTTTTCTACTATAATATTAAATATATTTTTTCTGTTTATCTCTATAATTTTATCTTTTCTAGTAGTATTTTGTATACTTAAATTAAGTATTACAAAATTATCTTGAGTTATTTTTTTATTTCTTATTGTTGATGTTATTTTCAAACCATTTTTATTAGTTGTATAAGAATACTTATGAACTGAAAAATAACTCTTTAAAAAAATAAACATAAATACAATAACTACTATATCTAAAAGTGTTATTAATTTTGAAGAAATCTTTAGTCTTTGAAATATCATAAATATACCCTCTTAACTCTTTTTGATAAAGATGTCAATAATTCATATGGTATAGTATCTATCATATTAGCTAATTCAACTATATTTTCATCATATATTATTACTTCATCACCTAATTTTACTTTATCTATAATTGAACTATCTATACTTACCATAAATTGATCCATACATACTAATCCTACTATTTTACATTTTACATTATGTATTTTCACATATCCTTTATTTGAAAAAGCTCTTTTTACTCCATCAGCATACCCCGCTGATATAGTAGCTATTAACTCTCCTTCTTTAGCTAGATACTTTTTCATATATGATATATATCTTGGTTTATCTATTTTTTTTAAATGCACTATTCTAGATTTAAATTTTAATACATTTTTCAAATCTAATTTTTTGTTAGTTGTATTTATTCCATAAAGTGCTATTCCTGGTCTTATTAAATTACAATTTATTTTATCTAAATAATTAATCATTCCTGCACTATTTGATATATGTTTATATTTTACATCTATATTTTTTGTTAATCTCTCAAATTCATTTAATTGATTCATTGTATATTCTTTTTCCTCTTCTACATCTGCAACAGAAAAATGAGAATATACACCCTCAATTTTAGCTATTTTAGTTTTTTTTATATAATTATAAGCCTCTAAAAAACTTTCTGGAAAAAAACCTCTTCTTCCCATACCTGTGTCTATTGCTATATGTATTTTAGGATAAATTTTAGTTTTTTCTATATTTTTTATATCGTCAAAAGATGCTACTGTAATACTTATATTATATTTTATAATATCGTCATATTCATCACTAAGTATACACCCTAATATTAAAATATCATCTTCTATACCATTTTTTCTAAGTTCTATTGCTTCTTCAACTGACGCTACTCCAAATATTTTTATCCCATTTTTTTTTAAAACTTTAGATATTTCTACTACTCCATGTCCATATGCATCAGCTTTTAATATCCCTAGTATATCTTTATTATTTGAAATTTTTTTTATTAAATTAATATTATGCTCTAAATTTTTAATATCTATTTCAGCCCAAGCTCTCATTAATTTGTATCCCTCTTTCTTTAATTATCTTGCTTTTTAGTATATTTTTCTAAAAAAACATACTAAAAAGCAAGCGAGAGAAAAACTCTCTTGCCTGCTTTTATTTTAAGTAAAATTTAGTTCCTCTTCCAACTATTTCATAATTTAACTTATCTTCTTTTATAAGCCAACCTATAGCTAATAAAACCTCATCTCTTTTAAGTTTTGTTGATTTTTCTAATTCACTAATAGATTGTTTTGGCTTATCTGCTAAATTTTGCCATATTATCCCTGCATTTTTCCCTATCATTTCAAACGAATACTTCAATATAATCCCTCCCTTTTTTGCTTACTAAGCTTTTATTTTTTTATTTTTCTCTAATACATATACTAATGGACTTGCTACAAAAATAGATGAATATGTCCCTGATATTATTCCTATTAGTAATGTAGTAATAAATGTTTGTAAGCTTGCTCCTCCAAATAAAAGAATTGCAAGTACTGCTAAGAAAGTAGTTAATGAAGTATTTATTGATCTTACCATTACATCATTTATACTTTCATCAATTATATCTCCTAATTCTCTTGCTTTATTTCTTCTATATACCTCTCTTATTCTATCAAATACAACTATTGTATCATTTATAGAATATCCTAATATTGTAAGAACTGCTGCTATAAATGGTGTGTTTACTTCATAATTTAAAAGTGCTATTCCACCTACAGCTATAATTACATCATGTAAAAGGGCAAGTATTGCTGCAATTGCAAAAATAAATTCAAATCTAAAAGTAATATATATAACTATTAATATTGACCCTATTATAAGTGCTGATATTGCACTTGTTTTTAATTCTTTTCCTATTGTTGCTCCTACTTTATCTACTTTTAATAAATCAAATTTTGAATATTTTTCTTCTAATTTTGTAAGTAATGAATTTGTTTCTTGTTCTGATAATTCAGGCACTCTAATAATAACAGAATTATCATCAGCAATTTGAACTTTTCTACTTGTAGAAGATACTTGAGATATTTCAGTTGAAATTTCATCAAATACACTATTAAGTTCTTTTAAATCTGCTTGTTTTTCAAATTTTACTTGTACTAAACTTCCACCTGTAAAATCTATTCCTAAATTTAAACCTTTTATTATTCCTATTAATGCTATAATTATTAAAAATGCTGAAAAACCTAACCATAATTTTGTTTTGTTAATAATTTCTAGTCTTTTCAATTTTATTTCCCCCTAACACCAAAGAATTTCGGATTTTTTATATTAGTATAAAGAACAAGTACTTTTAACATAAATCTAGTTGCTGTAATAGCTGTAAACATTGATGCAAGTATACCTATTGTTAATGTAACAGCAAAACCTTTTACAGGTCCTGTACCTAGAGAAAATAAAATTGCTGTTATTATAAGAGTAGTAATATTTCCATCTAAAATTGCAGAATATGCTTTTTTAAATCCATTTTCCACACCTTTTAAAATTGAATTTCCTACTCTTAATTCTTCTTTTATTCTTTCAAATATTATTACATTTGCATCTACTGCCATTCCTAATGTTAATATAAGTCCAGCTATTCCAGGTAATGTAAGTGTTGAATCAAAATAATTTAATGTACCAAATATAATTACTCCACATATTACTAATGCTACATCTGCTATAAGTCCTGGTAATCTATAGAAAATTGCCATAAATGCCATTACCAATACTATTGCAATTATTCCTGCTTTTTTACTTTGAGCTATTGATTCATCTCCTAAAGTTGCTCCTACTGTTCTTGTTTCTAATATTTCTGCTTTTACAGGTAATGCACCTGCATTAAGTAAAGTTTTTAAACTTTTAGCAGATTCTATAGTATAGTTTCCTGATATTGTTCCTTTTCCACCAGGAATCTCACTTTGAATTGTTGGAGCAGTTTGAATTTCTCCATCAAGTGTAATAGCTAATTGTCTTCCTATATTATTTCTTGTTAGTTCAGCAAATTTTTTAGCTCCTTCTACTGTTAACTCAAATACTATTTGAGGTCTTCCTAAATTATCATAACTAACATCTGCTTGTTTTAAATCTTTTCCATTTACTCCTGTTTCTGTTAATGAACCATCAGATTCTACTAATTTAAATTCTAAAAATGCTGTTTTACCTATTGTTTCTATTGCTTTTTGAGTGTCTTTAACTCCAGGAAGTTCTATTATTACTCTTTTATCTCCTGATTTTTGTACTACTGCTTCTGATACTCCAAATCCGTTTACCCTTCTCTCTAAAACTTCTACCAATCTGTCCATATCATCTGAAGTTATAGTTTTTCCATCTTCAGCTACTGCTTCCATTACTACATATGCTCCGCCTTTTAAATCTAATCCCATTTTTACTGGCTTTTTAAAAGCAAAATATGCAGCACCTAACAGAACTATTAAAATAATAACAAAATCAAATACTAAATTCTTTTTCATGCTTGCCTCCTAATTGTATTATAATAAAATTTATTTTTTACTATCTAAAAATGTTTGTAAAATAATTGCTGCAGCTACTTTATCTACAACTTTTCTTTTTTCTTTTGCTCCTTTTTTATTCATAGCAGTAAGTGCTTTATCAGCACTTACTGTTGAATATCTTTCATCTATTTCTATTATTTCTAAATTATTCATCTCTTTTTTTAGTTTAGATATAAACTCTCTAACTTTTTCAGCTTGTCTTTTTTCACTTCCATCTAAACTTTTAGGTATTCCTACAACTATAGATGATATGTTTTCTGTTTGTAATATCTCTTTTATTCTTTTTACTGCTTTTGTTTTTCTTCTATCTATTACCTCATATGGTGTAGCTGTAATACCTAAAATATCCGACTTTGCTACTCCTATTCTTACATCTCCCACATCAAGAGATAAATATTTTTTATACATTTTTTTATCCTTTTCTTATTTTATTATAGATTTTCATTTAATATTTTTCTTGCTAATTCTAATGCATCAGTAACTTTATCTCCGTCTGGACCTCCAGCTTGTGCAAAATCCGGTCTTCCTCCACCTTTTCCACCAGCTACTTCAGCTATTTTTCTTACTAAATCTCCTGCTTTTACTTTATTTGTTAAATCTTTTGTTACTCCTACTGCAAATACAGCTTTATTATTATTTGTTCCTAATACTACTATACATGAATTTAATTTTTCTTTTGCTTTATCTACTATTTCTCTTAATTCTCCAGCTTCCTTATTTTTAAAAGCTTTTAATAGTACTTTTACTCCATTTATCTCTTCTATTTCATCAAATAAACTATTTGCTTCATATGTTGCTAATCTTGATTTTGCTACTTCTAATTCTTTTGTTAATTCTTTTTGAGTTTCAATTAATTTAATTATTTTATCCTCTATATGATTTATATCTGTTTTTAATAATTCTGCTACTTTTAATATTTCTCTTTCCATTTCATTTACTACTTCAAAACTTTTATATCCTGTAGTAGCTTCTATTCTTCTAACTCCAGCAGCAATTCCAGATTCATGCAAAATATTAAATAGTCCAATTTCTCCTGTTCTATCTACATGTGTTCCTCCACATAGCTCCATTGAAAATTCATCTACTGATACCACTCTTACTATATCACCATATTTATCTCCAAATAAAGCCATAGCTCCTTTTTCTTTTGCTGCTTCCATATCCATATATTCTATTTTTACTTCAAGATTTTCAAATATTTTTTTATTTACAATTCTTTCTACTTCTTCTACTTGCTCTCTTGTAAGTCCCTCATAATGTGTAAAGTCAAATCTAAGTCTATCTTCTGATACAAGTGACCCTGCTTGATTTACATGCTCTCCTACAACTTCTTTTAAAGCTTCATGTAATAAATGTGTTGCTGTATGATTTCTCTTTATAGAATCTCTTTTTTCTTTGTCTACTTTTAAAACAAGTTCATTTCCTTTTTCTACTTGTCCCTCTTCTACTTCAACTACATGTAAATAAATATCTTTTCTTTTTTGTACATCTATTACTTTTCCTTTAAAATTATTTCCTGTTATTATACCACTATCAGATACTTGTCCTCCTGATTCAGCATAAAATACAGTTTTATCAAAAATAATTTGTAATTTATTATCTTCTAATTCTTGTATATCATATACAATAGCTTTGGTTTCTAATAAATCATATCCTTCAAAATTTGTTTTACCATATTTATCATAGAATTTTTCAATAAATTCATCTTGACCTTCTTCTTTAATAACTTCTCTACTGTTTCTAGCTCTATTTTTTTGTTCTTCCATTTTTTCATTAAATTCATCAACACTTACTTCTATTCCGTGTTCTACAGCTATTTCTTCTGTTAATTCAAATGGAAATCCATATGTGTCATAAAGTTTAAATACTGTCTCTGCATCAAATTTTGTTTTTCCTTGTGATTTTAATTTTTCGATTTCTTGTGTTGCTATTTCTATCCCTTGGTCAAGAGTTTTTGAGAATTTTTCTTCTTCTATTTCTATTACTTTTTTTACATGCTCTTTTGTTTTTTCTAATTCAGGATAAGCTCCTTTCATTAAATCAACAACAAAATCTACTAATTTATATAAGAAATTATCTTTTATATTTAACAATCTTCCATGTCTTACTGCTCTTCTTAAAATTCTTCTAAGTACATACCCTCTTCCTTCATTTGAAGGTAATACTCCATCAGATATTAAGAAAATAATTGCTCTTATATGGTCTGTTATTACTTTTAAAGAAAAATCTATTTTTTCACTTTGTTTATATTTTACATTTGCTATTTCTGCTATTTTTTCTAAAATAGGAAATAATAAATCTGTTTCAAATGTTGTATGAGTTTTATTTAAAGCTGCTGTAAGTCTTTCAAGTCCTGCTCCTGTATCTATATTTTTCTTTGGAAGTGGTTCTAAACTACCATCTTCTAATCTATTATATTCTGTAAATACAAGGTTCCAAATTTCTAAATATCTATCACAATCACATCCTACTCCACATGTAGGACTATCACACCCAAATTCTTCTCCCATATCTACATATATTTCACTACATGGTCCACAACTTCCAGTAGGTCCTGCTGCCCAAAAGTTATCTTCTTCTCCAAGTCTTACTATTTTTTCAGCTGGTATTCCTACTACTTCTTGCCATATTTTAGCTGTTTCATCATCTTCATTAAATACTGACACCCATAATTTTTCTTTATCAAATTTTAATACTTCTGTTACAAATTCCCATGACCATTCTATAGCTTCTCTTTTAAAATAATCTCCAAAAGAAAAGTTTCCTAACATTTCAAAAAATGTATGATGTCTAGCTGTTCTTCCTACATTTTCAAGGTCATTTGTTCTTATACATTTTTGATAAGTTGTTACTCTTGGATATGGAGCTTCTTTTTGACCTAAAAAGAAAGGTTTAAAAGGTACCATTCCTGCAACAGTTAATAAAAGTGTCGGATCATCAGGTATAAGTGATGCACTCTCAAAGTGCTTATGCGTTTTATCTTTAAAAAACTCAATAAATTTACTCCTAATTTCATTTCCAGTAAGCATTTTTTTCTATCACCTCAATTAAAATTGTTAATGGATTAACAAAAATATAATATATATTTTCTGCTATATTGTCAATAAATATTAATCTAATTTAAATTTTTCTCCTAAATATACTTTTCTAGCTTGCTCATTTTCTGCTATCTCTTTTGGTGTTCCTTGAATAAAAACTTTTCCTTCAGCCATTATATAAGCTTTTTCTGTTATATTTAATGTTTCTCTTACACTATGGTCTGTAATTAAAATTCCTAATCCTCTTTCTTTTAAATATCTTATAATATTTTGTATATCCTCTACTGCTATTGGGTCTACTCCTGCAAAAGGTTCATCAAGAAGTATAAAATCTGGATTATTAGCAATAGTTCTAGCTATCTCTACTCTTCTTCTTTCACCACCTGATAAGGAATATCCAAATGATTTATATACATGTGTTAATTTAAACTCTTCTAAAAGTTCATCTTTTATTGCAAATCTCTCTTTTTTGCTAATATTTCTCATTTCAAGTACTGATAAAATATTTTCTTCAACTGTTAGATTTCTAAAAACTGATGGTTCTTGAGCTAAATAACCTATTCCAAGTCTAGCTCTTTTATACATTGGATATTTAGTAATATCTTTTTCATTAAAATATACTATTCCTGATTCTGGTTTTACTATCCCCACTATCATATAAAAAGTTGTAGTTTTCCCTGCTCCATTTGGTCCTAGAAGTCCAACAATTTCACCTTTTTTTACTTCTAAGCTTACTCCATTTACAACTTTTCTTTTTTTATATATTTTTACTAAATCTTGAGCTGCTATACTTTTCATTGTATATCTCCTACAATCTCTATTTTATTATTTTTTCTATCTCCAATATATTCTATCTCTTTTTCTATATCTTCAAATTTATATTTTATTTTAAATCTAAATTCATCATCTAATATATTTTTATTCATATCTATTTTTTCTATATTTTTAAATTCATAAATTAATTCTGGATTTTCAATTATTAATTTATCTTCTACTATCTCTAATTTTGTTTTTAATATTTTTTCATAAAGATAGCTATTTTTACTTTGTTTTTCTACTTCTACAACATATTCTTTTTTTACTTCTGTATCATAAAGCTTATAATTTGCTGTAAGTATTATTATCTCATTATTTGCTAAATATTTTGGATGTTTTACTTCTCCATATTTAGAGATAATATTTTCATTGCTACTACTCCACACTATTATAACATTTCCATCTCTTTTTTTTAAGTCTATACTTTTTATTTTTTCATCCAATATTTTTGGAATATCTATTTTTTCTATAGTTTTATTAATTATTTCTATATTTTTCTTTTCAGTTTCTTCTTTATTTTTTTTCTGTTCTAATGTTTCTATATCAAATGTAAATGCTATATTTCCTTTACCATATAGCTTATTTTGTTTTAAATCATACACTCCAGAGTCAGCTAATATCTTAGTATCTCCTTTATAAGATATCACATTTCCATTAAGGTCAATTTTATCAATATTATTATTAAAAACAGCCTCATCTGCTCTAGTATTTACATCTCCTGTTTCTTTACTTATATTAAATATTTTTACATTTTCTTTCATTTTTGCTATTTCATTATTTATATCAAACTCTAAATTTTGAGAAGATATTTTATCTGTTTTATCTATTTCTAATATTGATTCTCCAGTTGAAAAAACAGTTTTTTCAAGATTATCTAACTCTATATAATTAGAATTTAAATATAAATTTTTATAATAAAAATCTACTTTATCTTTTATTTCCGCTCTAGTAAGTTGTTGATTTTCATTTTCAGTAGTAAAATATATTTTTGCTGTTTCTCCTTGAAAATTGATAATATTTTTTGTTTTTTCATCTACAATTTTAGCATCTAATCCATCATAAAAATTAAACTCATTTTTATCATATTCTCCATAAATATAATTTCCTTTAATAATATCTCCATTAGTTGAAGTAAATAAAGGATTTTCACCCTCTACAATTTTTTTATCTAAATTTATCTTAGCATTATCTAAGGTAATTGTTAAGTTATCTTTTTTAAAAATTATAGGTTCTGGTGAATCAATATATTCTGTTAATCTATAATAAATCATATTATTTGTTGATATCTCAATATTATCTTTTTTATATTTTACATTTTTATTTAAATATGCAATATCATTTTCTATATCATATTTTATTTTATCACTAAAAATTTTACTTTCTTGATTATCTCCAATAAAATTAGTTCCTATAAATTGATTAGAATTTAAATCTATTTCTCCATTATATATTTCACCGTTTATTTTTTCATCTTTTGATGAAATATACGCTTTTACTGGTAATTCTATTACTTGATTTTCATTGCTATATACAGCTTTTTCTGTATAAGCTATATAATTATCATATGTTATCTCTATATTGTTTTCTAATAACATATCATTTGTTTCTTGAAAATATAATCCATTTTTAGCTTTAAATTGTATATTCTCTTTTATATTTTCTCCATCTATATTTTCTAAAGATAATTTATTATTTTCTAATTCATATCTATACTTTAAAAAATCAATATCAAACTCTTTATCTTTAAAATTTGATTTTTCACTACTTTCTAAAATTTTATCAGTATCATTATATATTGCATTTTTCCCTATAAGTTTACCTTTTTCATTAATCAATACATACTCATTTGGAATATATATTATATTTTCATCATACATCTCTATTTTATTAGTTTTTAAATTGTACTCATCATTTTCTATATTTACGTTATTTTCTAATATATATTTTTTATTACTATAATTAATAAAAATATTATCACTTGTAGCTTTATTATTTTCATTAATTACAGTTATATTTTCTGCATTTCCTTTTTCACTACTAGAATTATAATTTAATTTCTCACCATATATTTCTATTCCATTATTTTTTTCTATTAATTCAAATCTATTAGATACTTGAAATTCTGAGTTATTTAAGTTATATTCTGCTATAGTTGAAGTTAAATCATAGTTTTCAAACTCTGCTTTTAATTTATTTCCTGTTAATAATAATTTTTTAGTTTCTTCATTATAAACAACTTTATCACTAAAAATTTTATTATTCTCTTTATTTATAATAATATTATCATATAAATATAACTCTTTTGAATCTGTAAAAGCTTCTCCATTATCAGCTATAAAACTAAACTCTTCATAATTTCCATGTATTTCTCCACTCATAATTAAATGTTCAGTATTTAAATTGTATTCTAGTTTACTCATTTCTAAATTTTTGGTATTATCATATATTTTTACATCTTTTTCAGCTACAAGATTTTGAATTATATTATCATATTCAAATTTTTTAGCTGTAAGAGTATAATTATCTATTTCTAATTTATATGCTAAATCACTTGTTAATTTTTCTTTTTCAAGATCATAGTTTAATTTTGTGAATCTTCCTATTAGCATTTTTTCTTGTGATTTATAATTTATTATTATATTTCCTACTATTTCTAAATTTTGATTTTTTTCAGAATAAATAGCTCTATCCGCATATATTATAGAATCACCACGATAAATTTTAACATTTCCTATTAATTCAAAATATGAAAACTCAGAATTTGTTTTAAAAGTATCAGATATTAACTTTAGATCTTCTTCTTTATTGATAGCTGTTACTTTTCTATTTCCAATAATTGTTTCAGATTTTGCTAGATATTTTATCTCTTCTGTTTCTAATTCCCAACCATTTTCACTATTAGTTCCTTTTATATTTCCTCTAAGGAGCATATCACTATTTTTATCTATTTCTGCTTTATTTCCTTTTAAAATACTATTTTTAAAATAAGCTAAAGTTCTTTCAAATATCTGTTTTTTACTAACAGATTCATTTGTTTGAATTTCTGCTTCAATTTTATAGTTGTCAAATTTATATGTAATATTAGTTGTTTTTATATCATTATTAAACTCTATTTTTATCTCTTTTTCTTGTTTTATATATGTATTATAGATAAAAAATATTAGTAATAATAATATAAATAGATTTAAACCTTTTTTTAACATTTTGCCCCCAATAATTTGATTTATATTTTTGAGTTACACAAAGAATACTGAGAAAACACTAAGTTTTTTTGAAACCACGGGATTCACATGAGATATCTTAGAATTTTGCCACGAATTGCACTGATTTTTTGTTACACAAAGGGCACAGAGAAAAAGCACTAAGGACCACTAAGAAGTTTTGAAAAATTACTTTAAAACCACAAGATACACACGGGCACAGCTTTCGATATTTTTCTGTGAAAAACATCTTAGATATACACAGGATTTTATCTTGAGTTCATCTGTGTCTATCACGTGGTTCCAATTATTTTTCTCTTTTCTTTGTGCTGAGTTAAATCCGCGTTTTTCCGTTGCTAAATTTTAATTCTTTTCACTTCTCACTACTTACTTCTCACTATTTTTTTATCCTGTGCTTATCTGTGTTAATCTAGTGGTTCCTAGTCTTTTGTCTTTGTGATTCTTTTTTTATCTTTGTGTTCTTTGTGTAATTTTTTCTATTTCGCCTTTGGCGACTTACTTTTTTAAAGATAAAAAAGTAAGCAAAAAATCTTTGCGCTGGTTTCTACGGATATTGATTTTCTATAACTCATTCGCTTTTTCTATGCCTATCTGTGTTAATCTAGTGGTTCCTAGTCTTTTGTCTTTGTATTCTCTTTTCTTCGCGCTAAATTAAATCCGCGTTTTTCCGTGGCTAACTTTTAATTCTTCTCACTATTTTTTCTATGCCTATCTGTGTCTATCACGTGGTTCCTAGTCTTTTGTCTTTGTGGTTCTAATTTTTCTATCTTTGTGTTCTTCGTGTAATTTTTTCTATTTCGCCTTTGGCGACTATCAACTCTATTTAACATTTTTTAATTTCATAACTATTTCATTTAAATAATTCATAGCTTGTATTGGTGTAGTGTTATTTATATCAATATTTTCAATATATTTTGTTATTTCAAGAATATTTTCTGGAATAACTTCTTTTATTTCTACAATTTTTTCAGGCTCAATCTCTATTTCTTCTTTTACCCCACCAAAAAGTGCAAGTTGTGTTCCTTTTATTTTTTTCTCTATTAAAGCTCTTCTATCTTCTAGTGTTCTCAATATTTTTTTTGAATTTTCTAATATTTCATTTGGAAGTCCTGCAAGTCTAGCTACTTCTATTCCATAAGACTTATCTGCTCCACCTTTTACTATTTTTCTTAGAAATATAACACTATCATCTGTTTCTTTTACTTCTATTCTATAATTAATTACATTTTTATATTTATTTTCTAACTCTGTAAGTTCGTGATAATGTGTTGCAAATATAGTTTTTGCTTTAACATTATCATGTATATACTCAGTAATAGAGGTAGCTATTGATATTCCATCAAATGTAGAAGTTCCTCTTCCTACTTCGTCAAGTATAATGAAAGAGTTTTCTGTAGCATTATTCATAATATTTGCTACTTCACTCATCTCTACCATAAATGTAGACTGTCCACTTACAAGGTCATCACTAGCTCCTATTCTAGTAAATATTTTATCTACTATTCCTATATTTGCATAATCTGCTGGTACATATGCACCCATTTGAGCTAATATTAAAATTAGTGCTACTTGTTTCATATACGTAGATTTTCCAGCCATATTAGGCCCTGTAAGAATTATCAAACTTTTTTCCCTATCAAAATATACATCATTTGCAATAAAATCTTCATCTACTAAAAGTTTTTCAACAATAGGGTGTCTTCCCTCTTTTATTTCTATATTATACTCAGTATTTAGTTCTGGTTTAATATAGTTATTTTTTATTGCAACTGATGCAAGAGATATTATTACATCTAAATAACTTATATCATTAGCTACTTGTTGTAATAAATTCTTCTCTTTTCTTATTTTTTCGCTAATATTTTTAAATAATTCATATTCTAAATTTTCTATTTTATCTTTTGCATTAATTATTTTATTTTCTATTTCTTTTAATTCCTCAGTAATATATCTTTCAGCATTTGATAAAGTTTGTTTTCTAATATATGTGTCTGGTACCATATCTATATTTGATTTTGTTACTTCTAAAAAATAACCAAATACTTTATTGTATTTGATTTTCATATTTTTTATACCAGTTTTTTCTCTTTCTCTTGCTTCAATGTTTATTATTATCTCTTTTGCATTTTTAGAAATTTTTCTAAGCTCATCAAGCTCTTTATCTATACCATCTTTTATAATTCCACCCTCTCTTATTGAAAAAGGTGGCTCTTCTACTATTGTATTTTCAATTAATTTATATAAATAATCTAATTTTTCTATATCTATTTTAATTATTTTATCATTATTTAATATTTTAGCTATTTCTATTGCTGATATTATTGATTTTTTTAACGCTATAAGGTCTCTTCCATTTTCTGTACCAAGTATTATTTTTCCTATAAGTCTCTCTATATCATATATATTTTTTAAATTTTCTTTTATTTCTTCTCTTTTAATAATATCTTCTATAAAAAAAGTCACATCATTTTGTCTTTTTTTAATTTTCTCAATATTTGTAAGCGGATTTTTTATAAATTTTTTTAATAATCTAGAACCCATAGCTGTTTTACATTCATCAAGTACCCAAACTAAAGTTCCTATACTATTTTTATCACTACTAAAAAGTTCTAGATTTTTTTGAGTAGCTACATTTAGTTCCATATATTCTACTCTATTTTCATAACTAAGTTTTGTTATTGGCAACTCATTATATTTATGCAATTCTAAAGCGTATTTTAAAATAATACCACTAGCTTCAATAGCTAAAGGTTTATCATCTATCCCAAAACTTTCTAAAGATACTACATTAAAATACTCTTTTAATAATTCTTCTGAACTTTTTAATCTATTTACAATAGTATAATTTATATCATTTATTTCCAAAAATTTATCTAATTCATTTTTTATTTCATTATAACTTTCTTCTTCTATTAAAATCTCTTTTGGTGAAATTTTATATATTTCATTTAAAACCTTTGTTTTTTCTATTTCAAAAGTTTTAAATTCACCTGTTGTAATATCTAAATAACTTATTCCTGCTAATTTTTCTTTTATAATTAATGATAATAAATAGTTATTACTTTTTTCATCTAAAAAATCTGTATCTATAACAGTACCAGGAGTAATTATTTTTACTACTTCTCTTTTTACTATTCCTTTTGCTTGTTTCGGGTCTTCTACCTGCTCACAAATTGCTACTTTATATCCTTTATTTACTAATTTTGATATATAACTAGCGGCAGAATGAAAAGGAACTCCTGCCATTGGAATATCTACACCTTTTTCTTTATTACGAGATGTAAGTGTAAGACCTAACTCTTTTGATACTATTACAGCATCATCAAAAAACATCTCATAAAAATCTCCCAATCTAAAAAAAAGTATATTATCTTTATTTTCTGATTTTATCTGCTTATATTGCTTCATTAATGGAGTTTCCGCCATAATTAATCCTCTTTCTGTAATAATTTAAACTCTTCTAATTTATCTAATAGTTCATCATAATTTTCAATATGATTAATTTCATTTTTAAATTTTGTTGCATTTTTCATTCCTTTTATATACCAACATAAGTGTTTTCTTATCTCATAATAAAAAGGTTTATCTATATATTCTCTAGCATAATTAACATGCTTAATTGCCATATTTATCTTATCTAATTTAGTAGGATTAGTTTTTACTTCTCCAAATTCTAATTTTTCTCTTATTTGCTTAATAAGCCAAGGATTTCCAAATATACCTCTAGCTAACATTATTCCATCTACATTTGAATAATTTATTTTTTCTATTGCATCTTCTGCTGTAAAAATATCTCCATTTCCAATTACTGGTATATTTACTTTTGATTTTATATCTTTTATAATACTCCAATCAGCAGTTCCACTATACATTTGCTCCCTTGTACGACCATGTATAGTTATATGACTTAATCCTAATTCTTCTGCTAATTTAGCAAAAAATAGTGGGTCTTTACTATCTTTATAACCCACTCTTATTTTTATACTTAATTTTGTTTCATCTTTTAGTGCATTTTTTATAGTTGTTAATAATTTTTTTACATGTTCTTTGTCCTCTAAAAGTGCCGAACCATAACCATTTTTTGTTATTTTAGGCATAGGACAACCCATATTTATATCAATATTCTTTACACCTTTTTCTTCTAAAAAAAGTGCTGTCTCTTTCATTAATTCAATATCTCTACCAAACATTTGAACTCCATCATTTTCATGAAGTCTAAGCATAACATCTACTGTTTTTTTATTTCCCATTTGTACAGCATTTACACTTACCATTTCAGTAAACATAAGGTCAGGATGAAATTCATTTAAAATCTTTCTATATATATAATCTGTAACCCCTGCAATAGGTGCTATATAGATTTTTTTCATTTAATAAACCTCTTTCTATCTTATCTCTGCATCAATACTTTTTTTCTCAAATTTTTTTCTAAATTTTTCTAATGTTCCAAGTGAATAATATTCCTCTACTCCTTTATATGCATGTTGATATTGTTGAAGATATATTTTTTTCACTCCTATTGTATTTAGCTTCTCTACAATTTTATCAAAATCCTCTTCTTTTATATATTCTGGATACATTGTTATTCTTATTTCATAATCTATTCCTAATTCTATTATCTCTTTTATATTATTTAATATTTCTTTTATATCAAAATTTGAAAATTTTGAATAATCTAATGATTTAAAATCTATTGCTATATAATCTAAATACTCTTTTAACTCTTTTACAATATCTGCATTACTTCCATTTGTATCAAGTTTTATTAAAAAATCTTCTCTAACTTCTGTTTTTATTTTTTTTATAAATTTAACTAACTCTTTTCCTTGTAAAGTAGGTTCTCCTCCACTTATACATATACCATCAAGTAAATTTTTACGTTTTTTTAAAAATTCTATTACTTCTGTTTCTGAGATATATTCAATATTAGTAGGCGAAATGAGTTCATAATTTTGACAAAATTCACAATCAAAGTTACAACCTGCTAAAAAAATAGTAGCTACTATTTTCCCTGGGTAATCTACTGTACTACTTTTTATTAAACTCGCTATTTTCATATCTCTTTCCATCCCTTTTTCAACATTTTAACTAAACCAAATTATATCATAATAATAAACTTTTTTCAAATAAAGAAAAATCCCCTATTTTTAGGGGATTAGCTATTAATCATCTCTTCTAAGTCCTACTATTCTTAATATATAGATAAATAAATTAATAAAATCTAAATAAAGCATTAAAGCTCCAAATACAGAAAATCTTTCTATTAATTCTTCATCTCCATTTGACATTACTAAAAGATTATTTTTTATAGTATTCATATCATATCCAATAAATCCTATAAATATTAATACACCAAGATATGATACCATCCAATAAATAGCTGCTGTTCTAAAAAACATATTTACTAAAGATAATACAATTAAAGCTATTATTCCTACTCTTAAAAGACTTCCAAATTTTGATAAGTCCTCTTTTGTTGTATATCCATATATTGCCATTACAGAAAATATAACTACTGTAATAATTAATGCATATATAATAGATGCTGTACTAAAAAATAACATAAGCAATGATAATGTAGCTCCTGTTAAAGCTGAGTATACTACAAATAGTATCTTAGCAGTTTGTACACTTATTTTTTTTACCATTCCAGACATTGCTACAACTACTCCAAATTGTGCAATTACTAATAATAAGAATGATCTTGATACTACCATTGCCATTCCTGGATTAGTCATTATAGAAAATGCTACTCCAAAAGTTATTAAAAGTCCAGCTACCATCCAAGTAAGAATTTTAGATATTGTATTTGCCATTACTTTTTCACTTACGTTATAATATCCTCCTCCATTAAATCCATACATATATATCCCCTCCTATAAATTTTTTTAATATTTTTTTAGCTTTATGGCATAAAGAATTTTTAAAACTACTTTATTTACACATGATTATTTATCACAAATTTTAAAATCTCAGTACTAAGACTCTAAAGATATAATATTCAACACAGAGACTCAGAGCACACTGAGATACACAGAGTTTTAGTTTTTTGAAACCACGAGATTTACACAGGATAGCACACTAGATTTTTTGTCACGAATTGCACGAATGAATTCTAATTTTTTGTTACACAAAGTACACGGAGAAAAGCACTAAGAACCACTAAGGGTTTTCTCTTTGTGGTTCTGATTTTTTATCTTTGTGTTCTTGTGTAATTTTTTCTATTTCGCCTTTGGCCACTTACTTTTTTAAAGATAAAAAAGTAAGCAAAAAATCTTTGTGCTAAATAAATCCGCGTTTTTCCGCGGCTAATTTTATTTAATCTTTTTCTCTGCGATACTCTGATTACTCTGTTACTCTGCGTTGATTTTTTTATTCTCCTCACTCTTTACTTCTTACTGCTTTTTCTATCTTTGTGATACTTTGTGTTCTCTTTTCTTTGTGCTGAATTAAATCCGCATTTTTCCGTGGTTAATTTTTATTTCCTCTACGATACTCTGATTACTTCGTTACTCTGCGTTGATTTTTTTATTCTCACTACTTACTCTTAACTTCTTACTCTTTAATATCTAGCCAAATTTTAAATTTAAAAACTTAAAAATTTATTAAAATTAGCAGAGCATATATCAAATAATTACTCTGCTAATTTTTTATACTAATTTTTAAATACAGGTTTTGACTCAGTTTTTATCATTTCTACAAATTCATTTATATCCATTTCTACTTGTTCTTTTGAACCAAATCTTCTTACATTTACTTTTCTATTTTCTACTTCTGATTTTCCTACTATTAATTGTACTGGTATTTTTTGTTTTGCATTTGCTTCTCTTATTTTGTATCCTATTTTTTCAGCTCTATCATCTATTTCTACTCTAATTTCCTCATTTTCTAATATTTCTTTTAATTCATTTGCATAAGGTATTACATCATCATTTAATGTAAGTATTTTTACTTGAACTGGTGCAAGCCAAGTAGGGAATGCTCCTGCATAATGTTCTATAAGTATTCCTAAAAATCTTTCAATACTTCCATACATAGCTCTATGTATCATTATAGGTCTATGTTTTTCTCCATCTTCACCTATGTATGACATGTCAAATCTTTCAGGAAGATTCATATCTAATTGAATTGTTCCACATTGCCAGATTCTTCCAATAGCATCTTTTAATTTAAAATCAAGTTTTGGTCCATAAAATGCACCATCTCCAGGATTTAATTTATAATCTTTTCCTGCTTTTGTTACTGCATTAGCAAGGGCTTTTTCTGAGATATCCCAAATTTCATCACTACCTATTGCTTTTTCTGGTTTTGTAGATAATTCTATATGATATTCTAATCCAAATAGTGAATAAAATTTATCATATAAAGAGATTACATTTACAACTTCATCTTCAATTTGCTCTTTTGTCATAAATACATGTGCATCATCTTGAGTAAATGCTCTTACCCTAAATAATCCATGAAGTGCTCCTGAAAATTCATGTCTATGTACATGACCAAACTCTCCCATTCTAAGAGGTAAATCTTTATATGAGTGTAATCCATTTTTATACGCTAATATTCCCCCTGGACAGTTCATTGGTTTTATTGCAAATTCAAATTTATCTATTTCTGAAGTATACATATTTTCTCTATAGTTAAACCAATGTCCAGAAGTTTCCCAAAGTTCTTTATTAAGCATCATTGGAGTTTGAATTATTTTATATCCAGCTTTTTTATGTTCTTTTTCCCATATTCTCATTAAAATATTTTTTATTTCCATTCCTTTTGGTAAGAAAAATGGAAATCCTGGTCCATATTCAGAAATGAAAAATAGTTCTAATTCTTTTCCTAATTTTCTATGATCTCTTTTTTCTGCTTCTTCTAATAAAGTTAAATAAGCTTTTAAATCTTTATCATCCGCAAAAGCAAATCCATAAATTCTTTGTAGCATTTTGTTATTAGAATCACCTCTCCAATAAGCTCCTGCTACAGATTTTAATTTAAAAGAACCTAAATATCTAGTAGATGGTACATGCGGTCCTCTACATAAATCAATAAATTCTCCTTGTTTATAAAGTGATAATACTTCTCCTTCAGGAATTGCTTTTATTATTTCTACTTTATAAGTTTCTCCCATATTTTCAAAAAATTCTATTGCTTCTTCTCTAGTTTTTTCTTCTCTTTCTATTTTGATATCTTCTTTTACAATTTTTTTCATTTCAGCTTCAATTTTTTCTAAATCTTCATCTGTAAATTGCTCTTTTGGATCAAAATCATAATAAAATCCATTTTCTATAGCTGGACCTATAGTTACTTTTGTTTCTGGAAAAAGTCTAATTACAGCTTGTGCCATTAAATGAGCTGTACTATGTCTAATAATTTCTAATCCTTCTTCAGTTTCTGGAGTAATTAACTCTACAGTTGCATCTCTATCTAATACATATGTCATATCAACTAATTTTTCATCTACTTTTGCTGCTATCGCTTTTTTAGCTAAAGAATTACTTATACTTTTAGCTATTTCAAACATATTTACACTATTTTCAAAACTCTTGACATCTCCACTAGGAAGTTTTACGTTTATCATAATAATCTCTCCTTTATATGAATTTATATTTTAATTATTTTTTGATAAATTTATATAACATAAAAAAATACCCAGGTTTATACCAGGGTATTATTAATTAAATCATTAAATAAAATAAATAAGCCCTCATACAAACCTAATCCGCAATTTTTGCAATCTAACATAGAGGGAATTTGCCCTCTTTTATTTTGCGGTATAGGTAATTTGTATATTAATAAACTTATTCATTTTATTACCTCCAATTTTTATTGATTATACTATTTTAAACTATTTTTGTCAAGTTTAAATACCTGCCTCTAATTTTAATCCATTTTCATTAGAATCTTTACCTAGTCCAATAGATTTATCTGGAAATGTAAACAGATTAAAGCTAAATGAGATAGTATAGTCATATCTTAAATATGTCTGATTCCAATCTAATTCATATGATGTTTGCCACTGTCCAAATTCTATCTCTTTTCCTAATGTAGCTCTTATTTCATCTAAATTTTCTTCACTACTGCTATCCTTTAATTCTGTTTTATATTTTGTAGCAAATTTATATATCCATTTTTTATCAATTTCTCCAATTTTTTTAGTAAACTCTAAATAATGTATTTTACTTGTACTTAAACTTTTTACACTATTATAAATACTATTTTCTTCATCATAAGAATATATTAATTTATTTTCATCTCTATGAATCTCTAATCTTATTTTAAACAACTCTAATGCATTTATAAAATTTGTTTCTTTTGTGTAATTTTTATCAGATTTTAAAGTAAGTGTAAATTTATTATATTTTTTATAAATAGTATCATCAGCAATATTATCAATACCAAAAATATCAGTAGTAATACCTCTTTCTTTTTTTACTTGTTCTAAGAATTTTCTTTGAAGTTCTTCTTCTTCTGATTTTGTTAACTCTACTTGATATTCACCTGTACTATCTGTATATACTACTTTTTCATCTTCCTCTTTTTTTAGATCATTATATTCATAACTAATTTCATTTTGATAATAAGAATAATTATTATCAACTTTATTATTATAATCAATTAATTCATAACTATAATTATTATATTCAATTGATTTATCACCAACTAAATAGTTGATTTTAAATTGATTTTTTAAAATATTTTCACTATAACTATTTACAGCACTTCCTGTACTATCATTATAATCATAAGTAGTATTTGTAGTTATACTATAATTTAGTGTCCACCATTTATTATTTTTTTCTCCAAAAGAGTATTCAAAACTATTTGTAATATCTTTATCTATATATTTCAAAAAGTTATATGTTCTAATTCTATCTGAATAATCAAGAGATGTATCAATACTCTCATCTCTTACTTTATTTTTATAATATGATATATTATATTTAAACTCTCTATTATCATCATAAAGTTCTAACTTATATTTTTGATTATCTATATTTTTATAATTATCTTCTTGATATGAATTATTTATATCATAAGATGTATAAATTGTTTTTTTATTATCAATACTAAAATCTATACTATTTTTTAATGATAAACTTTTTAACCAATCATTTTTATATGCATCATTATATGTTATTAAATTTATATTATATATTGTATCTGTATTTCCAAATGCTATTTTTAATTCATTTGATATATCTTTTTTTAAATTTTTTCCATTTAATCTATAATATTCTGAATCTTTAGCATCTGAAATATATGTTACACTGTCATTAAAATCTCTATTTCCACTATTATATACAAAATAATTCATATAATAGCTAAATTTATTATCAATTTTAAGGTCATAGTCTCTATAAAAATCTCCTGTATTATCATAAATATTTTTAGTTAAAATCTCTTTAGTACTAAATTCTTGTAAAGTATCTTTTTCAAAATATTTATCATATCTTCTATTAATTAAAAAATCTAAATTTCCTAGTTTTGTATTTATTTTACTATCTTGATACTCTATTATGTTATAATTAGAATTATTTATAAATTCATCATATCCAGTATCTTCATATAAATCTCTATCTTTAATAGTTGATTTATAATCTCCCAATACAAGTTTTAATCTTTTACTATTTTTACTTAATTCTGTCTGATATCCATTTTGTTCTATATTTTTTTCAATAATATCAATAGTTCTATTATATTGTCTATCTCTTGCATTAGTATAACTACTTCTAAATGGATCTTCATCTAAATTAAGTTTTTCATAATTTTTATCATAATTATAACTAAATTTTAAATTAAACTTATCATAGATATTATAGTTCCCAATAGTCGCATTAAAATCTTTTGAAGATTTTTCATCATACTGTGCTGTTGTATAAGGATTATAAGATGTATTAGTATATTTTTTTAATTCTTCATCATCATTATATCTCTCACTATCAGATAAAGTTCTCCATACATCATAATTTGTATTTTTATAATAAAAATCTAATTTATATTTTTTATCTACTACTTTATATTCATCCACATTATTATATGATTTTGTATCACTTTTACTAGAACCTGTATCTAAATCTTCAAATCTTTCATAATATCCATAAAGTTTATATCTCAAATTATCTTTATCAAATTTTAATTTTGTTTGTATCTCATTATCTACTTCACTTTTATCATCTTTATTTAAAATATTTTCATTATTACTATTTATAATTTCTTTTAAAACATCTGTATTATCTACATATTGTATATATGCATATATTGATGTATCTTTATTTTTACCAATTTTATCAAAATTTGTAGATAATTCATATCTAGACATTTTTTGTTCATAATTACTATATGGGTCACTTTCACCTGAATCTTCTGCATTACTTCTTGCATCTTCTACAGCATTTATTGTATTAATTGTCTGATTTTTATATTTCCAGTTTAATTCTCCATTTTTAGTTTTATATGTATGTTCATGTTCAAAATCCCATTGCTCTTCATAATCTCCTCTTGGAAAAACTAGAGTATCATAAAACGAAACTTTTCCTTTATTTTCATCATTTACTTTATATACATTTTCAAAACTTTCTATAAAAGTTCCTTTTTTAGTAGATTGCTTTAGTGCTAAACTTCCATTTAAATTTTCATTTTCTATACCATAATCAAATCCCCAAATAATATAAGTTCCATCATCACTATTTGAACCTATTTTAGGAAAAAGTGGAGCTTGTGTTTCTGATTTTAATGAGCTTGCATACCATGGCATCCAAAATATAGGAATTCTTCCTGCATATAAAATGTTATTATACGCTACTACTTTTTTACCAGGATATACTAATATTTTTTTTGAGCTCATATGGTAAGGTAATTTAAATCTATCATCTTGTTCTTTTACTTCTAATGCTTTATGCGAAGTAGTAAACCATGCATTTTTTACCTCAGCTTTATCTGGATAACTAGCTACAAATTGTTCTCCACCATAGTAAAGTCTATTATGTCTTTTTGGAGCTCCAGATACTTCTACATATGATATTCCATCTTGTATTATAGCTATATTTTTATCTATATTTAAAGTTAATTTATAAGATTCTACTTTATTATCACCTTTATTAAATATAACTCCATCTTCTGCAATAATTATATTTTTATCTTTTAATTTTCTTAATTTATAAGCTTTTAATTTTATATCATCATAATTAAAATTCACTCCACCGCCAGCTTGAAACTCTTCATTTTCAAAGTCTATAATAGCTTCATTAGTATTTATATTAAGTTTATCTCCTGCTAAAATATTTATTGATAAAATAATATATAGCAATAATATACGTTTTTTCATAAAAGAAATATTTCCTCCATTTATTTTTATTATACAAAATTTACAAAGAATTTTTGAAACCACTGGATTAACACAGGATATTATACAAGATTTTTTATCATGTATTTCACAAATAAATACTAGTTTCTTGTTACACAAAGAACACAGAGAAAAGCTCTAAGGACCACTAAGGAAGTTTGCCACGGATTACACGGATTTTTTTGAAACCACAAGATAAACATGTGATATCTTGGTCAAGAATTACACGAATGAACTCTAATTTTTTATTACACAAAGAGCACGAAGAAAACCATTAAGAACCACTAAGAATTCTCTTTGTGGTTCTGTTTTTATTTCTTTGTGTTCTTCGTGTAACGCATTTACCAAGAAAATCTAATATCCTCCGAAAATGCACATTTTAATTCTTCTTACTCCTCACTTCTTATTTCTCTCTATAATCAGTGATAATCCGTGTTTTTCCGTGGCTATTTTTTAATTATTAATTTTTTCCTATCTTGTGTTTATCTGTGAATATCTAAGGTGTTTTTCGTAGAAAAATACCGAAAGCTGTGTACATGGTTCCCATTCTTTTTTTATCACTAAAAATTTTTATTTTTCCAACTATGATTATATCATATTTTCTACTTATTAAAAATAAAAAAACTCTTAAAATAAAAAAGAGAAGTAAAATATTACTCCTCTAAAATATTATGCTATTACCTTTCCTAATCTAAGCTCTTCTATGTGTTTTTCTGATAATCCTTTCTTTTTCATATCCTCACACATTTTATCTACATCATACTCTACATATTTTATTTCAAACTCTTTTTTTTCTGTATCAAAAACTATATAATTTGGAGTTGGTGTTCCTATTTTAGGCTTTCCTACACTTCCAGTATTTACTATGATTTTATCATCTATTTTTTTTATGTATGGAAAATGTGTATGTGCACACACAAGTACATCTTCTTCTAAATTTTTTGCTTCTTTTTCTAATAACTCGCTAGTTTCAAATAAATATTCAGCTATATCTCTACTACTGCCATGTACAATTTTTATTTTTATATTATTTTTAGAAATAACTAAATTTTCAGGTAAATTTCTTATATATTCTCTATTTTCTTCTGTTAAATTTTTATAAGTCCATGTTTTAAAATCTTTTATACTTTCATCAAAAAGTTTATTAATTATATCATAATCATGATTACCTTTTATTGAAATTATATTATTTTCTTTCATTAATTTAATTACTTCATTTGGCATAGAATGATATCCAATTATATCTCCTGCAGAATATATTTCATTTATATTTTCTTTTTTTAAATTTTCTAATACACTTTTTAATGCATAATAGTTGCTATGAATATCTGATATAAAAGCTATTTTCATAAAACACTCCTTATTTTTTATATGTTTTTTACTAATTATATCATAAATTATATTTTATAAAAATATTTTAATAAAAATAACAACTATTTCTAAAAAATATAGTATTATATTAATATTTATTATATAATTTAAGAAAACTTGAAAGGAGTTAATCTTGACCAACAAAATGGATATAGTGAAGATAACTATACAGAAAAAGCAAAATCCAATATAAAAAAATATATAAATGGTAAGTGTGATATACACTTTATTCCAGGAGGAACTCAAACAAATCTTATTGCAATTACTGCTTTTCTTAGACCTCATGAAGCTTGTATTGCTGCAAAAACTGGACATATCGTAGACCATGAAACAGGAGCATTAACTCCAACTCTTATAAAACCTATATTAGACTATCACCATTTTGAACATATGGTAAAACCAAAGTTAGTGTATATATCAAATTCCACTGAAATTGGTACTGTTTATACAAAAAATGAATTAAAAAATTTATATGAATTTTGTCAAAATAATAATCTTTATTTATATATTGATGGTGCTAGACTTGGAAATGCTATATTAGCTAGTGATGTAAATCTACAAGATATGTATAATTATAGCGATGCTTTTTTCATTGGTGGGACTAAAAATGGTGCCCTATTAGGAGAAGCTCTTATTATTAAAAATTTAGATATAAAAGATGAGATAAGATATATTATAAAACAAAGAGGTGCTTTAATTGCTAAAGGACGTATAATGGGAATTCAATTTAATGAATTATTTAAAAATAATTTATATTTTGAATTAGCAAGCCATGCAAATAAAATGGCTAATATTTTAACAACAGAATTAAAAAAATTAGGTTGTAAATTTTTAGTGGATTCTCCTACAAATCAAATATTCCCAATAATCGATAATAAAATAATTGAAAATTTATTAAAAGAATTTGATTTTTATGTTTGGGAAAAATTTGATGAAAACAGTTCTGTTATTAGACTTGTTACCTCTTGGGCTACTCCAGTAAAAGAAGTTTATAATTTTATAGAAGAGTATAAAAATAATATAAAAAAAAGATGAGAAAATTAATCTCATCTTTTGTTTTATAAAATTATTTAAAATTTTACATTCCAAGTTTCTTTTATTAACTCTTCCATTAATTCAAAACTTTTCTTTACTTTTTCTAAATTTTGTATAGAGTAATGTACTTTTAATCCTTCTTTTCTTGAATTCACTATTCTTGCATCTTTTAATATTTTTAAATGTTGAGATAAATTTGATTGAGAAAATTCAATATCATCATTTAAATCACATACGCATAATTCAGTATTTAAAAGCTTTTTTATTATTTTTATTCTTACAGGATGTGCTAGGGCTTTAAAAAATTTCACTTCTAATTCATTTAAATCCATAAAATCACCTTTTTCACTATATTATTATTTTCTAATATATTTTAACTTATTTTTACTAGTTTTGTCAATAAAAATAATTTCTATTGCTTTTTAAATTGCTTGGTGATATATTAAATATGTTTTGATACTAGTTATTAAATTTTTTATTATAAAAGGAGATGAATTAATATGTCTAAAGTTTTTTATCCTAAAACTTTAAAAGTCTTAAAAGAAGGATATGATTTTAATTCTCTTACAAAAGACTTAATTGCTGGAATAATTGTAGGAATTGTAGCTTTACCATTATCTATTGCTTTAGCTATTGCTTCTGGTGTAAAACCAGAACAAGGACTTTATACTGCTATAATTGCAGGATTTATAATTGCATTTTTAGGTGGTAGTAGAGTACAAATAGGTGGTCCAACCGGAGCTTTTGTTGTTATTGTTTATAGTATTGTACAAAAATTTGGTTATGATGGACTTGCTACTGCATCAGTATTAGCAGGAATAATCTTAGTACTATTTGGAGCGTTTCGTTTAGGAAGTTTTATTAAATTTATTCCTTATCCTGTAACTGTAGGATTTACTTCAGGAATTGCCCTACTTATTTTCACATCACAAATTAAAGATTTTTTAGGATTACACGAAAAGGCTCCTGCTGAATTTTTAGAAAAAATTCCATATTTTATAGAAAATACTTCAAACATTAATTTTTACTCTATATTTATTGGATTAATAACTATAATAATAGTATTATTTTGGTCAAAAAAATTTAAAAAAATTCCTGGTTCTTTAATTGCTATTATTGTTACAACTATATTAGTAAATTTATTTAAATTACCTGTTGATACTATTGGTAGTGTATTTGGAGATGTCCCTAATTCATTTCCTCCTTTACATTTTCCACACATAAACTTTTTAACCGTTAAAGAACTACTTCCTTCGGCTTTTACAATTGCAATGTTAGCTGGTATCGAATCTTTATTGTCTGCTGTTGTTGCTGATGGAATGATTGGTACAAAACATAATTCTAATACAGAGTTAATAGCTCAAGGTATAGCAAATATTTTTTCACCTATTTTTGGTGGAATCCCTGCCACAGGAGCTATTGCAAGAACCGCTACAAACATAAAAAATGGTGGTCGTACTCCATTTGCAGGTATGTTTCATTCTATTACTTTATTAATGATAATGCTATTTTTAGGAAAATTAGCTAAGATGATTCCTATGGCTACATTATCTGGTATTTTAATGATAGTAGCTTATAATATGAGCGAAATTCAACATTTTATAAAATTAAGAAAAGCTCCAAAATCAGATTTCTTTATACTTTTAATTACATTTTTACTTACAGTTTTAGCTGACCTTACAGTAGCTATTCAATTTGGAATAGTTTTATCTGCTTTATTATTTATGAAAAGAATGAGTGAAGTAACTGAAGCAGATTTTTTAAAAAAAGAATATTATGATACAGATGAAGAATTTATCGCTAGTGGAATATTAGAAAATAATACTCCTATTCCAAAAGAAATAGAAATATTTGAAATAAATGGTCCATTTTTCTTTGGTGCTGCATCAATATTTAGAGATAATTTGGGAAATATTGAAACTTTACCAAAATTTTTAATCTTAAGAATGAGAAATGTCTCTGTTATTGACGCTACTGGTCTTTCAGCTTTAGAAACTATTATTAAATCTTGTAAAAAAAATAATATCCAATTAATAATATCTGGTATTAACAAACAACCTTTAAATGCCATACAAAAAATTGGACTAAATAAAGAAATTGGAGATCAATTTATATGTAAAAACATTAATGACGCCATAACAATTGCTAAAAAACATTTAAAATAGTAAAACTTAGGACTAAAAAGCTAATTTTTATTAAATTAAAACGAGTTCTTCAAAAATTAAGAACTCGTTTTTTAATTTATTTTTATAAAAAAAATAAATACTCTATCACTTTAGGAAATCTTTTAGCCCAATATAATTCATTATGTTTTGCTCCCTCATCTAAATAAAATTTTACATCAAAACTTTTTTCTTTTAATATTTCATACACTTTTTTATTCCCGTTTATATATATTTCATTAAAATTATCTACTCTATTATCACTTGTTTCTTCTGTCCCTACATCTAAATATATTTTCATATTATTTTCTTTTTTTATATTTTTAACAAATTTTATCATATCTTCTTCTGCAAACCAAATTGCATTAGAAAGTCCTCCTATTTTTGAAAAAATATTTTGATATTTTAGTCCAATATATATAGATATAAATCCTCCCATAGAACTACCAATAATTGCAGTATTTTCTCTATCTGATAAAGTTTTATATTTCTTATCTATATAAGGTTTTAAATCATTTACAATAAAATCAGCATAATTATCACCTTTTCCTCCAAGGTCATAACCATCATTATATTTGTCTGTTATTTTATAAAGTTCATTATTTACAAATGGTGAATACTCTGTTACTCTTTCTGCTCCATCTCTTTCAGAAGTATTATCAATACCTACTACTATAAATCCTTTTTCTGTTTTTTCAAATATATCATCTAATGTTTTATCTACATCCCACTCCATTCCATAAGCTGATATTCCTATATTATAAATATTTTGTGCATCATGCATGTAAATAACAGGATATTTTTTATCATCTTTTTCATAATCATTTGGTAAATAAATTCTTATTTTTCTGTTTTTTTCTAACTGTTTAATATAAATCTCCTCTGTAATTATTTTTCCCATTTTTACCATCTCCTTAATAATTTTTTCTGCAAACTCTATTTTAATATATCATTTTTTTTATTACTTTTCTATAAAAATAAAAAATCAAGTGCTTCTTTACACTTGATTTTTTGGTGCAAGGAAAGGGACTCGAACCCTCACTGGCTATGCCAACTACCCCCTCAAAGTAGCGTGTCTACCAATTCCACCATCCTTGCATATTTTTTTTTGCACAAAATTTTATCATAATTTTTATAAAATTTCAAGAATTTTAAATTTTTATAAAATTTAAAGAGTTTTATAAATACTTTGTAATATCTATTTTTTCTTTTGTAATAATTTCTTTTATACTATCTGTATGAATTTTTATATAATTATCTTTTACTTTAAAATAATATCCATCAAACCATGAAAATAATTTCAAAAAAAAGAATTTAAAATTTTTTTCTAGTTTTACTAAGTCAACTTCTTCTAAATCTAAATAATTTTTTTCTAATTTTACTTTTTTTATAAATTTTTCTTCATAATCTATACTAAATATTCCAATAAATATCATTTTTATCACCTCGAAGTATTATAACAATTTTTATGTTATTCATCAATAAAATCAATTCTTTATTTTTTTTATAAAGAAAAATAACTTGAAATCTTAAATTAAATATGAAATAATATATTAGTGATATTAAACTTAAAATAGGGGGAATTTTTATGAAAAAAATTAAATCTTTGATAGTATTGTTACTATTATCATTATTTGTAATTTCTTGTAATAAAAAAAATGCAAGTAATTCAACAACTGTTACAAAAGAACCACCATTAAAAGTAGGAATGGAATTAAAATGGCCACCTTTTGAAACTATTACAGAAGATGGAAAAGCAACTGGTATTAGTGTTGACTTGGCTTATGAATTAGGAAAATATTTAAATAGAGATATAGAAATTGTTGATACTTCTTTTGGTTCTTTAATTCCTGCACTTGAAACTGGAAAAATTGATATAATTATAGCATCTATGTCTATTACAAAAGAAAGAGCTGAAAAAATAAATTTTTCAAAACCATATTTTTATTTTTCATTAGTTACTCTTTTAAATAAAAATAGTAATATAAAAGATAAAAAAAAACTATTTTCAAGAGAAGGTGTCAGATTTGTAGGTCCAAAAAGTTTTGTATCTTTAAAAATACCAAAAGAAAAAGCTAATAAACCAAAATTATTAGAATTTGATGATAAATCAAGTGCTGTTCTTGAAGTAGTTCAAGGAAAAGCAGATGCATTTATTATTGATGCTATAGCTGCATCTGAATTTAATAATAAATATCCAGAACAAACTGAAATATTATGGGATCCTGTTCAACAAGCTAAAATTGGAATGGGTCTTAGAAAAAGTGATACTGAATTACTTAAAAAAGTTAATACTTTTATTGATGGATTAGAAAAAAATGGTGTTTATAAAAGATTAGCTGAAAAATATAATAGTACTATTGCAAAAAGTTTACCTGGACAAACACTTGATTTTTATACTAAACCTATAGGAGATGAGTAATGAATTTTAATAAAAAATTTCTAAAAGGCTTTAATTTCTTTTTAGCCTTTTTAGTTTTTACATACTTTGTATATTTCATAATAAAAAGAATACCTTCTAGTAATTTTAGTTTTTCATTTTTAGCACCATATAAAACCTTAATTATACAAGGATGGATAAATAGTATCTTTATTAGTGTAATAGCGCTTTTTTGTAGTTTAATAATTGGGTTTGTTATTTATATAATGACAATAAATAACATCCCTTTTTTACACTATTTTATAAAATATTTAGCTGTTATTTTTAATGAAATTATTTTTGGTTCTCCACTTCTTGTATTTGTATTAATAACTTATTATTTTATTGGAACTGCATTTAACTATGAAAACAGAATGGTTCTTGGTACTGCAGCTCTTAGTTTTTATATGGCTCCTTATATGACAAATTTATTTAAAGGTGCTATTGAATCAATAGACCAAAACCAACATATGGCTGCAAAATTATTTGGGTTTACTACTATACAAAAATATCGATATATAATTTTACCGCAAATAATAAAAATCATTATGCCACCTCTAGCTGGAAACTTAACTTTTACAATAAAAGGTAGTTCTATCCTTTATATGATTGGATATAAAGAACTTTTTTATTCAATTTCAACAGCACAATCACGTACTTATGCATTTACAGAAGGATATATTCTAATGATGATTTCATATTTGCTAATAACAATTCCGCTTATTAGAATTACGAACTATCTTGAAAGAAGGTATGCAAAATGAACTTAACTATTAGTAATTTAAAAAAAGATTATGATAAAGCTGTCTTAAAAGGAATAGATCTTAATTTAGAAAATAAAAATGTTATTGGTGTTATTGGTCCAAGTGGAGGTGGAAAATCAACTTTTCTAAGACTTATTGCTGGATTAGAAGAGCCAACTAGTGGTAGTATTATTGTAAATGGACTAGAAATAACAAAAGAAAAAATAAAAGATTATCATAAAAAAATAGGATTTGTTTTTCAAAGTCATAGTTTATTTCCTCATTTAACTATATTAAGAAATATAACTTTAATTTTAGAAAAAATACATCACATTAATAAAAAAGAAGCAGAAGAAAAAACTATTTATTTATTAGAAAAATTTGGGCTTATAGAACATATGCATAAATTACCAGAACAACTAAGTGGCGGTCAATCTCAAAGAGCTTCTATTGTACGTTCTCTTGCTATTAATCCTGACATACTATTTTTTGACGAACCTACAAGCTCTTTAGATCCAATTCTTACATATGAAGTATTAGAAACTATCTTAAAATTAAAAGATGAAAAAAAAGATTTTATAATAGTTACACATGAAATAGGGTTTGCTAGAGATGTTGCTGATTATATTCTTTTTATTGATGAAGGCAAAATTATTGAGCATGGTCCACCATCTATATTATCAGAACCCAAAAGTGAAAATCTAAAAATATTTTTATCTAAAGTTTTAAGTTGGAATAAAAATTAAGAACTTTTTTAATTAATTTTACTTTATTAAAAAACCTTCTAAATTCAATTTAGAAGGTTTTTATTAATACAATTCCATATTTATTTACATTTAATTCAACTTTATTATCTATTACATTTAATTTTTCTTCTTTTATTTCATTGTCTTTAAATATTATTTTACTATTTTTACTTGCATCTAAAATTATTTTTTTCTGTTCATTACTTTTATTTATTACTAATTTCAAATTATTTTTTTCTAAAATTATAGTATCTTTATCATCATTATTTATTATTTTAGATATTTTATTTAAAGAATCTTTTAATTCTTTTCTTAACTTTATTATTTCTTTATAATAATCAAACAGATCATTATTTGCTAATACTTTATAATATATTTTTTTATTTACTTCATCTATTACAACTTTTTCATTTAATTTTGTTTTTATTTTTTCATATTTAAACAAATCATCACTTTCATCTAAATATATATACTCTTCATCCCAAATCATAGCTTTTCTATTTCTAGGAATATCTCCTCCCCACATCCCTTTTTCATCTCCATAATAAATATCAAAATTTTTACCTATCCACATTTGTAAAAATATTATCTGTTTTAATTCATTAATTTTATTTTCTGAAATCAAATCTGGTCTTATCTCTAAAAAATTATCTCCTTTTATAGATTTATTACTATTATCATATATATTTTCATTAATTAACGCTGAGTAAGCTCTTTCTACATATTTATCACTTAATATATCTATTTGATTATCTAAAAATTCATTAAAAATAATTTTTGATAAAAATTCATTTTTACTAATTTTATTTTTATAAAATTTCAAACTCTCAATAACAAAATTATAACTTATATTTTTATCATCTAAAATTATTTTATAATTTAAATTTTCTTTTAAATAATCTACTATCTCTTTATCTCCAGATATTTTTACTCCTAAAAGTTTACTCTCTTCCCATTTTTTTAATGAAGTTACTAAGTACTCTTTTACTTCTATATTTTTTGTATTTAAAACAGGCTTACCTAATACATTTTTATATTTAATATTTTTTAGATTTAATAAAATTAACTCTTTTTTCTTTTCTTCTGATAATTTTTCATCTATCTCTTTAAATCCTTCTTGTATATCAGAAATATAAAACCAACTAAAATATTTTGAATTTTTACCTTTTTTTAGTACATCTAAAAATGCAAAAAAATACTCTGATACATAATTTAAATTTACATCTATTAAAATATTAATATTATTTTCATAGAAATTATCTATTAATTCTATAAACTTTTTATCAGAGTTAGTATAAATGTTTTTATTAAAATCAATATTTTCAAAATCATTAATATCAAAATAATTTGGTGAAATATATCTATAATCTATTACATCACTTTTATCAGCTGAAAAAGATATAAACGGCGAGGATAATTCAACTGTATCTATCCCTAATTCTTTAAAATACTCTATTTTTTTCTTAACTCCTACTAAATCTCCTCCATATATAATATTATCTATATTTTTTAGATTATCTATATTTTCCTCAAAATTTATAACTTTAAATTTTTCACTGTATAAATTACCTTTTGCACTATATTTAGGGTCATTAGTTTTATCTCCATTATAAAAACTATCAATTTCTAATTTATATAAAATATCTCCCAAACTTTTTAAATCATCAGTTTTTATATTTTTTTCTATTTTTATTTTATTTATATTATTTTTATCATTTTTTACTCCAATATAATCATAAAATCTTATAAGTTTTCCGTCAATTATTTCAAAATAACACTCTTTTATTTTTTCTAATTCTGTATAATAATAATCATTTAATCTATCACTACTCAAATATTTTAATTCTTTTTTTTCTTTATCTGTGATTAAATATATTTTTTCTATATCATCTTTTTTAGTTTTAAAAATTATATAATCACTATTATTTTTATATTTTATCTCATATGATAAATCATTTTCAAATATATATCCATCACCTTTTTTACTATTTTTAGGTATGAAATTATCAAAATTTTGTTTTCTAACACTAAAACATCCTGAAAATAATAACAATAATAAAAATATTTTTTTCATTTTATCCTCCAACAATAAAAAATTACTAGGAGACCTATCTATTGAATAAATAAAAAACGAGTCTTTCATAATTAAAAACTCGTTTTATTAATTCATTTTTTAATGCTATTTTTGGTCTCCCTCTATTTATTTAACTTTTATTAATTCAATTTCAGCAAACTCTTCATTTCCCTCTTCTGAAACATAATTTTTCATTAAAGAGTTATCACCTAAAATATCTATTACATTACTGTCACCATTATAATCAGTTCCACCACCAAAATTATTTACTCCAACAAACTCTTCAACTTCAGTATTAAAAGTCCCTTTACTTGAAGTATCAAATCCCATACTAAATACTTGAATTCCTTTTAATTTACTATAATCTATTTTATCTTTTGATACAGATACTATAAATTTATCTCCTTGAACTACAACATTATCTGGATAAATTAATCCCTCTGTTATATTTTCATAACTAGTAGTATTATCTTTAATATCTGTATTTTCTTTTAAAAATTTTGTTTTAAAATCAACATTTCTTATAGGTGCTACAACTATCACTTTATCCCATTTATCTTTTATTTTTAAGTTTCTTCCATAAACAGTATTGTAATATTTATTTTCATTAAAATTTAAATATATATCAAACATTTGAGCTTCCCAGCCAAAATCATTATTTGAATAATTATTAATAAAACTTCCTACTGTAATAATAAAATTATACTCTTTTTCTGTTTCTATTATTTCTATTGAATTAATATCCAATGATTTTGAAGTATATTTTTTATCTGTTGGATATCTATAAGTTCCATAACCATTATCATCATTTATTTTATCTTTATAAAAAAATAAACTTTGTCCTTGTATATTATTTGATTTTGGTTCTATTACACTACATGCACTAAGTGATAATATAGATAATGCTAATAAAATTTTGCTTATTCTTTTCATGTTTTCCTCCTAAATGTTGCAATTTAAACATAACAATTATATACTAAAGTTTACTATCTGTCAAAAAAATTAGGCTTTTATTCTGTCTAATTTTTCTTCTTCAATTAAATACTCCAATATTATAGGAGTTTTTTCTTGGATTTCCATTAAAAATTCTTTTAAATTAAATTTAAAAAAGATTAATAATTGTTTCTTTTTCTCTTTTTCTACATATTCTAAAAAAGTATTAAATATATCTTCAAATTTTAAATATGTCTCTTCTATACCTAATTCTCTAAAACTTATATTACTTAAATTTAATACAGAAGAAAAAACATTAAATACCCATTCAAGTCCATCAATATTGTCTTTTAAATATTTATCTAATTCCTCTTCTATATTATTATTTAAATCTACATTTGACAAAGTTTTAATAAATTTTTTTAAAAATTTTTCCATTTCATTTACTGTTTCTATAAGTAAAATTTTAGTTCTTTTACTCTTTATTTCTATTGTTAATATTTTATTTATATCTACTTCAACATTTTCATTTACACTCATTCCATCTACTATAATTTCACTTATAATTTTATTTTCTTTACTTAATATTTTACTTATTTCACTTAAAATCCCCTTAAAACTATTAAAATTTTTTAATTCTATTTTTTGATTATCTAAAATTATATCCATAAATTACTCCCTACAATCCAGCTATTTGTCCATTTAACCAGCTACTAAGTGAATTACTATTTTGAAGTGCACCTTCCATTGTTCCAAACTTTGCTTTATACATATCTTCTTTTCTACTTATTCTCTCATTTGATTCATCTATCCAATCATTAATTGTTTCTATTCTTTCATCATAATATTTTATTCTATTTTTTAAAGTTCCTCCATATCTAGTATATGGTGCTAAAAAAGTTTCCATTCTTCTAGATATTCCTTCATCAGTCCCTGTTTTTTTTGTAGTTGATACTTTTTTAGATTCAACATATATTTTTTCACCTTTTTTAGGTGGTGTACCAAATTCTATTTTACCAGTAACATCATCTATTATTACTGCATTTGGAGGTAATTTTTTCCCTAATTTTGCTAAAGCTTCATCTTTAGTTTTTACATCTCCATTAATAATATATTTTATTAAATCAAGTCTAGAAACTGTATATTTATATAATTCACTTTTTTTGATTATCGGATTTTTTTGATTATCTAGTGAATAACTTTTATCTCCTACCACTACTCTTATATCTTCTATATCTCCTGGAAGTGGTTCAGTTGGGTCAAATACAGACTTAGTACCATTTCCTATACCTAAATCCAAAGGTTTTGCATCATTTGCTTTTTGTGTAAATAATTTTTTTATTTCAAGTGGATTTTCAGAAATTGCTTGTCTTAATTTAGCTTCATTAACTGTTAATTTACCACTTTTAGCATCAGTTTCTACTCCAATTAAAGCAAGTTGATTATATTTATCCTCTATACCATTTACACTAGCTGTCATTTTATTTCTTAAATTAACAAGTAGTGATGTAGCTGTTGTATCACCTTGCAATATTCCATCTTTTTTAGTTTTTTCTTCTATAGTTTCTACTACCTGATTATAAGCATATAAAAAATTTGCTATTTCTTCTAAAGCTGCCTCTGTATTATAATCTACTTTTATTGTTACTTTTTCACCATCTTTAGTTTCATTTTTTAAGTTTATTTTTAAACCATCTAATTCTATACTATTTGAACTTCTTTCATATGTTACTCCATCCATTTTAAAACTAGCTTTTTGACCTTTAAAAAGTGATGTTATTTTATCTCTTCCACTTTTAGTTTGTTGCATTACTTTTAATTTTTCTAAAAGTCCACTATTATCATTTTCTATTATCATATCTTCCCCTGGAATAGTGGATATAAAACTTATTTTTTTAGATCCTTCATCATATACTGCTCTTACATTTGCTCCTGAATTATTTACTTTACTAATTATACTCTTAAGACTATCTCTAGTAGGGTCTACATTAAAAGTATAACCATTTATTGTAAAATATCCATTTTTTACATCTCTAAAATAATCAGAATCTTTTAAAAGTTTAAAACTTTCTGATTTTACTCCATTTTTTACTTCTTTTCCATTATATTGATCAAGACCTAATTCTCTTAAAAATCCTTTATCATTTGCTTCTATTTTTATTGCTGCTGTTTCATTCTTTGATTCAAATATAATTCTTCTTCTTTTTGAATCATACATTGCTTTTACTCCAGCATTTGATTGATTAATTTTATTTAGAAATAATCCAACAGTATCTTCTGGTGTTACACTTATATTTACTCCATTTATTTTAAATCCAATATTTGAGTAATCAGTTCTATTTATAAAACTAAAAAATACATCTAAAAACTTATCATTTGGATTACTTATTTTAGTACGACTACTAATAATTGTAGAATTTCTTCCCTCTTTTAAAGGTAACTCTTCTCTTGAACTTACTTGAGCTGGTCTTGCAAGTTTTATATCTTCTATTACATATACTCCATTTTTTACATTTGCACTTGCTTCTGCAGTTACTAAAGCTTCATTACTTACAGATGTCTCTTTATTATTAAATTTAGCACTTGTATTTAATGTTTGTGCTGCTGTTTTTATTGCACCTACTTTTTTCTCTATATCCATCCACTCTTTTTTTTGTTCTTCTAATTTACTAATCTCTACTTTTTTAGTCTCAATAGGCTTTTTTTCTACTTCAACTAATTTTTTAACCATACTATTAGTATCCATTCCAGATGCTAATCCAGTTAATTGTATTCCCATTTTCGACTCTCCTTCCAAAAACCTTCTTATTCATCTCTTTTTATCGTCTTTTTTTCTGTTTTTCTTTAATAAAATATAAAGACTAGAAATATAATAATTTCTAGTCTTTATATTTGTTTGCAATAGTTTTAAATACTTCTTCTAGAGCTATAAAAGCATCGACTATATCTGGATCAAAATGTGTCCCTTTTCCAGCTAATATTATCTCTTTTGCCTTTTCATGAGAAAAAGCAGGTTTATAAACTCTCTTAGAAATAAGTGCATCATATACATCAGCAAGAGCCATTAGTCTCCCTGAAACTGGTATATCCTCTCCTTTTAATCCCCTTGGATATCCACTTCCATCCCATTTTTCATGATGTGTATATGCTATTTCCATGGCATAATGTAAAAAGCTTTCTCCATGCAATGCTTTATCCGCCTTTAAAAGAGCATCTCTTCCATATATTGCATGTTTTTTCATCTCTTCAAATTCTTCAAAAGTAAGTTTTCCTGGTTTTAATAAAATTTTATCAGGTACTCCTACTTTTCCTATATCATGAAGTGGTGCTGATTTAAATATATATTTAATTACTTTTTCATCTCTCAATTCACTATATTTAGGATTATTTTTTAAATATTCTGCTAAAACCTTTACATAATATTGTGTTCGTAAAATATGCTCACCTGTTTCATTATCTCTAGTTTCTGCAAGTGACGCTAATGTTCTTATTGTTAATTCTTCAGTTTGAGCTATTTTTTCAGTTCTTTTCTCTACCTCTTTTTCCAGTTCTTTATTTTGTTTTTCCAATTTCTCATTTGCTATTTTTAACATAAGATGTGTTTTTACTCTAGCTTTTACTATCTCTGGATTTATTGGTTTATTAATATAATCTACTGCCCCTAATGATAAACCATATGCTTCATCTTCTGTATTAGTTTTAGCTGTAATAAATATTACTGGAATATTTTTACTTCTATAATCTTGTTTTAATATTTTACAAACCTCATATCCATCCATCTCTGGCATCATTACATCTAAAAGTATTAAATCTGGAGGATTGTCAGAAAAAACTTTTTCTAATACTTTTTTTCCATTTAATGCAAAAGTTCTCTTATAATCACTCAAAACTCCAGCTAAAACATCTATATTTTCAGGAGTATCATCTACAATTAATATTTTTTGATTTTTTAATAGCTCTTCCATAATAATCCTCCACTAATCATTTAGTATTTTTCTTAATTTTTCTAATGCTTTATCAAATTCATAATTATCAATTAAAACTTTTACTATATTAATTTCCTTTTCATCAAAATTTTTAAAGTCAATAGAATTAAAATACTCTACAGCTTCTATATCTTCATCTTCTAACATTTTAATCAGTTTATCATAATTATTTACCTTTACTTTAATTTCTTCTTTTTCATTTTCCTTCTCTTTTTCTAGATAAAGTTCTATCTCTTTATATGTTTTTTCATATATTTCTAAAAATTCTTCAAAAGTTTCTTTTAAATTAGAAAAACTTTTTTCTTTAATTATATTTTCTATCTCTTTACAAATAGCATTTAACTTATTAGCAGATATATTTCCTGATACTCCTTTTAATGTATGAATTAATTTAGAAAGATTTTCAAAGTTTTTTGTATTATACTCTTTTTTTAATTCTAATTCTAAATTAAAATTATTTTTAATAAATTTTTCTAATATCTCTTTATAAAGTTTTAAACTACCTATTCTATTTATTCCTTCTATATAATTTAAATATTTAAACTCAATATCTATTGATTTTTTTATATTTTTTTCAAGATTAACATCTTCGATTTTTAATATTTTTCCCTCTTTTAACCAATTAGATATTATTTCTATCATTTTTTCAGGAACAATAGGTTTACTAATATAATCATTCATTCCAGCAGCTAAACATTTTTCTTTTACTCCAGATAGTGCATCAGCTGTAAGAGCTATAATTGGTATATCTATACCTAGTAATCTTAGTTCTTTTGCAGCTTCTATTCCATCCATTACTGGCATTTGTAAATCCATTAATATAATATCATATTTGTTTTCTGTTACTTTTTCTATTGCTTTTCTACCATTATCTACTACATCTACCCTAAATCCTTTTTTCTCTAATATCTCTTTTGCTACTACTTGATTTATTTCATTATCTTCAGCTAAAAGTACATTAACTCCATTTGCTATATAAACAGGTTTCATTATTTTATTATTTTCTAATTCTTCAAAAACATTAATTATAGCATCAAATATTGTTGACTCTGTAACTGGCTTTAACAATACATCATTAATTTGTGATTTTAAAAATTCATTTTTTTGATATTCTAAACTTTCATTATAATTCATAAGGCATATTATTTTTATTTCTTTATTTTTTATTTTTTCAAAAGTTTCCTTTGAAAAATTCTTAATTATTTCATATTCTATTATTAATAATTGATAATTATTATTTTTTATAAAAATTTTAAACTCTTCATTATTTATAACTGTATCTACTTTAAATTTAAATCGTTTTAAATATAAATCTAATACTTTTGCTATATTAATATTTTTTTCAAATAATAAAGTATTTATCTTTTCTAAATCTATAGAAGGCAGTACATATTCTGCTTTTTTTCTAAAACTTTTTAAAAATTGGATAGTAAATGTAAATTTTGTACCTTTATTTTTTTCACTTTCAACAAATATTTTTCCCCCCATCATTTCTACAAGACGTTTTGATATAGTAAGTCCTAACCCAGTTCCTCCATATCTTCTAGTAATACTAGCATCTTCTTGTGTAAAAGGGGTAAATAAATTATCTATATATTTTTCATCTATTCCTATTCCTGTATCTTCTACCTCAAATTTTAATACTATAAATTCTCCATATTCCTTCTCTTTTTTTATTCTTAGAGATACTTCTCCATTTTCAGTAAATTTAAGAGCATTATTTGATAAATTTAAGAGTACTTGTCCAACTCTAGTTGGATCTCCTATTACATAATCTGGTACATCTAAATCTTTTTCTATTATTATTTCTAAATTTTTATTTTGTAATTTTACACTTAATATATTTGAAATGTTTTCTAATACTTTATTTATGTCAAACTCTGTATTTTCTAATGTAAGTTTTGATGCTTCAATTTTAGAAAAATCAAGTATATCATTTATTATTCCTAATAAATTATTTGCTGCTTGTTCTACTTTTTTTAAATAATCTATCTGTTTTCTATTAAGTGTTGTATTCATTAAAAGATGTGTTATTCCAATTATTGCATTCATTGGAGTACGTATTTCATGACTCATATTAGCTAAAAAACTACTTTTAGCATTATTTGCTAATTCAGCTTTTTTCTTAGCATCTTTTAGTCTTTCTTCCATCTCTTTTCTAACAATAGCATTTGCAAAAATATCTCCAAATATTTTTAATACTGATATATCTTTTTGTGTCCAACTTTTATTTTCATATACTGTATCACATGCAACAAATCCCATTAATTCATTTCCATATCTTATAGGTACACAAAGAAGTGATTTTATATTCGCTTGTAGAAGATACTCTTTTTCTACTCCGTTTTCCATTTTATTTACATTTGTTATATAAATATTTCTAAATCTTTCAAAATTTTCCATAAAATAAGAAAATGGAAATATCCCTTTTAAGATATCAATATTTGAATCAACTTCAGTTTTCTTCCATTCATAATGTTTATAGATATGATTTTTTTCTCCAGAAAATAAAAATAGATATGCTCTATCTGTATTTATAAATTCTCCTAATTTTTCTAACCCATATTTAATTTCTTTATCAATATTTTTTCTAGTGTGTATAACAATATGTGTTGAAATATCTGCAAAAAGTTTTTCTATTGCTATTTGATATTTTGTTTCTTTTTCTAATTCTTTATCTGAAGTAACATCAAAAATATATATAGCTATATATGTTTTTGATACTCTTTTCATATACAGATTAATCCATTTTTTTTCACCTTTTGCAGTAAAAAATTGAATCTCTTTTTCATATTCTCCAGTTAAAAAGCCACTAGATAATTGTTCATTTATTATATTAATCATATTTTCATCAGTTATTACTTCCCCAAAAAATCTTCCAACTAAATCCTCTTTATAATATCCAGTAACTCTTTCAAATATATTGTTTAAATAATGAATTATTTTTTGATTATCTATTAAAATTAATCCTACTGGATTAAATTTTAACAATGTTTCATAATTTTTTAATTCCTCTATTTCATTTTGATATAAAACTATTTTTTTATTAAAAATTACTAAATAAATAAAAGTTATAATAAGAAAAACTATTAATATTCCTATTATTATATAATAATATTTATGTTCTAGATGTGCTACTTCACTAGTTTTTAATTTATAATTATCATATATATCTTTTTCTATTTGTCCATTTAAACTAAATACACCTTTTGATATTATACTGTCTAATAATTTATTATTTTTTGAAACATAATAAAAAATTGGGTAATCTTGTTCAAATACTTTATTTATTTCCAGTTTTTTATCTTTTATTTTTTCAAAGTAATTTATTTTATCTACAATAAAAAAATCTATTTTATTTTTTTCAAATAGTTCTAGCATTTCATCTATATTATTTACTAAAAATATTTTTAAATTTGGATAATTTATCCTTAAATCTTTTTCTATTTTATAATCTTTTAACAATGCTATTTTTTCATTATTTAATTCAATGTTATTTATTGAAAATTTATTTCCTATTAAAAATAATGAATTTTTTGTATATAAAGGTATTTTTTTAAAAAATTTTTCTTCATTTAATATTTTATTTGAATTAACTATTATATCATATTTATCTATATCACTACCTTCTTGGATATCTTCTATTGAATAATTTAACCCTATACTATTAAATACTTTATCAAAATATTTTTTTATTATTTTATATTCATTATTATCTACACTATTTACTAATGAACCTATTTTTACTGTATTTAATTCATTTAAACTATTAATCTCATACTCATTTAATAAAAAATATAAATTATTTTTTAAAGAGTATTCTCTAAGTAACTCCTCTTTAAACTCTCTTGGTTCATTTAAAATCAGTTTATTTATTATCTTTTTTAGTTTTTTATCTTCACTTTCTATTTTTATATTTAAATATTTTATTAAATTATATTTAATTACTTTTACATTTTTTAAAACATTATTTTTTAAAATATTATTTATTGTTAAATTATTTCCTATATATATATAATTTTCATTTTCATTTACAAGTGACAATGCATCATATATATTTTCTACTACTTTTATTTCTATATCTTTATAAATTTCTCTTAATTTTTCTATTTTTTTATTATTTCTTTCTACTACTATTTTTTTATTTTTTAAGTTCTCTTCATCAATTTCACAGCTATTTTCATTTATTACCATATTCATATCAGAAAAAATTATTCCATCAGCATTATTACTATAATCAAAATCTAATTCTAACTCTATCTCTTCTTTATTTGTATAACTATTTAAAAAATAAAAATTTGCTTGTGTTTCTACTGCTAGTTTTTCAAAAATCTCTATAAATATTCCATCATATTCTCCGAAATTATTTTTAAAAGAGTATGGTGGAAAATCTTTTTTTACTAAGACATCTATCTCTTTTAAGTTTTTTAAGTATTCTCTTTCTTTTTGACTAAAAAATACAGTATTAAAATCCATTTTCCATTTTTTTTCTAAAATATCTATATCTATTATTTTTAGCCTGTCTATTGACTCATTTATAAAATTTATTAGTTTTTTATCTTTTAATAAAATTCTAAATCCTAAACTCAACTTAAAATTTTCTAGCTTATTTAAATTTATTCTTCTATTAAAATTTTTTAAAGCATTTTTTATTTCTAAATCACTTGAAATTACTCCATCTATTTCATGATTTAATAAAGCTTTTATCATATCTTCTGTATTTTTATATATAATAACTTTTCCTGTAGCATTTGAATAAATAAAATAATCCCTTAAAAAACTGTTATTTAAGATACCTATTCTATCTTCTGCTAGATTAAAATCAAATTTATCTAAATAATATGCGTTTATATTTAATTCATAAATTATATTTGAAAAAATATAATTTTTTGTTAATTCTCTATTATATACATAGTAAGCTAATCCATCTACTTTTTCATCTTTCATCATGTTTTCCATATTTTGAAACTCTGTTTTAATAAAATTAATTTTAACTTTATTTTTTTCACTCCATATTTTCAAAAAATCTACTGCAATACCATCTAATTCATTATTATCATTAATAAATGAAAATGGTTTATTATCAATTGGAATAGCCAAATTAAGTTCTGTTATCTCTATTGCATTTACAAAATATATATATGTCATAAATAATATTAAAACTAATATTTTTCTCATCTATTTTCACCTCATTATTATTTTACTTTAATTATAGCTTATATCCTTTAATAAAATCAAAAAAATATATATGGTAATTTTCTTATATAAATGATATACTAGCATGTAATTTAAAAAATGAAGGAGTTATATGAATGAGTAATAAAATTAAAAACATTGCAATTATTGCACACGTTGACCATGGTAAAACAACATTAGTTGATGCTATGCTTAAACAAAGTGGTATCTTTAGAGATAACCAAAAAATTGAAGAAAGAGTTATGGATAGTAATGATTTAGAAAAAGAGAGAGGAATAACTATTTTTTCTAAAAATGCTTCAATATTTTATAAAGACTATAAAATAAACATTGTTGATACACCTGGACATGCTGATTTTGGTGGAGAAGTACAAAGAATTTTAAAAATGGTAGATAGTGTTCTTTTACTTGTAGATGCATTTGAAGGAGCTATGCCTCAAACAAAATATGTATTAAAAAAAGCACTTGAACATGGACATAGACCTATTGTTGTTATAAATAAAATAGATAGACCAAATTCAAGACCTGATGAAGTTGTTGATATGGTATTTGATTTATTTGTAGAATTAAATGCTAATGAATATCAACTTGATTTTCCTGTAATTTATGCATCAGCTAAAAATGGTTTTGCAAAACATAACTTAAATGACCCCGACGAAAATCTTATCCCATTATTTGATACAATTTTAGAAAATGTTGATGACCCTGAGGGAGATATTAATGCTCCATTTCAATTTTTAATAACAAATATTTATTATGATAATTACTTAGGTAAAATTGGAACTGGTAGAATATATAATGGTAGTGTAAAACTAGGTGAAGAAGTTGTTCTTTTAAAACGAGATGGCGAAAGATTATTATATAGAATATCTAAATTAATTGGATATGAAGGACTTAAACAAGTTGAATTAAAAGAAGCTTTTGCAGGAGATATTATTTCTATTGCTGGTCTTGAAAAAGTTGATGTAGGAGAAACTATAGCTTCAAAAGAAAGTCCTATTCCTCTTCCATTAATAGAGATTGATGAACCTACTCTTGCTATGACATTTATGGTAAATGATTCTCCATTTGTTGGACAAGATGGAAAATTCCTTACTTCTAGACAAATACTTGCTAGACTTGAGAAAGAAGTTCAAACTAATGTTAGTATGAAATTAGAGATGACTGATTCTCCAGATGCATTTATTGTTAAAGGTAGAGGAGAGCTTCAATTATCTATACTTATTGAAAATATGAGAAGAGAAGGATATGAATTACAAGTATCTAAACCTCAAGTTATATTTAAAGAGTTAGAAGGACAAAAAACAGAACCTATTGAATTAGCTACTATTGATGTTGCTGATGAATATGTAGGAACTATCATTGAAAAAATGGGAGTTCGTAAAGGTGAAATGATAAACATGACTCAAGGAAATGATGGTTATACTAGACTTGAATTTAAAATCCCTGCTAGAGGTCTTATTGGATTTAGAAATGAATTTTTAACAGATACAAAAGGAACTGGTGTTTTAAATCAATCATTTTATGAATATGAGTTTTATAAAGGAGATATCCCTACAAGAAATAGAGGAGTTTTAGTAGCAACAGAGCCTGGTGTAAGTGTTGCTTATGCTTTATTTAATATACAAGAAAGAGGAACTCTTTTTATTGAACCTGGTGTTGAAGTATATGAAGGAATGATAGTTGGAGAACACAGTAGAGAAAATGACCTTATTGTAAATGCTTGTAAAGGTAAAAAACTTACAAATATGAGAGCAGCTGGAAGTGACGAAAATGTTAAGCTTGCTCCTCCAAGAAAATTTTCTTTAGAACAAGCTCTTGAATATATAGAAGATGATGAATTATTAGAAATTACTCCTATTAATATTAGAATGAGAAAGAAAATATTAAAAGCTGGAGAAAGAAAAAGAGCAAAAAAATAATAATATTTTTAGAGAAAAAACAGAAGGTTTTTTCTCTTTTTTTTTGTATAGTATAAGTAAGAAAGGGGATGAAAAAAATGAAAAAGAATTTTATATTAGACACTAACGTACTAATTCATGACCCAAATGCAATATATAATTTCTCTGATAATCGAGTTATTATACCTATTTATGTTATTGAAGAAATCGATAAATTAAAAAGAGCAGAAGGAGAAAAAGGTAGAAATGCTAGAGTTACTGCTAGACTTTTAGATAATCTAAGAAAAAATGGTAATCTTAATAATGGAGTAAAACTAGATAATAATGGTACATTAATAGTAGAAACAAAAGGTTCTTTGACTTCTTTACCTGAATTTTTAAGAGAGGATAAAGTAGATAATAGAATTTTATCTGTTGCAAAAGAGATTTCAGATAATAAAGAACAAACAGTTTTAGTTACAAAAGATATAAATATGAGAATAAAAGCTGATGCATTAAAAATTTCAGTTGAAGATTATGAAACTGATACTATAAAAATTGATGAACTTTATAGTGGACTTACAAGTCTAGAAATTGATGAATCTTTATTTAATATAATAACTAAATCTGGAAAAATTAAATACAATGAAATTTTAAAAGATGAACCTTATCCAAATGAGTTTGTTAATCTCACTAATAACGGAAAATCTTTTTTAACAAAATATAATAGCTCAAAAAAAAGATTAGAAAAACTATCTTTTAATCATAATACTCCTTGGACAATTTCTGCTAGAAATCTAGAACAGCAATGTGCACTTGAGCTACTTTTAAATAAAGATATACAAATAGTAACTTTAGTTGGAAAAGCTGGTACAGGTAAAACTCTTCTTGCACTTGCTAGTGCTTTAGAACAAACTGTTGAACAAAAAATATATAAAAAAATACTTGTTGCTAGACCTATTATTCCAATGGGAAAAGATATTGGATATCTTCCTGGTAGTGAACAAGAAAAATTAAAACCTTGGATGCAACCAATTTTTGATAATTTTGATTATTTATCAGAAACAAAAGAGGATAAAGCAGGAGAAAAAGTAGTTGAAGCACTACAAAGTATGGGATTATTAAAAATAGAAGCTCTTACATATATAAGAGGTAGAACTATTCCAAAAGGAATTATAATTATAGATGAAGCACAAAATTTAACTCCACATGAAATTAAGACAATTGTCACAAGAGCTGGAGAAGATACAAAACTTATATTTACTGGAGACCCTTATCAAATTGATAATCCATATTTAGATTCAAATAGTAATGGTCTTACGTATTTAGCTGAAAAATTTAAAAATGTTGATTTAGCTGGACATATTACTTTAGTAAAAGGAGAACGTTCAAAATTAGCTGAAATAGCTTCTAAATTATTATAAAACTCTTTTAATTCCTCTCTTTTTATAGTAAAATGTATATGATAAATTTTACTATAACTTTTAAGGAGGACTATAATGCTAACAGCTTTTATTATGGCAGGAGGTAGTGGACAAAGATTCTGGCCTCTTTCAAGAAATAATAAACCAAAACAATTATTGAAATTAGTATCTGAAAAATCTATGATTAGAGAAACAGTTGATAGAATTTTACCTATAATTCCAGCTGAGAGAATATTTATAGGAACAAATATTATTCAAGCAGAATCAGTAAAAAAAGAGCTTCCTTTTATTCCAGAGGAAAATATAATTATAGAGCCACTTTTTAAAGATACTGCAGCAGCTATTGGATATGGTACTATGATTATAGATAATAAATATAAAGAATCAGAAATAATTGTTTTAGCTTCTGATCACCTTATAAAAAATGAAGAAAATTTTAGAAAAAGACTTCAATCTGCTGCTGAAGAAGCTAAAAAAGGTGGTATTATAACTCTTGGAATAAAACCTAGTAGACCTGAAACTGGGTATGGTTATATTGAAACAAATGGTGAATGTTATATAGGAGAACCTGCCCCTGTAAAAAGATTTTGGGAAAAACCAAATCTAGAAAGAGCAGAAGAGTATGTTGCTGCTGGAAATTATTTATGGAATAGTGGTATGTTCATATTTTCATCTGAAGTTATGCTTTCATCAATTGAAAAATACATGCCAAAACATTATTCTATATTATGCAATATAAAAAATAAAATCTGCACAGGAAAATATGGCTTAGAATTATCTGAACTTGTAAAAGAGGATTTTGAAAAATTTGAAAAAATATCAATTGATTTTGGAGTTATGGAAAAATCAAGTGATATAAAAGTTATTCCTGTTGATTTTGGATGGAATGATATTGGAAGTTTTCCTGCTCTTGATGATGTATTTCCTAAAGATGAAAATGGCAATGTAGTAAAAAATAGTCATGCTATAAATATAAACAGTAAAAATAATATTATTATTGGAAATAACAAAAAAATTATTGCAACATTAGGAGTTAAAGATTTAGTAATTGTTGAAACTGATGACGCATTATTAGTTTGTGATAAAAATAGTGCGCAACAAATAAAAAAACTTATGCCTTTTCTACCAAATGAGAATAAATAGGTATATACTGGGAATTAATTTTGATAATTAATTCCCTTTTATATTTTTTTTATAATATTACCATTAATCAGATATATAATTGGTGCAAAAATAATATATTTGATATTTTTTTAGTATTCTTGTATCATATAAAAAAACAATTACATTGTAATTTTAAGATTGGAGGATATACTATGAAAAGAGGAATAGGAATTCCTGAGGCACAGGGATTATACTCACCTTTATACGAAAAAGATAACTGTGGTATAGGACTTGTTGCTAATATTAAAGGAATCAAAAGTCATGATGTCGTAAAAAATGGGATACATGTTTTAGAAAAAATTGAACATAGAGGAGCTGTTGGTGCTGACCCTACTACTGGTGATGGAGCAGGTATTTTATTACAACTTCCTCATAAATTTTTTACTAAAGTAGTTGATAATCTTCCTGAATTTTCTGAATATGGAGTAGGAATGATGTTTTTCCCTCAAAATGAGAATTCTAGAAAGGTATGCAAAGAAACAATAGAAAATATAGTTAAAAATGAAGGTTTTGAAATTATAACTTGGAGAGAAGTTCCTGTAGATACAAAAGAAGTGGGGAAAACTGCAGAACTAACAAGACCATATATAAAACAATTATTTATAAAAAATAATGGAAGTACAAATTTTGAATTAAAATTATATATATTAAGAAAACAAATAGAAAATGCTATCAAAGAATTAGAAATAGAAGAAAAAGAGTATTTTTATATTCCATCAATGTCTAGTAAAACTATTGTATATAAAGGGCTTTTACTTGCAGATCAAGTACATGGTTTTTATTTAGATTTACAAGATGAAGATGTAGAGAGTGCTATTGCTTTAGTTCATCAAAGATATAGTACAAATACTTTTCCTTCTTGGGATTTAGCACAACCTTTTAGATATTTAGCACATAATGGGGAAATAAATACAATTAAAGGAAATGTTAACTGGATGTTAGCAAGAGAACCTGAATTATTTAATGATATAATTGGTGAAGATATAAAAAAATTATTTCCTATTAACGATCCTATAAAAAGTGATTCTGCTAACTTAGATAATGCTTTAGAACTGTTAATTGCTTCTGGAAAATCTTTATTAGATGCTGCAAGTATCTTAGTTCCTATGGCATGGGAAAATAATCCAGATGTATCTGATGATTTAAAAGCATATTTTGAATACTACTCTGGTCTTGTAGAGCCTTGGGATGGTCCTGCTGCTTTAGCTATGACAGATGGTAGATATATATTAGGAAAACTTGATAGAAATGGTTTAAGACCTGCTAGATACCTTATAACAAATGATGATACTATTATTTTAGCTTCTGAAGCTGGAACTTTAGAAGTTGAACCAAAAAATATTAAATTAAACAGTAGATTACAACCTGGAAAAGTTTTATTAATAGATACTGAAACTGGAAAAATCTTTAGTGAAGATGAAATAGAAAAACTTCTTGTTGAATCTAAACCATTTAAAAAATGGCTTGAAAGAAAGAAAACAATAAATGACTTACCAGAACCAGAACTTAAAGATGACTATAATGAAAGTGAATTAATAAAAAAATTTAGAGCATTTGGTTATACAAGAGAAGAATTAAAAGAAATTATTGCAAATATGGCAAATAATTCAAAAGAACCAATTGGTTCTATGGGAAATGATGCAGCTCCTGCTGTACTTTCTAATAAATCAAAAAATTTATTTGCTTACTTCAAACAATTATTTGCACAAGTAACTAATCCACCTATTGACCCAATAAGAGAAGAGATTGTAATGTCTCTTACTACAAATATTGGTGTTCATGGAAATATTCTTATAGATAAAGAGGAAAATTGTGATTTAATAAAATTAGATACACCTATTTTAGATAATGTTCAATTAGCTAAAATTAAAAATTTAGACACTACTGAAGTAATTGATATATGTTTTGATAAAAATCTATCTTTAGAAGAAGGTTTAAATAATTTATTTGAAAATGCTAAAACAGTAATTAATTCTGGTAAAAGAATTCTTATTTTATCTGATAAAAATATCTCTAAAAATAAAGTAGCTATTCCTTCATTACTAGCTACTGCTGGATTACATCATTATTTAATAGAAAATCACTTAAGAAATGGTATAGATTTAGTTATTGAAACTGGAGAAGCAAGAGAGGTAATGCATTTTGCACTTTTAATTGGATATGGTGCATTAGCTGTAAATCCTTATTTAGCTTTAGATAGTGTTAGATATTTATGTGAAAATGAAATGTATTTAACTAATTCAAATATCGATAAAAAACAAGCAAAATATATAAAAGCTGTTGGAAAAGGATTATTAAAAATAATGTCAAAAATGGGTATCTCTACAATTCAAAGTTATAGAGGAGCCCAAATATTTGAAGCACTTGGATTAAAAAGCGAATTCATTAATAAATATTTCAAAGGAACTCCTTCAAGAATAGAAGGTGTTGGAATAGATGTAATAGAAAAAGAAACTAGAATAAGACATGATTATGCATATGATGAATTTTTAGATAAACCTGATTTATTAGTAAATGAAGGTGAGTATAAATGGAGAAAAAAAGGTGAAAAACATCTATTTTCACCAGAAGCTGTAGCCACTCTACAACATTCTACTAGAAGTGGAAATTATGAAGAGTATAAAAAATATTCTAAAATTATAAATGAACAAAGTGAAGCTTTAGCTACAATAAGAGGATTATTTAAATTTAAAAAATCTAATCCTATTCCTATTGAAGAAGTAGAGCCTATTGAAAATATCATGACTAGATTTGTTACTGGAGCAATGTCATTTGGTTCTATATCAAGAGAAGCTCATGAAGCTTTAGCTATTGCTATGAATACTATTGGTGGAAAATCTAACTCTGGAGAGGGTGGAGAAGATCCTGCTAGATTTTTAGATAACAGAAGAAGTGCTATAAAACAGATAGCTTCTGGTAGATTTGGAGTTACTACTCACTATCTTGTAAATGCTGATGAACTTCAAATTAAAATGGCTCAAGGAGCTAAACCTGGAGAAGGTGGACATCTTCCAGGACATAAAGTTAGTGAAGAAATTGCAAGTGTAAGACATACTTCACCTGGAATTGATTTAATTTCACCTCCACCACATCATGATATATACTCAATTGAGGATTTAGCACAATTAATATTTGACTTAAAAAATGTAAATCCCGATGCAAGAGTAAGTGTAAAATTAGTTTCTGAAGTAGGTGTTGGTACAGTAGCTGCTGGTGTTTCAAAAGCTCATGCTGATATGATACTTATTTCTGGATATGATGGAGGAACTGGAGCTGCTCCACTATCATCAATTAAACATGCTGGATTACCTTGGGAACTTGGTCTTTCAGAAGCTCATCAAGTACTTATATTAAATAATTTAAGAGATAGAGTAAGAGTACAAGCTGATGGTCAAATGAAAACAGGTAGAGATGTAGCTATTGCTGCTTTACTTGGAGCTGAAGAATTTGGATTTGCTACTGCTCCACTTGTAGTACTTGGATGTGTTATGATGAGAAGCTGTCATACAAATACATGTCCTGTAGGAGTTGCTACTCAAGATCCTGTACTTAGAAAAAGATTTTTAGGAAGATCTGAATATGTAATAAATTTCTTTAAATTTATTGCTCAAGAGCTAAGAGAAATTATGGCTGAACTTGGATTTAGAACTCTTGATGAAATGATAGGTAGATCTGATTTACTTGAAATGAATGATGCTATTGATCATTGGAAAGCTAATGGTGTAGATATAAGTAAAATACTTTATAAACCA
>JAICDD010000020.1 GCA_020063625.1 Fusobacteriales bacterium
TAATACACCCAATTGCAATGGAAGAAGGATTAAGATTTGCGATAAGAGAAGGTGGAAGAACAGTAGCATCAGGAGTTGTTTCTAAAATCATTAAATAATCAAAAAAAACTTTGACAAATATAAAAAATATGATATAATATCGGGACGTGAAGGGTAGAACTTCGCGTCCTGAATAATGATTAGGAGGTGCAATCTTTAAATGGCTGCAAGCAAATTAAGAATATATTTAAAAGCTTATGATCACAAATTATTAGATCAATCAGCTAAAAAAATAGCTGAAACTGCAAAAAAAGCAGGAGCTGAAATAGCAGGACCAATGCCATTACCAACAAAAATCAAAAGATATACAGTGTTAAGATCTGTGCACGTAAATAAAGATTCAAGAGAACAATTTGAAATGAGAGTACACAGAAGAATGGTTGAGATATTAAATTCTGACCAAAATATAATAAAATCATTAACATCTGTAAATTTACCAAGTGGTGTTGGAATAGAAATTAAACAAGCGTAATTATTTTGTAAAAAAACTTACAGAATAATACACGTTGACGACACACGAGGAAAAGTTGTCAACCAATATATTATTTGATGGAGGTAAAAAATGACAGGAATATTAGCAAAAAAAATTGGTATGACTCAAATTTTCGAAGATGAGAAATTAATACCAGTAACAGTAATTGAAGCAGGACCTAACTTTGTATTACAAAAGAAAACAGTTGATACAGATGGATACAATGCTATTCAGTTAGGTTTTGATGAAAAAAAAGAAAAAAACACTACTAAACCTATGATGGGGATATTCAACAAAGCTGGTGTAAAACCACAAAGATTTATAAAAGAATTTAAAGTTGATACAGTTGATGGATATGAAATTGGACAAGAAATCAAAGTTGATACATTAAACGGTGTTGAATATATAGATGTTACAGGAACATCAAAAGGTAAAGGTACAGCTGGGGTTATGAAAAGACATAACTTTGGTGGAAATAGAGCTACTCATGGGGTTTCGAGAAACCACAGACTTGGAGGATCTATTGGACAATCATCTACACCATCTAAAGTTTTAAAAGGAACTAAAATGGCTGGAAGACTTGGAGTAGAAACTGTAACAGTTCAAAACCTTAAAGTTGTAAGAGTAGATGTAGAAAATAACTTATTATTGGTAAAAGGAGCTGTTCCTGGGCCAAAAAATGGTTACTTAGTAGTAAAACCAGCGATAAAAAAATAGTTTAGAAAGTTTATCGTAGGTGTTTTGAGGAAGGAGGAAAAAAATGCTATTAGATTTATTTAATATAAATGGAGAAAAGACTGGTACTGTAGAAGTAAATGATGCAGTATTTGGAATTGATCCAAATAAAGCTGTTATACATGAAGTTTTAACTGCTGAATTAGCGGCAGCAAGACAAGGTACAGCAGCAACTAAAACAAGAGCCATGGTAAGAGGAGGGGGAAGAAAACCTTTCAAACAAAAAGGGACTGGTAGAGCAAGACAAGGTTCTATAAGAGCTCCTCATATGGTTGGTGGAGGGGTAGCTTTAGGACCTCAACCAAGAAGTTACGAGAAAAAAGTGAATAAAAAAGTAAGAAAATTAGCTTTAAAATCTGCTTTAGCTGCTAAAGTACAAGAAGGAAATTTAGTAGTTATAGATGGTGGGTTTGATGAAATAAAAACTAAAAAAGCTATAGCTTTAGTAAAAGCTTTAGAAGCTAATAATAAACAATTATTTGTTGTTAATGATTTAACAGTTGAAGCTGATTGGAATCTATATTTATCAGCTAGAAACTTAGTTAATGCTATAGTTTTACAACCAAATGAACTAGGTGTTTATTGGTTATTAAAACAAGAAAAAGTTATCGTAACAAAAGAAGCACTTAAAACAATCGAGGAGGTGCTAGCATAATATGAATTTATACGATGTTATAAAAAGACCTGTAATCACTGAAAAAAGTGAGCTACAAAGAAGAGAAAAAAATGTATATACTTTTATAGTTGATAAAAAAGCTAATAAAATAGAAATAAGAAAAGCTGTTGAAACTATATTTGGAGTAAAAGTTGAAGGTGTAAACACTTTAACAGTAAAACCTGAAGTAAAAAGATATGGTATGAAATTATATAAAACTAAATTTGTAAAAAAAGCTATGGTAAAAGTAAAAGATGGAGATAAAATAAATTTATTCCCAGAAGTTTAAATATAAAAATATAGATAGTTATAGGTCGTGGAGGTAAAAAGAATGGCAATAAGAAAATTAAAAGCTATTACTAATGGTACTAGACATATGTCTAGATTAGTAAATGAAGAAATAGATAAAAATAAAAGACCTGAAAAATCTTTGACTGTGCCTTTAAAAGCTGCTTATGGAAGAGATAACTACGGGCATAGAACAGCAAGAAATAAACAAAAAGGTCACAAAAGATTATATAGAATTATAGATTTTAAAAGAAATAAATTAGATGTACCAGCTAAAGTAGCATCTATTGAATATGATCCAAATAGAACTGCTAACATTGCACTACTTGTTTATGCTGATGGAGAAAAAAGATATATATTAGCTCCTAAAGGTTTAAAAGTAGGAGATGTAGTAATGGCAGGAGAAAAAGCTGAAATAAAAGTAGGAAACGCTTTAAAATTAAAAGATATGCCAGTTGGAACACAAATTCATAATATTGAATTACAACCTGGAAGAGGTGGACAAATAGCTAGATCTGCAGGAGTTGCTGCTAGATTAGTTGCGAAAGAAGGAACTTACTGTCACGTAGAAATGCCTTCAGGAGAATTAAGATTAATACATAAAGAATGTATGGCTACAATTGGTGAAGTAGGAAATTCTGAACATGCACTTGTAAGCGTAGGTAAAGCTGGAAGAGCTAGACATATGGGTAAAAGACCTCACGTAAGAGGATCTGTAATGAACCCAGTTGATCATCCACATGGTGGAGGAGAAGGAAGAGCTCCAATAGGAAGAAAATCACCTGTTACACCTTGGGGTAAACCTACTTTAGGATATAAAACAAGAGGTAAAAAACAATCAGATAAATTTATCGTAAGAAGAAGAAAAAAATAGTAATAAAATTTGAGAGGAGGCTGAATTAATGGCTCGTTCATTAAAAAAAGGACCTTTTATTGACCATCATTTGAAAGCTAAAGTATTAAAAGCTGTAGAAAGTGGAGATATAAAAACTGTTATAAAAACATGGTCAAGAAGATCAACTATATTTCCTGAATTCATAGGAATGACATTTGCGGTATATAATGGAAAAAAACATATCCCAGTTTATGTAACTGAGGAAATGGTTGGACATAAATTAGGTGAATTTGCACCAACTAGAACATATTATGGACACGGAAAAGATAAGAAAAAGAAAAAATAATAAAATTTAAATAGATTATTATTTTGGTAAAGGAGGAGTAAAAGTGGAAGCTAAAGCAATAGCTCGTTATGTGAGATTAACTCCAAGAAAAGCTAGACTAGTAGCTGATTTAGTAAGAGGAAAATCTGCTTTAGAAGCATTAGATATATTAACGTTTACAAACAAAAAAGCAGCTGGAGTAATAAAAAAAGTATTAAATTCTGCAATAGCAAATGCAACAAACAACTTTGAAATGGATGAAGAAAAATTATATGTATCTAAAATAATGGTAGATGAAGGACCAAGATTAAAAAGATTAAACCCAAGAGCTATGGGAAGAGCGGATATTATTCATAAGAAAACAAGTCACATAACTGTAGTAGTTAGTGAAAAGTAAGGAGGTATTACTGTGGGACAAAAAGTAGATCCTAGAGGACTTAGATTAGGAATAACAAGAACTTGGGATTCTAATTGGTTTGCTGAAAAAAATGATTATAAATTATATTTTCATGAAGACCTAAGAATAAAAAAATATATTAAAGATAAATATTATCACGCAGGAATTTCAAGTGTAAAAATAGAAAGAACATCACCTTCTCAAGTAGTAGTGATTATTAATACAGCTAAAGCTGGAATTATAATTGGAAGAAAAGGTGCTGAAATAGAAGAGTTAAAAAATGAGATAGAAAAAATGACAAATAAAAAAGCTATAATAAAAGTTCAAGAAGTAAAAGCATTTAATAAAGATGCAGTACTTGTAGCTGAAAATATAGCAACTGCAATAGAAAAAAGGGTTGCTTATAAAAAAGCTGTAAAACAAGCTATAATGAGAGCTGAAAAAGCTGGTGCAGAAGGAATAAAAGTAATGGTATCAGGAAGACTAAATGGAGCAGAAATTGCTAGAAGTGAATGGTCTCATTCAGGTAGAGTACCTTTACATACATTAAGAGCTGATATTGATTACGCAACAGCAACAGCTAGAACTACTTATGGAGCTATCGGTATTAAAGTATGGATCTGTAATGGAGAAGTTCTTCCAAGTAAAAAGGAAGGAGGAGAAGCGTAATATGTTAATGCCTAAAAGAACTAAATACAGAAAAATGATGAGAGGAAACCTTAGAGGTAAAGCTCAAAGAGGAAATACAGTTCATTTTGGAGAATGGGGATTACAAGCATTAGAGCCAAAATGGATTACAAATAGACAAATAGAAGCATGTAGGGTAACAATCAACAGAACATTTAAAAGAGAAGGGAAAACTTTTATAAGAATATTCCCTGATAAACCATATTCTAAAAAACCAGAAGGAGTAAGAATGGGTTCTGGTAAAGGTAATGTTGATGGTTGGGTAGCAGTTGTTAAACCTGGTAGAATTATGTTTGAAGTATCAGGAGTTAGCGAAGAATTAGCTAAAGAAGCTTTAAGAAAAGCAGCTCACAAACTACCTATAAAATGCAAAATTGTAAAAAGAGAAAATGGTGGTGATGAATAATGAAAGCAGCTGAATTAAGAAATTTAGAGACTCAAGAGTTAATAAAAAAATCTAAAGAGTTAAAAGAAGAATTATTTAATTTAAAATTCCAATTATCTTTAGGACAATTAACTAACACTGCTAAAATAAGAGAAATAAGAAGAGATATAGCTAGAATAAAAACAATAATCAAAGAAAGAGAATTAGCTAACTAATATTTTTAAGTGAGGAGGTTAGTAACTTGCGTAACGAAAGAAAAGTAAGAGAAGGTGTAGTAGTATCAGATAAAATGGATAAAACAGTTGTAGTTTTAGAAGAGAAAATGGTATTACATCCTTTATATAAAAAAAGAGTAAAAAAATCTAAAAAATTTAAAGCACATGATGAAAACAATGCTTGTAAAGTTGGAGATAAAGTAAGAATAATGGAAACTAGACCATTATCTAAAGATAAAAACTGGAGAGTTGTAGAAATAATTGAAAAAGCTGAATAATGCTTATTTGAGAGGAGGAGTATAAGTGGTACAACAACAAACTATCCTTAATGTAGCTGACAACTCTGGAGCAAAAAAAATAATGGTAATCAGAGTTTTAGGTGGTTCAAAGAAAAAATTCGGAAGAATTGGAGATATAGTTGTAGCATCAGTTAAAGAAGCTATTCCTAATGGGAATGTAAAAAAAGGTGACGTTGTAAAAGCGGTAATCGTTAGAACAAAAAAAGAAACTAGAAGACAAGATGGTTCATATATAAAATTTGATGATAATGCTGCAGTAGTATTAAACAACAATAATGAACCAAGAGGAACAAGAATCTTCGGACCTGTAGCAAGAGAATTAAGAGCTAAAGACTTTATGAAAATAGTATCTCTTGCACCAGAAGTATTATAAGGAAGGAGGCTAATTATTGTGGCTAAACCAAAAATAAAATTTGTACCTAACAAATTACATGTAAAAACTGGAGATACAGTATATGTAATTTCTGGTAAAGATAAAGGAAAAACTGGAAAAGTTTTAAGAGTATTTCCTAAAAAAGGTAAAGTAATAGTTGAAGGAATAAACATGATAACAAAACATATGAAACCTAATCAAATAAACCCACAAGGTGGAGTTGTAAAAAGAGAAGCTCCAATTTTTTCAAGTAAAGTAATGTTATTTGATGAAAAAGCTGGAAAACCAACAAGAGTAGGATATAAATATGTTGATGGGAAAAAAGTAAGATACTCAAAAGTATCAGGTGAAGTTTTATAAGAAGGGAGGACAAATAAGTGGCTAGATTATTAAAAAAATATAATGAAGAAATAGTTCCGGCTCTTCAAAAAGAATTAGGTTTAAAAAATGTAATGGAAGTACCTAAACTAGAAAAAATTGTTGTAAACATGGGAGTTGGAGAAGCTACTCAAAATTCAAAATTAATAGATGCGGCGGCAAACGATATGGCTTTAATCACTGGACAAAAACCAGCAATAAAAAAAGCTAAAAAATCAGAAGCTGGATTTAAAGTAAGAGAAGGACAAGCAATAGGTGTTGCTGTTACTTTAAGAAAAGAAAAAATGTACGAGTTTTTAGATAGATTAATCAATGTTGTATTACCAAGGGTAAGAGACTTTGAAGGTGTATCAAGTAAAGCTTTTGATGGAAGAGGAAATTATTCGTTAGGATTAACTGACCAATTAGTTTTCCCTGAAATAGATTATGATAAAGTAGAAAAATTATTAGGAATGTCTATTACTATAGTATCTTCAGCTAAGACAGATGAAGAGGGAAAAGCATTATTAACTGCATTTGGAATGCCTTTTAAAAAGTAAGGAGGGAAGAGTAAATGGCTAAAAAATCAATGGTTCAGCGTGATGTAAAAAGACAAAAAACTGTAGATAAATATGCTGCAAAAAGAGCTGAATTAAAAGAAAGAGCTAAAAAAGGAGATATAGAAGCTATAGAAGCTTTATCAAAATTACCTAGAAACGCTTCTCCTTGTAGAGTAAGAAATAGATGTGAAATAAATGGAAGACCTAGAGGATATATGAGAGAATTCGGAATCTCAAGAGTACAATTTAGACAATTAGCTGGTGCTGGGCTTATACCTGGTGTAAAAAAAGCAAGTTGGTAGGAAGGAGGATTAAAAGTTTATGTTTTTAACTGATCCGATAGCAGATATGTTAACAAGAATAAGAAATGCAAACGCTGCTTCTCACGAAAGAGTGGATATACCACATTCAAAAGAAAAAGAAGCAATAGCAAATTTATTAAAAGAAGAAGGATACATCTTAAATTATAAAGTTATACAAGATGGAAACAAGAAAAATATAAGAGTATATTTAAAATATGTTGATGGACAAAAAGTAATAAAAGGATTAAAAAGAATATCAAAACCAGGAAGAAGAGTTTATTCTGGAGCTACAGAAATGCCAAGAGTATTATCTGGATTAGGAGTAGCAGTTGTATCAACTCCTAAAGGAATAGTAACAGATAAATTCTGTAGAGAAAACAATATTGGTGGAGAAGTTCTTTGCTATATATGGTAAAATAAACTGGGAGGTGCAGATTTATGTCTAGAGTAGGTAATAAACCTATCAATATACCTTCAGGCGTTCAAGTAACAATTAACGGAAATGATGTTACTGTAAAAGGACCAAAAGGTACATTATCAAGAACTTTTTTTGATAACATTACAATAAAAGTTGAAGATAACACAATAAATATAGAAAGAGCAAACGATACTCCAAGTGTTAGAGCATTACATGGGACAACTAGAGCTCTATTAAATAATATGATAGTAGGAGTATCAGAAGGATTTAGAAAAACTTTAGAACTTGTAGGAGTAGGATACAGAGCTGCTGCAAAAGGAAAAGGATTAGAATTATCATTAGGGTATTCTCATCCTGTAGAAATAGAACCAATTGATGGAATTACTTTTACTGTAGAGAAACAAACTGTAATTCATATAGATGGAATAGATAAAGAATTAGTAGGGCAAGTTGCTGCTAATATCAGAGCGAAAAGAGCTCCTGAACCTTATAAAGGAAAAGGTGTTAAATACTCTGATGAAGTTATTAGAAGAAAAGAAGGTAAAAAAGCTTAGAGTAGTATAAGGCAAAGGAGGTAAGTCGATTGTTTAAAAAAGTAGATAGACAAAAAGTTAGAAGAAGAAAACATTTAAAAATAAGAAAAAGAATAAATGGAACTCCTTCTAAACCAAGACTGTCTTTATATAGATCAAATAAAAATATATTTGCTCAAATAATAGATGATGTAAATGCTGTTACTTTAGTATCAGCTTCTACAATTGATAAAGAATTAAAAGCTGAAATAACAAATGGTGGAAATGTTGAAGCTGCTAAAATTGTAGGTAAAAAAATTGCTGAAAGAGCTTTAGCAAAAGGAATATCTGAAGTTGTATTTGATAGATCTGGATACATCTATACTGGAAAAGTAAAAGCTTTAGCTGATGCAGCTAGAGAAGCTGGTCTAAAATTCTAAGGAAGGAGGAAGAGAGACTTTGGCTAAAAATAATAATAATAATGTTGAATTAAAAGAAAGAATATTAAGAATAAATAGAGTTTCAAAAACAACTACTGGAGGAAGAACAATCTCTTTCTCTGTATTAGCGGCTGTTGGAGATGAAAATGGAAAAGTAGGAATAGGACTTGGAAAAGCAAATGGTGTACCTGATGCAATAAGAAAAGCAATAGCTAATGCAAAGAAAAACATGATCACTGTTGCTTTAAAAGATGGAACTATCCCTCATGAACAAATTGGAAAATTTGGAGCTACTAATATTTTATTAAAACCTGCTACAAAAGGGACTGGAGTAATCGCTGGTTCATCAGCAAGGGAAATATTAGAGCTTGTTGGAGTACATGATATTCTTACAAAAATAAGAGGATCAAAAAACAAAAATAACGTTGCTAGAGCAACGATTGAAGGATTAAAAGCTTTAAGAAGTGCTGAAGAAGTAGCAAGACTTAGAGGAAAAGAAGTTAAAGATATCTTAAGCTAGGAGGTAGGCAGATGGCTAAGCTTAAAATAAAGCTTGTAAAAAGCATAAGTGGTAGAAAACCTAATCATGTAGCAACTGTTAAGTCATTAGGTTTAAGAAAAATAAACCAAATAGTTGAACATGAAAAAACACCTGATATAGAAGGAAAAGTTAAATTAGTTTCATACTTATTAGAAGTAGAGGAGGTGTAAACTTTGAGATTAAATGAATTATCACCAGCTAATGCTAGAAAAGCTAGAAAAAGAGTTGGTAGAGGTAACGGATCTGGAAATGGTAAAACAGCTGGTAAAGGTCATAATGGACAAAAATCAAGAGCAGGTGCATCTATTCCATTTGCTTTTGAAGGTGGACAAATGCCTTTAATTAGAAGAGTTCCAAAAAGAGGGTTCTCAAATTTTTACTTTAAAAAAGTATATACTGTTTTAAATTTAAATAGATTAGAAGCTGTATTTAATGATGGAGATACAGTTACTCCTGAAACTTTATTAGAAAAAGGAGTAGTAAAAAAAATAAATGATGGTGTAAAAATACTTGCTAATGGTGAGTTAACAAAAAAATTAAAAGTTGTAGCTCATAAAGTATCAAAAGAAGCTAAAAATAAAATAGAAGCTGCTGGAGGAGAAGTTGAAATAATAGAAGTAAAAACTTTTGCTGATGTAGCTAAAAATGCAACTAAATAAAATTAAAAAATTTGAGAGGTGAGTCAGGTGTCTTCATGGGAAAAATTTAAAAATAAGCTAAAGAGTATTAATGAATTACCTGAATTAAGAAAGAAAATCCTCTTCACTTTATTAATGTTTTTAATAGCTAGGGTAGGGACTCATATCCCTGCTCCTGGTGTGGATATAGATAGACTTAAAAGCATGGTAAATCAAAATGACATACTTAGTTTTATAAATATGTTTTCTGGAGGAGCTTTTACAAGAGTATCTATATTTGCTTTAGGGGTAATGCCTTATATTAATGCTTCGATTATAATGCAGCTTTTAGCAGTTATTATTCCTAAATTAGATGATATTAGAAAAGAAGGGGAAGCTGGTAGACAAAAAATAACACAATGGACTAGATATTTAACAATTGTAATAGCAATTGTTCAAGGTTTCGGTGTAACTGTATGGTTACAAACTATGGGACTAGTTTCAACTCCAGGAGTTGCATTTGCAGTAAACACAATCACTACTCTTACTGCAGGTACAGTATTTTTAATGTGGCTTGGAGAACAAATCAGTGTATATGGTATTGGAAATGGAGTATCACAACTTATTTTCTTAAATATCATTTCTAGATTACCATCTGGATTAATAAGTACAGTACAAAAAATGAGTGGAAGTAAATTTTTAGTACCATTATTAGCACTATTAGTATTACTTTCATTTGTAGTAATAGCGGTAATAGTTCTTTTCCAATTAGGACAAAGAAAAATACCTATTCAATATGTAGGAAGAGGTAGTGTTGGTAAAAGTGTAGTAGCACAAAATACATATTTACCAATAAAAGTAAATGTATCAGGAATAATGCCTGTAATATTTGCTTCAGTACTTATGGCACTACCATCAATGATAGTAAAAGCATTACCATCAACTATGCCAGGTTATGTAATATTAAATAGAATATTTACTAATACACATCCAGTTTATTTAACAGTTTATGCATTACTTATAATGTTTTTTGCTTTCTTTTATACTGCAATGATGTTTGATCCTGAAAAAGTTGCAGATAACTTAAAACAAAGTGGAGGAACAATACCTGGAATTAGACCAGGAAATGAAACTGTTGAATATTTAGAAAAAGTAGTTACTAGAATAACTTGGGTAAGTGCAATATTTTTAGCACTTATTGCAATTATTCCTACTATAGTATCCAATGCTACTGGAATACCACAAGTATTTAGTGGAACTGGAGTAATAATCATGGTTGGAGTTGTACTTGACACAGTTCAACAAATAAATGCACAAATGGTAATGAGAAATTACGAAGGATTTATAAAATAGATACTTTATTATTTAGGGTTTGAGGCTTAATTTTTAAGCCTCAGTTCTTAAATCTTAAAAAAACAAGGAGACCGAAAAGCTAATTCTATTTAATAAATTAAAAACGAATCCTTACCAAATTAAGAATTCGGTTAATTAATCTATTTTTTAGTAGCACTTTTCGGTCTCTCTTATTTGTATATTCTAATAAATTTTAAGGAGTGAAAAAATATGAATTTAATGTTATTTGGAGCACCTGGAGCAGGAAAAGGAACTCAAGCAAAATTTTTAATAGAAAAATATGGAATTCCTCAAATATCAACTGGAGATATTTTAAGAGAAGCTGTAAAAAATGAAACAGAAATGGGAAAAGAAGCAAAAAAATATATGGATGAAGGGAAATTAGTACCAGATAGTATAATAATAGGAATAATCAAAGACAGATTAAAAGAAGCCGATTGTAAAGAAGGATTTATTTTAGATGGTTTTCCTAGAACAATACCTCAAGCAGAAGCTTTAGATGAGTTATTACAAGAGTTAAATATATCATTAGATAAAGTAATTTCACTTAATGTACCAGATGAAGATATAATAGAAAGAATAACAGGAAGAAGAGTATCTAAAGTAACAGGAAAAATATATCACATTAAATTTAATCCTCCAGTAGATGAAAAAGAGGAAGATTTATATCAAAGAGCTGATGATACAGAAGAAACTGTTAAAAAAAGATTAGATGCATATCATACTCAAACAGCACCTTTATTTGATTTTTATAAAAACAAAGGAATACTTGTAGAAGTTGATGGTACTAAATCAGTTGATGAGGTAACAAAAGATATTATTAATATTTTAAATTAGAAAGGTAACACATGGTTATAATAAAAAGTATAGAAGAAATAAAAAAAATTAAAGAGGCAAATCAACTTATTGCTAGATTATATAAAGAGGTATTACCTAAATACATAAAAACTGGAATATCTACTTATGAAATTGATCAAATAATAGAAGACTATTTACTTTCAAATAATGCTACTGGTGAATCAAAAGGATATGGAAAAGAGTATGGAAACCCATATCCAGCTGTAAGTTGTATATCAGTAAATGAAGTAGTAGTACATGGAGTTCCATCAAAAGATATAATATTAAAAGATGGAGATATTGTAAGTATAGATGTAGTAACTAATTTAAATGGATATATTGGTGATAGTGCAATAACATATCCAGTTGGAGAAATTGATGACGAAAGTAAAAAGTTATTAAAGGTAACAGAAAAAGCTAGAGAGATAGCTATAGAAAATCTTGTAGTTGGAAAAAGATTAGGAGATATGGGAAATGCAGTTCAAAGATATGTAGAAAAAAATGGATTTTCAGTAGTAAGAGATTTTTGTGGACATGGTGTAGGAATAAAAATGCATGAAGAACCTATGATACCAAATTATGGTAGAAAAGGTAGGGGTATAAAAATAGAAAATGGAATGGTTTTAGCTATAGAACCTATGGTAAATGTAGGAACTTATAAAGTTGAATTATTATCAGATGGATGGACAGCTGTAACAAAAGATAGAAAAAGAAGTGCTCATTTTGAGCATTCAGTTGCAATAATTGGTGGAAAAGCGGTTATATTAAGTGAACTCGATTAATTAGAAAAGTTAAAAAAATCAACAAAAAAGAGTAGACTTTTTGGATAAATTATGATATTATGAAATGACGCTTTAAAAAGAGGTGGAATAAGAAATGGCAAAAGAAGATGTAATAGAATTAGAAGGTAAAATATTAGAAGCTTTACCAAATGCAATGTTTAAAGTAGAATTAGAAAATGGACATGTAATACTCGCTCACATTTCGGGTAAAATGAGAATGAACTATATCAAGATACTTCCAGGAGATAAAGTAACAGTACAAATATCTCCATATGATCTTTCGAGAGGAAGAATAGTATATAGAAAAAAATAAGAAAAGGAGGGAGGAGTAATGAAAGTAAAAGCATCAGTAAAACCAATCTGTGACAAATGTAAAGTAATTAAAAGACACGGAAAAATAAGAGTTATATGTGAAAATCCTAAACACAAACAAGTTCAAGGATAGTTTTGCTGTAAAGACATGTTTAGCTGTAGAGCTTTTTAATCTATTTGTTTAGATGCATGTCGAAGAAAGTATTTAGTCGGTTTATATTACTGACGGATATATAGATTTTAATATTTAAGGAGGAAATTAAGTTGGCAAGAATAGCAGGAGTAGATATTCCTAGAAATAAAAGAGTTGAAATAGCATTAACTTATATTTACGGAATCGGAAAACCAACTTCTCAAAAAGTATTAGCAGAAGCTGGGATAAACCCTGATACAAGAGTTAAAGATTTAACAGAAGAAGAAGTAAATAAAATAAGAGCTATAATTGATGGAATAAAAGTTGAAGGTGACTTAAGAAAAGAAGTTAGATTAAATATAAAAAGATTATTAGATATTAGATGTTATAGAGGTCTTAGACATAAAATGAATCTTCCAGTAAGAGGACAAAAATCAAAAACTAATGCTAGAACAAGAAAAGGACCTAAAAAGCTAGTTTCTAAGAAAAAATAAACCTATTATTGTGTAATTTTATATTAAGGAGGTAGCTGTTTTGGCTAAAAAAAGAGTAACAACTAAAAAGAAAAAATTAAAAAATATTCCAGTTGGAATTGCGTTTATACATTCTAGTTTTAATAATACTATTATAGCTATTACAGACACAGAAGGAAACGTTGTGTCATGGAAATCTGGTGGAACATCAGGATTTAAAGGAACTAAAAAAGGAACTCCATTTGCTGCGCAAATAGCTGCAGAACAAGCTGCACAAGTAGCAGTAGAAAATGGAATGAAAAAAGTAGAAGTTAGAGTAAAAGGTCCTGGTTCAGGAAGAGAATCTACAATAAGATCATTACAAGCTGCAGGGCTTGAAGTAACTAAAATAGTTGATGTTACACCTGTACCACATAATGGTTGTAGACCACCAAAAAGAAGAAGAGTGTAGTACTATCTAATTGTTGTAATATTTGTAAATAAGGGAGGAAAAACGAAGTGGCAAGAAATAGACAGCCTATAATAAAAAGATGTAGAGCGCTTGGAATAGATCCTGTTGTTTTAGGTGTAAATAAAAAATCAAATAGAGGTCCTAGACCAAATGCAAATCAAAAACCTACTGAATATGCTGTTCAGTTAAAAGAAAAACAAAAAGCTAAATTTATATATGGAGTAATGGAAAAACAATTCTATAAACTTTATAAAGAAGCTACAAGAAGAGAAGGAGTAACAGGTGAGTTATTACTTCAATACTTAGAAAGAAGATTAGATAATGTAGTATTTAGATTAGGATTTGCTAAAACTAGAAGACAAGCTAGACAAATAGTTTCTCATGGTCATGTTTTAGTAAATGGTAGAAAAGTAAATATTGCTTCATACAGAGTAAAAGTTGGAGATGTTGTATCTCTTACTGAAGTATCAAGAAATATTGAGTTTGTAAAAGAAGCAATAGAAGCAGTTAGAGTACCTTCATGGTTAGATTTAGATAAAGCTAATTTTGCAGGGAAAGTATTACAAAATCCTACTAAAGATGCTTTAGATTTTGAAATTAACGAAGCGTTAATAGTTGAATTTTACTCTAGATAATAAGCTAGTGTTCTATCCTTTTAAAATCCAAAGGGAGTTGAAGATATGTTAAAAATAGAAAAAATAGCAAATAATATTAATGTTACAGAAATCGTTGAAAACAAGTTTATAACAAAATATGTAATGGAGCCTTTATATAGAGGATACGGGAATACTGTAGGTAATGCTCTTAGAAGAGTATTATTATCTTCTATTCCAGGTTCTGCAATAAAAGGTGTTAGAATTGATGGTGTATTAAATGAATTTTCAACTGTTGATGGAATCAAAGAAGCTGTAACTGATATTATTTTAAATATAAAAGAGTTAGTAATAAAAACTGACACTCCAGGTGAAAAAAGAATGGTTCTTAATGTTAAAGGGCCAAAAGTAGTAACTGGAGCAGATATTATACCTGATCCTGAAATTGAAATAATTAATCCTGATCAAGTGATAGCTACTATTACTACTGATAGAGAATTAAACATAGAGTTTTTAGTTGATACTGGAGAAGGTTTTGTGGTAGCAGAGGATATTGATAGAACAGGATGGCCTATAGATTATATAGCAGTTGATGCTATTTATACTCCTATTAGAAAAGTAAGTTATAAGGTTGAAGATACAATGGTTGGAAGAATGACTGACTATGATAAATTAACTCTTACTGTTGAAACTGATGGAAGTGTAGATACAAAAGATGCTATATCTTATGCTGTAGAGCTTTTAGAAATGCATTTTAATTCTTTACTTGATATTGGAAATAAAATGGAGCATTTAAGAGAGCCTATGGAAGTAGAAGAAGATATAGAAGAAGAAGAAATTGATGAAAGAACAAATATGAAAATTGATGAATTAGATTTAACTGTTAGATCATATAATTGTTTGAAAAAAGCAGGAATTGAAACAGTTGGAGAATTATCTAATTTAGGATTAAATGAATTGTTGAAAATAAAAAATCTTGGAAGAAAATCTTTAGATGAAATAATCGAAAAAATGAAAGAATTAGGTTATGATCTAACTGCTAATTCTGCAGATTAGTGAAAGAGGAGGTTAGGCTTTAAATGCGTCATAATATGTCATATAGAAAATTAGGTAGAAGAGCTGATCATAGAAAAGCTATGATGATGAATCTAACTATTTCTTTACTTAGAGAAGAGAGAATAGAAACTACTGTAACAAGAGCAAAAGAATTAAGAAAATTTGCTGAAAGAATGATTACTTTAGGAAAAAAAGGAGATTTAGCAGCAAGAAGAAGAGCGTTTGCTTTCTTAAGAGATGATGCTGTAGTTGCTAAATTATTTTCTGATATAGCTCCAAAATATGCTGAAAGAAACGGTGGATACACTAGAATATTAAAAACTGGTGTAAGAAGAGGAGATTCAGCAGAATTAGCTATAATTGAATTAGTAAAATAATTAATATTACTAAATAACGAAACGAGTTCTTAACATTAAGAACTCGTTTTTTAGTTATTTTTAAAAATATATTCAAGAACATTAAAAATTAATTATAGTAGAAAAAATAAACTAATTATGGTAAAATACTTAGTGAAATAAAAAAGACTAGGTGAGGAAGAATGAATAAAAAGTTACCAGAACATGTAGCAATAATAATGGATGGAAATGGAAGATGGGCAAAAGCTAAAGGTCAACCGAGAATTTTTGGTCATAGAGCAGGAGCTAAAACAGTAAGAGAAATTTTAACAGAAGCAGGGAAAATGGGAATAAAATATCTTACTTTATATGCTTTTTCTACTGAAAATTGGAAAAGACCAGAAGATGAAGTAAAAGGACTTATGTTTTTATTAAAGGAATATTTAAAAAAAGAGAGAAAAGAGTTAGCTAAAAATAATGTAAGACTTAGATTTTTAGGTAGAAGAGATAATGTATCTGAAGATATATTAAAGCTAATGGATGAAACAGTAGCTTTTTTAGATAAAAATGATGGAATAACACTTAATATTGCATTCAATTATGGTGGAAGACAAGAAATATTAGATGCAGTAAATAAATTATTATTAGAAAAAAAAGATAAAATAACAGAAGAAGATATCCAAAAAAATCTATATGGAGGTAGTGAACTTCCAGATCCTGAATTAGTAATAAGAACAAGTGGAGAGTTTAGAATAAGTAATTTTTTATTGTGGGAAATAGCATATTCAGAGTTTTATATAACAAATACATTATGGCCAGATTTTAATGTAGAAGAGTTTAGAGCTGCTATTTCAGAGTATATGAATAGAGAAAGAAGATTTGGAGGACTAACTAATGATAAATAGAATAATAGTAGCTATTATATTAGTTGTTTTGACACTGCTTATATATTATTTTGGAGGTATTCCACTACTTATTTTTACTAATTTAGTTATAATTTTTGGAATGTATGAATTTTATAAGATGATATCTTCTGGTGATAAAAAATATAATATTTATTTAGGGTATTTTTTAGGATTATTAATTCCAAATGGTTATTATTTACACAAATTAGGATATATAACTTTAAAACATGGAATGGCATTATTTGTTATTGGAATAATTATATTATTAACTTATAGAGTATTAACAAATCAAGTTAAAAATACAAGTGAGTATTTTATGAATACACTACTACCTGTAATATATGTCTCTTTTATGTTTTCACATATTTTAGCATTAAGTTTTTTAAATGAAGGCAAATTGTGGTTAATAACAATTCAGACATTAGTATGGATATCAGATACATTTGCATATATAGTAGGAATGAATATAGGCAGAAAGTTTTTTAAAAATGGATTAACTGTTATAAGTCCTAAAAAATCTGTTGAGGGTTCTATTGGTTCAGTTGTTTTTACAGTTATTACAATGTTTTTAATAAATTTAGTATTTTTTAAAGAAATAAAGGTAATACATTTAATTTTAATCCCAATTATAGTTTCATTTTTTGGGCAAATTGGTGATTTAGTAGAATCAATATTTAAAAGAGAGTATAAAATAAAAGATTCTGGACATATATTAGGGGAGCATGGTGGTATTTTAGATAGATATGACAGTTTAATCTTTGTATTCCCACTTATGTATTATTATATAAGATTTTTTATAATATGATAAAAGATTCATTTTATAATCAACTTTAATGGAGGATGACCAAAAGTACCACTAAAAAATAAATTAATTAAACAAGGGAGATTGAAAAGTATTACTAAAAATAAATTAATAGAACTAGTCCTTAATTTTAAAGGACTCGTTTTTAATTTATTCAATAGAATTAGTTTTCAATCTCTCAAATTTTTAATTTATTTAATAAAAGTTAACTTTAGAGAGGAAGAGAAAAAAATGAAAAACATAACAATATTAGGTTCTACAGGAAGTATAGGAACTAATGCACTTGAAATTATAAGAGAGTTAAATAATGAATTTAATATACTTGCATTAACTGCAAATAGTAATTATAAACTTTTAGCTAAACAAATAAAAGAGTTTAATCCTAAATATGTATCAATTGGAACAGAAGAAGGATATAAATTTTTAAAAAAAGAATTTAATGATATAGAGATATATTGTGGTAAAGAAGGACTTAGAGAAATAGGTAAACTTGATGAAACAGATATTATATTAACGGCTGTAAGTGGGGCAATAGGTCTTGAGGCAACAATAGAAGCAATAAAAAAAGAAAAAAGAATAGCACTTGCTAATAAAGAGACTATGGTAGCTGGAGGAGACTATATAAATAGCTTATTAAAAAAATATAAAGCTGAAATTATACCTGTAGATAGTGAACATTCAGCATTATTTCAATCTCTATTATCGGGTAAAGATAAAGAGGTTAAAAATCTAATATTAACAGGTAGCGGTGGAACATTTAGAGGAAAAGACTTAGAATTTTTAAAAAATGTAAAAGTAGAAGATGCATTAAAGCATCCTAATTGGAGTATGGGTAAAAAGATAACAATAGACTCTTCTACTCTTATAAATAAAGGGCTTGAAGTAATTGAAGCACATCAATTATTTAATATAGATTATGATAAAATAAAAGTAGTGATACATCCGCAAAGTATAATACATTCTATGGTAGAATTTGTAGACAACAGTATTGTAGCTCAAATGGGAGTACCAGATATGAAGATTCCTATTCAATATGCATTTACTTATCCTAATAGAATGCAAAATGAAATTATTGAAGGGTTAGATTTTATGAAATATAGTAATTTAACTTTTGAAGAAGTAAATCATAAAGTATTTAGAGGAATTGAATTAGCATTTTTTGCAGGAAAAACAGGAAAAAGTATGCCAATAGTATTTAATGCAGCAAATGAAATAGCAGTAGAACTATTTTTAAATAATAAAATAAAATTTTTAGATATTTATAAAATAATAGAAAATGAGATGAATAATCATAATATAATTAATGTAAATAATTTAGAAACAATATTAGAAATAGATAGAGAAGTGAGAGCAAAACTTAGAAGGGAATATTTATAATGAATGAAAAGCAGAAAAAGATAAAACAATTTTTTGATAAAAATGATACTATTCAAGTAATTTTTTATCCAATATATATACTTATTATAATGGAGATTTTAAAAATTTTTAATATTGTTGATATAGTAAAAACTGTTACAAGTAATTTTTTTATTAAAATGAATATTTTTTATTTAATTTTAATTTTATTATTTGAATATTTAATAATAAAATTTATAGATAAAAAGATTACTAAATATTTTTTTGATAATGAAAAATCTCTTTTTTTCTATTTATGGGGAAAATTAGGATATACAATAGGGAAAGGAGATATATCTGTTGCGATATTATCTATAGTAGTTATTTTTATAAGGTTTTTAAATATAAATAAAGAGATAGAAAAAATATTTTTAATATCTATAATAGCATCTGTTTATTCAGGGATATTTGTAAATATTATAAAACCGTTTATAACAAGAAAAAGACCAGAAAGAACATTGAATAATCTTGAATTATTTAAATTTAAAGAAGCATTATCAAAGAAAAAAATGTTTAAACATGAATATTTAAGCAGTCCATCAGGACATACAACTTCTATATTTGCATCAATGATTCCTTTATATTTATATTATAATAATATTATTTTTATTTTAATAGCGTGTTTTGTAGGAATAGCTAGAATTATTTCTAAAAAACATTGGACAAGTGATGTAATATTAGGAGCATTTTTAGGAACTACTATAGGATACTATTTTTATGAATATTTTTTATTAATAATTTAGGAGGATATAAATGGGAAAATTAATAGTTATAGAGGGTAGTGATGGAAGTGGAAAGCAAACTCAAACAGAGAGGCTTTATAAAAGATTGAAAAATGAAAATAGAAAGGTAAAAAAGATAAGCTTTCCAAATTATGAAAGTAAAGCAAGTGAACCTATAAAAATGTATTTAAGTGGAGAATTTGGAGACAATGTAAAAGAAACTAATCCATATCCAATATCAACAATGTATGCAATAGATAGATATGCATCATTTAAAAAAGAGTGGGGAGAATTTTATAAAGAAAATGGAATAATAATTTCTGATAGATATACTACTTCAAATATGATACATCAAGGTGTAAAAATAGAGGATTATAATAAAAAAATAGAATATTTAAAATGGCTTAAAGATTTAGAATATAATAAAATAGAATTACCAGAACCAGATATAGTTATATTTTTAAATATGCCTACAGAAAAAGCTCTGGAACTTATAAAAAATAGAGATAATAAAATAACTGGAAAAAAAGAAAAAGATATTCATGAAAAAGATATAGAATATATGAAAAAATCATATGAAAATTCTTTAGAAATATCTAAAATTGAAAATTGGTATAAGATAGAATGTGTAAATAAAAATGGTAAAATAAAAAGTATAGAAGAGATAAATAATGAAATTTATCAAGTTATAGAGAGTATTCTATAAAATAAATAAGGAGGAATAATGACTTTATTACTTACTTTATTAATATTAAGTATAATTATATTCGTTCATGAATTAGGTCATTTTTTAGCTGCAAGAATGTTTAAAATGCCAATTAGTGAATTTGCAATTGGAATGGGTCCTGAATTGATAAGCTATAAAAAATCTTATACTAAATATAGTGTGAGAGGAATACCTATGGGTGGATTTGTGAATATTGATGGAATGGATATAGAAAAACCTGTAGAAAATGGATTTAATTCAAAGCCTGCATATCAAAGATTTGTTGTTTTATTTGCAGGTGTATTTATGAATTTTGTATTAGCTTTTATTATTATGGTTATACTTACTTTTGTATCAGGTAAGTATGATATAGTTGACGATGGTAGTATAGGTTATGTAAGTGAAAAAGTACCAGCTTATAAAGAGCTAAAAATAGGAGATAAAATAAAAGAGATAGAAAATATAAAAATTAAAACTTGGGATGATATAACGGTAATAATGAGAAATATAAAAAAAGAAGAAATAAACATGGTAATTGAAAGAGAGGGTATTTTATTAGAGAAAAAAATAAAACTTTTATATGATGAAAGTAGTAAAAGATATATGATAGGAATAAATCCTAAATATATACACTCTAAATATGGATTTACTGAAGGAGTAAAAGAAAGTATTAGAGCTTTTAATGAATTGTTTTTAACGGTATTTAAAGGTCTTAAAATGCTTGTTAGAGGAGAAGTAAAATCAAATGAAGTATCAGGACCTATAGGAATGGTAAAAATAGTAGATGAATTTGCAAAAACAGGTAAAATATTACTTGTATGGCTTACAGCTATGTTATCAGTAAATATAGGGATATTTAATTTATTACCATTTCCAGCACTTGATGGTGGGAGAATTATATTTGTAATATTAGAAATGATAGGAATAAAAATAAATAAAAAGATAGAAGAGAGAGTACATTTAATAGGAATGTTTATTTTAATACTATTATTTTTTATAATTACAGGAAATGATATAAAAAATATTTTCAAAAAATAATAAATCATAAAATTACAAAAATTTTGATTTACAAATAAATTTGTGAAAAAACAAAAAGTATAAAAAATAAAATACCATTAAAAACAGCTTGTAAGTGTATACTAAACAAAAAAAGTGAAAAAAATATCTTTTGAAAATTTTAAAAATTTGATATTCAAAACAATCGAAAGCTCTAAACCCCTTTAAAATAAAGAATTTCTTGACAATATAAAATAAAAACAGTATATTATTAATGTAATAAAATTTCTAAGGAGGTAAAAGAATGTACGTAATAGATAAAGAAACATGTATAGGATGTGGAGCATGTGAAGGAACTTGCCCAGTATCAGCAATAAGTGAAGCAGATGGAAAATATGAAATAAGCGAAGCATGTATAGACTGTGGAGCATGTGCAGGAGTATGTTGGATAATTAATAAAAAAAATGAATTAATTGACGAGTTCTTAATATTAAAGAACTCGTTTTTTATTTACTGATAAAAATTAGAGTTTGCTTTTATAGTTATAACTTTTAAATTATAATAATAACAAAAAAGAAATAAAACCACTATTCAAAAAATAAAAAATGTGATACTATCCTTTTTAGGATAAACAGAAATGTTTCAGAGAGTTAGAAATAAAAAAAATAAAATGGAGGAATTATAATGTGGAAAAATTTCTTTCTAAATATTTGGAATTTTGAGATTTATAGAATAAATAATAACTCTATAAAAATAAGCCAGATAATAATAGCAGTTTTAACTGTTTTTATAGGTGTAACATTAAGTAGAAAAGTTTCCCAAATAACAAAAGAAAGACTATTAAAAATAAAAAATATAAATGAAAATTTAGTAGATATAATAGAAAAGTTTATATCTAAATTTTTAGTTTTTATATCTTTTTTAATAGCATTACCAATAGCAGGGATTCCTGTAACAATATTTAATGTTCTTGGAGGAGCAGCGGCAATTGGAATAGGATTTGGGCTTCAACACTTATTCAATAATATAATATCTTCTTTTATATTAATGCTAGAAAAACCAATAAAAATAGGAGATATTATTGAGTTAAATGGCGAAAAAGGAATTATACAAGAGATTGGTATAAGAAGAGTAAAAATAAGAAGAGTAGATGGAGTAGATGTACTTATACCTAATAGCCATTTTTTAGAACAGTCTTTAGTCAATTGGACATTAACAGATAAAAATATAAGAGGAAATATAAAGATAGGTGTAGCTTATGGTAGTGATATAGAAAAAGTAAAATCTATTTTTTATGAAGTTATAAAAAAAAATAAAAAAGTAATTAATCATATAGAACCTAAAATAATTTTCAGTGATTTTGGAAATAGTTCTTTAGATTTTAAAATTTATTTTTGGACAAGGGTTAATAAACCTATTGAACTTGAAGAAATAGAATCTGAAATAAGATTTAAACTATATAATGAATTAAATAAAAATAATATAACAATTCCATTTCCACAAATGGATGTGTATTTAAGAAAGGATGAAAAGAATGAATAAATATTTAGAGTATGAATATATATTTTTATTTTTAATCTCAATATTAATAACTATTTTTATAGAAAAATTGTTTAAACTATCCATTAAAAATAGAAAAGAGGTATTAAATAATAGTCAATTTAAATTTTTAACTTATTTATTAAGCGCATTGATTTATATAATTGGATTTGCAATAGGATTTAGTTTTTTACCAGGATTTAAAAGTATATCAGATTCATTATTAGCAAGTTCTGGGATATTTGCAGTGGCTGTAGGACTTGCAGCACAACAAGCTTTTTCAAATATAGTAGGAGGAATATTTATTGTAATTTTTAAACCATTTATCATAGGAGATACTGTAAAATTTATTGATAAAAATATTATAGGCTCAGTCGAAGATATAACTCTTAGACATACAATTATAAAAAATTTTGAAAATAAAAGAATAATAATTCCTAACTCAATAATAAGTACAGCAATTTTAGAAAATGCAAATATAATTGAAAAAAAAGTATGTAAATTTTTTGAAATAAATATAAGTTTTGATAGTGATGTTGACAGAGCTATGGAAATAATTAGAGAAGAAGCTGAAAAGCATAAAGATATATTAGATAATAGAACAGAAGAAGAAAAAGAAAAAGGAGAGGCTAAAGTAGTAGTTAGGATTATTCAAATTAAGGATTATAGCTTATTACTTAGAGCTTGGATTTGGGCGGTAGATAATTCTACTGCATTTAAACTTATATGTGATTTGAATTATATAATAAAAAAACGTTTCGATGAAGAAAATATAAAGATTCCATATCCACATTTAGAAATAAAAAATATAACTAAAGGAGAGGATAAATAGTGGATAAAAGATATATATTAATTTTTGATATGGAAAAAGAAAAAATAGTTGATGAGAAAATATTACCAGAATTCAAAGGAAAAATGTTATTAAGTTATAATTTTGAAAATTTAAACTTAAATGATTTAATAATGAATTTAGATAAAGAAAAAGATATTTTAATATTGTATTTAAACGAGAATCAGTTATTGGAGATATTACCTAATTTTTTAGAAAAAGATTTAACAATAGGTTTTTTGCCACATGAAAAATCAATGATATTCTTAGAAAGCTTTGGAGTGATAGACAATGATTTAACAAAAAATTTAAAAAATATATTTAAAAATGTAGAAGAAGAAAATAAATATAGTATAAATGTTTTACATTGTAATGAAATTCCAGTTTTTAAGTATGTAAAAATTGGAGAAATGTTTATGTATAATGATTTAGTTGAAGGGAAAAATATTTTTCATAAAATTAAATGGTTAAAAGAAAAATTAAGTATTTTAAGAAAAACTCCACACAACCCATATGCATTTTTTATAAATGATAAAAAAATTATAGATACATCAGCTCTTGGAATAACTATTGTGACAGATCCAAATTTTTCTATTACAGCAAAAAGGGTAGCAATAGATGATGATCCAAGTGGATTTCATACAATAATTTCTGCACCAAAAAGCATTTTAGAAATGTTAAGATTTTTAATTAAAAGTTTTTTTATAAGAAAAAAATTAAATAAGATCCCTGATTTTTTAGGATATATAAAGAATAATAATTTAAAAATAAAAAGTAGTAAGCCATTTAATTATAGTTTAGATAATAAAAATTTAAGTGCATTAGAAATAGAGTTATATTTAAAACAAAATCAATTTTGGTTAATTCCAGGTGAAAAATTTAATCAAGAATATAACAAAGTAACAACTAAAAGTGTTCAAAAAATTCAAAATTTACCAAATGGTGAAGAAAAAGATGAATTTATATTAAATCATATTCCTTTTATAAAAAGGGCAACACATGAACAATTTAAAGATTTATTTTTAATTTTAAGAGAAAACGCAGAATTAACTGAAGAATTTATGGTAATGTTAATATTAGCTACATTAATAGCAACATTTGGGTTATTTGCAAATTCTACACCAGTAATAATAGGAGCAATGATCCTAGCTCCATTAATGGGACCAATTATTTCAGTTGCAATGGGGATAGTTCAACAAGATTTTAAATTAATAAAAAAATCAGCAAATACTATTTTTTGGGGAACAATGGGGGCTTTAGGATTTGGGTTGATTCTTACTTTTTTAATACCATTAAAGAAAATAACACCTGAAATTCAAGCTAGAATGACTCCAAATCTTTTAGATTTAATGGTGGCAATAACATCAGGAGTAGCAGCAGCATATGCAAATTCAAAAGAAAAAATAGCCAAAAGTTTAGCAGGAGTTGCGATAGCAGTTGCCTTAGTTCCTCCTCTTGCATCAGCAGGAATAGGAATAGGATGGTGGAAATTAGGTATTTTTTCAGGGGCATTTCTTTTATATTTAACAAACTTAGCAGGAATAATATTAGCAGCAGGGATAACATTCATTCTATTAGGTTTTGCTCCTTTTCATAGGGCTAAAAAAGGATTGTTATATATTTTTTACATAGTATTGTTGATTTCTATACCATTAAGTGTAAGTTTTTATCATGTATTCTTAGAAACTCAATTAACTAAAAAAATTGAAAGTTTAAAAATAGATGGGGTCAAAATAACTCCAATAAAAATAATTCCTTTAAAAGAACCATATATTTCAGTTAAAATTACATCTGCAAAAAATTTATCTGAAAAAGACATAGATAAATTAAAAATGTTATTAGAAGAAGAGCTAGATAAAAAAATAAAATTAGAAATAACTACAACAATAGAAAAATAAAAGGAAATTAATTGAGAGACCGAAAAGCTAACTTTTATTAAATAGATTAAAAATAAATTCCTTAAAATTAAGAATTTGTTTAATTAATTTATTTTTTATGATATTTATCGGTCTCATTCTTTTTAAATTTAAAATTTTAGACGTATGTCGTTAAGAATATGTATCTATACATTTAAATAAATTTGAAATTTTTAAAAAAATAAGGTAATATTATATATGAATCTAAAAAAATAAGGTGTTTAAAATTTATAATGATACCGTTTACAAAATATAAGTACATACACTAAGTTTTATATATAAATTATATATAAAGAGAATAAAATTAAAATTCTCTAAAATAAAAAAATAGAGGAGGGGAACATGAAAAAAACATTAAAAATATTGGCATTATTTTTATTAATATCAGTACTATCATTTGCAGAAGGTCTAAAAATAGACATAGTAACATTTAATGATTTTCATGGACAAGTAAAAGAAGGTTCAAAAGAAATAGGAATGGCAAAATTAGTAGGATATGTAGATGCAT
>JAICDD010000021.1 GCA_020063625.1 Fusobacteriales bacterium
TGCGCTCTTTAAATCTTCTCACTACTCACTTCTTACTTCTTACTCATTTTTCTATCTTTGTGCTACTTTGTGTTCTCTTTTCTTTGTGCTGAATTCAATCCGTGTTTTTCCGTGGCTAATTTTAATTCTCCTTACTTCTCACTATCATTAGTATCATTCGTGGTTCTTAATCTTTTCTAACTATCTAATCCATACTCCTCTAATACTTCTTTATCAAACCAACCTCTTGTATTATTTGCTATTCTTACTAAGAAAAGCATAACAGGTACTTCTACTAATACTCCTACAACTGTAGCTAATGTTGCTCCAGAATTTAATCCAAATAATGAAATTGCCACTGCTACTGCTAATTCAAAAAAGTTACTAGCTCCTATAAGTCCTGCTGGTGCAGCTACATTATGAGGTAATTTCCATAGTTTTGCCCATAAATATGCAAATAAGAAAATTATAACAGTTTGAATTATAAGTGGTACAGCTATTAATACTATATGAAATGGATTATTTATAATAATATCTCCTTGGAATGAAAATATTATTACTAGTGTAAGAAGTAATCCACTTATTGTTATATGACTAAATTTTGGTATAAATTGATTATTAAAATATTCTATACCTTTATTTTTAATTACTGTTTTTCTTGTAAAATATCCAGCAGTAAATGGTATCACAACAAATAAAAATACTGATAAAAATAATGTATCATATGGTACTGTAATATTACTAATTCCTAAAAGGATTGCAACTATTGGAGTAAATGCAAATAAAATTATTAAATCATTTATTGCTACTTGTACTAAAGTATATGCTGCATTTCCTTTTGTTAAATAACTCCATACAAATACCATTGCAGTACAAGGTGCTGCACCTAAAAGAACTGCCCCAGCTAAATATTGTGTAGATAGTTCTGGTGTTATAAAAGCTTTAAATACTACTTTAAAAAATAGATAACTAATTAAATACATAGAAAATGGTTTGATTAACCAGTTTGTAATTATTGTTACTGTTAGACCTTTTGGTTGTTTTGCACTATGTAATATGCTAGAAAAATCAATTTTTAACATCATTGGAAAAATCATCATCCAGATAAGTATAGCAATTGGTATAGATACATTTGCATATTCAAATTTACTTAAAAAATTTGGAATAAATGGTAAGAATCTACCTATTAATACTCCTACTATAATACATAATGCTACCCATACACTTAAATATCTTTCAAAAAATCCTATTCCACTATTATTTTTACTCATAATATCCTCCTGTTATTTTTTTTATTATAAATTAAAATTTTTAACAACTTGTTTTATTTTTTAAATATATTTTTAAATTCTCAACATCATTTATAAAAACTTCTTCTTTTAAATTTTTTAATATTTCTTCTATAAAAGAATATCTTTTTAAAATTTCTCTATTAATACTATAATAGACCCATTGCGCCTTTTTTTCAGAATTAATAAAATTTAACATTTTAAGTTTATTAAGGTGTCTTGATGTATTTGATTGAGTTAATTTTAATACTTCTTCTATATCACATACACATAAAAACTCTGAATTATATAATATATTTAATATTCTAAGTCTATTTTCATCACCTAATGCTTTTATTATATCTATTATTTCCATAAATTTTCTCCTTTTATATTACTATATGCTCATATACAAATTTAACATTTTTTTTTTATTTTGTCAAGAAAAAAGGATTTTAATATTGTAATGAGTATAATAACTTTAAAGAAAAATGTTTATAATTATTTGGAGGTTTATATGAGACTATGGTCAATACATCCAAAATACTTAGATACCAAGGGTTTACTAGCCACATGGAGAGAAGTATTACTTGCCAAAAAAGTATTAGAAGGCAATACAAAAGGATATAAAAATCATCCTCAATTAATTAGATTTAAAAATTATTTCGAAAATTAATTTAATTAATCTAGAAAATACAATACCTGTTACAAATAAGCAAATAGAATACGAATTTCAACATTTATTAAAAAAATTAAAAATTAGAGATGAAAAAAGATATCATAAATATAAAAATACCAAAAATATTTTATCAAATCCCATATTTTATATAGTAGATGGTGATATCGAATCTTGGGAAATTTTATAAAACTTATTATAAGTTCTTTGTATATTCTTATTATTTTAATTATTTAAAATTTTATTTTTATACAAAGTCTTTATTATATATACAAATAATTAGGAGGAATTAGCAAATGAAAAAAGTTATTATTATTGGTGCAGGACCAGGTGGTCTTACAAGTGGACTTATTTTAGCAAAGAATGGTTATGATGTAAGAATTTATGAAAAACAAAATTATGTTGGTGGAAGAAATAGTGAAATTAAATTAGGTGATTATCATTTTGATATGGGACCAACTTTTTTCTTAATGAAAGATTATATTGAAGAAATTTTTAAAAAAGTAGGATTAAATTTACATGATTTTATTGAATTACAAAAAATAGAGCCTATGTATCGGCTTTATTTTAATGAAAATACTATTTTTTATCCTTATAATGATAAAGAAAAAATGCTGAAAGAAATAAAACGAGTTTTTCCTGGTGAGGAAAATGGTTATTTGAAATATTTAGAAAAAGAACAAAAAAAATATGAAAGATTAATTGGTTGTCTTCAAATTCCTTACTCAAAAATTAGCGATTTTTTCAAAAAACAATTTATTAAAGCTTTACCTTTTTTAGATGCACACGTTAGTTTATATGATGTTTTAGGCAGATATTTTAATAATGAATTTTTAAAACTTAGTTTTACTTTTCAAGCAAAATATATTGGAATGTCTCCATTTGAAGCTCCTGGTACATTTAGTATTATTTCATATTTAGAGCATGCTTTTGGTATATATCATATAAAAGGTGGTTTAAATAAAATTAATCACGCTATGGCAGATATTATCAAAGAAAATAATGGAAAGATTTATTTAAATAATGGTGTAAAAGAATTAATTATAGAAAATGGTGAAGCTAAAGGTATATTATTAGAAAATGGTGAAAAAGATTTTGCAGATTATGTAATTATAAATGCAGATTTTGCACACGCTATGACTCATATTGTAAATAAAAAAGATATTCAAAAATATAAAAAAGAAAAACTAGATAAAAAAACATATTCTTGTTCTACATTTATGTTGTATCTTGGAGTAAATAAGGTTTATGATAATATTCCTCATCACAGCATACTATTTTCAGGAGATTATAGAAAAAATGTAAAAGAAATTACAACTACATTACAATTATCTGATGATCCTTCAATTTATGTTCAAAATGCTAGTATTACTGATGATACTTTAGCTCCAAAAGGTAAATCTACTATATATATATTAGTACCTGTTCCAAATAATTTCTCTAATATTGATTGGGAAAAAGAAAAATTTAAATTCAGAGAAAAAGTTCTTGATTTAGTTGAAAAACGTGGTGGCTTTTCTGATTTAAGAAATCATATAGAAGAAAAATTAATGTTTACTCCAAAGGAATGGGAAGAAAAAATATATGTATATAAAGGTGCTACTTTTAACCTAGGTCATAACATTTCACAAATGTTAATATTTAGACCTCATAATGAATTTGAAGAATTTAAAAATTGTTATTTAGTTGGAGGAGGGACTCATCCAGGTAGTGGATTACCTACTATTTATGAATCTGCGAGAATAAGTACTGATTTAATATTAAAAAGAGATAAGGTGAAATAAGTATGAATGTTATTAGTTTTATAGATTTATTATTAATGATTTATAATAAAAAAAATTAGATATTGAAAAAATTCAAAACAAAGGATTACTTGCTGTGAAAATTTCACAGCATTTTGCTTTAAGAATAGATTTTTTAAAACCAGAAATTTGTACAGAACTAACAAAATTGTTTACTAATACTAAAAAAATTGATAATAAAACTTTTAATAATTTAATAGCTCTGTATACTGATGAAAATTGGCTAAAAAATTTTGATTATATAGAAAAAGAGCCTTTTGCTAGTGCTTCTATTGGACAAGTATATAATGCAACATATAAATCTCAAGACGTTGTAGTAAAAATAATAAATAAAGATTCTATTGGTGATTTTGACAAAGATTTAATTAAAATTAAAAAATTTTTTAATTTTATATTATTTATCTATCCAAAATTAGAAAAAGTTTTTGACCCAATTGGAATTTTAGATTATATAAAAGAATACACATTAGAAGAGCTAAATTTATTAAATGAAATTAAAGGAAATAAAATTTTAAAAGATATTTATGAAAAAAATAAAAGAGATTATGATTTAAATAATTTAAAATTTAATACTTTTTATCCTGAATTATCTAATGAAAATGTATTAGTTTCTAAGAAAATCAATGGTCATACATTTGATGAATTGCTATCAAGTAATAAATTAAAATATAGTACCTTACTCAAATTTTTTAAAATTCATGGCTTTTATCTCTTTGGTCCAGGTATTTTTCATGGAGATATTCACCCTGGAAATATTATTTTAGACGATAATGAAAATATTTATTTTATCGATACTGGTGCTATTAGTAATGTTGGTGAAAAAATAAAAAAAAGGATTATTCTATTTTTTTAAATATCTAGCTTATTATGATTATGATAAATGTGCTTATTATTTAAATAAAATGGCATATAAAGAAATTTCTGGAGATGCTTATAATAAATTTTATTCTAAATTTATAGATTTATATAGTGATTTTGAAAATAGTACTGTATCTCAAGTTAGTCTTACTAAAAAAATGATGGAAACAATAAAACTAGGTGTAAATCATGGAATGGTATTTGAAAAAGGTATGTTTTCAATAATTAAAAGTATGATGTACTTAGATGGTATGGTGCTTAGATGCAATAAAAACGCGGTTTTAATGAAGGATATGCGTGAATTTATATCAGAATTTGAAAAAATATATTGATTTTTTTTAGAATATAAACTATAATATTATTGTTAATAAATTTAAATAAACGCGCGTTTATAAAAAACTCTTGTTTTTGATTAAGAGTTTTATTTTAAAAGTAATGTGAACGCGCGTTTATATTAAGAGAGGAGAAAAATATGAAATTTGGTTATTTTGATGATTTAAACAGAGAGTATGTAATTACTACCCCTAAAACTCCATATCCTTGGATAAACTATTTAGGTACAGAGGATTATTTTGGACTTATATCTAATACAGCAGGTGGATATAGTTTTTATAAAGATGCAAAACTTCGTAGAATACTAAGATATCGTTATAACAATATCCCTGTAGATAATGGAGGAAGATATTTTTATATTAATGAAAATGGTAATGTATGGTCACCTACTTATATGCCTATAAAAAAAGAACTTGATAAATATGAGTGTAGACATGGAATGGGATATACTAAAATTACAGGTGAATTAAATCAATTAGAAACTGCTATTACTTATTTTGTTCCTTTAAAGGAAAGTTGTGAAATATATAAAGTAACTTTAAAAAATAATTCAAATGAAAAAAAATCTTTTTCAATGTTTTCATACTTGGAATTTTGTTTATGGGATGCTCAAGATGATATGACAAACTTCCAAAGAAATTTAAGTACTGGAGAAGTAGAAATAGAAGACTCTGTTATTTATCATAAAACAGAATACAGAGAAAGAAGAAATCATTATGCTTTTTATAGTGTAAATTCTAAAATAGATGGATTTGATAGTGATAGAGATAGTTTTTTAGGTATTTATAATGGTTTAAATGAGGCTGAAGTTCCTTTACAAGGAAAATCTAAAAACTCTATTGCTAGTGGTTGGCATCCAATTGCTTCTCACCAATTAAATGTTGATTTAGCTCCAAACGAAGAAAAAACATTTATATTTATTCTTGGTTATGTAGAAAATGATAAAGATGATAAATGGGAAGCATTAAATGTTATTAATAAAACTAAAGCTAAAGCTTTAATTAATAAATATTCTACTACTGAAGCAGTTGACAATGCATTAAATGACCTTGCAAATTACTGGGATAATTTACTTGGATTATATACTTTAGAACATGAAGATGAAAAATTAACTAGAATGGTTAACATCTGGAATGCATATCAATGTATGGTTACATTTAATTTATCTCGTTCTGCATCATATTTTGAATCTGGAATTGGTAGAGGTATGGGATTTAGAGATTCTAACCAAGATATTTTAGGTTTTGTACATCAAATCCCTGATAGAGCAAGAGAAAGACTTATTGACCTTGCAAATACACAATTTAGAGATGGCAGTGCTTATCATCAATATCAACCTTTAACTAAAAAAGGAAATGCTGAAATTGGTGGAAACTTTAAAGACGATCCATTATGGCTAATTTTAAGTGTAACAGCTTATATAAAAGAAACTGGTGATTTTGAATTTTTAAATGAAGAAACTATATTTGGTTCTGATCCAAATGAAAAAGGAACTATGTTTGAGCATTTAACTGCTTCTTTTAATCATGTATTAAATAACTTAGGGCCTCATAAACTTCCTTTAATTGGTAGAGCCGATTGGAATGACTGTCTAAACTTAAATTGTTTCTCAGAAGAACCAGGAGAATCATTCCAAACATTTGGTGACGGTGAAGGTAAAGTCGCTGAATCATTATTTATTGCTGGTCAATTTGTATTAGCTGGTAATGAATATGTAGAACTTTGTAAAGAGATAGGAAATATTGAAGAAGCTGAAAGAGCTCAAAAACATATTGATGATATGATAGAAGCTGTTAAAAAATATGGTTGGGATGGAGAATGGTATCTTAGAGCTTATGATGCTTTTGGAAATAAAGTTGGAAGTAATGAAAATGCAGAAGGTAAAATTTTTATTGAATCACAAGGATTCTGCGGTATGGCTGGAATAGGTAAAGATGAAGGTTTAGTAGAAAAAGCTCTTGATTCAGTAAAAAAATATTTAGATACTGATTATGGTATAGTATTAAATCAACCAGCATTTAGTAAATATGATAAAAATCTTGGAGAAATTACTTCTTATCCACCAGGATATAAAGAAAATGCAGGAATCTTTTGTCATAACAATCCATGGGTAGCTTGTGCTGAAACTGTTATTGGTAGAGGTGAAAGAGCTTTTGAAATTTGGAGAAAAATTGCTCCTGCATATTTAGAAGATATTAGTGAAATTCATAAAACTGAACCTTATGTATATGCTCAAATGATAGCTGGAAAAGATGCAGTTCATCATGGACAAGCTAAAAATTCTTGGCTTACAGGTACTGCTTCTTGGAATTTCATTACTATTACACAATATATTTTAGGTATAAAACCTCACTATAAAGGATTAATGATTGACCCATGTATTCCTAAATCATGGAAACAATATAAAGTATCACGTATGTTTAGAGGTATAAAATATAATATAGAAATCTTAAATCCAAATGGTGTAGAAAAAGGAATTAAAGAAGTATATGTAGATAACAAACAAATTAGCGATAACATAATTCCTGTTTATAATGATAAAGCAGAAGTAAATGTAAAAGTTATAATGGGATAACATAAAATTGGGAGACTGATAATTTATTTTTCTAGATATTTTTTCAGTCACCCTTTTTTAAATAAATTTAAGGAGTTTTTATGAATATTAAATATTGTGAGATTAATTATAAAAATTTTGGAAATTGTTTAAAAATTAATAATGATTTTATTGAATTAATTGTTTCTCTTGATTTCGGTCCTCGAATTTTAAGTTATAAATTAATTGATTCTGAAAATGTTTTTTATGAAGATACTGAACGAAAATTAGCTTTTAATACTGATAATTTTTATAAATATAACGTAGATAAAGATGAAAAATGGATTTTATATGGTGGTCATCGTTTATGGATAGCTCCACAATCTGACCCACATACATATTATCCTGATAATATTAAAATATCTTACAAAGTTAATAATAATATCTTTTCTTTTATTGAACCTATCGAAACTTACTTAAATATCCAAAAAGTAATAGAACTTGAAATTATTGGTTCTCAAGTTAAACTAAATCATAAAATTTATAATCATAATGCATTTGAAATAAAGTTAGCACCTTGGACAATTTCTGTAATGAAAACTGGTGGCTTTTCTTTAGTTTCATTACCTAAAAAAAATACTACTCCCCTTGAAAATACTGTGATTAAATTTTGGCCATATAATAATTTTAATGATAATCGTTTTAAATTTATAAATGATTTTGTTATTTTAGAACAAAATCATGAAATTACTAATGATTTTAAATATTCTATAAATAACGAATCTGGACAAGCTTTTTATTTTATTGATAATTTTGTGTTTTTAAAACAGTGTGAAATAAATGAGAATAATTTAGTTACTAATTATGAATCTTATACTAATAAAGATTTTTTAGAAATGGAATTTGTAGGTGAAACAAATTATATACAACCTGATTCTTATATTTCATTTCAAGAAACTTGGAATTTATTTACAATAAAAGATTTTCTTAAACAAAATTTTGTAGATATTAAAAAATTTAAAGAAACTTTAAAATCTAGTTTTTCATTTATTCTTTAAAAATTAACCAGAAAAAAACGTGGATTTTTCAGCACGAAGAAAAGAGGGCACAAAGTAACACAAAGAAAAATCAATGCAGAGTAACGAAGTAATCAGAGTATCGCAGAGATAGAAAAATCAGTGAGAAGTAAAAAGTGAGGAGTGAGAAGAATTGAAATTAGCCACAGAAAAACGCGGATTATCACAGATAAAACTCTGTGTAACTCAGCGTTCTCTGTGTCTCTGTTCTGAAAAAATATAAAAATTCGTATAATCCGTGACAAAAAAATCTAGTGTGTATATCTTGTGTAAATCTCGTGGTTTCAAAAATAATTTATTCTTAGTGGTCCTAGTAATTTTCTTTGTGTCCTTTGTGTAACCAAAAAAATCCGTGTAATCTAAGTTATTTTCTAAAAGAAAATAACGAAAGCTGTGTCGTGACTAAAAATCTCATATAAATTAAAATAAAAGGGGGTACCATGAAAAAAATATTTTATTTAATTATCTTTAATTTATTTTTCATTTTAAGCTGTTCAAATCAAACTACAAATCCTAGTACTAATTTAGTAGATTCTTCTAAAAATATTATTACAGTTAAAAAAGTTCCTATTGATGAAGTAGTAAATGATAATACTAATCTTGTAAAAAACTCTACTTTTGATGAAGAAATCGATGCTGATGGCGATACATCACTAACTAATAATATGTGGAGTTTATCTACTAATGCTGGTAATACTGGTGGAAATGCAGTTGCTACAATTGAAAATGGTATTTGCAAAATCAATATTTCTAATGGTGGTAATGAAATTTATTCTGTTCAACTTATTCAACAACCTATTAAACTAGAAGAAACATACGTTTATAGTGCTCAATTTGATGCAAAAGCTGATAAAGATACTAAAATTTTATTAAAAATTGGAAGTGGAGAAGAACGTAAATGGCAAGATTATACTGGTGGTAGTGGTCATGGAATTGCTGTAAATCTTACTCCTAATATGCAAACTTATGAAATTCAATTTGTCATGAATAAACCTACTGATGAAAAAGCTCGTTTTGAATTTCAACTTGGAAAAGAAAGTACTAGAGAAATATATTTAGACAATATTAAACTAAAAAAAATAGGGAGAAATAATATGGAAATAGTAAATAATATACCTAGAAAAATAGTTGAATTACCTGCAAAAAATATACATATTAATCAATTAGGATACAATCCAAATGATAAAAAAATTGTTATTATTAATTCTACATCTGAATTATCAACTTTTAATATTGTAAATGCTGATAATGCAGAAACTGTATTTACTTCTAATTTAACAAAAAAAGGTTTTGATAATGCTAGTGGTGATAATATTTATTATGGTGATTTTTCTGAATTTAAAAATACAGGAAATTATTATATAAATGTTCCTAACCTTGATAATTCTTATTCATTTAAAATTAATGAAAATATCTATTATGATTTAAAACTTTCTTTAGAAAAAATGCTTTATTTCCAAAGAGCTAGCATTGATATAGAAGAAAAATATGCTAGTAAATGGGCTAGAAAATCTGGATATACTGAAAAAGCCAGAGTTTTAAATGAAGATAAATATATAGATGTATCTGGTGGTTGGTTTGATGCTGGTGATTATGGAAGATATGTAGTTCCTGCAGCTACAACAATTGGACATCTTTTATTAGCATATGAATTCTTTCCAGAAAAATTTAATGATAATACTAATATACCTGAAAGTGGAAATGGAATTGCTGATATACTAGATGAATCTAGATATGCTCTTGAATGGATGTTAAAAATGCAAAGAGAAGATGGTGCTGTATATCATAAAGTTACCACTGCAAATTTTGTAGGAATGATTATGCCAGATAAAAATGATAAAGAGTTAATTTTATCTCCTATTTCTGCTACTGCTACTGCAGATTTTGCTGCTATTACTGCTATGGCATCTAGATATTTTAAATTTGATAAAGAATTTTCTGATAAACTTTTAAATGCTTCTATAAAATCATGGAATTGGTTAGAAAATAATCCTAATGTTCCTGGTTTTAAAAATCCTAACGGTATTGTTACTGGTGAATATGGCGATGACTTTGATTTAGATGAAAGATATTGGGCTGCTGTTGAACTATATGCTACTACAAAAGATAGTAAATATCATGATTATATAAAATCTATATTTAACAAAATAAATAATCACATAAGTTTTGGATGGGCTGATATGGGTGGTTTTGCTTCTACTACATATTTACTTTTAAATAATGATTTACAAGATAACAATATCCTTAATTCAATAAAAAATGAATTTATTAAACATTCAGATGAATTAATTAATATATCTGAAAATGAAGGTTACAATATTACATTAAAAGAAAATGAATATATTTGGGGAAGCAATATGAAAGTAATGACTGATGCTATGTTATTGCTTATTACAAATGATTTAATAAATAATAATCCTAAATATATTGATACTGCTAAATTTAATTTAGATTATTTATTAGGATTAAATGCATTAGATAAATCTTTTATAAGTGGATTTGGTAAAAGACCTATGATTAATCCTCATCATAGACCTTCTGTTGCTGATAATATAGCTGAACCAATACCTGGTATGGTATCTGGTGGGCCTAATAGTGGATTTCAAGATGACGCTATTATTAATAATTTATCTAGAAATACTCCACCAGCACGTTGTTATGTAGATTTAGATGGTAGTTATTCTACAAATGAAATTACAACTTATTGGAACTCTCCAGCTATTTTCGTAGCTAATTATTTCATAAAATAAACCTAAAAACCTCTTGGAAATTCCAAGAGGTTTTTATATTAATCAATATATTTTAAATCTGCTACTTTTGAAAATTCATTATAAATAGATTTTAAAAGTGCTAATCTATTATTTTTTATATTTTCATCTTTATCCATTACCATTACATTATCAAAAAACTCATTAATAATATTTTTAGAGTTTAATATTATATCAAAATAATTATCGTAATCATTATTTTCTAAATTTTCTTTTATATCTATTTTTACTTTTTCAGTATAATTAAATAATTCTTTTTCTTTTTCTTCTTTTAATAATTCTTCTTTAACATCTGTATTGTGATAATCTTTTGAAATATTTTCTATTCTTTTTACTAAATTAATAATATCATCAAAATTATCATTTTTTGAAATATTTACTAATGCTTTTAATTTAGCTTCTACTTCAATTATATTTTCAAAACTTACTTCAACTATTGCATTTACATAATCTTTTGAATATTTTAAATCAGTAAATACATTTATTACTCTTTGTTTTATAAACTCTTTTACTTGATTTAATACTTCTTCTCTAGATGATTTTAAAATATTTTTACTTTCATATATATCTAATGATTTATTTACTAAATCTAATAAATTTATATTTAATTTAGAATTTAATATTACATTTACTATACCTAATGTAGCTCTTCTTAATGCATATGGATCTTTTGAACCAGTTGGTATAAGCCCTACTCCAAAACATCCTACTAAAGTATCTATTTTATCTACTATTCCAGTTATTGCACCTTCTAATGTTGTAGGTAATTTATCTCCTTGATATCTAGGGAAATAATGTTCTTCTATTCCTAATGCTACATCTTTATCTTCACCAGCTTTTTCTGCATATACTTTCCCCATAAATCCTTGAAGTTTTGTATACTCTTTTTCACCTATCATATTTGACACTAAATCAGCTTTTGATAAATAAACTGTTCTAAGTATATTTTCTTCAAGCTCTTTTATATTTAATTTATCTACTAGATATTTAGCTAATTCTTTATTTCTTTCAATTTTTTCATAAATAGTTCCTAAATCTTTTTGATATACAACATTTTTTAAATCTTCTACAAAAGAATCTAATGTTCTTTTTAAATCTTCATTAAAGAAAAATCTTGCATCAGAAAGTCTTGCTCCTATTACTTTTTCATTTCCTTTTTTTACATTTTCAGAATCTTCTATACCATTTCTTATTACTACAAATTTAGGAAGTAATTTGCCATTTTCATCTAAAATAGGAAAATATCTTTGATGAACTTGCATTGTTATTATAAGTACTTCTTGAGGTACTTCTAAAAATTCACTATTAAATCTTCCTACTATTGGATAAGGGTATTCTACCAAGTTTGTCACTTCTTCTAGTAATTCTTCATCTAATAATACTTGTTCTCCTACTTTTGTACATTTTGATTTAATTGATTCTACAATTTTATTTTTTCTTTCTTCAATATCTATTATTACATTATTTTCTTTTATTTTATTAAAATAATCTTCTATTGATTCTACTTCAAATTCACTTCCAAAAAATCTATGTCCAAAAGATTTTAATCCTGTTTTTATTCCTTCTATTTCAAACTCTATAAGTTCATTATTCATCATTGCTAATATCCATCTTATTGGTCTAGCAAATCTTATTTTTTTTGTTCCCCATCTCATTGATTTCTTAAAATTAATATTTAAAATACACTCTCTCAATATATTTGGGATTAATTCTTTTGTTTCTACTCCAGCAATATGTTTTTTTACACCAATATATTCACCTTTATCTGTATCTATTATCTCAAGCTCTTTTACATCAATTCCTTGAGATTTTGCAAATCCAAGACAAGCTTTTGTAGGCTCTCCTGCATCATCAAATGCTACTTTTTTAGAAGGACCTATATTTATTTCTGTAAAATCTTCTTGTTTTAATGATACTTCATTTACATTTAATACAAGTCTTCTTGGTGTACCATAAGTTTTTATATTACTATATTTTATTCTTTTATCTTTAAACTCTTTTTTTATATAATTTTCTATATCTTTTAATGTATCCTTTAGAAATCTTGCTGGAATTTCTTCCATTCCTATCTCTAATAATATTTCCACTTAATATACCTCCAAACCTATTTTTTTAATAATGGGTATCCTAACTCTTCTCTATTTTTTACAAATATTTCAGCACATTTTTTTGCTAAGTCTCTTACTCTTAATATATATGATTGTCTTTCTGTTACTGAAATTGCACCTCTTGAATCAAGTACATTGAATATATGTGAACATTTTAATACATAATCATATGCTGGATATACAAGACCATGCTCAAGTGCTCTCAATGCTTCTTTTTCATACATATCATACCATGTAAAATGTGATTCTAAATCTGCTATTTCAAAGCTATATTTTGAAAATTCATATTCACTTTGAAATCTCATATCACCATATTTTACACCTTCTGTCCAATCAAGGTCATATACATTATCTTTACCTTGTATATATAAAGCAAGTCTTTCAAGTCCATAAGTTATTTCTACAGGAATAATATCTAATTCTAATCCTCCTACTTGTTGGAAATATGTAAATTGAGTTATTTCCATTCCATCAAGCCATACTTCCCATCCAAGTCCCCATGCTCCAAGAGTTGGTGATTCCCAATCATCTTCTACAAATCTTATATCATGATTTTTTGTATCAATTCCAAGTGCTTCTAAACTTTTTAGATATAATTCTTGTATATTATCTGGAGATGGTTTCATTATTACTTGAAATTGATGATGTTGATATACTCTATTTGGATTCTCTCCATATCTTCCATCTTTTGGTCTTCTAGAAGGCTCTACATAAGCTATATTCCATGGCTCAGGCCCTAAACTCATTAAAAATGTATTTGGATTAAATGTCCCTGCTCCTGTCTCTATGTCATATGGATTACTTATTGCACATCCTTGAGAATTCCAGTACTTTTGCAATGCTAATATCATTTCTTGAAAAGTCATTTACTTTCCTCCTGTCTTTTCTTTTTTTCCTCTAATATATATTCAATAATCATTAAAATTACTCCAATATTTATATATACATCAGCAAAATTAAAAATATATTGCCATATACCTCTAAAATCTATAAAATCAACAACATATTGTCTTATTAATCTATCTAATATATTCCCAACTGCACCACTAAATATAAATAAATATGAATATAATGATATTTTAGTTAATTTATCTCTATTTTTAAAAATATAATAAAAAATAAAAATAGCAGCAAATACACTAATAATTGTTACTATATTTAATCTTCCTTGAAACATCCCAAAGGCTATTCCTCTATTTTGTACATATGTAATATGAAAAAAATCTTTTATTACAGGTATTGATTGAGAAACATCTAAACTTTTAGCTACTATATATTTTGATATTTGGTCAATAATTAATAAAATTAGTACTAAAACTATTGAGTACATATTTTAACTCCTTATTATAATTTAGTATTGGCAGAGTAAATATACCCTGCCATTATTACTTATTTTGTTAATACATCTGTACATCTTGGACAAATATTTAGATGTTCTTCATTTGTTCCTAATTCAGTAGAGAATTTCCAACATCTTTCACATTTTTCTCCATCAGCATGTTTTATATCTATATATAATCCTTCTATTTCAGAATTCTCATCTTTATTTATACTATCTTCTAATGTTACTTTTGATACTATAAATATATCTTCTAACATTGGATATACATTATCTAAAAATTCTTTATATTCAGGATTATTACTAAATAACATAACATGTGCATTTAATGAGTGTCCTATTACTTTATCTTGTCTAGCTTTTTCTAATTCTTTATTTACTTCCTGTCTTAATTTAATTATTTTATCCCATTTTTCTGCTAATTCATTATTAATGTAATTTTCATTTAATTCAAACCAGTCAGCTAAAATTACAGATTCTGTATCTTTTACATTTTCAGGAATATTTCTCCAAATTTCTTCAGCTGTAAATGATAATACAGGAGCTATCATTTTTACAAGTGCCATTAATACTTCATACATTACAGTTTGTGCTGCTTTTCTAGATATTGAATCAGCTTTTTCAGTATATAATCTATCTTTGATTATATCTAAATAAAATGCTGACATATCTATTCCTGCAAAGTAATGTATTTCATGGAATAAATTATAAAATTCAAATTTATCATAATTTTCTGTAACATTTTTCTTAAGAACTTCTAATTTATGAAGTGCCCATTTATCTATTTCTAATAAATCATCATAATTTACTTTATCTTTTACTGGATCAAAATCAGCTATATTTCCTAATATATATCTAGCTGTATTTCTTATTCTTCTGTATGATTCTGTTATTTGCTTTAAAATATTTTGAGATATTTTTACATCTTCTCTATAATCTACTGATGCACACCAAAGTCTAAGTATATCTGCTCCATACTCTTTTATTACTTCTTCAGGTAAAATTACATTTCCAAGTGACTTAGACATTTTTTTACCTTGACCGTCATTTACAAATCCATGAGTAAGAAGTTTTTTATATGGTGCATCTTTTGTACTTCCTATTGATGTAAGTAATGATGTTTGGAACCATCCTCTATGTTGGTCACTACCTTCTAAATACATATCTGCTGGTCTACTTAATCCTTCTCTTGTTTCAAGTACTCCTCTATGAGATACTCCAGAATCAAACCATACATCCATTATATTTGTTTCTTTTCTTAAATCTATATCTTTTAAATTATATTTTTCTAATAATTCTTCTCCTATTAATTCTTCCGCACTATATTTTACCCATGCTTCACTACCTTGTTTTTTAACAATTTCTATCACTCTATCTACTATTTCTTCTATAAATATTTCTTCTCCTGTTTGATTATTATAAAACATTGGTATAGGTACTCCCCATACTCTTTGTCTTGAAATACACCAATCAGGTCTATTTTCTATCATAGATGTTATTCTATTTCTACCCCATCCAGGTACAAATTCTACATTTTCTAATGCTTTTAAAGCATTTTCTCTAATATCAGAACCTTCTACTTTTACAAACCATTGTTCTGTTGCTCTAAATATTACTGGTTTTTTACTTCTCCAATCATGTGGATAAGAGTGTTTTATTTCATTAGTATGTAATAAATGTCCACTTTCTGTAAGCATTTCTATTATTACATTATTTGCTTTTTTATAAAATAATCCAGCTAATTTTTCTCCAGCTTCAGCTGTTAAATGTCCATTATTATCTACTGGACATACAACGTCTATTCCATATCTAGTTCCTACAACATAGTCATCTTGTCCATGACCTGGTGCTGTATGTACACAACCAGTACCTGCTTCTAATGTTACATGGTCTCCTAATATTATCATACCAGTTCTATCTAAGAATGGATGTGTATATGTTAATTTTTCTAATTCTATTCCTTTAAATGTTTTTAAAAGTTCTACATTTTCTAATTTCATTTCAGCAAATGCTTTATCTGCAAGTCCAGTAGCTAAAATTAGATTTCCTTTTTCTGTCTTATATACACCATAATCAAATTCAGCATTTAAACATATAGCCATATTTGCTGGTAATGTCCAAGGAGTTGTTGTCCATATTACTACTGAAGCTTCTTCTACTCCTATTTTATCTAAGAAATCTTTATTTACTTGCATTTTTACATATACAGTAGGTGATACTACATCTTTATATTCTATTTCTGCTTCTGCTAATGCTGTTTGAGTAGTTGGTGACCAATATATTGGTTTTAATCCTTTAAATATATATCCATTTTTATATAATTCTTTAAATACTTCTAGTTGTTTTGCTTCATATTCTGGATTTAATGTAAGATATGGGTTTTCCCAATCTCCAAGTATTCCAAGTCTTATAAAGCTTTCTTTTTGAATTTTAACCCATTTTTTAGCATATTTTGTACACTCTCTTCTTATTTCAAGAGGACTCATATCTTTAGCTTTTTCTCCTAGTTCTTCTGTTACTTTTAATTCTATTGGAAGTCCATGTGTATCCCAACCAGGAATATAAGGAGCATAATATCCTCTAGCTCTTTTATATTTTAATATTATATCTTTTAATACTTTATTTAAAGCATGTCCTATATGTATGTTTCCATTTGCATATGGTGGTCCATCATGAAGTATAAAAGTTTTATCTTTTTCTCCTAATGATTTATCATAAATTTTGTTTTCATTCCAATATTTTATATATTCAGGCTCTTTATTTGGTAAATTTGCTTTCATTTTAAAATTCGTTTTAGGCAAATTTAATGTACTACCATAATCAAAAGTTTCTTTTTCTTGCATCTATTTCTCCTCCTCATATATATTAAAAATTATTTTTATATCTGTACCTTCTGTATATATTGATTTTATTTTTATCTCTGCATCATGCTCATCAAGTATTTTTTTTGCTATAGTTAAACCTAATCCTGATGAACTTTTATTTATACTTACAAATGGCTCAAAGATATATTTTATATCATCTTCTTTTATACCTATTCCATTATCTATTATTCTTACTTCTATTAAATTAGCTATATTTCTAGTAATAATATTTATTCTTCCATCATTATTTTCAATAGCTTCTATACTATTTCTAAAAATATTTAAAAATACTTTTTCTAATTTATATCTATTTGCTAATATATATCCTTTATGATTTATAAGTTTTGATATAAATATATTTTTGTTTTTTACAATGCTATTTAATTCTTCTAGCACATTATTTATAACAATATTAAGATCTAATTTTTCTTTTAAATAATGTTTATCTTCTGAATAATCATAAAGTATAGAGCTTATTGTAGATATTTGTGTAATTCTTTCTTCTAATTGATTTAATTCTTTTTCTGTTATTTTTTCTTTATCTCTAAAGTGTTTTATTAAAATATCGCTACTCTCTTTTAATGGTTCTTGTATTTCTAATAAAATTTTTCTACTTAATCTGTCTATTGTAAGTTTTTTTTCTTGATTAATTTTATTTCTTTCTAACTCTTTATTATCTAAAAAGATTGAAAGATTTATTTTTAATAAATTTATAATCTCATAATCATCTTTTTCTATTATTCTATGAGTACTACTATTATCAAGTAAGATACAACCATAAATTTTATCCTCATTTCTAATAGGTAAAATAATAAAATTATTAATTCCTAATCCTATTAGTAATTCATTTCCAAAATTATAATTAAAACCTCTATCATTATAATAAATTATTTTATTTCTTTCAATAGCTTCTTTTAATACTGTATCTTCTTCATATTTTATAGATATTAATTTTACTATTTTATCTAATGACTCTGTTTGTAATTTTAAACCACTAGAATATTTATAAAGTTCATTAGATTCATCTATTATTTTAATATTAGTTGATGAAAGTTTTCCAATTAAACTATCTCTTTCTTCATTATATTCAAAATAGATTCCTCTAGCAAAATTTAATCCTATTTCAGAGGTTGCAGCAGACAAAATGTAATAGATAGCTTTATTAATATCTTGCTCTAATCTAACATTAATAAGTAATTTTTCTAAAATATTTAATTTCATTAAATGTTCTTTTAATTTTTCATTTTGAAGTTCTAGATCTTTTTGATTTAATTTAATTGTTTTTATCATTTTCTTAAATGAAATAATAAATGATCTTATCTCTCCAATACCTTTTACTTTAAATTTAACATCAAGATTTCCATTTGAAATTTCATCACTTATTTCTGATAATTGTATAAGTGGTGTAAAAAGTTTATAATATAAATATCCAAATATTGTAGAAGCAAGCATTAATATTATAAGTAATGTTAATAAAGCTACTAAATAATAACTCCACTTAAGCTTTATTATGTCCATTCTAGTTAATGCTATTCCTACTAATAGTGTATTATTTGGATTCCCTAACTCTAGATTACATATTGCTAAATTATAATAATTTTTACCTATATTTTTTTTTCTTAAAATACAACTATTATTATTTAGCTCTTTTATATCTTCATCATCTATTATCTCAAATTTCTCTGTTCCTAATTCTCCTATTGTATAATTAGTATTATTTATTAAAAATAATTTTAAATCTTCAACTAAACCACTATATTTTTTTAAATAACTTAAAAACTCTTTATCTAATATAGTTGTAACTACTAAATATCTATCTATGTCATATTTATAAATTATTCTTAATAATTTTTCATCTAACTTATTTTCTATGAAATATCCAGAAATATTTACTTTTTCTAATTCTTTTTTTATTCTCTTGGAAAATTCTAAACTATATTTTACACCATTATTTCCTAATGATTCTGCAATAATTTCCCCATTTCTTTTTACTAAACTAATTGTATCATTAAAATAATAATCAGATTCATTTTTTTCTATTAATTCTTTATGAAAATCTTTTATTAATGCATCAGTATATGTTCTTAATAGCTCTTTATTTGTAAAATATTGATAATATTGTGCTGCTGGTGTATTTAAAAAAATTCCAGTAGTTTTATCTATTTTTTCAATTCTCTCTTTTAATCCATTTGAAATAATAATTTTATACAAACTATTTTTTCTTTCATTAATAAGCATATTATATGAAATTTTTATATTACTTGCACTTATTTTTAATGCTTCTGGAGTTTGGTTATTAATATCATTAAAAATATAAAGTCCAATTACAAAAAGCATTATAATAGTCGTAAGAAAAATAGCAATATCATTATAATATATAGCTTTTAATAAAAGAGAATCTGATTTTATTTTCATATATTAAATCCCTTTCTTTGACAACGATACTCTCTTTCTATCCATATCTACACTTTTAATTTTTACTTTAATAATATCTCCTACTGAAAGTATACTATTTATATCTTCTATTCTAGTGTCAAATTCAGATATATGTAAAAGAGCATCATTTTTAAGACCAATATCAATAAAAGCCCCAAAATTAACAACATTTCTTACAGTACCTTCTAAGATCATACCATCTTTTAAATCTTCTATTTTTAAAATATCAGATTTTAGTATTGGTTTTGGTATTGAATCTCTCGGGTCTCTTCTTTCTTTTAACAATGCATTATATATATCCAATGTTGTTTCTTTACCATACTCTTTTTCAATTATAAACTTATCAATATCAAATTTTTCTAATTTTTCAATTATTTCATTTCTATTGTTAATTAAGTCAGTTTTTTCAAATCCTATTTCTTTTAATATTTCTTCTGCTATATGATATGATTCTGGATGAATTATAGTATTATCAAGTGGATTATCTCCATCATCAATAACAACAAATCCAGCTGCTAAAGTATAAGCTTTATTTCCAAGCCCTTTTACTTTTGTTAGCTCTTTCCTATTTTTAAATTTTCCATTTTCTTCTCTATATGCAACTATATTTTTAGCAACATTTTTATTTATACCTGATATATAAGAAAGTAACGCCCATGAAGCTGTATTTAGATTTGCCCCTACATTATTTACAACAGATTCTATTACCTCTTTTAATGATTCTTCTAATTTTTTTTGGTTAAGGTCATGTTGATACATTCCTACACCTATTGATTTTGGGTCTATTTTTACAAGTTCTGCAAGTGGGTCTTGTATTCTTCTAGCTATTGATATAGCTCCTCTAGCAGTTACATCAAGATCTGGAAATTCTTCAATTGCAAGTTTTGATGCTGAGTAAACTGAGGCTCCTGCTTCATTTACAATTAAATAATACACATCTTTTTTTACCTCTTTTAGTGTATTAGCAACAAACTCTTCTGTTTCTCTAGAAGCAGTTCCATTTCCTATTGCTATTATATCTATATCATATTCATTTATTAATTTTATTACTTTTTCTTTTGCCTTTTCTACATCATCTCCAGGCATAGCTACATATATTACATCATTTGTTTTATATACACCATATTTATCTACTACAACTACTTTACAACCAGTTCTATATCCTGGATCAAGTCCTAATACATTTTTTTCTTTTAATGGTGGCTGTAATAATAAATTTTTAAGATTTTCTTTAAATACTTTAATTGATTCTATTTCAGCTTTTTCAGTTAAAATATTTCTTATTTCTCTTTCAATAGAAGGAAAAATAAGTCTACTTAAACTATCTTCTATTATTTCTCTACTAAATTCTTCTATATTTTTATTTAAAATATTTAATATTTTTATTATAATAAATTCTTTTGTTTTATCATTTATATTTATAGATACTCTTAGTATATTTTCTTTTTCTCCTCTATTTAAAGCTAATACTCTATGAGAAGCAATATTATTTACATATTCACTATGTTCATAATAATCTTGATATACTTTTTTCTCATCTAATTCTCTATTTTTTTCTACTAATTTAGACTCAATAATACCAAATTTTAGCATTCTTTCTCTAATATCTTCTCTTACAGATATATTTTCTGATATATTTTGAGCTAAAATAAGTTTTGCATTATCTATTGCTTCATCTATATTTTTTACATTTTCATTTATATATTTTTCAGCTTCTTTTTTTATTTCATCTATATTTTTAGCTTTTAAAACAAACTCTGCTAATGGCTCTAACCCATATTCTTTTGCTATATCAGCTTTTGTTTTTCTTTTCTTTTTATATGGAAGATATAAATCTTCTACTTGTTGAAGTTTTTCAGCTTTTAAAATATTTAGTTTTAATTCTTCAGTTAATTTTCCTTGTTCATCAATTAATTTTATTACATCTTGTTTTCTTGCTTCTAAATTTCTTAAATAATTAATTCTTTCTGAAATATCTCTAATTTCTTCTTCATTTAAATTACTAGTTACTTCTTTTCTATATCTAGCAATAAATGGTACAGTAGCACCTTCATCTAAAAGTTTTACTGTGTTTTCTACTTGATGTTTTTTCAATTTTAATTCTTCTGAAACTATTTTTATTAAATCTAGCATATTTCATCTCCTAAAAATTTAATATCGCAATTATTATAGCATATACAACTTTTTTTGTCTAACTTTAGTAGGTATATAACAAATTATTTTCTTTTAATTCATCTAGTAATTTATTAAAATTTTCAATATTTTCTATCTCAATAGTATGAAGGTGTATTCCATTAGTTAATTTTGATAATGGTTCTACATTTTCATTAGATATTTTTTCCATAAAATCATTTAATTCTTTAGTATTTGAGATTTGTAAATTTCCTGTTATTTCTCCATAGATTTCATGTTCTACAATAACATCTATTATAGTTGCATTATATTTTAAAATAATTTCTAATTCTTTTCTCATACCATCTATTGTTAAATGTTTTGTTATTATTTTTTTTATAAGTTTATTAGTTTCTTTTTTTAGCATATATCCTTTTGGACTTGCCATAAGTTCTATTCCTTTTGCTCTAAGTATTGCCATATCTTGTACTATTACTTGTCTACTTACTCCAAATCTTTTAGCAAATTCACTACCTTTAATTGCTTCTTTACTTTCATTTAATGATTTTATTATTTCTTTTCTTCTTATTTTCCCCTCTACCATTTTCCCTCCTTAATTTATTAAACAAAAACTTTTTTAAAATTATTTGAAACCACGTAATACATGTTCAGCACAGAGACTCAGAGTGCGCTGAGATGTACAGAGGTTTATCTGTGATAATCCGTGTTTTTTCCGTGGCTAATTTTTCTATCTCTGCGATACTCTGATTACTCTGTTACTCTGCGTTAATTTTAAATTCTTTTCACTGCTCACTTCTTACTATTTTTTTCTCTTTGTTGTTCTATATTTTCTCTTTGTGTTCTTCGTGTAATTTTTTCTATTTCGCCTTTGGCGACTTACTTTTTTAAAGATAAAAAAGTAAGCAAAAAATCTTTGCGCTAGTTT
>JAICDD010000022.1 GCA_020063625.1 Fusobacteriales bacterium
ACTAAAAATTCTATAATTGCTTAAAAAAACTATATATGATATTATATAATGTATCATTATGTAAAGGAGTAAAATTATGGAAATAGTAAAAATAAAGACAGAATTTATAAAATTAGATCAATTATTAAAATGGATTGATGTAGTATCAAGTGGAGTAGAAGCTAAAATAGTTATTCAAGATGGAATGGTAAAACTAAATGGAGAGATTGAAACTAGAAGAGGAAAAAAAATATATGATGGTGATATTATAGAGTTTGAGGATAAAAAGTATAAAATAATTAGAGAATAAATGAGGTGTTACTTTGTTTATAAAGAGTCTTTCATATTTTAATTTTAGAAATTTAATAGATGGAAGTTTAGAGTTTGATAAAAAATTTAATCTATTTTTAGGAAAAAATGGACAAGGTAAAACATCTATTTTAGAATCTATATATTTTACTATTACTGGTCAAAGTTTTAGAACTAAAAATTTAAAAGATATAATAAAATATGATAAATTAAGATTAGCTACATATATAGAATATGAAGATAAATTTTCAGAAAAAAATATAGCAATAAAAACTATTTCAAATAAAAAAGAGTATTTTTATAATAAAAAAAAAGTAAGTTATGACGAATATTTAGGAAGATTAAATGTAATATCATTTATTCCTGAAGATATAAATCTAATTATTGGTTCACCTATGAGTAGAAGAAATTTTTTTGATTATGAAATATCACAAGGAAATATAAAATATTATAATCATTTAAAAAATTATAATAAAATTTTAAAAATAAGAAACAATTTCTTAAAAAATAAAGAGTTTGGAGAAATGTTTGAGATATATAATCAAAAATTTTTTGAAGAAATAGTCGAAATAGTTATGATAAGATATGAATATGTAAAAAAGATATCTATTTTATTAAATCTAAATTATAGAAAATTATTTGATAATAAAAGTGAATTAATTTTAACATATAAAAACTCTTTTGGTGATTTAACAAAACTTAATAAAAATCAGATAATAGAAAAATTAAAAGAGTATTATAAAAAAGTAAAAGATAAAGAAATAAGATATGGTTACTCACTAATCGGCCCTCAAAAAGATGATTTTTTATTTTTATTAAATGGAAAAGAAGCAAAATCATTTTCATCTCAAGGTGAAAAAAAATCTATTATATTTGCTTTAAAAATATCAGAAATAGATATGTTAATAAAAGAAAAAAGTGAGGTTCCGATTTTTTTAATAGATGATATTTCATCTTATTTTGATTCTATAAGAAAAGAGAATATTATAAAATATTTTGAAAATAGAGATATACAGCTTTTTTTAAGTTCTACTGATGATTTAGGAATTAATTCTAAACAATTTAAAATATTTAAAGGTGATGTAAGTGAGTGAAATAAGAATTAATCCAGTAAATGAAATAGTAAAGTCAGGAATAAAACAAAGTAGAATGTTAAAAGAAAGCATGATAAGAGCTTATTATAATAAAATAGTAGAACCATATTTTTTTGAAAACTCTATGATAATAAAATTAGATAATGACATATTAGTTATTGGAGTAAAAAATTCTATTTGGTTACAAGAATTTACTTTAAAAAAAAATATAATTTTGCATAGAATAAATAAAATATTTGAAAATAATTATATAAAAAATATTAGATTTGAAATAAAAGAAAATATAAAACCAGAAAAAATATATCAAGAAAAGTTTGAAAAATTTGATCCAGAAAAAATAAACCTAAAAAAAAGTGAAATAGAAAAAATAGAGAAAAAAATAGAAAATTTTGATGAAAATATAAGAGAAAAAATAAAAAATATGATGATATTATCTAAAAAGAAAGAGATATATTTAAAAAATCATAATTATAAAAAGTGTAAAAATTGTGGTATATATTTTTATAGTGAAAGAGATATATGCATAAATTGTTTTAATGAAAAGATACATAAAGAAAGAGAAACATTATATGGTATAATAAAGAATATTCCATTTATAAAATATGAAGATTTAAAAGATGTACATATAACAAAAGAGCAATTTTTAGATATTAGAGCAAAAATAAAAGATGAAATACAGAAAAAAATGATGGATGAAATAAATAATGATAATATAGATGCATATAGAAAATATGCAAGAATTTATTTTATGATAGAAACACAAAACTCTAATGAAAGAGAGATAGAAAATTTAGTAAATAATTATTTAAAACGTCTAATATACTAAATATTTGGAGGGGAAAATGAGTTATAAAGCAGAAAATATTAAGGTCCTAGAAGGATTAGAAGCTGTTAGAAAAAGACCTGGAATGTATATAGGGTCTACATCAATAAGAGGGCTTCATCATTTAGTTTATGAAATAGTAGATAATAGTGTAGATGAAGCATTAGCAGGTTATTGTAATAATATTCAAGTAAATATTTTACCAGGTAACATAATAGAAGTAATTGATAATGGTAGAGGGATACCAGTTGATTTACATCCAAAACATAATAAATCTGCACTTGAAATTATTATGACTGTTCTTCATGCTGGAGGAAAATTTGAAAAAAGTGGATATAAAGTATCAGGAGGACTACATGGTGTTGGAGCTTCTGTAGTAAATGCTTTATCAGAATGGTGCGAAGTAGAATCAAGAAGAGATGGAGGAGTATTTTACCAGAAATATCTTAGAGGAAAACCAGTAGAACCAGTAAAAAAAATATCTGATTGTTATGAAGAAACAGGAACAACAGTTAGATTTAAAGCTGACGCTGAAATATTTGAAACATTAGAATATGAATATGATACTTTAAAATCTAGATTAAAAGAGCTTGCATATTTAAATAAAGGACTTTCAATAACAATTACTGATACTAGAAAAGAAAAAGTAAAGTCAGAGCATTTAAAATTTGAAGGTGGAATAGTTGATTTTCTAAGTGAAATAATTAAAGAAGAGAAAAAAATAATAGAAAATATAATATATATAGAAGGAACAAAAGATGATATAGCTGTAGAAGTATCTTTTGTATATACAGAAAGTCAAAGAGAAAATTCTTATTCATTTGTAAATAATATAAATACTCATGAAGGAGGGACACATCTTAGTGGATTTAAAACAGCTCTAACAAGAGTAATTAATGATGTGGCAAAAGAACAAGGGTATATAAAAGATAAAGATGGAAAATTCCAAGGTACAGATGTAAGAGAAGGTATTACATGTATAGTAAGTGTAAAAGTACCAGAACCACAATTTGAAGGACAAACAAAAACAAAATTAGGAAATTCAGAGGTAACAGGAGTAGTTTCAACAATAGTTTTTGATTATTTAAAAATGTATTTAGATGACCATCCAGAGGATACAAAAAATATAGTTGAAAGAATATTACTTTCTAAGAAAGCAAGAGAAGCAGCTAAAAAAGCAAGAGAACTAGTACTTAGAAAAAATGCACTTGAAGTAGGTTCACTTCCTGGAAAACTAGCTGATTGCTCATCAAAAAAAGCAGAAGAATGCGAAGTATACATAGTAGAGGGGGATAGTGCTGGAGGAAGTGCAAAACAAGGAAGGGATAGAAGATTCCAAGCTATATTACCTTTAAGAGGAAAAATATTAAATGTAGAAAAAGCTGGTATTCATAAAATTTTAGAAAATAATGAGATAAGAGCGCTAATAACAGCAATAGGAACAAATATTGGTGATGATTTTGATATAGAAAAATTAAGATATAGTAAAATAATAATAATGACAGATGCTGACGTAGATGGAGCACACATAAGAACATTATTACTTACATTTTTTTATAGATATTTACCAGAGCTTATTGAAAATGGAAATATATATATAGCTCAACCTCCATTATATAAAATAACAAAAGGAAAATCAGTTGTTTATGCATACTCAGATAAACAATTAGAAGAAATATTAAAAACATTTGATGATGGAAGTAGATATAATATTCAAAGATATAAAGGTCTTGGAGAGATGAATCCAGAACAATTATGGGAAACAACAATGGATCCAGATACAAGAACACTACTTAAAGTAACTCTTGAAAGTGCAACAGAAGCAGATAGATTATTTTCTGTATTAATGGGGGATAAGGTAGAACCTAGAAGAGAGTTTATTGAAGAACATGCAGAATATGTAAGAAACTTAGATATTTAATTTACTTGAGAGGAGTATGAAAATATGTCAATTGAAAAAGAGATATATATAGAGGATGAGATAAAGGCATCATACCTTGATTATTCAATGAGTGTAATTGTAAGTAGAGCACTTCCAGATGTAAGAGATGGATTAAAACCTGTACATAGAAGAATACTTTTTGCAATGAATGAAATGGGAATGACTAATGATAAACCTTATAAAAAAAGTGCTAGAATCGTTGGGGAAGTACTAGGGAAGTATCATCCTCATGGAGATAGTGCAGTATATAATACAATGGTAAGAATGGCACAAGATTTTAACTATAGATATATGCTTGTACAAGGACATGGAAACTTTGGGTCTATAGATGGAGATAGTGCAGCTGCCATGAGATATACAGAAGCAAGAATGGCAAAAATAACATCTGAATTATTAGTAGATATAGATAAAGATACTATTGATTATAGAAAAAACTTTGATGAAAGCTTAGATGAACCAGTAGTATTACCAGCAAAACTTCCAAATTTACTTTTAAATGGTGCAGATGGAATAGCAGTAGGAATGGCTACTAAAATTCCACCACATAATTTAGGAGAATTAGTAGATGCTATTGTTGCATTAATTGATAATAAAGATATAACAATCCAAGAATTAGCTACCTATATAAAAGGACCAGATTTTCCAACAGGTGGAATAATATTTGGAAAAAAAGGAATAAAAGAAGCTTATGAAACTGGTAGAGGAAGAATATTAGTTTCAGGAAAAGTAGAGGTAGAAGAGAAAAAAAATGGAAAGGTTAGCTTGATAATAACAGAACTTCCTTATCAGGTCAATAAAGCTAGACTTATAGAAAAAATAGCTAATTTAGTAAAAGAAAAAAGATTACAAGGAATAGCAGACCTTAGAGATGAGTCTGATAGAGATGGAATAAGAGTTGTAATTGAATTAAAAAAAGGTGAAGAACCAGAACTTATATTAAATAATCTATATAAATATACAGAATTACAAACAACTTTTGGTATAATTATGCTTGCACTTGTAAATAATATACCTAGAATATTAAATTTAAAAGAAGTATTAGAATATTATTTACAACATAGATTTGAAGTAGTAACAAGAAGAACAAAATTTGAATTAAATAAAGCAGAGAAAAGAGCACATATTTTAGAAGGATTTAGAATAGCTTTAGATAATATTGATAAAATAATAGAATTAATTAGAGCTTCTAATGACGGAAATATAGCAAAAGATAAATTAATGGATTCATATAATATAAGCGAAACACAAGCAAAAGCAATATTAGATATGAAACTTCAAAGATTAACAGGATTAGAAAGAGAAAAAATAGAAGCTGAATATAATGAACTTATGAAGTTAATCATTGAATTAAAAGAAATTTTAAGTAATGATAATAGAATATATGAAATAATAAAAACAGAACTTATAGAATTAAAAGAAAATTTTAATGATGAAAGACGTACTGAAATAAAAGCTTCAAGAAGAGACATATCAGTAGAAGATATAATAAAAGATGAAAAAATGATAGTAACACTTACAAATAAAGGTTATGTAAAAAGAATGCCTTTAGATAAATATAAAGCACAAAAAAGAGGTGGAAAAGGAATTTCAGCTCAAGTAACAGTAGAAGATGATTTTGTAGAAAGTATGTATGTAGCTTCTACATTAGATACATTGATGATATTTACTGATTTTGGAAAAGCATATAGCTTGAAAGTATATGAAATTCCTGAAACATCAAGACAAGCAAAAGGGAAGCTTATTACTAATCTTATTAATTTAGATAAAGATGAAAAAGTAAGAGCAATTATAAAAGTAAGAGATTTTTCAGATGAAACAGAAGTATTTTTCTTAACATCAAAAGGAAAAGCAAAGAAAACAAATTTAGATTTATTTAAAAATATGAATAGATCTGGAATTATAGCAATAAAACTTGATGAAATGGATAACTTAATATATGTAGGGCTTATTAATGATGAAAAGGAAGAAATATTTGTAGCAACTAAAAAAGGATATGCTATAAGATTTGGACAAGAACTTATAAGATCTATGGGAAGAAATGCATCAGGAGTAAAAGCTATAACTCTTCGAACAAATGATGAAGTTGTATCAGGAGTAATAGTAAGAAGTGAAGATGAAAAAATACTTACTATTACAGAAAGAGGATATGGAAAAAGAACAGATTTAGAAGAATATCCATTACAATCAAGAGGTGGAAAAGGAGTAATAAATATAAAATCAAATAGTAAAACAGGAGATGTAGTAGAGATAAAATCTGTAAATGATGATGAAGAACTTATGGCTATCACATCAAATGGAATAGTTATTAGAACACCTGTTGAAAAAATATCTAATATAGGTAGAGCTACTCAAGGAGTAAAAGTTATGAGAGTAGCAGAAAATGAAAAAGTAGTATCTATTGTAAAAGTAAAGAAAAATTTAGAAGAAGAAATAGATATAGAAGATGTAGAAGAAGAATAAACCGGTTTTACCGGTTTATTTTTGTATATAAACAAAAATAAAAAATTTAAAATAATTGAAAATAGATAAAAAATGTCTTATACTAAGAAATAGATTAGCATTATATTTATATGTATATAAACAAAAATAATTTGATTATAGTGAAGAGTGAGCAGTGAGAAGTAAGAAGTGAAGAGTGAAAAGGATTAAAAAGCGCCTTTTCGTAGGATATTAGATTTTCTTGATAAATGCGTTACACGAAGAACACAAAGATAGAAAAAATAGAACCACAAAGAAAATCTTAGGAATCATTAAATAAATACAGGATTTTTATTCTGTGTTTATTGGTGTTCATCCAGTGGTTAGACTTTTTGCTTACTTTTTTATCTTTAAAAAAGTAAGTCGCTGATAAGCGAAAAAATTAGGAACCACAGGATAAAAAATAAAATTAGCCACGGAAAAACGCGGATTTAAATTAGCACGAAGAAAAGAGGGCACAAAGTACCACAAAGATAGAAAAAATAGAACCACAAAGAAAATCTTAGGAATCATTAAATAAATACAGGATTTTTATTCTGTGTTTATTGGTGTTCATCCAGTGGTTAATTAGAGTTCATTCATGTAATTCGTGACAGAAAAATCTAGTGTGCATCTTGTGGTTCCAAAAAAAATCCGTGCAATCAGTGGCAAAAAAAAATAAAAATTCTGTGTATCTCAGTGTACTCTGAGTCTCTGTATTGAATAATATATCATGTGGTTTTAAAATTTCTTTGTGTAATCAAAAAATCTTAGGATTTATATAATTAAAAATAATAAAATGGAGGAAAAATGAATTTTACAATAGATTTAGAGGAGAAAGATATATATAGAGGAAAAATTCCTTTTTTTCTTATGAACAAAAATAAAAATATTATATATCTTTCTGGACTAAATAAAAATATAGATGATTATTATTTTGGAATAAAAGACTTTTCTAATAAAAATCTCTTGAAAATAGAAAATTATAATTATACAGATATAGAGTGGAAAGAAAAAAATATAGAATTATTAAATATATTAAAAAAAGATAATGCAATAATATTTATTAGTTTAAATGCTATATTTAAAGAGTATTTTTCTAAAATAAAATTTTTTAATATAAAAAAAGATAATGAATATAAAATAACTGAGTTAATAAAATTTTTAGATGAAAATGGATATAGTAGAAATTATATAATAGAATCTATTGGAGAATACAGTGTAAGAGGAGATATAGTTGATATATTTTCTCCGTCATATGATTATCCCATAAGATTAGAATTTTTTGATAATTATTTAGAAGATATAAGATATTTTGATATAGATACACAAAAATCTATAAAAAAAATAGATAATATAAATATAAATAGTAATATAGGAGATAATGAAAAATACAGTTTTTTAGAACTTTTAAATAAATTAAATTATAAAAATTATGAAATTATTATAGAAAATAAAGATTTTTTAGATTATAAACTGGAAGAATATATATTAAATAATAGAGAAAAAGAAAGTGATATAAGAGAAGAGTATAAAAAAATTATTTTTGATAATATACATATTTATACAAAAAGATTAGATGAAAATTTTGTTAAAAAATTAAAAGATTATGATTATATAAAAGAGTATTCAAAAAATAAAAAAATTTATATTTTTACAGAAGAAAAAAGAAGATATGAAGAGATATTTGAAGGATATGAAAATATAATAATAGAGAAAAAAAATTATTTTGAAGGATTTGAAACTCCAAAAGAGTTAGTAATTACAGATAGAGAATTAAAAGGAATAAGAGTTGTAAGACTTGAAAAAAGAAAAGAAGGATTAAAATTAAATAATATAAATCAAATAATAAAAGGTGATTATGTAATACATGAAAATCATGGCGTTGGTATATATTTAGGGATAGAAGAGATAGATAATAAAGATTATTTAGCAATAAAATATGCAGATGCAGATAAACTATATGTACCAATAGAAGGTATAAATAAAATAGAAAAATATATAAGTGAGCCTGGAAAAATCCCTGAAATATATAATTTAGGAAGAAAAGGTTTTAAAAAAAGAAAAGAAAAAATAAGAAAAGATATAGAGGAATTTGCAAAGGAATTAATACAAATTCAAGCAAAACGAGAAGCTGCTACAGGATTTAAATTCTCAAAAGATACTGTGTGGCAAGAAGAGTTTGAAGAAGGATTTCCATATAATGAGACAAAAGACCAGATAAAAGCTATAAATGATGTAAAAAGAGATATGGAAAGCTATAAAGTAATGGATAGAATAATATGTGGCGATGTAGGATATGGAAAAACAGAAATAGCACTTCGTGCGGCATTTAAAGCAGTGATGGATGGAAAACAAGTGGTTATGCTTACACCTACTACAGTTTTAGCTCATCAACATTATGAAAGATTTATAGAAAGATTTAAGAATTTTCCTGTAGATATAAGATTATTATCAAGACTTGAGTCAAGAGGTGGACAAAATTTAATTGTAGAAGGATTGAAAAATGGCTCAGTTGATATAGTAATAGGAACACATAGATTATTATCATCTGATATTAGTTTTAAAGATTTAGGGTTAATAATAATAGATGAAGAACAAAAATTTGGAGTAAAAGCAAAGGAAAAATTAAAAAAATTAAGAGTAGCAGTAGATACACTTACTCTTACAGCTACTCCTATCCCTAGAACACTTAATTTAGCACTTTTAGGAATAAGAGATATATCTATAATAGAAACAGCACCAGAAAATAGAAAACCTGTAGAGATAAAATTTTTAGAAAAAGAAAAAAATAAAGTAAGAGAAGTAATTTTAAAAGAAAAAGCTAGAGAAGGACAGATATTTTATCTTTTTAATTCAATAAAAGGGATGGAAAATAAATTAATTGAATTAAGAAAAATAGTTCCTGATTATATAGAAATAGATTTTATTCATGGACAAATGCCAGCTAGTCAGATAAAAGAAAAAATAGTTAAATTTGAAAATGGAGAATTTGACCTTTTACTTACAACAACAATTATAGAAAATGGAATAGATATACCAAATGCAAATACAATTATAATTGAAGGAATAGAAAAATTAGGACTTGCTCAAATCTATCAATTAAAAGGTAGAGTTGGTAGAGGAAATAAAAAAGGATATTGTTATTTATTATTAGAAAAAGACAGAAAATTAAGCAAAAAAACAAAACTTCGAAAAGAAACATTAGAAAATATAAATGTAATAGGAGGAGGATTTCAATTATCTTTAGAAGATATGAGAATAAGAGGTGCTGGAGAAATACTTGGAGATAAACAACATGGTGCTATTGATACTTTTGGATATGACTTATATATAAAAATGCTTAGTGAAGAAATGAAAAAACTAAAAAATGAAGAAATAGAAAGAAATATGTATATAGACATTAATAAAAAAGGATATATACCAAATAGTTATATAGAAGAAACAGAAAAAATAAGAGTATATAAAAGAATTTTAAGTTGTGAAAAAGTAGATGAATTATTAGAATTAAAAAATGAGATAATAGATAGATTTTCTAAAATGCCTAAAGAAACAGAAGAGTTATTTGATTATTATGAAATAAAATTATTATCTGAAGAAATAGGATTACAAGAATTAATAGAGACTAAAGAAGGATATTTTATGAAATTTAATGAAAATAAAATTGAAATAGATAGAATAAATATGTTAATATTAAAAGGTGAACTAAAATATATATCAACTAAAAAAGCAGTAGTATATAATGGTGATATAAAAAATTTTTTAATAAACTTAAAAAAAGGAGAGAACTAAATGAAAAAAGTATTAGTTATAGCAATATTATTAGCATCAGTAGTATCTTGTAATAATAAAAAACAGGTAAAAGAAGAGGTAGTAAATAAAACAGAAAAAGTAGAAATGACAGAAAAAGCAAGTGAAACACCTGAAAATGTATTAGCAAAAGTAGGAGATGAATTTATAACAGAAGATGAAGTAGAAATGGTATTAAAAAGTATACCAGAGCAATATAAAGATTATTATAGTAGCGAAGAAGGAAAAGCAGAAATATTAAAAGAATTAGTAGAACAAAAATTAATAAAAAAAGAAGCAGAAAAACTAGGATTAGATAATGATGAAGAGTTACAAAAAGAGATTAATTTATATAAAGAAAGATTGCTTATTAATAGTTATATAAACAAAAATATTATAGAAAAAGTAGATGTAACAGATGATGAAGTAAAAGCATATTATGAAACAAATAAGGAAAATTATAAAACACCAGAACAAGTAAATGCATCTCATATATTAATATTAACTATGAATCTAAATGAAGAAGAGAAAAAAGATGCATATAAAAGAGCTCAAGATGTATTTAAAATGGTAAAAGAGGGAAAAGATTTTCATGAATTAGCAAAAAAATATTCTGAAGGACCATCAGCAAAAGATGGAGGAAGACTTGGATGGTTTGAAAAAGAAAGAATGGTAAAAGAATTTTCAGATGCAGCATTTGCTACTGAAAAAGGAAAAGTATATGATGGAATAGTAGAAACAAAATATGGATATCATATAATACTTACAGAAGATAAAAAAGAAGCTTCATATATTCCATTTGAAGAAAAAGAAGCAGAATTAAAAGAGGAACTTTTAAATAAAAAAAGATTAGATGAATATAATAATACTTTAGAAAGATTAAAGAAAGAGTATAATATTGAGGAGATGTAATGAATAAATTTCAAGAATTAATTGAAATAATGAAAAAATTAAGAAAAGAGTGTCCATGGGATAGAGAACAAACTTTAGATAGTTTGAAACCATATCTTTTAGAAGAATCATATGAACTTATAGATGCAATAGATAAAAGAGATTATAATGAATTGAAATCAGAACTTGGAGATTTACTTCTTCAAGTTGTTTTTCAATCAGAAATAATGGAAGAAGAGAATAGATTTAATATAGATGATGTTATTGAAAAATTAAATGAAAAACTTATTAGACGTCATCCACATGTATTTAAAGATGTAGAAGTAGAAAATAGTGATGAAGTATTAAAAAATTGGGAAGAGATAAAGAAAAAAGAAAAGGAACATTTGGATAGAGTATCAGCTCTTGATGGAATTCCAAACTCTTTACCACCATTATTAAGAGCTACAAAACTTCAAAAAAAAGCAAAAAAAGTAGGATTTGATTTTGAAAAAATAGATGATGTAGTAAAAAAACTTGATGAAGAGATTTTAGAGTTTAAAGAAGCTATAAAAAATAAAGATAATAAAAATTTAGAAGAGGAATTAGGAGATATTGTTTTTACTTTAGTAAATATTAGTAGATTTTTAAAAATTGATATATCAAATGCTTTAATAAAAACAAATAGAAAATTTGAAGAAAGATTTAGATTTGTAGAAGAGAATTTAGATTTAAAAAATTCTACATTAGAAGAAATGGATAAAATGTGGGAAAAATCAAAAAAGATTAAATAAAAATCTAAAATTTTTGTAGACTAAAAATCAAGGTTTTATGAAAAAAATTATTTTTTAGTAACATTCGTATAAACAAAAATAATTTTTTTAGAATTATTTAAATAGAAAGGATTTTTTATGAGACTAGATAAATTTTTAAAAACTGCTAGAATAATAAAAAGAAGACCAATAGCTAAAAAAGTAGCTGATAATAAAAAAATAAAAATAAATGGTAAAATAGCAAAATCAGCTGCAAATATAAAAGTAGGAGATATATTAGAAGTAGAGTATTTTAATAGATATATGAAAATAGAGGTATTAGAAGTACCAAAAGGAAATGTAAAAAAAGAGGATGCAAGTGAACTAATAAAAGTGTTAGAAACTAAAAAAATAGAAACAAATGAATTAGCATTTTTAGAGGAAGATGAGCTGAATGAAGAGTTATAAAGAAAAAGCAAATGCAAAAATTAATATAGGACTTAATATATTAGAAAAATTAGAAAGTGGTTATCATAGTTTAGATATGATAATGGCTCCAATTGATTTATATGATGATTTAGAAATAAATTTTAATGAAAAAAAAGGAAATTTAAAAATATTTTGTAATAAAAATGATGTGCCTACTAATGAAAATAATATCATATATAAAATATATAAAAAATTTTATGAATATACCTCTTTACAACAGGAAGATATAGAGGTAAAATTAATAAAGAAGATTCCTAGTGAAGCAGGACTAGGTGGTGGTAGTTCTGATGGAGCTACATTTTTAAAAGTTTTAAATAAATATCATAATAATATTTTATCAACTAATGAGATGATAAATATTACAAAAAATATTGGAGCAGATATACCATTTTTTATAATTAATAAAACAACGAGAGTAAAAGGTATTGGAGAAAAATTAGAAATAATAGAAAATAATTTAGATACAGATATTATATTAATAAAGCCAAATTTTGGAATTAGCACAAAAGAAGCATATATAAATTATACTAATTTAAAAAACAAAAGTAATGCAAATATAGAAAAAATAATAAAGGGATTAAAAGAAAATGACGTAAATTTAGTTAGAGAAAACATAAATAATCATCTGCAACAATCTGCAAAACTTTTTAAAAATGAATTGAAAAAATTTGAAAAAGAGTTATATGAATTAACAAAAATAAAATTTTATATGACAGGTAGTGGTAGTTGTTATTATAGTTTTGTAGAGAAACAAATTTCAAAAGAGGTTATAAATTTATTAAAAAATAAATATGGGACTTACTTTATAAGTCTTACAAGATTTTACTAATCAAAAAAAACGAAAAAGGAAGGTGCTTAGAACAATGAACATTACTGATGTAAGAGTTAGAGTTGTAAAAGGGGAAAATGAAGCAAAATTAAAAGCTTATGCAGACATCACATTTGACGATTGTTTTGTTATTCATGGATTAAAAATTATTGATGGGCAAAAAGGTATGTTTGTAGCAATGCCAAGTAGAAGAATGCCAAGTGGTGAATTTAAAGATATAGCTCATCCAATAACACCAGAAACAAGAAAAGAGATAACAGATACAGTTATTTCATATTATGAAAAAGCATTAAGTTCTCCTGAAACATTAGAAGAAGTTTCTTCTGATGAGATAGTAGAATAATTATTTTAATAGAGGTTACTAAAAAATACCTCTAAAAAATAAATTAATTGAACGAGTTCTTAATTTTAAAGGACTCGTTTTTAATTCATTTAATAAATTTTTTAATCTCTTAGATTTTTTTATTGACAAATTATAAAAGTTTTGATAAAATAATTTTCGTTGTTGGGCTGTCGCCAAGCGGTAAGGCATCAGACTTTGACTCTGACATGCGTTGGTTCGAATCCAGCCAGCCCAGCCATTATATAGCTTTTAACTCCGATTATTTTAATCGGAGTTTTTTTTATAATATTTTTATTAGATTATAAAAAATCAATGATTATTTTTTTCTTAAATATAAAAATAGATTTATAATTGATAAACAAATATGATTGTGATATACTAAAATGAGTAGCAAATTGGAGGGAAAAATGAAAAAAGCAATCATATTATTATTTTTTATATATAATATATCTATATTTTCAGAAGGAACTAATTTTTACAAAGATGTAAAAGTTGATAATTGGGCTTATAGAGCAGTAAAAAATCTTGTTGAAAATGGGATTTTTGATATAGAAAAAGAGGAATTTTTAGGTAATGAGAATATAGATAGATATGAATTTGCTTTTTATCTTTCTAGAATGCTTAATAAAATAGATGAAACTAAAGCTTCGAGATCAGATCTTTTTATAATTGAAAATATTGTATATGAATTTTCAAAAGAACTAAATAGTTTTGCATTTAATTCAGAAGAATATATAAAAAAAATATCTAATTTAGAAGAAAAAGTAGATAAATTAGAAAAAAATAGTGTTAAAATTCAAGAGTCATTATTAGATATAAATGAAAGATTGAAAAGCTTAGAACAAAATAGTGGTACAAATCAAAATTATATACTAGAAAATAGTATATATAATGATAAATTAAAATATCTACAAAATTTTAATTTGTATTTAGCATCTGGAATAAGTTATAAACAAAATTCAAAAATAGAAGAGGATAGATATAAAGGAAATTATACATTAGGACTTGGAATAACAGATGAAAATTTTGAGCTTATTATAGAAAGTGAAACTTCAGATGAGACAAAAAAAGATGGAGAATTAGTAGTAAAAGGACAAATTGCTACTCGTATAGATTTTATGGGTGGTTCAACACTTAGTTATCATACAAAAGGATATGAAAAATATTATAAATCATATTTCAATAATGTAATATTTGATAATCATAGTTCTTATCAGTATAATAAATTAAGTGATACTACTACAAGTTATAGTAGTTTAAAGAAAACAGTAGGAGATAATAGTAGAGTAGCATATTATGATTTAAGTAATGAAACTATAGATTATGAACTTGATGAGTTTGATTCATATGGATTATCATTTTTAAATAAAAATTTTGTTATACTTGTAGAAAAAGTAAGAACAGATAGAGCTACAGATGAAAAAGAAGGTATAATAAATCCAAGTGGAAATATAGCATATTCTGACACATTTGTATTTTTTGGACAAACAAGCCAAAAATATATAGATGCGACAGCAATGATAAATGGAAATATAGGTAATAGAGATTTTGAAATTGTTGGAAAATACCCTGGAGATTTTTATGATTTAGCAGGTGGATTTACAATAAGTCAAAGAGACTCTAGTGAAGAAGTACAAAATTATTCTGGATATAAAAATTTATTTTTATTTGATGCTAGAATAAATTTTGGAGATACAAGAGATATTGAATTTGGAACAGAACTAAAAAATAGTAATTATGGAAATAATTTATATCAATCATATTATTTTTCATTTAAGTATTTATTAGGAGATACAGGAGTAATAAAATATAAAGGTGAAAATATTAATGCAAAAGATCAAAATAACTTTATAAATCATTATTTTTTAGTTAATTTTAATAGTGGAAGATTGAAAACATATACAGGATATAATATAATAAGTGCAAATAAAAATGCAATTGTAAATGATGATAGTATAGTAGAAACAAATTATGTATATAATGGATTATACAGTAGAATAAAAAATTATGATGAATTTTTAATAAAAGCAGAATATCAATTTAATAAAAAGCTTATAGGTAAAATAGGATATTATTTAAAATCATTAAAAGATAGTATAGTAACAGAAGAAAATGCTACAACATTTCAATTTATATATAATTTTGCAGAAAATATTAAAATTTTTGCTAAATATATGGAAAATGATGGAGAAGATATTAATGATAGACAGCTTGATATAAATGATGATATGTTAGATATAGATTTTGATGAAACAACAGGAGTTATAAGAAAAGCAGAAGAAGGAAAAGTTGAAATAGGAGTTGAGATAAAGTTTTAGTTTTTAGGGGGAACATAAATGAAAAAAAATGATCCAAATCAAATAATGCTTGGAGAACTTGTAGATATAGAAGTTATTAACTCCGATAGTGAAGGGAGATACCATGCTACAAAAGTATCTGATATTTATGAAAATGATGATTCGTTTTCAGTAAATTGGCCTATATATCAAAGGCGATATTTACCAGCAAGAAGAGATGATAAAATAAAAGTAATATTAAAAAGAAAAGATGCTATATACTATTTTGAAAGTAGAATAAAAGCTAGAGCATTAGAACCATATGCTCATCTTATAATAGAAAACCCTAAAAAACTTCAAAAAAAACAAAGAAGATCATATTTTAGATTATCTTTAAATTTAATAGTAAAATTTATTAGATTAAAAGATGAAGTAGAAGAAGGGGAATTACCACCAGTATATTCAGGAGTTACTATTGATTTAAGTGGTGGAGGAATGTCTATGCTATCTAAAACAGAGCTTGATTTAGGAGAAAATATAGAAGTTAGTTTTGAATTAACTAATGGTACAAGATATGAATATGTGGCTTGTAAAGTTAGAAGAAAAAAATTAATAGATATAAAATATGAATATGGTCTAGAATTTTTGGATATGCCAAATAGAGATAGAGAGTATATAATAAGTTATCTTTTTGAAGTGCAAAGATCTAGAGCACGGGCAAAAGATGCAAAAGAATAATATAAAATAGGAGGGGAATAATGGAAAAATTAGTATTTAATTACAAACTTGCGGAAAAATTTATAAGAGAAGAAGAATTAAACCTTATTAAAGCTCAAACAATGGAAGCAGTAAGAGTATTAGAATCAGGTGAAGGTGCAGGAAATGATTTCTTAGGTTGGAGAGAATTACCTGAAAACTATGATAAAGAAGAGTTTGCTAGAATAAAAAAAGCAGCAGAAAAAATAAAAAATGATTCTGAAGTATTAGTAGTAATAGGAATTGGAGGATCATATTTAGGAGCAAAATCAGCAATAGAATTTTTAAAACATAGTTTTTATAATAAACAAACAAAAGAGGAAAGAAAATCTCCAGAAATTTATTTTGCAGGGACAAATATTAGTGGAACATATATAAAACATTTAATAGATATAATAGGAGATAGAGATTTCTCTGTAAATGTAATATCAAAATCAGGAACAACTACAGAACCAGCAATAGCTTTTAGAATTTTCAAAAAATTATTAGAAGAAAAATATGGAAAAGAGGGAGCTAAAGGTAGAATATATGCTACTACAGATAAACAAAAAGGAGCATTAAAACAACTTGCTACAGGTGAAGGGTATGAAACATTTGTAGTACCTGATAATGTAGGAGGAAGATTCTCTGTTTTAACAGCAGTAGGATTATTACCAATTGCAGCAGCTGGAATTGATATAGATGAATTAATGAAAGGTGCTTATGATGCACAAGTAGATTTTAAAGCTCCATTTGAAGAAAACTATTGTTATCAATATGCAGCAGTAAGAAATATTTTACATAGAAAAGGTAAAGATATAGAATTATTAATAAATTATGAACCAAGATTACACTACATAGCAGAATGGTGGAAACAATTATTTGGGGAATCAGAAGGAAAAGACCAAAAAGGACTTTATCCAGCATCAGCTGATTTTACAACTGATTTACACTCTTTAGGACAATATATTCAAGATGGAAAAAGACATCTATTTGAAACATTAATTGAAATAGAAAAACCAGAGGAAGATATAGTAATAGAAGCTGATGAAGCTAATTTAGATGGATTAAACTATTTAGCAGGAAAAACTATGGATTATGTAAATAAAATGGCTGCTGAAGGTACTATATTAGCTCATACAGATGGAGGAGTACCTAATTTAAAAGTAACTATACCAGAAGCTACACCATACCATTTAGGATACTTATTCTATTTCTTTGAAAAAGCTTGTGGAGTAAGTGGATATTTATTAGGAGTAAATCCATTTAACCAACCAGGAGTAGAAGCTTATAAGAAAAATATGTTTGCTTTATTAGAAAAACCTGGATTTGAAGAAGAAACTAAAAAGATAAAAGAAAGATTAAAATAAAATCTTTAAAAAAGAGCGTCAATTGTCGCTCTTTTTTTATTTAAATAAAAAAAGTTGAATTATTTGGGAAAAGTTGTATAATATTTAGAAGAGGAAAAATAATAATTTTATAATTAAAAATGGAGGAAACATATGTTAGAAAGAAAACTAGAAAATGGATGGAAAAATCTAAATGAAAATATGAAAAAAGAGATATTTGATTTTTCAGAAGGGTATAAAGAGTTTTTAGATATTGCAAAAACAGAAAGAGAATTTGTAAATAAAAGTATAGAACTAGCAGAAGCTAAAGGTTTTGTAAATGCTGAAACATTAAAAGAATTAAAACCTTTTGATAAAGTGTATTATGTAAATAGAGGAAAAAATGTAATATTAGCTGTAATAGGAGAAGAGGATATAGAAAATGGAGTTAATTTTGTAGTATCGCATGTAGATGTACCTAGACTTGACTTAAAACAAAATCCATTATTTGAAGACCTTGAAATAGCAATGATGAAAACACATTATTATGGTGGAATAAAAAAATATCAATGGGTATCTATACCATTAGCACTTCATGGGGTAGTAATGTTAGAAAATGGAGAAAAAGTAGAGGTAGTAATAGGAGAAGATGAAAATGATCCTGTATTTACTATTCCTGATATATTACCACATTTATCTAGAAAAGTACAAGATGATAGAAAAGCTAGAGAAGTAATAAAAGGTGAAGAGTTAAATATAATAGTAGGAACTATTCCAACTACAATAGAAGATAAAGAGATAAAAAATAGAGTAAAATATGCTGTACTTGAAAAATTAAATGAAAAATATGGAATGAAAGAAGAGGATTTCTTATCAGCAGAATTTGAAGTAGTACCAGCATTTAAAGCAAAAGATGTAGGACTTGATAGAGCTATAGTAGGAGCATATGGTCATGATGATAGAATATGTGGATATACTTCATTAAAAGCTGTATTAGAAGTAGAGAAACCTAAAAGAACTGCTATTTGTTATATAGCAGATAAAGAAGAAATAGGAAGTACAGGTTCGACAGGACTTGAATCAAGATATATAGAATATTTTATGGGAGATATTATTAGTAAATTAAAATCAAATTATAATGATATGATGCTTAGAAGATGTTTATGGAATTCAAATGCATTATCATCAGATGTAAATGCAGCAGTAAATCCATTATTTAAATCAGTTCATGATAGTGATAATGCAGCAAAATTTGGATATGGAATTGTTGTAACAAAATATACAGGACATGGTGGAAAATACTCATCAAATGATGCAGATGCAGAATATGTGTATAAAATAAGAAAAGTACTAAATGATAATGGTATAAAATGGCAAACAGGAATGCTTGGAAAAGTAGATGAAGGCGGAGGAGGAACTGTAGCAAAATTCTTAGCTCATTATGGTATAAAAACTATAGATGCAGGACCAGCACTTCTTGCTATGCATTCTCCATTTGAATTAGCTTCAAAATTTGATATATATGAAACTTATAGAACATATAAAGTATTTTTTGAAATGGTATAAATAAACTAATTTATAAAAATAAATTAAATTACTTGAAAAAATAGTTATTTAGAGTTATAGTATAATAAATAGAAACTGGGAGACCAAAAAGTTAACTCTTATTAAATAAATTAAAAATGATCTTTTTAAAATTAAGAATTCGTTTAATTTATTTGTTAGTGGTACTTTTCGGTCACCCTCTTTTATTTAGAATTAAAAATTTATCTGAAGACACAAAGTAATTTGTGTTTAAAATTAAATTTTTAATTTGAAAGGTTGTGAGAGGTGTGAAAAATTTTAAAACTTGAATTCTACTGTTTGATAAAACAAAATATTTATAGAATATTTAAGGAGGAGAAATGGCAATAGAAATAAAAAAAATTTTAAAAGAAGAAAATGTAGTTTTTTTAGATACTCAAGATATGAAAAGTACTATAGAAATTTTAAGTGAAAAAGCAGAAAAAATAGGATGTATTTCTTCAAAAGACGAATTTAAAGAAGCTATATTAGAGAGAGAAAGTTTAGTAAGCACTGGAATAGGATTTGGAATAGCTATGCCTCATGCAAAACTAGATAGTATTGATGAATTTTTTATGATAATAGGAATAAATGAAAATGGAATTGATTGGGATGCAATTGACAGAAAGCCTGTAAGTGCTGTATTTTTAATAGGTGGACCGTCAAATGAACAAAAAAAATACCTTCAAATTATAGCAAAGCTTATGTTACTTGTAAAAAATTCAAATCGAAGAGAAAAATTATTAGCAGCTAAAACAGCAAAAGAAGTAATTGAATTATTTCAAAATTTTTAGTTTTTTTTAATAAATTTCAGCACATTAAAAAAGAGCACGTAAAATTTTGAAATATAAACTATTAGACAAAAGAGACAAAAGCATAAAGGAGAGATATATATGCATTATTTATATGTAAAGATAATGGATACAGATTATAAAGAAGATATATTTTTAGCTCTAGAAAGTGTTGATATAACAAAAGCTTCTTATGTAGAAGGAACAAATTTAGATAATGAACTTACAAGGGAATTACCATTATTTAAAGGTTTTTTTCAAACTGAAGAGGAAAAAAATAAAAGAGTTATAATTATAAGCGCATTAATAGAGAATGAATCTCAAGCAAAAGAATTTGTAGATATATTAAGGGAATCAGGTCTTGATGTAGATAATGGAGAAATTATTAGAGTACTTACATGGCCTGTAAATTTTTTAATTGGATAATAAAAAATAATATATTAGGAGAGAGGATAAATGGAATTAAATACATTATTGGTTTTAGCATTTATATTTTTTGTTACAAGTATTAATAAAATTATCTCTCCAAAATTTAAAACACCTGAAGTAACTGGATATGTTATATTAGGTGTACTTTTAAGTGCTTTAGTTTCACCATTAATAGGAAAAGAACATTTTGATAAGATACTTGATTCTGTAGAAATAGTATCAAGCATAGCTCTTGCAATTATAGGATTTTCAATTGGAGTAGAATTAAAAATCTCAACATTAAAAAAATTAGGTATAAGTATATTTTATATAGTTATATTTGAGACAGGTTTCACATTTTTAGTTGTATTTTTAGCAGTAAAATTATTAGGTTATGAAATATATACAGCGCTTTTACTTGGTGCAGTAGCAGCAGCAACTGCTCCAGGAGCAACAGTAGCTGTAATTAGACAATATAAGGCAAAGGGAAATTTAACAAGTGCAATTTTAGCAGTAGTGGGAATAGATGATGCAGCAGCACTTATGATATATGTAATTGCCTCTAGTTTTGCAAAATCTTTTATTAGTGGAAAACATGTAGAGGTGTTAAGTGTAATAATTTCAGTAATAATATCAATATCTTTAGCAATAATAATAGGATTATTGTGTGGTTTTATATATTCATATTTAATGAAAAAAATAAGAAATAACGACCTTATAGAAGTAGTTTTAATAGGATTTATATTTTTAGTTTTAGGATTATCAGAAGAGTTACATATATCAGAACTTTTAGCTATAATGACTTTTGGAGCAACTATAGCTAATTTATCACAAGTAACAACTAAAAAAAGTGAAACAATAGTAGAAAAATTTAATTTAGTATTTTTAGCAATGTTTTTTATATTTGGTGGAGCACATTTAGATTTAGGAGTTATAAATAGTGTATTAGTTATAGGAATAGTATTTTTCTTTATGAGAAGTTTTGGAAAAATAGTAGGAGCAACTCTTGGAGCAACTCTTGGAAGAGCACCTAAAAATATTAGAAATAATATAGGATTTACATTACTTCCACAGGTAGGAGTAGCTCTTGCATTAGCAATAGCTATAAAAAAAGAATTTACAGGAGTTATGACTCATAATTTTGATTTAGGAACATTTGTATTTAACATATTGTTATTTACAACTCTTATAACAGAAGTTGTAGGACCTATTTTAACGAAAAAAGCACTTATTAGAGTAAATGAAATAAAAGAATAAATTTTGGAGAATAAAGAGCTGCTGTATAGAGGCAGCTTTTTTTATTGTTATTTTAAACTAAAAATGATATAAAGTTATAGTGAGAGTAAGAATTGAGTAGTGAGAAGAATAAAAAATTGAAACCACAGGATGAACACAGGATAGAAAAAAATTAATAATTTAAAAATAGCCACGGAAAAACGCGGATTATCACTGATAAAAGTGAGAAGTAAGAAGTGAAGAGTGAGAAGGATTAAAAAGCACATTTTCGGAGGATATTAGATTTTCTTGGTAAATGCGTTACACTAAGAACACAAAGGTAAAAAAAGCAGGACCACAAAGGGACAAACTCAGGAACCATAATATAAACACGGAATAAAATCAAGTGTATATCCCATGATAAAAAAAATCTATAAAACTTAGTGGTCCTCAATGGTTTTCTTTGTGCCCTTTGTGTAATAAAAATTATCCGTAGAAACTAGCGCAAAGACTTTTTGCTTACTTTTTTATCTTTAAAAAAGTAAGTCGCCAAAGGCGAAATAAGAAAAAATTACACGAAGAACACAAAGGTAAAAAAAGTAGGACCACAAAGGAACAAACCCAGCTTTCGGTATTTTTCTACGAAAAACACCTTAGATAAACACTGATGAATACAGGATAAAATCTTATCTATCTCGTGTAAAATCCCGTGTGAATCCGGTGGTTTCAAAAATTATTTTAATTCTCAGTGGTCCTAGTGATTTTCTTCGTGCTCTTTGTGTAACAAAAAATCTGCGTAATCCGTAGTAAAAAATCTCGTATATATCCCGTGGTTTCATTTTCAAAATTCTTATGAAAAATTAAATGGAGGGAATAAATGGAAAATATAGAAAATAAAAATTTATGGTATCCATATGCTCAGATGAAAACTAGAAAAGAAGATTTCTTAGTAAAAGGAGCTAATGGAGTATATCTTGATATATATCATACTGAAAAAAAAGAAAATAAAAAACTTATAGATGCAGTATCTTCATGGTGGTGTGCAGCTCATGGATATAATAATAAAGAGATGAATGAAGCGATAAAAAATCAAATAGATAATTTTTCTCATGTAATGTTAGGTGGACTTACTCATGAAATGGCACAAAATGCAGCAAAAAAAATAGTTGAAATAACAAAAGATGAGTTAAATCATGTATTTTTTTCTGATAGTGGGTCTGTCGGAGTGGAAGTAGCACTTAAGATGGCAATACAATATTATAAAAATAAAGGGTATATGAACAAAAATAAATTTATATCATTAACACATTCATATCATGGAGATACATTTAAAACAATGGAAATAGGAGATGATCCAGATTATCATTTTGCATTTAAAGAGCTTTTTAGGGATTGCTATCATATTGATGCACCAAAGGGTTTAGAAGCTAGTGATGATGAGATAAGAAGTTGTATAAATGAATTAGAAATTATATTAAAAGAAAAATCTAAGGAAGTAGCAGCATTTATAGTAGAGCCGTTAATTCAAGCAGCTGGAGGATTTAATTTTTATAGTTATAAATATCTAAATGAAGCTAAAAAAATATGTGACAAATACGATGTGTTATTTATATTTGATGAAGTAGCTACAGGATTTGGAAGAACTGGAAAAATGTTTGCAATGGACTATTGTGATTTTACTCCTGATATAGTTGTACTTGGAAAAGCATTAACAGGAGGATATATAGGTCATGCAGCTACAGTTGCAACTACAAAAGTTTTTAAAGCTTTTTATAGTGATGATAGTGAAAAAGCATTTATGCATGGTCCTACATTTATGGGAAATCCTTTAGCATGTAGTGCTATGTTAAAAAGTATAGAACTTTATGAAAAAAATGATTATTTATCTAAAATACAAAATATAGAAAAAATAATGAAAGAAAATTTAATTAAGATAAAATCAGATAAAATAAAAAATATAAGAGTATTTGGAGCAACTGGTGTAGTTGAAGTAAAAAATAGTAAAGATTTAAAAGGATTACAAGAGTTTGCATATGAAAAAGGTGTATGGATAAGACCATTTTTAAATTATGCATATATTATGCCACCATATGTTATAAAAGAGGAAGAGTTACTTAAAATAATTGAAGTTTTAAAAGAATGGTTTCAATAAAAAATAGACCTATTTTTAGGTCTATTTTTGTTTATATGAATATAATTAGAATTTAGTAATAAATGAAATCTTAGCTTGGTCTTGTTCATCGTTATAAATAGTTGTATAGTTATTTAAGAAATCATTAAAGTCTTCATATGTATCATCAGGACCATAAGATAGTTTTAAATAATTAGAATCATCAAATTTATATTTCATAGCTACAGATAATTTTGTATTATTTCCATAATTATTATCAGAATCTATCATTTTACCATTTGATTTTATTCTATCTATTTGATATTTTCCACCAAAAGAATAAGAGATATTATTTTTACTTAAATCTTGTTTATAGAATAAAATAAAACTATCTTCATTAGAATTATTATTATCATATTTTTTATTCATATATCTTCCACCAACTAAGATGTCAGAACTGTATGGAATATCTTCAGGATTTTTAGGTTTTGATAAAATATTATTATTTTCAAAATTCCATCCTAAATTAATTTTTTTGTATAATTCATCACCATCATCATAATATTTAGAAGCGATTTTCATACTTTTGTTATTATTATACAATTTGCTATGTTCTCCATATAATTCCCAAGAGTTTATATCAGTATCATTATTTCTAATATATCCAAAAGTAAATTTATCAAATGTATTATTACCAGATACATTTTTAGCTATAATTCCAGGTTTATATATAGTTTTATTTACTAAAGTTAATGTAGAATCAGTAGTATCACTATCTTTATCACTATTAATAATATCAAAAGTAAGATTATAATTATTATTTATTTTTAAATTATTTTTAAATGATAATTCTTTTTCTTTTGAAGAATTACTTTCATTTGATACATATGTAGAATGATATAAGCTAGATTTTAAATAAGGTGAAGTATATGAAATACCTTTTATTCCACCATAATGATTAATGTCAGATTTAATCAAGTCAGTTTGTTGAAACACTTGATAATTAGTATCTCCAAATCCAGTAATATCATAATTTTTTCCAGTATTTATTCCTGCAAAAAGGATGTCAATTTTACTATCATTTAAATATTTTGTAGTATTAGAATATAAATAGATAGCAGAATCATTATCCATAGGTAAAACATATTCATTATTAGTAGAGCTACTAGTATAGTCTTTATTTGAAATAGTAGAATATTCTACATTAAAATATGTATAAGTACTATCATTTATAGTAAAATTAAAATCAGAATTAAATGATAAAAATGATTTTTCTGTAGTATCAATAGGATTATCTAATCTAGAATACATTAAGTTATAATTAGATGTAGTTCCTTCTCTACTATCAAAATAACCAAATACACCTCCCCACTCAATACCAAATAAATCTCCATAAGAAGTATTTGAAAATAAAGCTGTATATTTTTTATTTAATAAACTACTTTCAATAATAAAGCCATCATTATTTTTAATATAATCTCCATTTACTAAGTTGAAATTAGAATTAAATGAAGGAAGTTTTTTATTAGAGTAATAATCATTATCAGTTTCTTCATATATATTTTCAAACATAACAATTTTTAAATTATCATTGTTTAGACGAAGTTCATAATTAGCTAATCCATAATTTGGATCAAAAGTAAAAGTAGAATTTAGATAATCATTAAATTTTGCTAATAAACTAGCTCTTCCATCTACGTTAAGAGTTGAATTATTATTAGTAAAATTTTTATTTATTTCTAATTCTGCATTAAATCTTACTCTATCAATCATAGATTTTAAATCAGCATAATTATTATCAATTTTCTGATTAAGTTCAATCTTTAAATTATCAATTTTTTGATTAAGTTCATAATCAGTAGCTCCAAGTTTTCCAAGTTCATTAGCATATTCACTTATTAAAGCTTTTAATATTGTTATATCTTCAATACTTGCATTTTCTTTTATATAGTTTTCATTATATAGAATGCTATTATATAAAATAGTAGCAATTTCATATCTAGAAAAACTTTTATTTCCTTCAAAATTTGATTTATTATCAAATAAAGGAGTTAAAATATTTTTTTCAGTTAAAGATTTTATAGCTTTCCCTTCAAAAGAGTTATAATCAATATCATCAAATGCAAATGAAATATTTGATATAACAAGTAAAGTTATTAAAAATAAATAAGATTTTTTCATTATATACCCTCCTAGATGTATACGTTACCATGTTATAAATTATCATAATTTTATTATAAAGTCAAACTCTAAAATAAGTATATATGAATAAACTGAAATAATCCTTAAAAAAGCAAATAAAAATAAATAAAACTTGTAATTTTTTTAAAAGTATGGTAGAATAATCTTGTCTGGAAATAGGATTGAAATCCTATAAAAGTACAATTTGTTGGAGAATTATTTTAGAAATAATTTAACTGACTAATTGAATACCTTTTAACCACACCCAACCAATTACCCACACAAAAAGCTGCTGTCATGGCAGCTTTTCCCTTTTTTTGAAACCACTAGATAAACACCAGATTTTTTGTTACACAAAGGGCACGGAGAAAAAGCACTAAGGACCACTAAGATTTTTTTTAACCACTGAATAAACACTGGATGTTTACCAGATAAATTAATTTTTATCAGTGATAATCTGTGTACATCTCGTGGTTTCCACTTTTTCCTTTGTGGTAAAATCTAATATCCTCCAAAAATGCGCTTTTTAATCCTTCTCACTCTTCACTTCTTACTTCTCACTATTTATCCATTGACAATTTTCTTTTATATCCTGTGTTTATTTGTGTTAATCCCGTGGTTTCCAATATTTTCTCTTTGTGGTTTCAGTTTTTAACCTTTGTATTAGCTGTATAATATTTTTTCAAATAAAAAAGACAACACAAAGTGTTGTCTTAAATATATTATAAACTAACATTTTCTTCAGTTTCATAATCGAAGATATGACATCTATCCATTTCAAACCAGTATTCATATTCCATACCGTTAGCAATTTCTCCTGCTTTATCAGAAGGAATTCTTGAAGTATATTGAATACCATTAATTGTAAAGTATGAGAATACTTCGATACCCATTTGTTCAACAACAGATATTTTTCCTTTAGTATAGTTAGCAGTTTCATTAGGGTTAGTAATTTTATTTAAAATGTTTTCAGGTCTTATTCCAAACCATACTTTTTTACCAACATATGATTTTACTTTTGATGCTTTTTCTTCAGGTAATAAGAATTCTGCTCCAGCAACATCTACATATATTTTTCCATCTTTTTCTATTAAAGTAGCTTCTAATAAGTTCATTGCAGGTGATCCGATAAATCCAGCAACAAATTTATTTTGAGGTTTATTATATAGATTTAATGGAGTATCAACTTGTTTAATTCTACCAAATTCAAGAACACATATTCTATCTCCCATTGTCATAGCTTCTACTTGGTCATGTGTTACATAAATCATTGTAGCAGTTTTACCCATATCTTTTAATTGTTGATGTAATTGAGTGATTTGAACTCTCATGTGTACTCTTAATTTTGCATCAAGGTTTGATAATGGTTCGTCAAATAAGAATACTTCTGGATATCTAACAATAGCTCTTCCAACTGCAACCCTTTGTCTTTGTCCTCCAGACATTTCTTTTGGTTTTCTATCTAATAAATCAGTTAATTCAAGTATTTCAGCAGCTTCTTTAACCCTTTTATCTATTTCATCTTTTGGTACTTTTGCAAGTTTTAATCCAAATGCCATGTTATCATATACATTCATATGTGGATATAATGCATAGTTTTGGAAAACCATTGCTATTCCTCTATCTTTTGGAGGTAAATCATTTACTAATTTATCTCCTATCCAGATTTCTCCACCAGTTATTTCTTCTAATCCAGCTATCATTCTAAGTGTAGTAGATTTAGCACATCCAGATGGACCAACAAATACCATGAATTCTCCATCTTTAATTTCTAAATCAATTCCGTGTACAGCTTTAAATCCGTTAGGATATACTTTTTCAACTTTTTTTAAAATTACTCCAGCCAAAGTAATCAACTCCTCTTCTTAAATTATTATTTTATTGTACTTTCCCTCTCAATAACTTTGATTGGGATTTGTACTTCTGTTGAATTTTTATCATTATTTTCTATTTTGTTTATTAATATATTAATTGATTGATAACCTTTTTCATATATTCCCTGATCTATTGTAGAAAGCTGTGGAGTAGTGTATTCACAACCAGGTATATTATCAAATCCAATTATTAAAACATCATTTGGTATTTTATTATTTAAACTCTTTATAATACCAATTGCTAATATATCTGCGAAAGAAACAATACCATCTACATCTTTATTTTGATTTATTATTCCTCCAAGTATTCTACCAGATTTAAAATCAATATCTTTAGTTTCAAATATTAGTTTTTCATTTAAGTTTATACCATAATCTTCTAAAGCACTTTTATAACCAAGATATCTTCTAAAAAATAATTCATTTTCATTTAATAATCCTGTAGCAAGAGCAATATTTTTACAACCTTTTTTTATTAAATGCTCTGTAGCTAAATAACCACCAAGAGTATCTTCTGAATATACATAATTTATATTAGGGATTTGTTCAAAATAGTTATCAATAAGAAGTATAGGGATGTTTAGTCTTTGTATTTTAGATATTAAATTACTAGAAAACATTCCTAAAAATATAATACCGTCTAAATTTCTTTTAGTTACCCATTGTTCTAAATTATAACTATCATTTATGTTAGTACTGATTATGTCGTATTCAGGAAAATTTTTAATTCCATTTTGTATTCCATATAAAAGGTTTTGTAAAAATGAACTATCTGTATTATTATCTTGTTTAAAAACAAAACCAATAAGTTTTGAATGTTTAGTTACTAAAGATTTTGCTGTGATATTAGGTTTATAATTTAATTCTTCGATTAAAGCTAAAATATTGTTTCGTGTATCTTCAGAACATTTACTAACTCCATTAATTACGTTAGAAACTGTAGAAGGAGATACACCAGCTAATTTAGCAATATCTTTAATTGTAACTTTTTTCAAAATCTCACCACCAAGTTTAGTAAAACGTTTTACTAAATTTACATTATTAGTATATACAAAAAATATCAAAAAGTCAATAAAAGTTTCAAAAAAATATCAAAAATACTTTTACAGAACACTTTGGTTGGTTTTTTGTAGGAGTTGCTTAGAGATTTTTTGTTACGAACTGCACGAATAAACTCGAATTTTTTGAGTTACACAAAGGGCACGAAGAAAACCGCTAGGACCACTAAGATTATTTTTGAAACCACAGGATTCACACGAGATAGTACACGAGATTTTTTGTTACACAAAGGGCACGGAGAAAAAGCACTAAGGACCACTAAGGATTATCTCTTTGTGGTTCTCTTTTTTTACCTTTGTGTTACTTTGTGCATTCTTTTCTTTGTACTTAATTTAATGCAAAAATAAATTTATACGGTCAAGCGTAAGGCTTGTTTCGCTTATCAGCGACTTACTTTTTTAAAGATAAAAAA
>JAICDD010000023.1 GCA_020063625.1 Fusobacteriales bacterium
TGGCATTTTATAAGAAGGAATTTGAAATGGTGTATAAGAGTGAGGAGAAAAGAGTGAGCAGTGAGAAGTAAAAATTTGAAACCACTGACAATTGAAAATTAAAAGAAACCACGAATGATACTAATTTTTACGAATATAATAAAATTAGCCACGGAAAAACGCGGATTAAATTTAGCACAAAGAAAAGAGGTCACAAAGTAACACAAAGATAGAAAAATCAGAACCACAAAGGAAAAAATTTGGAACCACGGGATTACCACAGATGAACACAGGATAGAAAAAATTGACAATTAAAAGTAGTCACGAATACTAATTTACACGAATTATAGTAAAAAGAATAAAAACGCGCCTTTTCGGAGGATATTAGATTTTCTTAACGAAGTGAGCGTTAAAAACCGAGAACTGTTTGAACTATGAAATTTACGAAGTAAATTTTATAGTGAGTTTTCGAGGTTTAGCGAATGAGTTATAGAAAATCAATATTCGTAGAAACCAGCGCAAAGATTTTTTGCTTACTTTTTTATCTTTAAAAAAGTAAGTTGCCAAAGGCGAAATAATAAAAAAATTGACAATGGCAAATGGAAAATTGAAAATTAGTAAGAAGTGAGGAGTGAGAAGTTACACGAAGAACACAAAGATAGAAAACATAGAACCACAAAGAGAAAATCCTCAGTGGTCCTTAGTATCTCGTGTAAATTTCGTGGTTTCAAAAAAATTCTTAGTATCTTAGAACTGGAAAAATATGTAACTAACTATAATAAAAAATAAAAATATTTAAGGGGTGGATTATGCAGAATTTATTTATTGCACCAAAAAATTATATAAGTGGATATGGTATATTAAAAGATATAGGAAATGAAGTAAAGAAAATTTCTAAAAGTGCAACAATATTATATGATAAAAATATTGAAAATGTTATAAGTGCTGGAATTAATTCATTAAAAAATAGTTTAAATGTAGAAATAGAATATTTTAATGGTGAATGTAGTCATAAAGAGATAGATAGAATTGTAGAAGTTATCAAAATAAATAATAGTGATTGTATAATAGGTTTTGGTGGCGGAAAAACTATGGATACAGTAAAAGCTGCTGGATATAAAGCAAATGTAAAAATAGTAACAGTACCAACTATCGCAGCAACTTGTGCATCTTGGGCTAGTCATAGTGCAGTATATACTGATACAGGAGCTTCATATGAATATTTCAATATATATAAAAATCCAGATATGCTTTATATGGATAAAAAAATAGTATTTGAAGCACCAAAAAGATATATAATATCAGGAATCCAAGATACATTAGCAAAATGGGTAGAAACAAATGCATATACAAAAGATATAAAAAATAAAAATGTAGAGCTTGAAATAGCTATATATTTAGCTAAAAAAACATATAATGAAATATTAAAATACGGTAAAAAAGTAATAGAAGATATAGAAAATAAAAATTATTCTGAAGAAGTTGATAGAATAATAGAACATATTATTTTAACAGCAGGACTTATTGGTGGAATAGGTGGAGAAGCATGTAGAGCTGTTGCAGCACATGCTATAAATAATGGTTTTACTATATTTCCTGAATATAGAGAAAATAATCTTCACGGAGAAGTAGTAGGATTTGGAAATATTGTACAGCTAGTATTAGATAAAGAGTATGATATGATTAATGAAATATTAGAATTTTATCATAGTATAAATGCACCTATTGGAATGAAAGGTCTTGGATATGAACTAGATGATGATAAATTAAAAAGAGTAATAAATAAAGCTATGTATAAAGGTGATACAATGTGGAATTTACCATATAAAGTAGATTTTGAAATGATAAAAAATGCTATATTAGAAGCAGAAGAATTATGTAGTAAATATTATGTAAAATAAGAAATTAAAAGTAGTCACGAATAACACTAATTTACACGAATTAAATTTAGCCGCGGAAAAACGCGGATTTAATTTAGCACGAAGAAAAGAGAACACGAAGTAGCACAAAGATAGAAAAATATCGAAAGCTGTGCCGTGACAAAAGATATGTATTAATAAAAATTTAAAAGAGGTAAAATATGGAAATAGTAGCACCAGCTGGTGATTATAATAAATTTATAGCTGCAGTAAAAGCTGGAGCAGATGCAGTATATTTAGGAATAAAAGGATTTGGAGCTAGAAGAAGAGCAAAAAATTTTACATTTGAAGAGCTAAGAATGGCAATAGATTATGCACATCTTAGAGGAGTAAAAATATATTTAACTTTAAATACAATAATGAAAGATGTAGAAATAGAAAATTTGTATGAAAATATAAAAAAAGTATATGAATATGGAGTAGATGCAATAATTATTCAAGATTTTGGTTTACTTAGATTTATTAGAGAAAATTTTAAAGAGATAGAATTACATGCAAGTACTCAAATGACTATATCAAATGCAGATGAGATAAATTATTTAAAAAAAATTGGAATATCTAGAGTAGTACCTGCTAGAGAATTAGATTATGAAAGTATTAAAAAAATTAGAGAAAAAACAGATATAGAATTAGAAATATTTGTATCCGGAGCATTATGTATATCATATTCTGGAAATTGTTATATGAGTAGTTTTATAGGTGGGCGTAGTGGAAATAGAGGAATGTGTGCACAACCTTGTAGAAAAGAGTATAATTATAAAGAGAATAAAGGGTATATCCTTAGTCCAAAAGACCAACTATTTGGAATAGATGAGATAAAAAAATTAAAAGAAATAGGAATAGATTCTATAAAAATAGAAGGTCGAATGAAAAGTGAAGAGTATGTATATGAAGTTGTAAGTTATTATAGAAATTTAATAGATAATTTAAATAAAGAGAGTAATGTAGAAAAAATATTTAATAGAGGATATAGTAATGGATATTTTTATAATGATAAAAATTTAATGAATGAAAAATATGCTTCCCATTTTGGATATAAAATAGGAGAAAAAATATCTAGTAATAGATTTAAATTAATAGATAATGTAATACTAGGAGATGGGATTACATTTGTAGATAAAGATTTAAATGTATTATATGGATATAATATAAATAGAATAGATACTATAAATAATAAAAATTTAAAAGAAGCGAAAAAAAATGATATAATTGTATTTAGAAATAATTTATTTGAAAATTTAAATAAAGTGGAATATATTTATAAAAATTATGATAAATTGGTTTTAGATACTATAAATAAAAAAATAAAAAATTTAGATAAAAAAGTAGGAATAAATATAGAGATTTTAGCTAAATTAAATAAAAAATTAAAAATAAAAATTAGTTATAAAAATATAGAAATTGAAAAAGAATATTTTATTATAGAAAAAGCAGAAAAAAGAGCTACGACAAAAGAAAAAATTATAGAAAAATTTAATGAATTAGGAGATACTTCATTTTTTATTCAAAATATAAAAATAGAAAATGATGAAAATATATTTATCCCTCTTAGTGAATTAAAAAATATTCGTAGAGAGATTATAGAAGAATTAGAAAATAAAATATTATCAAGTAAAAAAAGAGTAGCAAATATAAAAAAAATCGAAAAATTTAATGAAAAAGAGCATAAAAAACTAAAAATAGCAGTATTAGTATCAAATGATAAACAATATAATATTGCAAAAAAATATTTAGAAAATAAAAAAATAGATAAAATATATTTTAAACAAATAGAAATAGCAAATGAAAAACACATAAATAAAATAGATTTATACAGTGAATTGTGTACAAATTTTTATCAATTAATAAACAATAAAAATAACAAAATAACTTTAGATAAAAATTTTAATATAATGAATTCTTATGCAATAAAAGAATTAGAAAAAATAGATAAAATAGAAACTATTTATTTATCACAAGAATTGGATAAAGAAAATATAAAAAATATAAAATCAGAAAAAATTAATAAAGCTATGGTAATATATGGATACTTAAAAGGAATGTATATAGAGTATCCAGTATTTAAAGATAAAAAAATAGAGTTTAAAAATGATAATGGTGATGAATTTATTGGAATAAAAAATGAAATTGGAAATGTAGAGATTTATTTAAAAGAACCTTTAAATCTTATACCAAAATTAGATGAAATAAAAAATTTAAATTTAGATGAAGTAAGAGTAGATTTTATATTTGAAACAGAAGATGAAATGATAAAAATACTTGATAGTATAGAGAATATGAGTGGAGAATATAGAGGGTATAATTTTGATACTGGAGTATTATAAAAAGATTTAGCAAAATAGTAAGAAGTGAGTAGTGAGAAGAATTTAAAAGATAATTGGAACCACGGGATTAACTTTTGGTATTTTTCTATGAAAAACACCTTAGATAAACACAGAATAAGAAAGAATTGACAATGAATGACACTAATTTAAACGAATTAAATTTAGCCACGGAAAAACGCGGATTTATTTAGCACAAAGAAAAAATTACACAAAGAATACAAAGGTAAAAAAAAAGCAGTACCACAAAGAGATAATCCTTAGTGGTCCTTAGTGCTTTTCTTCGTGCCCTTTGTGTAACAAAAAATCCGAGTTCATTCGTGTAATTCGTGACAATAAAATCTAGTGTGCTATATCGTGTGAATCCCGTGGTTTCAAAAAAATTATAAAAATTTATATTGAAAATAACGTAGTAAAAATATTACTATATATAAGGAGAATAAAATGAATAAAAAGCTAGTACAATTTTTTTTAGAATGGTTTGGAACAGGTAGAAGTAAAAAAGCACCAGGAACAGTGGGAACACTTGGAGCAATTCCTTTATATATTATTTTTCATTCTATCTATTTTAGTGGTATAATAAAGAATGAAAAACTTTATAATATGATATATTTTGTATTTTTAATATTTTTATTTTTTGTATCTATCTATATGTGTGATTTTGCAGAAAAAAATATTTATCATAAAAAAGACCCACAACAAGTAGTTTTAGATGAAGTGCTTGGTTATATGACAGCATTATTTATGGTAAATCCTACAAATATGTCATCATTAATTATAAATGTAGTATTAGCTTTTGCATTATTTAGATTATTTGATATAACAAAACCATTATTTATAGATAGGGTACAAGAGATGAAAAATGGTGTTGGGGTAGTGGCTGATGACTTTTTAGCAGGGATAGTGGCTAATGTAATATTAATAGGAGTTAATATATGGCTAGGGATATAGAATTAGAATTAAATATAAAAAAGACTTATGAAGACACAATAAACCTATTTTTAGAAATACAGAATGACCTTAATATGGATATGGATGAAAATGAACTTATTGAGCTCTATATAAAAGAGTTAAAAAGAATTATTGATTATCATTCTGTAGCATTTGTCAAATTTAATGAAGAAAAAAATCTCTATGTAATAACTAAACAAAAAAATTATAATAAAGCATTAAAGAAAAATTTATTAAAAATTCTTCGAGAAAATTTTTTATTATGGGCTGGAAGAATGAGAAAAGCCTTTGTATTAAAAGAGGAAGTAGAAGAGATTAAAACTTCTGTAATTGTACCTATTGTAATACAAGAAAAAATAGTAGGTGCATTTATATTAAATACTATGTATATAGAAGAGTATTTTACTAAAAATAAATTAAAAGTACTAGAAATAGTAACAAGTAGAATATCTATAGCTTTTGAAAATATTATATTATATAGAGATTTGGAAAGAAGAAATCAAAATTTAAAAGCTTTAAAAAACTATATGGATAATGTAGTACAAAATATGAATGATGGTATAATAGTACTTGATAGTGATGAAAAAATAAGAGTATATAATAAAAAAATAGAAGAATTAATAAATATAAAAAGAAAAGATGTATTTGGGAAAAAATTAATTGAAACAAATTTTGATATAGAATTTATAAAGAAAATTAATAGAATAATAAAAAAAGAAAGTAGTACCTATATAACTGAAGAGATAGAGTATAAAATTGATGAAGAAAATACAATATTATTTGGAATAGGAGTAAAACCTCTTAAATTTGAAGAAGAAAATTCAGGAAAACTAATAGTTTTAAGAGATTTAAGAGAGAGTAAAGAATTAAAAGAGTTAAAAAGAATAGATAAACTGAAAGATGAATTTTTATCTATGGTATCACATGAACTTAGAACACCACTTACTTCTATAAAAGCTTATGCAGAAACTCTTATTGATATGGCTGAAGAAGAGAGTATAGAAAAAGAGTTTTTAACTATTATTAATGAAGAAACTGATAGATTAAATATACTTATTAATGATATATTAGATCTATCTAAAATTGAAGCAGGGAAAATGGAATTTAGGATAGAGATAAATGATATAAATGCAATTATAAAAAGAGCTGTAAAAAATATGGAAAGTTTTGCATCTAAAAAAGATATTATAATTAAAACAGAATTTCAAGATGAAAAATGTGAAATACCATTTGATAAAGATAGAATATTGCAAGTTTTATTAAATTTAATAAATAATGCTGTAAAATTTTCAAATGAAAATAGTGAAATAAAAGTATTTTGTAAACATTATAGTGATAAATATGTATTAATAGGTGTAAAAGACAGTGGAGTAGGGATAGCAAAAGAACATTTTGAAACAGTTTTTGAAAAATTTAAACAAACTGATAATGTATTAAAAAGAAATGTAGGTGGGACAGGATTAGGTCTTCCAATTTGTAAAAATATAATAGAGTATCATGGTGGAAGAATTTGGGTAGAATCAGAAATAGGAAAAGGTGCAACTTTTTTATTTACAATACCTAAAATATAAAAGAGGTGAAAAAATGGGAAAAAAAATTTTAATAGTAGATGATGAAAAACATATATTACAAATAGTAAAATTCAATCTTGAAAAAAAAGGGAAATATGAAGTGGTAAGTGCAAATGACGGAAAAGAAGGGTATGAAGTAGCAACAGCAGAAAAACCAGATTTAATAATATCTGATATTATGATGCCTAGATTAACAGGGCTTGAGATGTGTAAACTTATAAGAGAAAATAGTGAAATAAAAGATATACCTTTAATAATATTAACAGCAAAAGGGCAAGATAATTATATAGAAGAAGGGAAAAAATATGGGGTAACTGATTTTTTAACAAAACCTTTTAGCCCAAGAGAGCTTTTATTAAAAGCAAAAGAGATATTAGGAGAATAAAATGAGAGCGTATATTGTGTTAGTTGGAACTGAACTTTTAAATGGAATGATGGTAGATACAAATAGTATTTATATGGCAGAAGAATTAAATAAATTAGGTATAAATATTATTGGGAAATCAGTAGTTGGTGATAATATAGAAGAAATTATAGATTTATTGGAATATATATATAATAAATCAGATATAATAATATTTTCTGGAGGATTAGGACCGACTATTGATGATGTAACTAGAGATGCTATATCTAAATTTTTAAATATTGAAAATGAAATAGATGAATTTCATTATAATAAAATGATAGAAAAATTTAAATTAAGAAACATAAAAGTTTTAGAAAAAAATAGAAAAGAGGTAATGGTACCAAAAGGGAGTAAAGTTTTTTATAATGAACCAGGGATAGCACCAGGATTTTATATAAATAAAATAGCAGCATTTCCAGGAGTACCAATAGAACTTAAGAATTTATTTCCTAAATTTTTAAGTTTTTTAAAAGAAAAATATGATTTAAATAAAGAGTTGTATATAAAAGATATATTATTTTGGCAAATTGCAGAATCTATTTTAGAAAATGATATTTTAGAGATTATAAAAGATTATGAAAATGAAATTATTTTTGAGTTTTTGGTAAAAGATTATGGTATAATATTTAGGATGCAAACAGAAAAAACTAAAAAATCTTTAGTCGATGAGATAAAAAATAAGATATATAATAAGTTAAGTAAAAACATTATTGGTGAAGATAATGAAAGAATAGAAATAAATGTTGTAAATAAATTAATAGAGCAAAATAAAACAATATCTTTAGGAGAATCATGTACAGGAGGATTAATTACTTCTAAACTTATTTCTGTATCTGGAGCTTCAAAAGTCTTTAAAGAGGGGATAGTAGTATATTCAAATGAATCAAAACAAGAAAGACTTGGTGTAAAAAAAGAAACACTAGAAAGATATGGGGCAGTAAGTGAAGAAACTGTATATGAAATGCTAAAAGGATTAAAAACAGATGTTGGAATAGCAGTGTCAGGAATAGCAGGACCTAATGGAGGAACAAAGGAAAAACCAGTAGGAACAGTATATATAGGAATTAAAGTAGATGAAAAATATGATATTAAAAAATATCAATTTAATGGTAATAGAGAAAAAATTAGAGAAAGAGCTTCATTGACTGCACTTTTTGAACTGTTAAAATTACTTTAAGAAAGAGGTAAGGTTATGTTAGGTGAGAAAATAAAAAAAATAAGAAATGAAAAGGGGTTTTCATTAAGAGATTTAGCATCACAAGTAGACTTATCAGCTAGTTTTTTATCTCAAATAGAGCAAGGAAAAGCTTCACCATCTATTGAAAATTTAAAAAAAATTGCAACTAGCTTAGATGTAAGAGTAAGTTATTTAATAGAAGATGAAGAAGTAAAAAAAGATACAGTTCTTACTAGAAAAAAAGATAGAGATACAGTAGAAAGTATAGATTCTAATACTAAAATATCACTGCTTGCATCAGGAAATATAGATAAAGATATGGAGCCAATACTATATGAAATTGGTCCATATGGAGAAAGTGGAAGAGAATCTTATCAGCATCCAGGAGAAGAATTTGTATTTGTATTAGAAGGAAAATTAGATGTGTATATAAATGATAAATGTTATTCATTAGAAGAAGGGGATAGTTTGTATTTTAAATCAAATCAAAAACATAAGTTTAAAAATGAAACAAATAAAACTTGTAAAGTAATGTGGGTAGTAACACCACCAACATTTTAAAAATAGGAGAAATTATGTCAAAGAATATAGAAAAAATAAAATTTATTATACTTGATGTAGATGGCACATTAACAGATGGTAAATTATATTATGATAATAATGGAATAGAAACTAAAAATTTTAGTGTAAAAGATGGATTTGCTATTGTTGAAGCTAGAGAACTTGGATTTAAATTTGGGATAATAACTGGAAGAGAATCAAAAATTGTAGAAAAAAGAGCAAAAGAATTAAAATTTGATATTATTTATCAAGGAATAAAAAATAAACTTGAAAAAATTGATGAAATATGTAATAAATATAATATTACTTATGAAGAGATAGCATATATGGGTGACGATATAAATGATATTCCTGCAATAAAAAAAGTAGGATTTACTGCTGCTCCAAATGATGCAGATAGTTTTATAAAAGAGCAAGTAGATTTTATATCTACAAAAAATGGGGGAGATGGAGCAGTAAGAGAATTTATAGAATATATTTTAAAAGAAAGAAACCTTTGGAAAGATATAATAGAAAAATATTTAAATAAGTAAAATACTTATTTAGAGAAGTTAGAGTTGGAGGATATTTATGGAAAAATTAGATATAAAAGTATTAACAGCAACAAGACTTGCAAAATTATTTATAGCAGGAAGTAGATGGGTATCTAAATATGCTGACGTTTTAAATGATTTAAATGTATACCCAGTACCAGACGGAGATACAGGAACAAACATGTCAATGACTCTTCAAGCAATAGAAAATGATTTAATAAAATTAAATGAAGAGATGACAATGGAAGGACTTATAGAAACTGTTTCAGAAGCAGTTTTATTAGGAGCTAGAGGAAATTCTGGTACAATATTATCTCAAATATTACAAGGATTTTTAAATGCTGCAATAGGTAAAACAGAATTAGATATAAAAGATGTAGTACATGCATTTGAAAGAGCAAAAGAGTATGCATATAATTCAGTAACAGAGCCAGTAGAAGGGACAATACTTACAGTTATTAGAGAAATATCAGAAGCGGCTAAAACTTGGCCAGAAGATAAAGATAATTTTGTAGATTTCTTGTCATTTATAAAAAATGTAGCATATGAAAGTACAGAAAAAACAATAGATATGCTACCAAAATTAAAAGAAGCTGGGGTTGTAGATGCTGGTGCAAAAGGATTATTTTATTTAATGGAAGGGTTTGAAAAATCTATAACAGATGAAGAGATGCTAAAAGACCTTGAGAGAATAGTAAGTAATCAAGCAAAAAGAAAAACAAAAGTAGGATTTGTTGAAGAAGATTTAGAGTATAAATATTGTACTGAATTTATAATAATGTCTGGTGACCTTGATATAGAAGAGTATAAAGAAAGAGTCTCTAAATTAGGAAATTCTATGATTGTAGCTAAAACTAGTAAAAAAACAAAAACACATATTCATACAAATAATCCAGGGCAAGCTTTAGAAATAGCTGGAGAATATGGAGAACTTACAAATATAAAAATAGATAATATGGCACAACAACATAGAAGTTTAGTAGTTGGAGAAAATGAAAAAGGATTTACAGTAGACCAACATATTTTAATAGAAAATCTAAATATTATTAATAATAAAGCATTTGTAGCAATAGCTGATACAATAGAAATGGCACAGTTATTTTTAAAAGTAGGAGCAACTGGAGTACTTCTTGGTGGACAAAGTAAAAATCCAAGTGTATCAGATATAGAAGAGATGATATCTCAAGTTGAAGCTGAAGAAATTATAATTTTACCAAATAATAAAAATATAATATCAACAGCTAATCTTGTGTGTGAAAGATCTAAAAAAAATGTAATATTATTTGAAACAAGAACTATGTTAGAAGGATATTATGTATTAAAAAATAGAAAAGAAGACCTTAAAGAGATAGTAGCTAATACACATAGAAATAAATCAATAGAAATAACAATAGCAGTAAGAGATACAAAAGCTGATGGACTTACTATAAAAAAAGGAAATTATATAGCACTTGTAAATGGAAAATTAAAATATACAAATGAAAAATTAGAAGAAATAATAAGTGATATTTATAGAGAAAATATAACAAAAGATACTCTTAGAATATTTGCAGTAAAAGGTAAACATACTACAAAAGCAGGAAATGATATGCTTGTATCACCTGAAATTGATATAGAAGTATATGAAGGACAACAAGAAAATTATAATTATTATATATATATAGAAAATAGAGATCCAAATCTACCTGAAATAGCAATAGTTACTGATTCTGCAGGAGATATTTCAAAAGAACTTATTGATCAATATAATATAAATCTTTTACCAATTATAGTAAATTTTGGAAAAGAGAGTTATAAAGATTTTTATGAATTAAAAACAGAAGATTTTTGGGAAAGAATCTTAAATGGAGAGATGTCAAAAACAGCACATCCGTCAACTGCAGAAATGAGAGATATGTATAATAAACTTTTTGCAAAGGGTTATAAAAAAATTATTTCTATACATATGTCTAGTAAAATGAGTGGATTACAGCAATCAGCAAGACTTGCCAGAACAATGACAGGAAGAGAAAAAGATATTCAAATAGTTGATAGTAAAGCTGTAACTATAATCCAAGGACATTTAGTTATTGAAGCAGCTAAAAGAGCAAAACAAGGTGAAAGTTTTGAAAATATTGTAAGTTGGTTAGAAATTGCAAGAGAAAAATCAGCTGCATATTTTGTAGTAAATGATTTAAAATATCTTGAAAAAGGTGGAAGAATAGGAAAAGCTTCTGCTGCAATAGGTGGAGTATTAAAATTAAAACCAATATTAAAAATAGATGATGGAGAAGTAAGTGCTCATACAAAAGTTTTAGGAGAAATTGCAGCATTAAAGAAAATAGAAAGACTTGTAAAAGAGCAATTGAAAAATAATTCAATAATAGCATATCCTGTATGGGGTGGGACTAGTGAAGAATTTGAAAATGCTGAAAAAATAAGAGTATTTTTAGAAAAACAAACTAAAGTTGATTGTAGAGGAAAAATAAATATAGGGCCTGTAGTAGGGTCGCGTTCTGGACCAATTTATGGTGTAGTAATGTTTCCAAAACTTTCATAATATAATTGAGAGTATTAAATGAGTTCTTGATTTCAAGGACTCGTTTTTTAGTATGGAGAAAAATATTTTTAAAACACAAGATTTTTTGCCTTGGATTTTTTTGAAACCACGGGATAAACACGTGATATTTCACGAGATAAATAAGATTTTTGCCACGGAGTACGCGGATTTTTTGTTACACAAAGAACACGAAGAAATGCACTAAGGACCACTAAGATTTTTTAAAGTACGGGATATAATATTCAACACAGAGATTCAAAGAAGATTAAAAGAATTTTTTTGAGATCACAGACAAAGCTTTAATATTTTTTTACAAAAAATACTTTATATTTGAATTTCTTGAAATTATATATTCTATTTTTGTGGTATTCAAAAATTATTTGAAAAATATAATTATTTTAAGGTAATATAATATATAAATGTAATTATAAATTGAATATATTATCTTTATTTTAATAAATACTTTATAATAAAAATAGACGTATATCCGAATTATTTAGATTAGTTTACTAATAAAAAATTTATATATAAAATTGAGGAGGAAAAATGGAGCATGTAATAATAGGAGCATTAATATTTGTAATAACTTTTATATTAATTATTACAGAAAGGATACCAAATACTTTGTCAGCCTTATTAGGTGGAAGTTTAATGGTATTAGTAGGGATATTAACTGAGGAAAGAGCATTTGAAGCAGTTGACTTAGAAGTAATATTTTTACTGGTAGGAATGATGATAATAGTACATATTATGTCAGAAACAGGTGTTTTTCAATGGATAGCAATAAAATTAGCTCAGTTTGTAAAAGGCGAACCATTTTTATTATTAGTTTTATTAATTTTTATAACAGCTATATTTTCAGCATTTTTAGATAATGTTACTACTATTTTACTTATAGTACCAGTCTCAATAATACTTACAGAACAATTAAAACTTGATCCAATACCATTTTTATTAATGGAAGTATTTGCATCAAATATAGGAGGAGCAGCTACTCTTATAGGAGATCCACCTAATATTTTAATAGGAACAGCAGCAAAGCTTAGTTTTAATGAATTTATGTTTCATATGGGACCACTTGCTATTATTAATATAATTTTACTTATAATTATTAGTTGGTTTTTATTTGGGAAAAAAATGAAAGTTTCTAGAGATTTAAAAGCAAAAATAATGGAGATAGATCCAAATAGAGCACTTAAAGATAAAAATATTTTATGGAAATCAGCATTAGTTATGTTTTTTGTTATATTAGGATTTGTTACACATACTTTTACACATATTGGAATAGCAGCAATCGCATTATCGGGAGCAGTATTTCTTATGATACTTACAAATAAAGAACCAGAAGAAGTATTTAAAACAGTAGAGTGGAAAACGTTATTCTTTTTTATAGGATTATTTATGTTAGTAGAAGGTGTAGTAGAAATTGGAATTATTAAAATTTTAGCTCAAAAATTATTAGGAATGACAAAAGGAGATTTACGAATAACATCAACTTTAATTTTATGGCTATCAGGTATGGTTTCAGGTATAGTTGATAATATACCTTATACAGCTACTCTTATTCCAATGATACAAGATGAAATAATTCCAACTATAATGAAAATACATCCAGAATTTAGTCATAAAACAGTGGAATATGCACTGTGGTGGGCATTATCAGCTGGAGCATGTCTTGGAGGGAATGCAACAATAGTAGGAGCATCTGCAAATGTTGTAGCAACTGGAATAGCAGCTAAAAGTGGAAGAAAAATAGAATTTTTTGAATTTTTAAAATACGGAACATTAATTACACTAGTTACAATAATAGTTTCAACAATATATATTTATGTGAGATATTTATAAATAAATTTATTTGAAAAAATTAATATTTTAGAGTAGTATAAGTGTGTGAAACTCCTTATAAAAATAAAACAATAAATTAAAATATATTAATAATGTTTGTAAAAAATTTATATAGATAATTAAGGAGGCAACAAAATGACACATTTTATAATTGGAGTAGTAATATTTATTGTAACATTTGTATTAATTGTATCAGAAAAAATTCCTGATACATTATCAGCACTACTTGGTGGTTTTTTAATGATAGCAGTAGGAATACTAAATGAAGAAGAAGCGTTTGAATCTATTGATATGGAAGTAATATTTCTACTTATTGGAATGATGATAATAGTACATATTATGTCAGAAACAGGTGTTTTTCAATGGGTAGCAATAAAGTTAGCACAATTTGTCAGAGGAGAACCATTCCTTTTATTAGCATTACTTATGTTAGCTACAGGATTATTTTCAGCATTTTTAGATAATGTAACAACAATAATGCTTATAGTACCAGTATCAATAATACTTACAGAGCAATTAAAACTTGATCCAATACCATTTTTATTAATGGAAGTATTTGCATCAAATATAGGAGGAGCAGCTACTCTTATAGGTGACCCACCTAATATACTTATAGCAACAGCTGGTGGAATAACATTTAATGAATTTATGTTTCATATGGGGCCACTTGTATTAATAGATATGGTATTTTTAGTACTTATAAGTTGGGTATTATTTAGAAAAAAAATGAATGTTTCTAGGGATTTAAAAGCTCGTATTATGGAAATAGATCCAAATAGAGCGCTTAAAGATAATAAAATTCTAATTAAATCAGGTATAATAATGGGATTAGTAATATTAGGATTTTTAACAAATTCTGTTACACATTTTGGAATAGCAGCTACAGCAATGTCTGGAGCAGTGGCTCTTATGATAATAGCAAAACAAGATCCAGAAGAGATGTTTAAAACTGTTGAATGGAAAACACTGTTTTTCTTTATAGGATTATTTATTTTAGTAGAAGGAGTAGTAAAAATAGGAGTACTTAAGCTACTAGGAGAAGAAATGATAAGAGTAACAGGTGGAGATTTGAAAATAACATCGACACTTATACTTTGGGTATCTACAGCTGCATCAGCTATTGTAAATAATATACCATATACAGCTACACTTATTCCTTTAATAAAAGATGAGCTTATACCAAATATAATGAAAATTCATCCAGAATTAACTAAAAAAACAGTAGAATATGGACTTTGGTGGGCTTTATCAGTTGGAGCATGTTTTGGAGGAAATGCGACAATAGTAGGAGCTTCAGCAAATGTTGTAGCTACTGGAATAGCAGCAAAAAGTGGAAGAAAGATAAGTTTTTTTGAATTTTTAAAATATGGAGTATTAATTACTATATTGACAGTATTAGTATCTAATGTGTATATTTATTGGAGATATTTATAAAAATTTGAAAATCAGTAAGAAGTGAGCAGTGAGAAGAATTGAAATTAGCCACGGAAAAACGCGGATTTTTCAGCACAAAGAAAAGAGGTCACAAAGTAACACAAAGCTAGAAAAACAGAACCACAAAGAAAATCTTAGGAACCACGAGATTAACACCGATAAACATAGGATAGAAAAAAAGAATTGTCAATGGCAAATGGAAAATCAATATCCGTAGAAACTAGCGTAAAGATTTTTTGCTTACTTTTTTATCTTTAAAAAAGTAAGTCGCTGATAAGCGAAATAGAAAAAATTAAATTTAGCACAAAGAAAAAAGGTCACAAAGTACCACAAAGATAGAAAAATCAGAACCACAAAGGAAAAATCCTTAGTGGTTCTCAATGATTTTCTCCGTGCTCTTTGTGTAACAAAAAAATCTCAAATTTTAAATAATAAAGAAAATTATAATAAAATAAAGGGGGTAACATCATGAAATTATCTACCTATATGACAGAGGAATTTATATTTTTAGATATAGATTCAAATGATATAGACAGTTTAATAAAAAAATCAATAGATGAATTATCTAAAGTAGATAAAAAATTATCTACAGTAAAAAATGAAGTAGTAGAAACAGTATTAAAAAGAGAACATGAAATATCTACAGCAATAGGAAATGGTGTAATGGTTCCTCATGGAAGATTAGCAGGATATGATGATATATTGGTAGCTTTAGTAAGAATAAAAAATCCAATAAAATATGAAATAGCAGCTCTTCATAAAGAGGATGAAATTAAGTATGCATTTTTAATACTTGCATCAAAAAATAAAAATAAACTTGTTTTAAAATTGATGTCAGCTATAAGTAAACTTATAAATCAAAAAGAATTTTTAGATAAAATATCTACAGAAACAGATAGAAATAAGATATTAAAATATATTAAAGAGTATGAAAAAGAGGTAAAAGATACAATTACAGCTGAAGATATAATGATAAAAGATGTAGAAAAAGTATCTGATAATGAAACTCTTGAAGATGTAGCAGCTAAACTTGTAATAAGTGATTTACCAGGGCTTCCTGTATTTGATATGTTTGATAATTTTATAGGAGAAATAACACCAAGAGAGCTTATAGAGTATGGACTTCCAAAATATATGTCACTACTTGGAGATATGAGTTTTTTAGCTACTGGAGAACCATTTGAAGATTATTTTAAAAATGAAAATAGTGTAAAAGTAAGTGAATTATATAGAAAAAATGTACATACAGTAACTAGAAAAACTCCAATAATGGAACTAAGCTATCTAATGGTGACAAAAAATGCTACAAGACTTTATGTAGTAGAAGATAATAAATTTTATGGTATGATACTTAGAAAAGATATAATTAAAAAAGTATTACATATATAGATTAAGATTAAAAAATATAGATTAAGATTAAAAAAAATAAAATTTATTAACAAAGTTAATTATTTATATTAACATAGTTAACAAAGTATAATAAATAAAAAACTAATAAAAAAAGGATTTTTATACACTTTATTAAATATATTAATAAAGTGTATTTTTTTTGCCTATATTTCTTTGACTATAAATAAATAACAAAGTATAATTCAATTGAAAATAGTATAAATGTCGGTTAATTGAATAAAAAGTATTAAAATAATATATAAGGAAGTAATGAAAATGGAAAAAGGGAACTTTAGTTTGATAAAAAGTATAAATATAAGTGGAATATTAGAGATAATTAGAGCAAAAGGACCAATTTCAAGAGCAGATATAGCTAAATTAACATCTCTTACTCCTGCGAGTATCTCAAAAACAACTAAAAAACTTATAGAAATAGGTCTTTTAGAAGAAACAGGCATAGGTCAAACAACAGGTGGTAGACCACCAATAATGCTTAAATTAAAATCTAAAGCAGCATATATTATAGGTGTATATATGGGACCGAAATCATTAGAATTTATTTTAGCTGACCTTGATGGAAGTGTAATAGCAGAAAAAAAATTTATACTTAAAAATCATTCAAAAGATTATATATTAAGTAATTTAATTTTAAATTTAAAAGAGATAATTAATTCTACAGAAGAGGAAATATTCGGCATAGGAATTGCAATGAATGGAATTGTAGATATAAATAAAGGAATATCAATATTTTCACCTCATTATGAATGGAAAAATGTTAAATTAGAAAAAATATTAGAAAAAGAATTAAAATTACCTGTAATAATAGATAATGATGTAAGAGCTATGGCTAGAGGAGAAGGGAAATTTGGAGTAGCAAAAGATAGTAAAAATTTCTTAGTAGTAAATATAAGTGAAGGAATAGGTTCTGCATTAATGGTAAATGGAGAAGTTTATACAGGTGGGAATTATAGTGCAGGAGAGATAGGACATATAGTTGTAGAAGAACATAGTACAAAACGATGTAGTTGTGGAAACTATGGTTGTCTTGAAGCTCTTGCTTCAACAAATGCAATTATTGAAAATATAAAATATAAATTGATAACAGGAGAGCAAAGTAAATATTTAAATCCTGAAGAGATAGATTTAGATAAAATAATCAAAGCAGCTAAAAAAGGTGATAGATTAGCTAGAGATGTAATAATAGAAAAAGCAAAATATGTAGGAAAAGCATTAGCAACTGTAATAAATATAGTTAATCCAAATCTTATTGTAATAATAGGAGATATAAATAAAATAGAAGGACTGTTTTATAAAAATGTAGAAACTATTATAAAAAGATATGGTTTAGCAACAACTCTAGAAAAATTAGAAATAAAACCTTCAATGCTCCAAGAAAAATCAGCAACAATAGGAGCAGTTACTCTTATATTAGAAAATCTATTTAAAGGAAAAAGAATTTTGAGTCATAAAGTATAATGGAGGAAAAAATGAATATAAAAAAAGATGTTTTTAAAGGAATAGAAAGTTTAGTATTAGAGAATGAATATATAAAAGCTATTTTTTTACCAAAATATGGTTCAAAATTAGCTTCATTAATTAATAAAAAAACAAATAGGGAGATATTTTTTCAAGCTAAAGAAGAAAAATTAATAGTACCAGAATATAGTTCAAAATTTAGTAAATATGATTCAAGTGGATTTGATGAAGTATTTCCTAGTATAGATGAAGCTCCATATCCTGAAGGAAAACATAGAAATAAAATAATTCCTGACCACGGTGAAGTATGGGCACTTTCATGGGATTATGAAATAAAATCAGATTATATAATATTTAGCGTAAAAAGTCCTGTATTTGATTATATTTTTAGTAAAAAAGTAAAATTAAATAATAATAAATTAGAATTTGAATACACTGTAAAAAATTTAAATGATGAAGAGTTTAAATATATATGGACTCCACATGCACTTATTAATCCATATGATGATGCTAAAATAATAGCTCCAGAAAGATTTAATAAAATAATTACAGTAGAGCATAACTCAGAACATCTTGGTGAGTGGGGAACTATACATAATTATCCAATGACAATATCTAAAAAAACAAATAAAGAGATAGATATGTCATTAGTAGAACCAGTAGAAGCAAATAATTGTGAGAAATTTTATTTTTTAGATAAATTAGAAAAAAATGATGTATGTGGTATAGAGTATACAAAAACAAAAGAAAAAGTAATATACAGATTTGATACAGAAAAAATACCATATTTAGGAGTATGGAAAACACAAGGTGGATATAGAGGAGACTATAATATAGCAATAGAACCTTGTACAGGAATTTATGATGATTTATATGTAGCAAATAAAATAAAAAAGGTAGCTAGTGTAGATGCTAATAGTAGTGTTAGTTGGGACTTTGTAATTGAGTTAGTTAATGAGTAGTAAGAAGAATAAAAGAATATAGCCACGGAAAAATGCGGATTTAATTCAGCACAAAGAAAAGAGGACGCAAAGTAACACAGAGATAGAAAAAAGTGGAACCACGGGATATACACAGATGAGCACAAGATAAAAAATTAGCAATGGAAAATAGTGAGAAGTGAGGAGTGAGAAGAATAAAAAGCGCCTTTTCGAAGGATATTAGATTTTCTTGGTAAATGCATTACACTAAGAACACAAAGGTAAAAAAAGCAGGACCACAAAGCGCTTGACCGTATAAATTTATTTTTACAATAAACGATACTAATTTATCTCGTGTAATATCCCGTGTATATCTCGTGGTTTCAAAGTAAACCTCTGTGTATCTCTGTGTCCTCTGAGTCTCTGTGCTGAATACTATATCCCTTGGTTTCAAACTAATTTAATCTTCGTGAATCTTAGAATTTTTTGTATCTTAGTGCTGAGATTTAAAAATTCGAATTCATTCGTCCAATTCGTGGTAAAAAAAATGATTTATCTCGTGTAATAAAAAAATAGACATAAATAATAAAAGTATTTTAAATTGATAAAAATTTAGGAGGTAAAAATGTATTTTGGTGTAGATTATTATCCAGAACATTGGGATATAGAATTAATAGATAGTGATATAAAAAGAATGAAAGAAATGGAAGTAAATATTGTTAGAATTGGAGAATTTGCATGGCATTTAATGGAACCAGAAGAAGGAAAATATGATTTTAGCTTTTTTGATATGGTAATAGAAAAATTAAAAAAAGCGAATATTAAAGTAATGTTTGGTACACCAACAGCTACATTTCCAGCTTGGCTAGCTAAAAAATATCCAAGTATTTTATCAAAAGATGAAAATATGCAAGAGAGAGTTTTTGGTGGAAGAAGACAATATTGTTATAACTCAGATATATATTTAGAATATAGTAATAAAATAGTAACAAAACTTGTAGAACATTATAAAGATGAAGAAGCTATCATTTCATGGCAAATAGATAATGAATTTGGTCATGAAGGTAGTGATATGTGTTATTGTGAAAATTGCCAAACAAAATTTAAAAAATATTTAAAAGAGAAATATGAAACTCCAGAAAATTTAAATAAAACATATGGAACAATATTTTGGGGGCAAACATATAATAGTTTTGATGAAATACCTGCTCCATTGAAAACAATAACAGTACATAATCCTAGTCTTTTACTTGATTGGAGTAGATTTAGATCTTATTCATTAAATGGATATGCAAATGCACAAATAGAATTAGTTAAAAAATTAAAAGGTGCTCATCAAACAGTAACAACAAATCTATCAGGTGGATTTTTTACAAAATATTATGACCATGAAGAGAATGTAAAAAATTTAGATTTTGCTTCATATGATAATTATCCTGTATGGGGAGGATTAAAAGAGCCATTACCTCCAGCAGCAATTGCAGCTACACATGATTTTGTAAGGGGACTTAAGGATAAAAACTTTTGGATAGTAGAAGAACTTATGGGAGCTCAAGGTCATAATGTAATTGGATATTTACCTAGACCAAATCAAGCTAAAATGTGGTCATATCAAGCATTTGCTCATGGATGTGAAAATATGCTTTGGTTTAGATGGAGAGGAATGACAAGAGGAGCAGAGCAATTTTGTTTTGGAATAATAGACCATGATAATAAAGATGGTAGAAAATATAGAGAAGTTAAAGAAGTAATAGAAGATGTATCAAAATATGAAAAAGTAATAAACTCAAAAATAAATGCTGATATTGCAGTAGTTTATGATTTTGATAATGTTTGGTCATGGAGAATCCAACAACAAAGTTTAGAATTTGATTTTAATAATGAGATAATGAGATTATATACACCATTTTATCTATTTAATACAAAAATAGATGTAATACCTACAACTAAAGATTTTGATAGATATAAAGTAGTAGTTTTACCTGTAATGCAAATAATAGATGATGAATTAAAAGAAAAATTAGAAAAATTTACTGAAAATGGTGGAACTGTTGTATTTTCATTTAGAGCAGGAATAAAAGATAAAAATAATAATATTCATTTTGGAGAAACATTACCTTGTAAAGTAAGAGAAATGTGTGGAATAGAGATAGAAGAAATAGAAGCATTACAAGCTGGACAAGAAGTAGTTATAAAATCATTATTAGATAATACTACTGCAAAATGTGGAGTATGGAGAGATTTGATAAAACCAATAACAGCAGCACCAATTTATAAATATACAGATAAATTTTATAATGATAAAGCATGTATAACTGTTAATAAATATAAAAATGGGAAAGTTTATTATATTGGTGGAGGAGTAGACATAGAAGTTATAGCTGGAATAGCTAAAAATATAATAGATGAAAATAATATAAAACATTATATATCAGAATATGGACTTGAAGTATATCCAAGAGAAATAGATAATGAAGAATATCTATTTATTACAAATCATACTGACCAAGTAAAAATATTTGAAGATATAGAAGTAGAACCTTATGGAAGCAAAATTGTAAAAAGAAAATAGAGGTAAATTATGTCAATTTATGTAAATGAAGAATTAAAAGAATTTCACTTACAAACAAAAAATAGTAGTTATATAGTAAAAATATTAAAAAATGGAGAAGTAGGACAACTATATTATGGTAAAAAAATAAAACATAAACAAGATTTTTCAAATTTATTAAAAATAGTACCAACACCAGCTTCAGTATGTGAATTTGAAGAGGACCCTATTTTTTCATTAGAAAATATAAAACAAGATTATCCCTCTTATGGTAAAGGTGATTTTAGACAACCTGCATATCATATAGAGCAAGAAAATGGTAGTAGAATTACAGAGTTTTCATTTCACTCTTTTAAGATATATTCTGGTAAACCTAAACTTTTGGGTTTACCAGCTACATATGTAGAAAATGAAGATGAAGCAAAAACACTTGAGATAAAACTTTTTGATAAATTATTAAATGCTGAACTTATACTTTATTATTCTACATTTTATGATTATGACACAATAACTAGAAGTGTAAAAATTATTAATAAAGGTATAGAAAACCTATATTTAGATAGATTTATGAGTTTTTCTATTGATATGTTTGATAGTGATTATGAGATGGTACAACTATCAGGAACTTGGGCTAGAGAAAGACATATGTATAGAACATCTTTTAGACCAGGAATACAATCTATAGAAAGTACAAGAGGAGCTAGTAGTCATCATCAAAATCCTTTTTTAGCTATTTGTAGAAAAAATACAGATGAATTTAATGGTGAAGTTTATGGATTTTCACTTGTATATAGTGGAAGTTTTTTAGCACAAATAGAAGTAGACCATTATAAAACAAGTAGAATAATGATGGGGATAAATCCATTTGATTTTAAATGGAAACTTGAAAAAAATAAAGAGTTTCAATCACCAGAAGCTGTACTTGTATATAGTGATAGCGGATTTAATAAAATGAGTCAAATATATCATAAATTTTATAGAGAAAGATTAGCTAGAGGTAAATATAGAGATAAAATAAGACCAATTCTTATAAATAATTGGGAAGCTACATATTTTAATTTTACTGAAGAAAAAATATTAGATATGGCTAAAGAAGCTAAAAAACTCGGAATAGAACTATTTGTACTTGATGATGGATGGTTTGGAAAAAGAGATAACGATAGAAGCTCTTTAGGTGATTGGTTTGAATATGAAAAAAAACTTCCTAATGGAATAAAAGGACTTTCTGAAAAAATAGTTGAATTAGGACTTCAATTTGGACTTTGGTTTGAACCAGAAATGATATCAAGAGATAGTGAACTTTTTAGAAAACATCCAGATTGGGCAATACAAGTAGAAAATAGAAAATTAGCTACTGGTAGGAATCAATTTGTACTTGATATGAGTAGAAAAGAGGTAAGAGATTATTTATATGAAACTATATCAGAAATTCTTAAAAATTCAAAAATATCTTATGTAAAATGGGATATGAATAGAAATATTAGTAATATAGGCTCATATAAATTGGATAAAGATAGACAGCAAGAATTATTACATAGATACATTTTAGGTGTATATGAATTATATGATAGATTAACAACAGAATTTCCTGATATATTATTTGAATCATGTGCTGGTGGTGGAGGAAGATTTGATCCTGGAATGTTGTATTATGCACCACAAGGATGGATAAGTGATGATACTGATGCAATAGAAAGATTAAAAATACAATATGGGACGTCAATAGTATATCCACTTAGTAGTATGGGAAGTCATGTATCAGCAGTACCAAATCATCAAGTAAGAAGAGTAACTTCTATTGAAACTAGAACAAATGTAGCTTTATTTGGAACTTTTGGATATGAATTAGATATAACAAAAATGAATGAACAAGAAAAAGATATAATAAAAAAAGATATAGAGTTTTTTAAAAATTATAGAGAACTTATATTTAAAGGTGATTTTTATAGATTGTTATCACCATTTGAAAGTAATGAAACATCTTGGATGGTAGTATCAAATGATAAAAAAGAAGCTATTTTAGGATATTATCAAGTGTTATTTGAGCCAAATCCAGGATTTAAAAAAATAAGATTTTGTGGATTAGATGAAAATTTAGAGTATGAAATATATATTAGAAAAAATCAAGAATTAGAAAAAATTGGTGAATACAATGGAGATGAACTTATAAATTTTGGACTTATTTTAGAACAAGATTATATAAGAGTATTTTTAGAAGAGATAACAGAAAATGGAGATTATAATTCAAAATTATTTATATTAAAAGCAAAGTAAAAAAATGGGAATCATGGGATAGAAAAATTAGTAAGAAGTTAGTAGTGAGAAGAATTGAAATTAGCCACGGAAAAACGCGGATTTTTCAGCACAAAGAAATAAGGACACGAAGAACACAAAGGTAAAAAAATCAGAACCACAAAGAAAAATCCTTAGTGGTCCTTAGTGTTTTTCTTCGTGTACTTTGTGTAACAAAAAATTTGAGTTCATTCGTGTAATTCGTGACAAAAAAATCTAGTGTGTAATCTCGTGGTTTCATTATTCAATACCCGTAGAAACCAGTGTAAAGATTTTTTGTTTACTTTTTTACCTTTAAAAAAGTAAGTCGCCAAAGGCGAAATATAAAAAATTACACGAAGAACACAAAGGTAAAAAAATCAGAACCACAAAGATATAAAAAACAGTAAAAAGAATTAAAAAATCAACGCAGAGTAACAGAGTAATCAGAGTATCGCAGAGAAAAAATAATTAAATTTAGCACAAAGAAAAGAGGTCACAAAGTACTCCAAAGATAGGAAAGTCAGTGAGAAATAAATAGTAAGAAGTGAGGAGTGGAAAGTAATTACACGAAGAACACAAAAATAGAAATAAGAACCACAAAGAGAAAATCCTTAGTGGTCTTTAGTTTTTTTCTTCGTGTACTTTGTGTAACAAAAAATCTCATGTATATCCAGTGGTTTCAAAAAAATTCTTTGTATCTTAATGCTGAGATTTTAAAATTCGAGTTTATTTATGTAATTATTAATTTAAAAAAATTATTTTATTATAAAGTTTGCAATAAAATAAAAAAAGGAGGGTATTAAAATGAAAAAAGGTTTAGTGGTATTATTATTATTAGCACTTGTATCTACTATGTCATTTGCTGGAGGATTATTTTTTAAGAAAAAAGATAGTGGAACTAATGGTAAAACTGTAATTACATGGTGGGGATGGTATCCTACTCAAGAAGATTTTGAAGTTATAAAAAAAGGATTTGAAGAAAAATATCCACAATATGAATTACAAGCTTCAAGATTTATGTATGATGATTATATTAACAAATTAAAACTTGAATTCCAATCAGGAGTAGGGCCTGATGTAATGTCTATTCAAGAAGGAGCATTTTTAACACAATTTAAACCATATTTAATGGATTTATCAAATGAACTTGGTGATTGGGCAGATCAAATTGCACCTTCAGTATTAGAAGGAGCAAGAAGAGCTGGAAAAGATGGAAAACTATATACTGTACCTCTTGGTATGGGTGGAGTAATGTGGGTATATTATAATGCAACAATGTTTGAAAAAGCTGGAATTAAAGTACCTACAAATTATGATGAATATATGGAAGCAATAGAAAAAATCAAAAAAGCTTACCCAGATAAATTAACAATTGCTATTGGATTAAAAGATGGATGGTTTGCTGCAGACTTCTTTAATACCATAGTAAATCAAGTATCACCTGGAATAGTTGAAAAAGCTGATAAAGGTGAAGTAAAATGGAATAGTAAAGAGTTTGTAGAAGCCATGAAACTTGTACAAAAATTAGTAGCAAATGGTGCTATACCAAAAGATTCTGTAGGTCTTGCTGAATATGAAGATGCTATCGGATTATTAGTAGATGGTAAAGCAGTAATGCATGCAAATGGTACATGGAATGTAGGAAATTTATCAAAAGAATATGGAGATAGAAGAAAAGGTAGAGCAACTGAAAATGATGTAATGGGTGCATTTATACTTCCTAATTTAGCTGGAAATTCTCAACCAGTAGCACTTGGTGGAATGGATGTAGGAATGGGAATAAATAAAAATATTGATAAAAACAAAAAAGAAGCAGCTTTAAAACTTATTGAATATATGACAGTAGGAGAAGGAGCAGCTTATTTTACTGGTAGACCAGGAAGTGGACTTATTCCTGTAAAACTTGGAGCACAAATGAATATGTCAGCTTATCCAGATAAAGCATCTCAAGAAGGAGCTAAAAATATAGTTGAAGGATTTAGTAGATACTTTATAGGTTCAAGAGAAGTATCTATACCAGCTGTTAAAAATCAAATGGCAGTAGTATTACAAAATGTAATAAATGGAGCAGATCCTCAAAAAGAATTAGATGAATTACAAAAAATATATGAAAGAGAACAATAAAAACATTTATTAGGGGAAGTTTTACTTTCCCTAATAAATTGGTTACTATAGTAACTTTGTTAATTAAGTTGGAAAATATTTTATTCATATAAAAAAATATAAATAAAATATTTTCAAGAGACGGAGGATATAAATGGCTAAAAAAATGAGTTTTAAAAAATATGAAAATATAACAGCCTATATGTTTTTAGCGCCGTTATTACTACTTATGTCAATATTTGTATTTTATGGAGTATATTTTGTAATTAAAATAAGTTTTTATAAATGGGATGGAGTAATGATAGAAGCAATGAAATTTAGAGGACTTAGAAATTATCAGCTTCTATTTACAGATAAAACATTTTGGAAATCAGTAACAAATGTATCGATATTTATGATTTTAACAATATCAGTGCAAATGATTCTTGGACTTATTATGGCAGTATTATTAAAACCAAAATTACCAGGACATCCTTTTTTTAAAGCACTATTTTATATTCCAGCAGCATTATCAACAACAGTAATTGCTAGAATATTTATGCAAATATATGAACCAAATTTTGGAATGTTAAATCAATTATTTAGATTTTTACATATGGATTTTTTAGTAAGAAATTGGGTTGGTGATCCAAATGTAGCACTTTATGCAATAATTATAGCAAATATTTTTCAATGGACAGGCGCACAAATGGTATTTTACATAGCGGGACTTACTTCAATATCTGAAGATGTACTTGAAGCAGCACAAATAGATGGAGCTGGATTTTGGACAACATTTTTTAAAATAATATTTCCTATGCTTATTCCTACTCATACTACTGTAATAATATTAGGTATGATAGGAGCTATAAAAACATTTGATATTGTATGGTTACTTACTCAGGGAGGACCTGGAAATGCTACACAATTTTTAGCTACCTATTTATATAAATATTCAATAGTAGAATTTAAAGCAGGATATGGTGCAACAGTAGCAGTAGTTATGATAGTTATGTCAGTAGGATTATCTATGTTGCAAAATAAAATATATGATAAAACAAAATTATAAGCTAGGAGGTAGCTATGTTTAGTAATATGAGTTTTAAACAAAAATTAATAATACAAGCAGTACTTGTATTTTTAAGTATGATATATATAATTCCATTAATTAATGTATTAATATTATCCCTTAGAGGTGGAGGAGTAGAAAATTATAAACAACTTTTTAGTACAGGAATGCCATTAGGAAGAATGCTTTTTAATAGTTTTTTTGTAGCATTTTTACAAGTTGTACTTATTGTATTTGTATCATCAATCTCAGCTTTTGCATTTTCAAAAATGGATTTTAAATATAAAAATATAATTTATACATTAGTAATGCTAACTATGTCAATTCCTTTAATATCTCTTATGACACCACTTTTTACTATATTAAAGGGATTAAAATTAACTAATACATATACAGCACTTGTATTGCCAGCAGCTACATTTTGGATGCCAGTGGCTATACTTATTCAAAAAAATTATTATGATTCACTTGGAAATGAGTTAATGGAAGCAGCTAGAGTAGATGGATGTAATTGGTTTACAATATATAAAAAAATATATTTCCCAATAGGAATGCCAGCTACAATAAATGTAATAGTGTTTGCATTTATGCAATCATGGAATGATTATTTAAATCCATTACTATTTTCTAAAACTATGGATATGTATACATTTCCAATGGCAGTAGTATCAATAACTACAACTATTAGAGGAAGTAGGCCAGAAGTAGTCGCAGCATGTCTTGTTATAATGGCTATACCTTCAATACTTTTATATGTTTCTTTACAAAAATATCTTGGAGAAGGAATGACAGCTGGAGCTGTAAAAGGTTAGAATTAAAACAAAACTTATAAAAATAAAGCATAAAAATCAATATGACACAGTTATGACATTTAAAAAAAGTAAAATATAATAAGTCTTATGCTTGAGTGTAATTCTCATGGGTTTAATTTAGCACAAAGAAAAGAGGACACAAAGTACCACAAAGATAAAGAATTGTGGAACCACGAGCACAGCTTTCGGTGTTTTCCTAGGAAAAGCACCTTAGATATACACTGATGAACTTAAGATAAAAAAGACAATTGCCAATGAAAAAGTAACCACGAATGGCACTAATAATGGAGAGAAGTGAAAAGAATAAAATAGCGCATTTTCGGAGGATATTAGATTTTCTTGATAAATGCGTTACACGAAGAACACAAAGATAAAAAAACAGAATCACAAAGAAAATATAAAAAACGACTTTTACAGGTCGTTAGGGCTACTACAGGATATGTTTACTTAGCCGTTACGCAGTATAAGTTCCACAGCGAAGCGATTTCTTCGTGACCTTTGTGTAACAAAAATTCGAGTTCATTCGTGTAATTCGTGACAAAAAAATCTAGTGTGTAATCTCGTGTAAATCATGTGGTTTCATTATTTAATATCCGTAGAAACCAGCGCAAAGATTTTTTGCTTACTTTTTTATCTTTAAAAAAGTAAGTCGCTGATAAGCGAAAAAAAAAGAGTTACTTAAATTTAGCCTTTAGGTATTTTTTTACAAAAAACACCTTAGATAAACACCGATAAGCACAGGATAAATTCTGGTATACATCTAGTGGGTATCCAGTGGTTTAATCTATAAAACTCTGTGTATCTCAGTGTACTCTGAGTCTCTGTGTTGAATATTATATCTTGTAGTAAAAAAATTTTTAATAAAATTAATATAAAACAGGCTTTAAAATGAAGGAGGAGTTATGAAAGAAATTTTAAAAGGATTAAAAGAGGATTTTAAAAAAGTATTTGGAGAAGGAGAGGTAAGAACATTTTTTTCTCCTGGAAGAGTAAATCTAATAGGAGAACATACTGATTATAATGGTGGAAATGTATTTCCATGTGCACTTAGCTTTGGAACATATGCTATTGCAAGATTAAGAGATGATAAAAAAGTAAGATTATATTCTAAAAATTTTGAAGATTTAGGAATAATTGAATTTGATTTAGATGAATTAAAAAATGTAAAAGAGCATGATTGGGCAAATTATCCAAAAGGAGTACTTAGTATACTAAAAGATAAGGGATATAAAATAGAAAAAGGATTTGAAATATTATTCTTTGGAAATATACCAAATGGTGCAGGATTATCTTCATCAGCATCTGTTGAGCTTGCAACAGCAGTAGTATTAAAAGGATTATTTAATTTAGATATTGATATGGTAAATATGGTAAAAGTAAGTCAAATAGCAGAAAATCAGTTTGTAGGTGTAAATTGTGGTATAATGGACCAATTTGCTATAGGAATGGGTAAAAAAGATAATGCGATTTTACTTGATTGTAATACATTAGAATATAAATATGCACCTGTAAAACTTGAAAATGCAAAAATTATTATTGCTAATACGAATAAAAGAAGAGGTCTTGCTGATTCTAAATATAATGAAAGAAGAAGTGAATGTGAAAGAGCTTTAGCAGACCTTCAAACAAAACTTGATATAAAATCTCTTGGAGAACTTACAGAAAAAGAATTTGAAGAAAATAAAGAATTAATAAAAAATGAAATAGATAGAAAAAGAGCAAAACATGCAGTATATGAAAATCAAAGAACTCTAAGAGCAGTAGAAAAATTAAATGCTGGAGATATAAAAGGATTTGGAGAACTTATGAATCAATCTCATATATCGCTTAGAGATGATTATGAAGTAACAGGAAAAGAATTAGATGCTTTAGTAGAAGCAGCTTGGGAACAAGAAGGAACAATAGGAGCTAGAATGACAGGAGCAGGATTTGGAGGATGTACTGTATCGATAGTAGAATCAAATAAAATTGATGAGTTTATAAAAAATGTAGGAGAAAAATATTTTGAAAAAACAGGACTTAAAGCTGATTTCTATATAGCTGAAATTGGTGATGGAGCTAGAGAAATAGTAGAATAGATAAAAAAGTAAGAAGTGAGAAGAAGTAGAATTTAGCCACGGAAAAATACGGATTATCACTGATTATAGCGAGAAGTAAGATTAGATTTTCTTGATAAATGTGTTACACGAAGAATACAAAGATAGAAAACCAGAACCACAAAGAAAAAAACTTAGTGGTTCTTAGTGTTTTTCTTCGTGTACTTTGTGTAACAAAAAATCTGTGTAATCCGCAGTAAATGTGTAATTTATAATTAAAATAAAAAATTTAATATATAGGAGGAAAAAATGAATATATTAGTATGTGGAGGAGCTGGTTATATTGGTAGCCATGCTGTAGCAGAACTTATTCAAAGAGGAGAAAATGTAATAGTAGTTGATAATCTACAAAAGGGACATAAAGACGCTGTATGGGAAGGTGCGAAACTTTATGTAGGAGACCTTAGAGATAAAGAATTTTTAGATAAAGTATTTAAAGAAAATAAAATAGATGCTGTTATACATTTTGCAGCTGATTCTCTTGTAGGAGAAAGTGTACAAGAACCTATAAAATATTATAATAATAATGTGTATGGAACTATGTGTTTACTTGAAGTAATGAAAGAAAATAATGTAAAGAAAATAGTATTTTCATCAACAGCAGCGACATATGGAGAGCCTGAGAATATACCAATATTAGAAACAGATAAAACATTTCCTACGAATCCTTATGGAGAAACAAAATTAGCTGTAGAAAAAATGTTGAAATGGGCAGAAGGTGCTTATGGAATAAAACATGTAATTTTAAGATATTTTAATGTAGCAGGAGCACATGAAAGTGGAAAAATAGGTGAAGACCATGCACCAGAAACACATTTAATACCAATAATTTTACAAGTTGCCCTTGGAAAAAGAGAAAAAATATTTATTTATGGAGAAGATTATGATACAAAAGATGGAACATGTATAAGAGATTATATACATGTAATGGACCTTGTAGATGCACATATATTAGCAGTAAAAAAACTATTTGATACAGAAGAAAGTGGAATATATAATCTTGGAAATGGTAATGGATTTACTGTAAAAGAGGTAATAGAAGTAGCTAGAAAAGTAACAGGACATGCTATACCAGCAGAAGTAGCAGACAGAAGAGCAGGAGACCCTGCAAAACTTGTAGCTAGCTCAGAAAAAGCAATAAAAGAACTTGGATGGCAACCTAAATATGCTGATTTAGAAAAAATAATTGAAAGTGCATGGAATTGGCATAAAAATAATCCAAATGGTTTTGAAAAATAGGAGGGAATCTTAATGATAGATATTAATAAAGAAATAACAAGACTTGTAAATTATGCATTAGATAAAGGGCTTATAGAAAAAGAGGATAAAATTTTTAGTATAAATGCATTACTTGAAGTATTAGAATTAGATGAATATAAAGAGTGTGAAATAAATGAAAAACTTGAGTATCCAACAGAAATATTAGAAAATATATTAGATTGGGCCTATGAAAATGGTAGATTAAAAGAAAATACAGTTACATATAGAGACCTTTTTGATACAAAACTTATGGCAAAACTTATACCAAGACCTAGTGAAGTTATTAAAAAATTTTATGATACAATAGAAAAAGAGGGAGTAGAAAAAGCAACAGATAACTATTATGCAATGTCAAAAGCTTCTAATTATATTAGAACAGATAGAATAGCTAAAAATGAGCATTGGTATAGTAAAACTGAATATGGAGATTTAGAAATTACTATAAATTTATCAAAACCAGAAAAAGACCCAAAAGCTATAGCAGCAGCTAAAAATATGCCACAAAGTTCTTATCCAAAATGTTTACTTTGTGTAGAAAATGAAGGATATGCAGGAAGAATAAATCATCCAGCAAGACAAAATCATAGAGTAATCCCAATTACTCTTACAAATGAGCCTTGGAATTTACAATATTCACCATATGTATATTATAATGAACACTCAATAATATTTAGTAGCAGTCATAGACCAATGAAAATAGAAAAAGGTTCTTTTGATAGATTATTAGAATTTGTAGAAAAAATACCTCATTATTTTATAGGTTCTAATGCAGATCTTCCAATAGTTGGAGGAAGTATACTTAGTCATGATCATTTTCAAGGTGGAAGACATGTATTTCCTATGGAAAAAGCACAAATAGAAACATTTGTAGAGATAGAAGGATATGATGATATAGAAATAGGTATAGTAAAATGGCCTATGAGTGTAATAAGAATAAATGGATATAATAAAGAAAGATTATCAGAATTAGCTGATAAGATTCTTAGAAATTGGAGAGAATATAGTGATAAATCATTAGGAATATTAGCATATAGTGGAGATGAGCCACATAATACAATCACTCCAATAGCTAGAAGAAGAGATGGTAAATTTGAACTAGATTTAGTACTTAGAAATAACAGAACAAGTGATGAGCATCCATTAGGGATTTTTCATCCACATAGTGAAGTACATAATATTAAAAAAGAAAATATAGGTCTTATAGAAGTAATGGGACTTGCAGTACTTCCTGGTAGATTAAAACATGAATTAAAAGTATTAGAAGAATTAATAGTAAAAGAAAATTATATAGAAGAGATAGAACAAAATGATGATGTAGTAAAACATCTTGAATGGATAAAAGAAGTAAAATCAAAATATGATAATATAACTAGTGAAAATGCTAGAGAAATATTAAAAGAAGAAGTAGGTATAGTATTTTCTAAAGTATTAGAACATGCTGGAGTATATAAAAGAGATGAAAAAGGAATAGAAGGATTCCTTAGATTTATACATAGTGTTAACTAATATATAAAAGGTCTTTTATTTTAAAAGACCTTTTTATTTCTATTTGTTATAAATTGATAATATGCTATAATAATGATTGAGATATTTCTTTTTGGAGGGATAAAGTGTACACAATAAAAATATTAGATGAAATTTATAGTATATATAATATAGAGAAGTATGAAAATTTAAAAAAACATATAGAAAAAAGTGAGTTTTATTCTATACTTAAAATAAGAGACCATATATCTATTGTATGTAAAAAATTAAGTAATGATAATAGCGAAAATTGGAAAGTATTAAAAATAGAAGATAGAAAAGAGGATGAACTTATTCAAGTAGTAGCAAATATTACAAAAATTTTAGCTGATGAAAATATAGAATTTAATATAGTATCAGCAGTTTCAAAAGATTATATTTTAATAAAAGAAAAAAAATTTAATAAAGTTATAGAGATATTAAGGAAAAAATATATAATAAAAAACTAGCCCTATATTAAGGACTAGTTTTTTAATTTATCAAACTTTATTCTTTCTACTTTCCCATATCCCATACCAGCTACCAAATAATACCCAAAATAAAGGAGCAACAGATACTACACTGTCATTAAAAATAGCTGTTATTAAATAAGCAATTATTCCTAATCCTATAAAATGACTAATAAATATAGGAAAATTATTATTTGATATACTATTTTTATTTTTTATAAATTTTATAAAAAAATGTAAAAATAATCCAAGTAATGCAAATAGTGAAATTACTCCAGTATTTACTGCTATTTGTAAATACATATTATGTGGTTTATCTACAATAATTCCTTTTGTACCGTATGAAATAAGCTTTCCAAAATAATCTTTTTGAGGAAAAACTATCGAAAAAGCATCTGGTCCATATCCTAAAATTATTGTATCTTTTATTATTGGAATAGTTCTTGACCAGTTATATATTCTAAATGACCCCATTTTTTCATATCCCTCAAATGCTTTTACATGAGGAACAGTTAAAATAGGCATTATTTTATTATGATTATCAATAGTTTTAAAAGTATTATCCGTTAAAATTAATAAATATTCAAAATGTGTATCTCCATATTTGAAATTTAATGCTCCTTTTTTCAATTCAAATCTAAATTTTTTATAGTCATCATCTAAAAGATAAATAGTTTTATTTTTTATCTCTGTTTTTATTTGATTATTATTTTTATCTAAAAATACAACTTTTTTATTATCAATATTTTCAATTTTTAAAATAGTATCTTTATCTCTAATAATAGCAGTATTACCTACTACATAAAGGTCACGAAGTCCTATATCAGAATTATCAAAATATGTGCTATATTTTTTTATAAGAACTTTATCAGCTTTATCAGATACATTCATTATATAAAATACTAAAATTATTGATAAAAATAATACTATTAATTGTTTTATATTTTTTAATATAAACTTAAAATAAAATATAGAAAAAATAAAAAGAGCCAAAATAAATCCAGTAAATCCACCTCTAGAACGACATCCTACTAAATTTGCAAACATAAGTAATGTATAAAAATACCAAAATATTTTTTTTATATTTTTATGATACAGATACATACCAATACCAAAAAATATAGTAAGCGACATAAATGAACCTACATAATTTGGATTGTATAAAGTAGAATAAATTTGATATTTTTGAAATTTAAATCTTAAATTTTTTGCTAAATGTTCTAAGTTTTTAGGTAAAATTAATTTTCTTCCAAAATCAAAAGTAAAAATATCATAACCGTAATATTGAAAAATACCTATTAATCCAACACCAATTGATACAATAGTTACTCCTATTAAAATAGGTTTTAAATCTTTTTCATTTGAAATTGATATGCTAACTACAAAAAATAACATTATATAAGCAATAAGAACAGATAAACTTTCATATCTATCAGCTACACCATTATATGCAAGTTGTGGAAATGGTGAAAAAATTGAGGATAACATTGCAAATAATATGTATATTAACAAAAATAAATAATAGTTTTTCCATTCTATTTTCCCCCATTTATTTATAGCTGTAATTGGAAGAATAAAAGCTGTAAATAAAATTAAGATTCTTGATTTATAAAATGAGAAAAAATCAAAATTCATAGTACCTACAGGCCATGCTAAATATTCTATTGTACCTGGCTTTAAAGGTATTTGTTTTAGAAAAACTATAAGTGATAAAAAAGATATAAGTATAGATATAAGTATAATTTGTACCCTATTTTCTTTATTCATTTAATCCCCCTTGTAAAGTTTTATTGCTGATTTTTTGTCACGAATTACACGAATGAGCTCGAATTTTTTGTTACACAAAGTACACGAAGAAAAACACTAGGACCACTAAGTTTTTTTCTTTGTGGTTCTGATTTTTCTATCTTTGTGTTCTTCGTGTAATTACTTTCCACTCCTCACTGCTTACTCTTTACTTCTCACTTTTCACGATACTATTTATTTCAATAGCTGTTTTTAATATTTCTTCTAAATCTTCTAATCTAAGCATATTTGGTCCATCTGATTTTGCATTATCTGGAGCTGGATGTACTTCTGCAAAGATTGCATCTACTCCTACTGCAAGTGCTGCTCTCATAAGAGGTGCTACATATTGTCTATCTCCACCTGTTGTATCTCCTTTTCCACCTGGTTTTTGTACAGAATGTGTAGCGTCAAATACTACTGGATATCCAAATTCTCTCATCTCAAGTAAGCTTCTCATATCTACAACTAATGTATTATATCCAAAGCTACTTCCTCTTTCACAAAGCATAATATTTTCATTTCCACACTCTTCAAATTTTTTCACTACATTTTTCATATCCCATGGAGCTAAAAATTGTCCTTTTTTTATATTTACAGCTTTTCCTGTTTTAGCTGCTGCTATTAAAAGGTCTGTTTGTCTACATAAAAATGCAGGTATTTGAAGTATATCTACTACTTCAGCAGCTTTCTCAGCATGCCATACTTCATGAATATCAGTTACTACTGGTATATTATAAGTATCTTTTACTTTTTTTAATATTCTAAGGCCTTCTTCTATACCTGGACCTCTATATGAATATATTGAACTTCTATTTGCTTTATCAAATGATGATTTAAATACATAATTAACATTTAATCTATCACAAATTTCCTTTATTTTTCCAGCTACTTCCATAACTAATTCTTCTGATTCAATAACACATGGACCAGCTAATAAAGTTAATTTATCTTTTTCACCAATATTAAATTTTCCACCTATATTTACTTTTTTAACATCTTTTACTAACATTTATTCATCTCCTTTTATTTTGATTTTAATTTATAATAAATTATCCCAATATATTCCCACATAGCATCTCTAATATCTTTTATATTATCATAGCTAGGAATAAATGATGAAATATTATAAGGTGCATATCTAGAATGATAATCACATGGAAATGCAACTATATCTAAATTTAATTTTTTAGCACTATAAACAGCTCTATTCATATGTATAGCTGATGTAATAAGGCCAATTTTATAATTATTATGTAAAATTTCTTTTATATTTTTTAGATTTTCATAAGTTGTTTTACTTTTAATTTCAATTAAAATATCATCTTTTTTTACACCTAAATCAATAGCAATTTTTTTATAAATTTCAGCTTCTGAAATTTTACCATTAAATACTATACCACCTGCATAAATTATTTTCTTTTTTGAGATATTATAAAGTCGAATACTTTCAGTAATTCTAGCAAGAGCAGTTCTAGTAGGCGCTCCATTAGTATTAAAATTTATAGGAGCATGATCATATATTCCACTACCAAGTACGACATAAATATCAATATTATCCAATTTAGATTTTTCTGTTATTGAAGGATATTTCAGTTCTAAAGGCTTTATAAAAAAATCTTTTGTAGGTTCTATTGAAAAAATATAAATAAATATAGAAAAAATTAAGACATAATGTTTTTTATATTTTTTTATAAAAACTAGTGGAATAATTAATAGAATTATTAAAAATGGTGATAAAAATATATTTGCTATTATTTTTTGTAAAATTAATCCCATAAATTTCTCCTTTTTTTAGTATAGAGAAAAAAATTTTAAAACCACAGAATATAATATTCAGCACAGAGAGTCAGAGCATACTGAAATACACAGAGTTTTGCCGCGGATTACGCGGATTTTTTATTACACAAAGTACATGAAGAAAAACACTAAGAACCACTAAGTTTTTTCCTTTGTGGTTCTATTTTTTTATCTTTGTGGTACTTTGTGACCTCTTTTCTTTGTGCTAAATTTAAGTAACTCTTTTTTTTTCGCTTATCAGCGACTTACTTTTTTAAAGATAAAAAAGTAA
>JAICDD010000024.1 GCA_020063625.1 Fusobacteriales bacterium
AAATAAAGTGATTTATTCAATAAATTTATAAAAAATATTGATTTTTCTATATTTAATTATTTTCTTATAAACAAAAATAAACTATTTTCTTAATTTTTTTAGAATAAATAATCTATAAAAAATTTGATTCCTTGATTTTACTATATTTTTATTTATGTATATATACAAAAATATTTATTTTATTAATAAAATAAATTATTTTATTAATAAAAATATAAAAAAATATTGAATTTATTAATAAAACAAATATGTTTATAATCAAAAATATAAATATATAAATAAATACAATAAAATAAAGTTTTTCTTTAAATTTTAAAATTTATACATATAACATTAATACAAATAAAACAAACCCTTAAAAAATAAAAGTTTCTTTTTTATAAAAAAATAAAAATCAATGAAATTTACTTGACAAATTAATAGTTTTCTATTAAAATAATTACCTGAGATGTATAAAAAATTTAGGAGGGAATAAATGAAAAGAACATACCAACCAAATAATAGAAAAAGAAAAAAAGATCATGGATTTAGAAAAAGAATGAAAACTAAATCAGGAAGAAATGTATTAAAAAGAAGAAGAGCTAAAGGAAGAAAAAAATTATCAGCATAAAGCCCGGTAAAAATTATATACCGGGTTTTTCAAAATTTTAAACTTTTATAAAAAAGGTATAATAATGGAAAAAATAAAAAAAAATAGTGAATTTCAAAATATTTACTCAAAAGGAAAAAAATTTTATAGTTATTATCTTTTGATGTATACTTTAGAAAATAATTTAAATAAAAAAAGATTTGGAATAGTAGTAAGTAAAAAAAATGGAAATGCTGTTTGTAGAAATAGGATAAAAAGACTTATTAGAGAATCTATAAGATTAAATTTAATGAAATTTAAAGATAACTATGATTATATAATAATAGCAAAAAAAAATGCAGGTAATAATATAGAAAAATTAAATTTAAAAATTATAGAAAAAGATTTAATTAAAATAATAAATAGGAATCTTAAATGAAAAAAATATTAATTTTTTTAATAAAAATTTATCAAAAATTAATATCTCCAATACTTGGAAATAATTGTAAATACTATCCTAGTTGTTCTAATTATTCAATAGAAGCAATAAAAGAACATGGAATAATTAAAGGTAGTATTTTATCAATTTGGAGAATATTAAGATGTAATCCATGGAGTCATGGGGGATATGACCCAGTTCCGAAAAAAAATAAAAAAGGTGGGAAAAATGTCAATAATTCAAAATCTAATTAGAGAAATAATATTAATGATCTATAATGTAACAAAAAGTTATGGATTAGCTATTATCGGTGTAACAATATTAGTAAAACTTATTTTATTGCCACTTACATTAAAACAAGATAAAGCAATGAAAGATATGAAAAAAATTCAACCTGAGATTGATAAATTAAGAGAAAAATATAAAGATGATCCTCAGGAATTAAATAAGCAAACAATGGAATTATATAAAGAGCACAAAATAAATCCTTTTGGTTCATGTTTACCATTATTAATACAACTACCATTTTTATGGGGAATATTTGGAGTATTAAAACAAACTCCAGAAACTATAACAAATGTTAATTTTTTAGTATGGGATTTAACAAAAACAGACCCATATTATATATTACCAGTATTAAATGCATTAGTTACATTTTTTCAACAAAAAATTATGTCAAATAGTTCAACTCAAAATGATCAAATGAAAGCTATGCAATATACATTCCCAATAATGATTTTATTTTTCTCATTAAGTATGCCAACAGGGCTACAAGTTTATTGGTTATTATCAAGTTTAATTTCAACAGCCCAACAGTATTTTTTAATAAACAAAGGGGATGATAAGGGTGAAAATCAACAAAAGTAATTTAATAACATTAGAAGTTAAGGCAAAAAATGAAGAAGAGGCTATAGATAAATTTGTATTAGATACAAATATAATAAAAAGAGATTATGAAATAGAAATAGAAGTAATAAAAAAAGGAATATCAATATTAGGAATAATTTCTACAAATAATTTATATAAAGTAACAGCAACAAAAATAAATAAAATAGAAGAAATAGTGGTAGAAAAAACAAAAGAATTATTAAATAAAATGAATTTAGATTTAGAAATAGAAGTTATCAAATCTAAAGAACATTTTATATCAATAAATTTATATGGTCATGATAATGGTATTATCATAGGAAAAAAAGGTAAAACTTTAAATAGTTTTGAATTTTTATTAAATACTTTAATAAAAGGTTGTAAAGTAGAAGTTGATGTGGAAGGATTTAAGGAAAAAAGAGCAGAAACATTAAGAGAACTTGCTAGAAAAATGGCAGAAAAAGCTCTAAAAACTAATAAAACAATAAAATTAAATTCTATGCCACCAAGAGAAAGAAAAATAATTCATGAAGTTATTAATACTTATGAAGAACTTGATACATATAGTGAAGGAAAAGATCCTAAAAGATATATAGTTATAAAAAAAAAGAAAGTTGGTTAGATAAAAAATGATATTTGATACAATAGCTGCAATCTCAACACCAAGGGGCGAAGGTGGAATAGGTATAGTTAGAATATCTGGAGATTTAGCACTAGATATCTTAGAAAAAATATTTATACCAGCTAGTGATAAAAAAGTAAAAGAATTAAAAACTTTTACTATAAATTATGGAAAATTAATAAATGAAAAAAAAGAGATAGTAGATGAAGTACTTGTAAGCATAATGAAAGCACCAAAAACATATACAAAAGAAGATATAGTAGAGATAAATTGTCATGGAGGATATTTAGTGACAGAAAAAGTATTAGAGCTCGTATTAAGAAATGGTGCAAGACATGCAGAACAAGGTGAGTTTACTAAAAGAGCTTTTATTAATGGAAGAATAGATCTTACACAAGCAGAAGCAGTAATGGATCTTATTCATTCAAAAACAGATAAAAGTATATCTTTATCATTAGATCAATTAAGAGGAGATTTAAGAGAAAAGATAGCTGAACTAAAAAAAATGCTTTTAGATGTAGCTGCACATGTAAATGTTGTTTTAGATTATCCAGAAGAAGGTATAGATGATCCATTACCTGATAATTTATATGATAATTTAAAAGACGTGTATAGTCAATGTGATGATTTAATAAATTCATATGATACAGGGAAAATGATAAAAGAGGGAATAAAAACAGCAATAGTAGGAAAACCAAATGTAGGAAAATCAAGTCTTTTAAATGCATTACTTAGAGAAGAGAGAGCTATAGTTACTCATGTAGCAGGAACAACTAGGGATGTAATAGAAGAAGTGATTAATATAAAAGGAATTCCTCTTATAATAGTAGATACAGCAGGTATAAGAAAAACAGAAGATATAGTAGAAAATATAGGTGTAGAAAAATCAAAAGAGCTTATAGAAAAAGCTGATTTAGTTCTTTTTGTTGTAGATAGTTCTACTGAGGTTACTAAAGAAGATATAGAGATATATGAAAAAGTAAAAAATAAAAAAGTACTAGGAATATTAAATAAAACTGATTTAGATAGAAAAATAGATATATCTAAATTTAAAAATATAGATAGTTTTATAGAAATATCTGCAAAGGAAAAAATAGGTATAAAAGATATAGAAGATAGTATATATAATTTAGTAATTAGTGGACATGTAGAGAATAATTCTCAAAAATTAGTAATTACAAATGTAAGACATAAATCTGCACTAGAAAAAACAAAAGATAGTATAAAAAATATATTTGAAACAATAGATATGGGAATGCCAATGGATTTAATTGCAATAGATCTTAGAGTGGCACTTGATTCATTATCTGAAATAACAGGAGAAATATCAACAGAAGATTTATTAGATCATGTATTTAGTAATTTCTGTGTAGGAAAATAAAACCGCAGGTTATGCCTGCGGTACTTCTTTTTATTAAGTAAAAATATGTATATAAACAAAAATAATTTTGATTATAGTAAATAGTGAGAAGTAAGAAAATTAAAAATAGCCACGGAAAAACGCGGATTAAAAAAATTACACGAAGAACACAAAGAGAAAATATAGAACCACAAAGAAAGAAAAATTAGTAAGAAGTGAGAAGGATTAAAAAGCGCATTTTGTTTTAATAAATGCGTTACACGAAGAGCACAAAGATAGAAAAATTAGAACCACAAAGAGAAAAAATTAGGAACCACGTGCACAGCTTTCGGTATTTTTTTACAAAAAACACCTTAGATAAACACCAATTGACACAGGATAAAAAAATAGTGAGAAGTGAGTAGTAAGAAGAATTAATAATGAAAAAGTAGTCACGAATGGCACTAATTTACACGAATTATACTGAAAAGAATTAAAAATGCGCCTTTTCGGAGGATATTAGATTTTCTTGATAAATGCGTTACACGAAGAACACAAAGGTAAAAAAAACAGAACCACAAAGAGAAATTCTTAGTGTTCCTTAATGGTTTTCTTCGTGTACTTTGTGTAACTAAAAAAATTCGAGTTTATTCGTGTAATTCGTGACAAAAATATCCCGTATAAATCCAGTGGCTTCAAAAAAAATTATGATTTAAAATTTAGAATTAGGAGGAAAAAATGTTTGATAATAGATATGATGTAATAGTAGTAGGAGCTGGACATGCAGGAGTAGAAGCAGCACTTGCATCAGCTAGACTTGGAAAAAAAACAGCAGTATTTACACTATATCTTGATAATATAGCAATGATGTCATGTAATCCATCTATTGGTGGTCCTGGAAAAGGTCATTTAATAGCAGAATTAGATATATTAGGAGCTGAAATAGGAAAACATACTGATAAATATAATTTACAAATGAAAATATTAAATGAAACAAAAGGTCCAGCAGCAAGAGTAAGTAGAGCACAAGCAGATAAATATTGGTATAGAGTAAAAATGAAAGAGATTTTAGAAAATCAAGAAAATTTAGATATAATACAAGCAGAAGTAATTGATATAATAGTTGAAGATAAAAAAGTAGTAGGAGTAAAAACTAGTATAGGAATAGATTATTATTCAAAAGCTGTAGTTTTAGCAACGGGAACATTTTTAAAAGGAAAAATAGTAATAGGAGATGCAACATATAGCGCAGGAAGACAAGGAGAAAATGCAGCAAATCATTTATCTGAAAGTCTTTTAAAATATGGAATAGAGATAGATAGATATCAGACAGCAACACCACCAAGAGTAGATAAAAGAACAATAGATTTTTCAAAACTTGAAAAATTATATGGAAATGAAGAACCAAATTATTTTTCAATATTTACTGAGAAAAAACAACAATCTATAATGCCAACATATCTTACTTTTACAACAGAAGAGACAATTAAAGTAACAAAAGAGTTATTAAAATATTCACCAATAGTAAGTGGTATTATAGAAACTCATGGTCCTAGACACTGTCCATCACTTGATAGAAAAGTACTTAATTTTCCTGATAAATATGAACATCAAATATTTTTAGAACAAGAAAGTATAGAGAGTAATGAAATTTATGTAAATGGATTAACTACAGCAATGCCACCATTTGTGCAAGAAAAAATGATGAGAACAATAAAGGGTCTTGAAAATGCTAAAATAGTAAGATATGGTTATGCAGTAGAATATGATTATATACCTGCTTATCAATTAAAAATGAATTTAGAAAATAAAAAACTTGAAAATTTATTTTTAGCAGGGCAAATAAATGGTACTTCTGGTTATGAAGAAGCAGCAGCACAAGGATTTTTAGCTGGAGTAAACGCAGTAAGAAAAATAGATAATAAAGAACCTATAATAATAGATAGAACAGAGGGATATATAGGAGTTCTTATAGATGATATAATTCATAAAAAAACACCAGAACCATATAGAGTTTTACCTTCAAGAGCAGAATATAGACTTACACTTAGATTTGATAATGCATTTGTAAGATTATTTGATAAATCAAAAGAGATAGGAATAATAGAAAAAGAAAAACTATCTCAAATAGAAAATTATATTAATATAATAGAAAAAGAGATAGAAAAATTAAAAGAGATTAAGATAAGTAAAAAAGAAGCTAATATATTATTAGAAGAAATAGAATCTTCAGAAAGAGTAACAAAAGGCTTAACAGCATATGATTTATTAAAATTAAAAGGTGTAACATATAACTCATTAAAAAAATATACTGAAATTTTAGAACTACCTAAATTTGTAACAAATCAAATAGAAACAACAGTAAAATATAGTGTATTTATAGAAAGAGAGAAAAAACAAATAGAAAAATTTAAAAAACTTGAAAATATGAAAATACCTGAAAATTTTAATTATGATGAAATAAAAGGAATATCAAATATAGCAAAAGATGGATTAAATTTAGTAAAACCTCTTTCTATTGGAGAGGCATCTAGAATATCAGGTGTAACAGGCCATGATATAGCTTTACTTATAGCTCATATAAAAGAGTAATAAATGTATATAAACAAAAATAAATATATTTTAAAGAATAAAATAAAGGAATTTAATAGTAATAATATTTGAAAATTTAACTAAAATAATATATAATTATGTGAGATATATAATTTTATATTAAAGAGGTCTAAAATATGAAAAAGATTAAAGCAAATTCGATTTTTGAAGGAATAGTAATAGGCAAACCATATCTTAGAAAGCAAAAAGAGATAAAAATCGAAGCACGTTCTTTAAGAGAAACTGAGATAGAAGCTGAAATAAATAGAGTAGAAAAAGCTATAGATGATACAAAATATGAGATAAGACATCTTATAGATTCTTTAAAAGATAGAGTAAATAAAAATGAATTAAAAATATTAAATGTACAATTTATGATTTTAGAGGACCCAGTATTTTTATCAGATGTAAAAAATAAAATAGAAAAAGATATGATAAATGCTGAGGTGGTAGTAGATAGAGTAATAAAAAAATATATAAAAATGTTTAAATCTTTAAAAGACCCTTTATATAAAGAAAGAGCAAATGATGTAAGTGAAGTTGGAAGAAAAATAATAGAAAATTTATTATATTTAACACCTGAAAAAGAGGATGTAAATGATAAAATAATAATAGCAAAAGAGTTGCAACCTTTTGAATTATTAAAATTTTATCATGATGGAGTAAATATACTTGGTATAATTACAGAAGAAGGCGGAAAAACTTCTCATACAGCTATTTTATGTAAATCTTTAGGTATTCCTACATTAATTGGTGTAAAAAACATTATGTTTTTAGATATAGAGCAGGATAAAGAGATTATTTTAGATAGTAGATTAGATAAACAATTAGTGATATTAAACCCAGAAGAAGAAATATTAAAAGAGTATAAAATATATGAAAAAAAATATAGAGAATTTGCAAAAGAAATTAATCAATTAAAAATAGAAGATGTAAAAACTTTAGATGGAGAAAAAATAAATCTTCATGTAAATATAGGTGGAGATATAGAAATAACTCAATTAAAAGAATTTAAATGTGATGGAGTGGGGTTACTTCGAACAGAGTTTATTTATATGGAAAATGATAAATTTCCTACTGAAGATGAACAAGTTAAAATATATGAAAAAGTTTATAATGCACTTTCTGATGATAAACCTCTAATTATAAGAACGTTGGATATAGGTGGAGATAAACAATTAGGATATTATGATATGCCACATGAAGAAAATCCATTTTTAGGTTTTAGAGCAATAAGGTTTTGTTTGAAAAATTTAGATATATTTAAAACACAACTTCGAGCAATATTACGAGCGGCATATAATAAAAACATAAAAATAATGTATCCAATGATAAGTAAAGTAGAAGAGGTTATAAAAGCTAATGAGATTTTAGAAGAAGTAAAAAAAGAGTTAGAAAATGAAAAAATAAATTATAAAAAAGATATAGAAGTAGGAATAATGATAGAGATTCCTTCTGCAGCAATTATGGCAGAAAGATTTGTTGATTATATAGATTTTTTTAGTATAGGGACAAATGACCTTACTCAATATGTATTAGCAGCAGATAGATTAAATAAATTAGTATCAGATATATATGATCCGTATGATATATCAATACTTAATTTAATAAATCATGTGTCAGAAGTAGGTAAAAAATATAATAAAAAAGTAAGTGTATGTGGAGAGATGGCAGGAGAACCTATAGCAATACTTATACTAATAGCACTTGGAATAAAAGATCTAAGTATGTTACCTTCATTTATACCTAGAGCAAAAAAAATAGTTAAATCTATAAATTTAAAAGATATAGAACAGTATAAAGATAAAATATTAAATGCAAAAAATAGTAAAGAGATAAAAAAATTAATAAATAAATTATTAATAGGAGTGGTATGATGAAAGAGCTTGAAGTAGAAATAAAAAATGAAGCAGGACTTCATGCTAGACCATCTTCTTTATTTGTACAAATAGCTGGAGAGTATGATGCAAATGTTACAGTAATAAGTGATGGTGAAGAAGTTAATGGAAAAAGTATAATGGGACTTATGCTTTTAGCAGCTGAAAAAGGTAGAAAATTAAAACTTATAGCAGATGGTCCAGATGAAGAAGAAGTGTTACAGGCATTACAAAAATTAATAGAGGTAGATAAGTTTAATGAAGATTAAAAAAATAGTTCATGCAAAAAAAATGGGATTTTGCATAGGAGTAAAAAATGCAGTTAATTTAGCAGAAGAGATACTTGAAAAAAATTTTGAAAATGTGTATATAGTAGGAATGCTTGTACATAATAATATAGTTATAGAAGATTTAGTAAAAAAAGGGGCAAAAATAATATCTGAAGAGGATATATTAAATGAAAAATATAACTTTACAAATAATGATGCTATCTTAGTAAGAGCTCATGGTACAATAAAAGAAGTATATGAAAAAATATCAAAAACAAAAGCTACAATATATGATGCAGCATGTATATTTGTAAATAGGGCAAGAGATATACTTATTGAAAAGATAAAAGAAAATTATAAAATTATTTTTATTGGTGATAAAAATCATCCAGAAGTAAAAGGAATTATTAGTTTTGGAAGAGAGAAAGTAAATATTTTTGCAGATTTAGATGAATTAAAAAAATCTGATATTGATAAAGAAGAAAAATATTTGATTTTAGCTCAAACAACATTTAATAAAAATATGTTTAATGAGATAAAAGAATATATAAAAGAAAATTTTAAAAATTATGAAATAGCTAATACTATATGTGGAGCAACATTTGAAAGGCAAAGAGCAACAGAAAAATTAGCAAAAGAAGTTGAATTATTACTTGTAGTAGGTAGTACAAAGAGTAGTAATACAAAAAAACTTTATAATATAGGAAAAAATTTAAATAATAATACATATTTAATTGAAAAAAAAGAAGATATAAATAAAAGATGGTTTGAAGGGATAGATGTAGTAGGAATAACTGCTGGAGCTTCAACACCTGAAAAAAGTATACATGAAATTGAAAAAATGTTGAAGGGGGAAATATTATAATGAATGATATGACAAATTTTGAAGAACTTTTAGAAGATTTTTTACCAGAAAATGTTTCTAGAGGAGAAGAACTAGAAGGAAAAATAATAAGAAAAGATAGAGAATTTGCTTATTTAGATATAAATTCTAAATTAGAAGCAAGAGTTTTAGCTTCTGAAGTAGAGGATTATAATGTAGGAGATGTTGTAAAAGTATCAATAGTAGAAGAAAATGAAATGTTTGTAATAGTGTCTAGAAAAAATATTGAAATAAATGAAAATTTTATAAAAATTAAAGAAGCATTTGAAAATGAAAAAGTATTAAAAGGAAAAGTAGTAAAAAAAGTAAAAGGTGGATACATAGTAGAGGTATTAAAATTAAATGCTTTTATGCCAAACTCTTTATCAAATGCTAAAAAAGATGAAGATATTATTGGAAAAGAAGTAGAAGTAATAATAAAAGATGTAAAAGATGAAAAAAGAAGAAAAATACTTGTATCTGCAAAAGAAGTAGCATTAAAAAAAGAAACAGAAACTTTATCAAAAGTTAGTGTAGGAGATATAATAGAAGTAGAAATAGAAAAAATATTAGATTTTGGTTTATCAGTAAAATATGAAAATATTATAGGGTTTATACATATTTCAGAAGTAGGTTGGGAAAAAATAAATGATTTAAAAGAGATATTTAACATAGGAGATAAAGTAAAAGGAAAAGTAATAGAAAAAGATGAAAAAAATAGAAGTATAAAATTATCAATTAAGCAATTAATTGAAGATCCTTGGAATAAAATAGATGAAAAATATCCACTTGATAGTGAAACAGTAGGAAAAGTAGTAAGAATAGTAAAATTTGGAATATTTGTTGAATTAGAAAAAGGAATAGAAGGACTTGTACATATATCAGATCTTACTTGGTCAAAAAAAATAAGAAATATAGAAGATTTTGTAAAAGTAGGAGACGAAGTAAAAGTAAAAGTAATAGAATTAAATAAGGAAGATAAAAAATTAAAATTATCAATAAAAGCACTTCAAAGAAATCCATGGGAAGTAGCTATGGAAAAATTCCAAGTAGGAACAGTAACAAAAGGAAAAGTAGTAGATGTAAAAGATTTTGGTATGTTTTTAGAACTACTTGAAGATGTAGATGCTTTTGTGCATATATCAGATTATTCTTGGTCAAAAGTAGATAGTAATCTTTATAAAGTAGGAGATGAAGTAGAAGTAAAAATAATAGAGATAGACCAAGAAAATAAAAAAATAAAAGCAGGAATAAAACAACTAACAAAAAGTCCATGGGAAATTATTGAAGAAAAATACAAAGTAGGAGATGTAGTAAAAAGAGAAATTAATAATATTACAGATTTTGGAATTTTCTTAAAAATAGAAGAAAATGTAGATGGAATGATACATATATCAGAAGCTTCAAAAGATTTTATTAAAAATTTAAATGATAAATTTAAAGTAGGAGATGAAGTAGAAGCTGAAATAATAGAGATAGATAATGAAAATAAAAAAGTAAAATTATCTATAAAAAAACTTGAAATAGTAAAAGAAAAACAAGAAGAAAAAGAATTAATCGAAAAATATTCAGTAGTAGAGTAATAAAAGTAAGCCAGTAAAAAGATTTTACTGGCTTATATTTTCTTTAAAAAAACAAAGAATGTTTATTTTTCTTGAAAAAACTTAAGTAATATAGTAGAATTTAATTAATATTTTTAATAAGGTGGTAATGATGGAGATAAAAATTAATAGAGACAGTAACTTAAGTATCCATACACAATTAAAAGAACAAATAAAAGGTTTGATTATTGACGGAGAACTATTAAATGGTGAACAACTTCCTACAGTAAGACAATTAGGTGATTTTTTACAGATAAATAAAAATACAGTATCAAAAGTTTATAGTGAACTTGAAGAAGAAGGATATGTTGAGTCTTTAAAAGGAAAAGGTACATTTGTAAAATATGAAAGAGATACTAAAAAAATCAAATTTTTAAAAGAGATAGAAGATGTATTGAAAAAAGGGATAGAAGAGGGAATAGACATTGATGAAATAATAGGTATGACATATTTTAAAAGTCATTATTTAAAATTTATGATATTAAAAGGTGAAATAAAAAAAGCAGCACTAATTGAGTGCAATCCAGGTTCTATAATTGATTTTAAAACTATGGTAAAAAAAGAGATAGGAGATATTGAGATAAAAGGAATACTTATAGATGATTTACTTGAAAATTATAAAAAAATAAAAAAAGAGATAGAAGATATAAAGCTAATAATTATTCCATATATACATTATAATGAAGTAAGTAAAATTTTAGAAAAATTTGAAGGAAAAGAGATATTTACACTTGGAATAAGTCAAAGTATAAAATTACTTAATTATGGTAAAAAAATGAAAAATAAAATAGTTGGAATAATAGGAGAAGATAATCAAGAAGAAGAAATTATTAACAGGCAATTTAAAAGAATGAAAATAAAAGAATTTAAACTTTTTACTAAAGAAAAAACAACAATAAAAGAATTTTTAAGAAGTATAGATTTTTTAATTATATCACCAAAAAAATTAGAAGAGTATGGAAATCAAATAAAACCTAAGAGACCGTATATAGTATTTGAAGGAAAATACGCTATTGATGATATAAAAATATTAAAAGAGATATTTGAATAGAAAGGGGCAAAAATGGCAGCAAAAACAAAAAATATTTCAAAAGAACAAGCATTAGAAATGGCAATGAAACAGATACAAAAAGATTTTGGAGAAGGTTCAATAATGAAACTAGGTGAGAATACTAAAATGGAAGTTGAAAGTATTCCAACTGGTAGTTTAAATTTAGATTTAGCATTAGGTATAGGAGGAGTACCAAGAGGAAGAATAGTAGAAGTATATGGAGCAGAAAGTTCAGGAAAAACTACTTTAGCACTTCATATAATAGCAGAAGCTCAAAAAATGGGAGGAGTAGCAGCATTTATAGATGCAGAACATGCACTTGACCCACAATATGCTAGAGCACTTGGAGTAAATACTGAAGAATTATTAATTTCTCAACCAGATTATGGAGAACAAGCACTTGAAATAGCTGATATGCTTGTAAGAAGTGGAGCAATAGATGTAATAGTAGTAGATTCGGTAGCTGCACTTGTACCAAAAGTAGAAATTGATGGAGAGATGGGAGACCAACAAATGGGGCTTCAAGCTAGACTTATGTCAAAAGCTCTTAGAAAATTAACTGGTACACTTAATAAATCAAAAACTACTATGATATTTATAAACCAAATAAGAGAAAAAATAGGTGGATTTGGATTTGGACCTCAAACAACAACTACAGGAGGAAGAGCACTTAAATTTTATTCATCTATAAGACTTGAAGTAAAAAAAGTATCAACTGTAAAACAAGGGGAGTCAATTTTAGGAAATGAAGTAAAAGTAAAAGTAACAAAAAATAAAGTAGCACCACCTTTTAAAGAAGTATCATTTGAAATAATGTATGGAAAAGGTATATCACAAGTAGGAGAAATATTAGATTTAGCTATAGCAAATGATATAGTATCAAAATCAGGAGCATGGTTTAGTTATGGAGATATAAGACTTGGTCAAGGTAGAGAAAACGTAAGAGCAAAATTAGAAGAAGATGCAGAATTAAGAGAAGAGATTTACAATAAATTAAAAGAAATATTATTTACAGATGCTAATGCAGTAAAAAATATAAAGGAATCAACAGATGAAGAGGAAGAAATTTTCACTGAAGAGGAATAAAATAATAATAGATGAGAATGAATATTATATAAGTAATGATATAATTTATGAATTAAATTTAACAAAAAAAGAATTTATATCAGAAGAAGAATATAAAATAATAATGAAATCTATTATAAAATCTAGAGCTTTTTATTATTTAAGTAAAAGAGATTATTTAAAAAAAGAGCTTAAATATAAACTTGAGTCAAAATTTTTAATTGAAAAAAATTTTATTGATGAAATACTAGATGAGTTTGAAAAACAAGGATATATAGAAGATAGAAGTTTTATTAAAAACTATATAAAAAATAAAAATGCTAGTATAGAAAAAATAAAATATGAATTAAGCATTAAAGGTGCAGATAAAAAAATAATAGAAGAAGAGTTAAAAGAATTAAGAGAAGAAATAAAAGATAAAGAGTATGAAAATATTAGAAAAAATTTAAGAAAAGTAAAAAATAGAGAAAAAAATAAACAGATAGAATACTTAATGAGAAAAGGATTTAAGTATGAAGATATAAAAATAGTATTAAAGGAGGATAGATGATTAGAAGTATTTTTACATATTTTTTAGCAATAATACATTTTGGATTTTTAATACTTTTTTTCTATCCTCTAGTATTATTATTAGGAGAAGAAAAAGGAACAAAATTTACAAGAAAATTAGCTATTCATTGGGGAAAATTTTTATGCAAAATAACTTTTACAAAAGTAGAAGTTATTTATAAAGATAGAGAAATTTTTGATAAAATAAAAGATGAAATAGTGGTAGTAGTAGGAAATCATCAAAGTTTAATGGATATTCCTATACTTTTTGCTTATTTTCCAAAAGAGATAGGATTTGTAGCAAAAGAGGAGTTAAAAAAAATATTTTTCTTAAGTCTATGGATGAAAAGAGCAAAATGTGTATTTATAGATAGAAAGAGTCCTAAAAAAGCATATACTAGTTTAAAAAAAGCAATAGAGTATATACAAAATGGATATTCATTAGTTATATTTCCAGAGGGAACAAGGACAGAAGAAGGAGAGATAAAAGAGTTTAAAAAGGGAAGTTTTAAGTTAGCATTGGAATCTAAAAAAATGATAATTCCTGTAACAATAAAAGGAAGCTATGAAATACATAAAAAACATAGATTTGAATTAGGATTTAACAAGAGAGTAAAGCTAATAATAGATAACCCAATACAAACGATAAATTTATCACAAGAAGAAAAGAAAAATTTAAAAGATATAGTAAGAAAAAACATAATATATAATTATAATACAAACTAGAGTTTTTTTGAACTCTAGTTTGTATTTTTTTAAATATTTGAATAAAAATATTTTGATTATAAAAATGTGAAATAAAGGTGTACACTAAAAATGAATAACATAAATTTGTTAAATAACACTTGACAAAAAATAGTAAAAGTGATATCATTCACGTATAGGAGAGTTAGGTTAAGTAAGGAATAAAAAATTTAAGGAGGAAAATTTATGAAAGCATGGGAAGGATTTGTTGGTGAAGAGTGGAAAAAAGAGATAGATGTTAGAGCTTTTATTCAAGATAACTATTTACCATATGAGGGGGATGAATCTTTCTTAGAAGAAGCAACAGAAGCATCTAAAACTTTATGGAATAAGATAATGGAAATGGTAAAAATTGAAAGAGAAAAAGGTGTGTATGATGCAGAAACTAAGCTGCCTTCAGGAATAGATGTATATGGAGCAGGATATATTGATAAAGAGCTTGAAAAAATAGTAGGACTTCAAACAGATAAACCATTAAAAAGAGGAATTTATCCAAAAGGTGGATTAAGAATGGTTAAAAATTCTTTAACAGCTTATGGATATGAACTTGATAAAAAAACAGAAGAAATATTTACAAAATATAGAAAAACACATAATGATGGAGTGTTTTCTGCTTATGATGAAACTATTAGAGCAGCTAGAAAAAGTGGAATAGTAACAGGTCTTCCAGATGCTTATGGTAGAGGAAGAATAATAGGAGATTATAGAAGAGTAGCTCTTTATGGAGTAAATAGACTTATAGAAGAGAGAAAAGAAATACTAAAAAATCATACAAAACATGATATGAATGAAGAAACTATTAGAGATAGAGAAGAGTATACAGAACAAATAAAAGCATTAGAAGCTTTAAAAAGATTAGGAGAAGCTTATGATTTAGATTTAGGAAGACCTGCTGAGAATGCAAAAGAAGCTATTCAATGGACATATATGGCATATTTAGCTGCTACAAAAGACCAAGATGGAGCAGCAATGTCACTTGGAAGAGTATCTACATTTTTAGATATTTATATAGAAAGAGATTTAAAAAATGGAGTAATTACAGAAAAAGAAGCGCAAGAATTAATGGATCATTTTGTAATGAAACTTAGAATAATTAGATTTTTAAGAACTCCAGAATATAATGAGCTTTTCTCAGGAGATCCTACATGGGTAACAGAATCAATTGGAGGAATGGGAGTAGATGGAAGACCATTAGTAACAAAAAATTCATTTAGAATGTTACACTCTCTTTATAACTTAGGTCCAGCACCAGAACCAAATATGACAGTATTATGGTCAAGAAATTTACCTGAAAATTTCAAAAAATATTGTGCAAAAGTATCTATTGATACATCTGCTGTTCAATATGAGAATGATGATTTAATGAGACCAGAATTTGGTGATGATTATGGTATAGCTTGTTGTGTATCTCCAATGAGAATAGGAAAACAAATGCAATTCTTTGGAGCTAGAGTTAATTTACCAAAAGCATTATTATATGCTATAAATGGTGGAGTAGATGAAAAAAGCGGATTACAAGTAGCACCTAGATTTGAGCCTATAACATCTGAATATTTAGATTTTGATGAAGTAATGACAAAATTTGATAATATGCTTGAATGGCTTGCAGGAGTATATGTAAAAGCATTAAATATTATACATTATATGCACGATAAATATAATTATGAAGCATTTCAAATGGCTCTTCATGACCCACAAGTAAAAAGAACAGAAGCATTTGGAATAGCAGGATTATCAATAATTGCTGACTCATTATCTGCTATAAAAAATGCAAAAGTAAAAGTAATAAGAGATGAAAATGGATTAGCTGTAGATTATGAAATAGAAGGTGAATATGTTCCATTTGGAAATAATGATGATGATACTGATAATTTAGCAGTAGAAGTTGTTAAAAACTTTATGAATAAACTTAGAAAACATAATACTTATAGAGGAGCTATACCAACTCAATCAATATTAACAATTACATCAAATGTAGTGTATGGTAAAAAAACAGGTTCTACTCCAGATGGTAGAAAAAAAGGAGAACCATTTGCACCAGGAGCAAATCCTATGCATGGTAGAGATAGAAGAGGAGCTCTTGCTTCATTATCATCTGTAGCAAAACTTCCATTTGAACATGCACATGATGGAATTTCCTATACATTTGCTATAACTCCAGGAACACTTGGAAAAGATGAAAATGATAGAAAAGAGAATCTGATTAATTTAATGGATGGATATTTTACACCAAATGGTGGACAACATTTAAATGTAAATGTATTCAATAGAGAATTATTAGAAGATGCAATGGAACATCCAGAAAAATATCCTCAATTAACAATAAGAGTATCAGGATATGCTGTTAACTTTGTAAGACTTACAAGAGAACAACAATTAGATGTAATTAAAAGAACTATCACAGAAAGATTTTAGTATTGGAGATTAAATATGGATATAAAAGGTAGACTTCACTCATATGAAACATGTGGTACAGTTGATGGACCAGGTATAAGATTTGTAGTATTTATGCAAGGTTGCCCATTAAAATGTAAATATTGCCATAATCCAGATACTTGGGATATAAATAAAGCAAAATATGAAAGAAGTGTAGATGAAGTAATATATGAGATAAAAAAATATAAAAATTTTATTCATCCAAAAGGTGGGGTAACAATAACAGGTGGAGAACCATTAGTACAAATAGAGTTTGTCAAAGAGTTATTAAAAGAGTGTAAAAAAGAGGGACTACATACAGCTATAGATACAAGTGGATATATATTTAATGACAAAGTAAAAGAATTACTTGAATATGTAGACTTAGTTCTCCTTGATATAAAATGTATGGATGAAAAAGAATATTTAGATTTAACTTCTGTTAAATTAGATAATACACTTAAATTTGCAAAATATCTTTCTGAAATTGGAAAAAAAATATGGATAAGACATGTACTTGTACCTGGAATAACAGATAGAGATAGTTATTTACATAAATTAGGTGAATTTTGTAAAAATTTGAAAACTGTAGATTTAGTAGAGATTCTTCCATTTCATAAAATGGGTGAATATAAATGGAAAGAACTTGGAATGGAATATAAACTTTATAAAGTAGATTCACCTACAACTGAAAGAGTGGAGAATGCTAAAAATATAATGAAACAATACGGATTAAATGTAAGATAAGAGTAACTAAACGAGTTCTTTATTTAAAAGAACTCGTTTTTAATATTTTTTTGATAAATGCGTTACACGAAGAACACAAAGCTAAAAAAACAGAACCACAAAGAAATACTTAGTGGTTCTTAATTGTTTTCTCCGTGCCCTTTGTGTAACAAAAAATCCGTGTAATCAGTGGCAAAAAAATTAATTTATCCCGTGTATATCATGTGGTTTAAAAATTTCTTTGTGTAACTAAAAAACATTTTTGACTAAAATTATAAAAAATGCTATAAATACTTATTGAGGTGAAGATATGCTAGATATCAATATGTATTCTTATATTTTTTCAGGAATTTCTCTTTTAATGACAGCATATGTAGATAGATTTAGCAAAATATCAGCTATTATAAGAGAAAAATTAGAAAAACAAGATAAATTTAAAATAAAATTATTATATAAAAGATTAGATTATATAAAAAAAATAATGTTTTTTTCGATAATATCTTTAATTTTTGATATTTTAACAATATTATCAAATATATTTATAGAAAAAATAGTTATATATTTTTTTGTAATTTCAATATTCAATATTTTAATAGCATTTTATTATTTAATAAAAGAGATACTATTAAGTAATAAATATACATTTTCTTATTTAGAAAAGTAATTAAATTTAGCACAAAGAAAAGAGGGCACAAAGTATCACAAAGATAGAAAAAGCAGTAAGAAGTAAAGAGTGAGAAGAATTAAAAATGCGCCTTTTCGGAGGATATTATATTTTTTAATAAATGCGTTACACGAAGAACACAAAGATAGAAAAATCAGAACCACAAAGAGAAAAAAATAGTGAGAAGTTAGAAGATTTAAAGAGCGCCTTTTCGGAGGATATTATATTTTCTTGATAAATACGTTACACGAAGAACACAAAGGTAAAAAAAGAGAACCACAAAGAGAAAATCCTTAGTGGTCCTTGGTGATTTTCTTCGTGCCCTTTGTGTAATAAAAATTATCCGTAGAAACCAACGCAAAGATTTTTTGCTTACTTTTTTATCTTTAAAAAAGTAAGTCGCCAAAGGCGAAACAAGCCTTACACTTGACTGTATAAAATTATTTTTACAATAA
>JAICDD010000002.1 GCA_020063625.1 Fusobacteriales bacterium
AAAGGAACGAGAAAAATATAAAGAAGAGAGAAAAGAATTAATAATAAAGGTAGAAAAAAGAAGAGCAAGAGCAAGTGATTATAAGTCATTAAAAAGTTATTTTAGAGCAACAGGAAAAGAAAAGCCAACTAAAAATAATTGGTAAAATGTTTAAAAGTTTTATAAAAAAAGAGACTAAAAAAATTTAGTCTCTTTTTTGTTTTTTAATTATTTTAATAATATACTTGTATAGTATATTTTAAGACAATTATATAAAAATAACACTTTAATTATATATAGTGTTTATCTAATGTTTAAAATTGTTGACTTTATTCATAAAATATGATATTTTATTTCATAAATAAAAATAACTTATATTTCACATAATAAAACTAAGAAATTAATAAGGGGGCAATATGTTTAAAGTACCAGTTTCATTAAATGAGGATATAAAAAAATATGAATTACATGTAAATGATTTTATTAATGAAAAAATAAGTAAAAAAGATTTCAAGCCATTTGCAGCAGAATCAGGAGTATATTGGGAAAGAGATGGTATAAATTATATGATAAGACCTAGAATACCATCTGGAATAATTTCTCTTTTTTCATTAAAAAAAATAGTTGAATTAGCTAAAAAATATAATGGAAGCAGATTACATTTTACTACAAGACAAGATATTCAATTTCATGGTATTAAATTAGAAAACACAATAAAAATAGTAAAAGAATTAAAAGAGTATGAAATATATACAAGGGGGACTGGGGGAAATACTGCAAGAAATATTACCATTCCACCATTAACAGGATTAATTGAAAATGAAAAATTTGATGTAGCACCATATGCACTTGTAGCTACAGAATTTTTAATACAAGATAGTACAAATTATTCATTACCTAGAAAATATAAAATTGGATTTTCTTCAACAGATGAAGATATAGCACATGTAAAAATATCTGACCTTGGATTTTTAGCAAAAATAAAAAACAATAAAAAAGGATTTGTAGTATATGGAGCTGGAGGACTTGGAGCAGTTGCAAGACCTGCGATAATTTTAAAAGATTTTATAAGTGAAAATGAAGTAATTTATTATGTACAAGCAATGAAAAGAGTATTTGATAAATATGGTGATAGAACAAACAAATCAAAAGCTAGAATAAGATTTATTTTAGAAAGATTGGGAGAAGAAGAGTTTAAAAAAATATTCTTTGAAGAGCTCGAAAATGTAAAAAAAGAAATAAATATTGAAAATATAAATATTTCAAAATTCAATAAAATAAACTATTTTATTAATGGAGAGAAAAATAGTAGAAAACAAGATGTAATAAAATCAAAATATAAAAATAGATATATTTTACATATAAAACCTGAAAATGGAAATGTAGAACCTAAAAAATTTTATGAATTTCTGTTAAAACTTGAAAAAATAGATAAAAATTTAGAGTTTAGACTATCTCTTAATCAAGATTTTTATATAGTTGGAATAGATGGAAAAGATGTAAATAAAATATTAGAACTTAAGAAAAATTATTTTAAAGAACCTAAGTCAAATAATATTAAAGCATGTACTGGTGCAACTACATGTCAATTAGGAATATGTTCTTCTCAAGGATTACTTGGTAATATATTACAAACATTAAATAAAGAAGAAGTAAAATATCTACCTGAAATAAATATATCTGGTTGTCCAAACTCTTGTGCACAACATCAAATAGCAGAGCTTGGTTTTTCAGGAAGAAAAATAAGAGTAAATGATAATGTAGTACCAGCATATAGTGTGTATATAAATGGAAATGTAAAAAATAAAATAGCTGAATTTGGAGAAGAAATTGGAATACTTCCAGCAAAAAAAATAATAGATTTTTTAAGATATGTAGCTAAATTAAGACAAAATGATAATAGTGAAATATCAAAATTTTATAAAAAAAATAAGTCGAAATTAATAGATAAAATAGCAGAGATAAATTTAGAAATAAAAAATAATTTTAATAAGGATTTATCTATTGATTATTAAGAGGTGGTCATTATGACTAAATTTAATGAAAAATATATTATCGAAAATAGTATTGAAACTATTTTTGATAATATAGAAAATGAAATTATAAAAAATAAGCTTAATTTTATAATTTTAGAGGTAGATAATGTAAATCAAAAGTTAAAAGATATTATAGCAAAAATAAAAGTACATTTTGATATATTTATTCTATTAAAAATAGTTAAAAATATTGAATCAGAACTTTTGTTTATGAGTGGAGCACACGGGATTATATATAATAATTTAAGTAATAATATTGACTTAAATTATATAGAAAAATCAGTAGAGATATTTCCAAAAGGTTCTATTTTTATGGAAATAGAGACAGATAACAAAATATTTTTAAAAAAATTAATAGAAAAAAATATAATTCCAATACTAAAAAACTGTGATATAGAATTGCTTACTGAAATAAATGAATTAATTTTAAAAAATAAAAATTTAAAGAATTATATAAAATTCATTCCTTTAATCAATCAAATAGAGTGCAACTATAATTCAAAAAATATATTTAACAAATTAGAAAAAAAACTAGTATTAGAATTAAACAATTTACGGCAAAAGCTATTGATAAAAGAGGTAAACGATTCATATGAATCTAGTGGATTATAAGGAGACACTATGGATAAAAAATATAAAATTGATAAAAGACCATTGTGGTATCTATTTATATTAGAGTATAGAAAAGCATTTTTCTTATTAATAATGTTTTCTGTATTTTTTACTCTAATAAATTATCAAATATTTGATATTGATAGCACATATTATAAGACAATAGTAATATTTTTATTTGCAGTGATATTTTGGATAACAAATGTTATACCATTATCTGTCACATCACTTATGATAATGGGGATAATTTCCTCATATCATATATTAGAAAATAGTTCTATATACTCTTTTTTTGGAAATGAATCTATATTTTTTATTTTAGGTGCATTTATTATATCTGCAGGAGTAAGACTGTCAGGTTTAAGTAAAAGAATATCATACTTAATATTATTAAAATTTGGTAATACTTTATCAAATCTAGTAATTACAATATTTTTATTGTGTGCATTTTTATCACATATAATGCCAGAACATGCAGTAGCTGCCCTTATTTTTCCAATATTAATGGAGATTGTAGAGAGTAATAATATAAAAAAAGGTAGTGAAGTAGGGAAATGGATATTTATTTCAATGGCATGGGGAGTAATTATTGGAGGAGTTGTCACATATCTTGGAGGAGCAAGAAATCCTTTAGCAATAGGAATATTAAAAGAGTTTTCAAATATAGAAATTAGTTTTTTAAGTTGGTATAAAGTAGTGTCAATACCTATATATATTTTAATGTTTTTCGTTACTCTATTTCTTTATCAAAAAACTAAAAAAATTAGCAAAAAATTAAATGTGCAAATATTTAATAATAATTTAGCTAGAATGAAAAAAATAACTTTTCGAGAGATTAAAGCAGGATTTATATTGATAATAACTATATTTTTATGGATTTTTTATAGTGATAAATACGGAATTGCAAATATTTCTTTAATTAGTGCAGCACTATTTTTTATATTAAATGTACTTGAGTGGGATGAAGCTAGTAAAGAGATAAATTGGGGAGTAATATTTATGTATGGAGGAGCAATTTCATTAGGGAAAGCCTTAAATGAGGTAGGGGTACTTAAATGGCTAGTAAATGAGTATATAATCCATATGAAATTTAATCCATATATATATTTAATATTTTTTTCTTTTATTTCTTTATTTCTTACAGAAATTATTACAAATGCAGCTGTTATAGTAGTAATATTGCCAATTGTTCTTGAAATATCAAAGTTAATTGGAATACCACTTGAAATAGCTACAATAGCTGTAGCTGTACCTTCTGGACTTGCTTATATGTTTCCAATGAGTACACCAGCTATATCAATGATAATATCATCTGATTTTGTAAAACCAAATGATACTATTAAATCAGGTTTTATTTTAAATATTATTTCTTTAACTATATTCTTGACGGGTTTGATATCTTATTGGGAACTTTTCTATTAAATTCAGTACAAAGAAAAGAGAGCACAAAGTACCACAAAGGTAGAAAAAACAGTAAGAAGTGAAGAGTGAGAAGTGAGTAGTGAGTAGTGAGAAGAATTAAAAAGTGCATTTTCGGAGGATATTAGATTTTTTTGATAAATGCGTTACACGAAGACCACAAAGGTAAAAAACAGAACCACAAAGGAAAAAGTGGAAATCAACGAATTAGCACAGATAAACACTAGATAAAAGTCTGTGTAAATCCCGTGTATATCAAGTGATTTAAAAAAACTTAGTGGTCCTTAGTGCTTTTTCTTCGTGTACTTTGTGTAACAAAAATCCGTATAATTCGTGACAAAAAATTGATTTCAAAAAATTAAATTTATATAAATTTAGGAGGGGCTTATGAAAAATATAGTATGGCATAATGGAAGAATTTCAAAATTAGATAGAGAAAAACGCTTGAAACAAAAAGGTGTAATTCTCTGGTTTACAGGTTTATCAGGTTCAGGGAAATCAACTATTGCATATGAACTTGAAAATTATCTTCATAATAATAATTATCATTCATATGTACTTGATGGAGATAACATAAGACATGGTTTAAATAATGACCTTGGATTTTCTATAGAAGATAGAAAAGAAAATCTTCGTAGAATAAGTGAAGTAGGAAAACTATTTGTTGATTCAGGAACTATTACAATTACATCTTTTATTTCTCCATTTAGAGAAGACAGACAAAAAATAAGAGAAAAATTTCAAAATGGAGAATTTATTGAAGTGTATATAAAATGTTCTATTGAAGAATGTAAAAGAAGAGATGTAAAAGGACTTTATAAAAAAGTAGAAAATAATGAGATTAAAAATTTTACTGGAATTACATCACCTTATGAAGAGCCAGAAAGTCCAGAAATTATTTTAGATACAGAAAACGATAGTTTAGAAAATTGTTTAAATAAATTAATTTCATATATAAAAGAAAATAAAATAATTGGGTGATAGCTATGTATAAAGAAGAAATTTTAAAAACAGATATATTAATAATTGGTGGTGGAACTGCTGGTTGTCAAGCGGCTATACATATAAAAGAAAAATCATCTAATACAAATGTATTAATTATAGAAAAAGCTAATATTAAAAGAAGTGGATGTTTAGCAGCTGGAGTAAATGCAATAAATGCTTATTTAACTGAAACTGAAACACCAGAATCATATGCAGAATATATAAAAAAAGAAAATCATGGTGTATCAAGATATGATTTATCATTTTCAATTGGAGAAAAATTAAATGAAATGACTGAAAAACTTGAGTCATATGGAGTAAAAATTCTCAAAGATGAAAATGGAAAATATGTAGCTAGAGCTAAAAGAAGTATAAGAATAAATGGAGAAAATATAAAACCTTTACTTGCAAAAAAAGTAGAAGAATTGAAAATTCCTGTAATTAATAATTGTATATCTATTGATTATATTATTGAAAATAATCAAATTAAAGGAATATATGCAATAGATTTAAGAAATAGTATTTTTTATACAATTTATGCAAAAGCTGTAATTTGTGCAACAGGTGGAGCGGCAGGAATATATAAAGCAAATAATAGTGGAGCAGCAAAAAATAAAATGTGGTATCCTCCGTTTAATACAGGAGCTGGATTAGCAATGGGAATAAGAAGTGGTGCTGAAATGACTTCATTTGAAATGAGATTTATAGCACTTCGTACAAAAGATACTATATCTCCTACTGGAACAATAGCTCAAGGTGTAAAAGCAAAACAAATAAATAGTAAATATGAAAATTATATGGATAAATATACAACTAGAACAACAGATTATAGACTTTATGCTACTGTAATGGAAAATATAAATGGAAATGGACCTTGTTATCTTGATACTAGAAATATTGATGAAGAGAAAATATTAGATTTGAAAAAAGCATATCTTAATATGTCACCTTCAATACTGCTTAAAATGAAAGATGAAAATATTGATTTAAAAAATAATTTAATAGAAATAGAGGGAAGTGAACCTTATATAGTAGGTGGTCATGGTATCGCAGGATACTGGATTGATAAAAATAGACGGACTAATATAAAAGGATTATATGCTGTTGGAGACGTAGCTGGTGGAAGCTCAAAAAAATATGTAACAGGAGCTATGGCAGAAGGAGAAATAGCAGCTGATAATGCACTTGAATATATTAAAAATATAAATAATATTGAAGAAAGTCAAAATAATAATAAAAAATCAATTTTTAATAAAATTGAAAATATAAAAAATAGCAATAATGAATTAGATATTATTGAGATGCATGAATATTTAAAAAATATTATGGATAAATATGCAGGTGGAATATCTACAAATTATAAATATAATGAAACTTCATTAAACAAAGCAAAATTATTAATAAAAAATCTAGAAAAAAATGTTGATAAAGTCAAAATAGATACAAACTATGAATTGCAACTTTATTTTGAACTTATAGATAAAATAACAATTGCAAAAGTATTAATCGAACATTTACTTTATAGAAAAGAAACTCGTTGGAGATGTTATCAAGAAAATATAGATTATAACCATCTTGATAATGAAAATTGGAAATTATTTGTAAATTCAAAATATGAAAATGGAGAATTAAAAATATTTACAAAACCATTAGATGGCGAGGTGATGAAATGGCAATAATTGTTAATCATGAAAAATGTATAAAATGTATGAAATGTACAAATATTTGTCCTGGAAACCTTATATTATTTAATGGTGAAAAAATTGATATGTATGATAAAAATGCTTGTTGGGATTGTAGTGCATGTATAAAAGAGTGTCCTGTATCAGCTATATCAATGACTCTTCCTACTGAAATAGGAGGAATGGGTACAAAACTTACATGTAAAATCGATAAAAATATTATTAATTGGAAAATATATAGTGAAACAGATAAAAGTAAAAATGAAAATATAACAATAGATTTAGATTATATTATGCCATAGGAGGGTAAAATGGATAAATTAGATAAATTAGAAAGTAAAAGTATATATATTTTAAGAGAAGCTTATAGTCAATTTAAAAATCTTGGTATGCTTTGGTCAATAGGGAAAGATAGTACAGTTCTTCTTTGGCTTGCAAGGAAAGCTTTTTTTGGACATGTACCTTTTCCACTGGTACATATAGATACACATTATAAAATACCTGAAATGATAGAATATAGAGATAGATTTACTGCTGAATGGGGTCTTGATATGATTTATGGAGAACATGAAGAAGCACTTAAAAATCATCAAACATTCCCTGAGGGAAATGTAACAAGACTTGAATGTTGTAAATTATTAAAAGCAGAAGCATTAAAAAATACATTAAATGGAACATTTAAAAGATATAGATTTAATCATGATTTAAAAAAATATGAAGTAGATAAAAATAGTGATGCATTTACAGGAATAATAGTAGGGGTAAGAGCTGACGAAGAGGGAAGTAGGTCAAAAGAAAGATATTTTTCACCTCGTGATAAAGAAAATAACTGGGATATAGGAGAACAACCACCTGAATTTTGGAATCAATATAAAACAGAATTTGCACCTGGAACTCATGTAAGAATACATCCACTTCTTGATTGGACAGAGCTTGATATTTGGGAATATATACAAAGAGAAAATATACCTATTGTATCACTTTATTTTGACCAAGGAGAAGGGAAAAGATATCGTTCTTTAGGATGTTATCCATGTACAAATCCTGTTGAATCTAGTGCTAAAAATGTAGCAGAAATTGTAGAAGAATTAAAAACGGGAAAATTTAAAAATATAGCTGAACGTTCTGGTAGAGCGCAAGATAAAGATGGTGGTGGAGGTCTTGAAGACCTTAGAAAAGATGGATATATGTAACAAGCCTAATTTATATGAAATAAATAAAATTAGCCACGGAAAAACGCGGATTTAATTTAGCACAGAGAAAAAATTACACGAAGAACACAAAGACAGAAAAATAGAACCACAAAGGAAAGAGTGGAAACCACGAGATATTCACAGATAAACACAAGATAGGAAAAAATTAATAATTAAAAAATAGCCACGGAAAAACACGGATTATCACTGATTATAGTGAGAAATAAGAAGTGAGGAGTAAGAAGAATTAAAACGCGCCTTTTCGGAGGATATTAGATTTTCTTGATCGTTACACGAAGAACACAAAGATTGAAAAATAGAACCACAAAGAAAAACTAGGAACCACGGGATATTCACAGATGATCACAAGATAAAATTAATTAAAATTTAGCACAAAGGAAAAAGGGGGAACCATGAGATTCACACAGGATTTTACACTGGATTTTTATCCTATGTTTATTGATGTTCATCCTGTGGTTTCAAAAAAATCTGTGTAATCCGTGGCAGACTTCTTTTGTGGTCCTTAATGTTTTTCTTCGTGGACTTAGTGTAACAAAAAATCAATGTAATAAAAAAACGATTGGCAACATTTTTTTTAACTAGAAATAATATAGAAGTATTAAAAAAACGATTGAGGTGAATTATGAAGATAAATAAAAATGAAAGTATGAATATAGTAATAGTTGGTCATGTAGACCATGGAAAAAGTACAATAATAGGTAGATTACTTGCTGATACAGATTCTCTTCCTGAAGGAAAACTAGAAAGTGTAAAAGAGATGTGTAAAAGAAATTCAAAACCATTTGAATACTCTTTTTTATTAGATGCATTAAAAGATGAGCAAGCTCAAGGAATTACTATTGATTCTGCTAGATGTTTCTTTAAAAGTAATAAAAGAGAGTATATTATAATAGATGCACCTGGTCATATAGAATTTCTAAAAAACATGGTCACTGGTGCAGCTAGAGCAGAAGCAGCTCTTCTTGTAATAGATGCAAATGAAGGAATACAAGAAAATTCAAAAAGACATGGATATTTATTATCAATGCTTGGTATAAAACAAATAACTATTTTAGTAAATAAAATGGATTTAATTAATTATGATGAAAAAATATATAATCAAATTGTAAAAGATTATACAGAATTTTTAAAAGAAATAAATGTAGAACCAAATTCATTTATTCCTGTTAGTGGATTTTTTGGAGATAATATTGTAAAAAATTCTGAAAATATCCCTTGGTATAATGGAAAATCTGTATTAGAAACTCTTGATGAATTTTCAAATAAAAATGAATTAGAGGAAACTTTTTTTAGAATGCCAGTACAAGATGTATATAAATTTACAAAAAATGGAGATAATAGAAGAATAGTAGCAGGAACAGTAATTTCTGGAAAATTAAAAATAGATGATGAAGTTATATTTTATCCATCAGGGAAAAAAAGTGTAGTAAAAACAATAGAATCATTTAATACAGAAGAAAAAAGAGAAATATCTGCGGGATATGCAACAGGATTTACACTAACAGAACAAATATATATTTCAAGGGGAGAATTAGCTGTAAAAGCTGATGAAACAGCACCACTTATATCAAAAAAAATTAAAACTAATTTATTTTGGTTATCTAAAAATAGCCTTGTTAAAAACAAAAAATATTTATTTAAAATAGGTACTACAAAAGTAAATGCTGAAGTTGAAGATATAATACGTGTACTTGATGCTTCTACACTTACTAGTATACAAAAAAAACAAGTAGATAGACATGATGTAGCAGAGCTAATATTAAAACTTGATAAACCAATAGCATTTGATAAAGCAGAAGTATTTTCAGATACAAGTAGATTCGTAATAGTAGACAATTATGATATAGCTGGTGGTGGAATAATAACTGAGTCTCTTGAAAAAAATGAATTACTTGATAAAGTAGCAGAAAGAAATAAAAATTGGGAAAGAGGAGTAGTAAGTAGAGAAGAAAGAGCAGAAAAATATAATCAAAAACCATCACTTATATTGCTTACTGGTGAAATAGGAACAGGAAGAAGAGATATAGCAAAACAATTAGAAAAAACATTATTAGATACAGGTAAAAAAGCATATTATTTAGGGCTAGAAAACCTTGATTTTGGTCTTGATTCAGATATAAGAGAATGTGATATAGAAAAAGGAAAACAAGAAAAATTAAGAAGATTTGGAGAAATTACAAACATTTTACTTGATTCAGGTCAAATAGTAATTGCATCAATTGTTGAGCTTCAAAATAGTGAAAAAGAATTACTTTCTACACTACTAGATGATGTAAATATTAAAAATTTTCATACTATCTGGGTAGGTGAAAATATTACAACTGATATAGATAATATTGATTTACATATATCACATTTTGATTATACAGAACAAGCTGTAAACATAATAAAACAGTATCTACAAGATAATAATATAATTTTTAGATTTTAATATTATAAAGATAAGAAAATTCAGTAACGATCGTTACTGAATTTTCTTATTAAATATAGGTATAATATAAGTAATACTTGTATTTAATAAGAAAAAGATTTATACTTTATATAAATAATAAACAATAAAAAAAACGTGGAACCACGAGATGCTCATAGGATAGAAAAGAGTTGATAATGAAAAATAGCCACGGAAAAATGCGGATTGAATTCAGCACAAAGAAAAGAGAAGAAAATTACACGAAGAACACAAAGATAGAAAAGATAGAACCACAAAGGGAAAGACTAGGAACCACGGGATGAGCATAGCTTTTGGTATTTTTCTACGAAAACCATCTTAGATAAACACAAAATAGAAAAGATAATGGGCAATTGAAAATTAGTAAGAAGTGAGCAGTGAGGAGTAAAAAGACTTAAATAGCGCATTTTCGGAGGATATTAGATTTTCTTAACGAGGTGAGCGTTAAAAACCGAGAGCTGTTTGAACTATGAAATTTACGAAGTAAATTTTATAGTGATGAAACCACAAGATGGACACTGATAAACACAAAATAAAATCCAGTATTTATCTCGTATGAATCCCGTGGTTTCAAAACTAATTTATTCTTAGTGGTCCTTAATGTTTTTCTTTGTGGACTTTGTGTAACAAAAATCCGTACAATCTGCAGATAAAATCCCGTTTGAATCCCGTGGTTTCCAAAAATTTCGTGATTTCAAATTTTAATAAAAAAAGGAGTATTCCTAAAAATGAAATTAAATAATTTTTATAGATTGAGTATAAACTATAAACAATTTTCCCTAGAAGAAAGAGAAAATCTAATAAATATAGAACTTTATCATAAAATAAAAGAGTTTTATAATAAAAAAATTATAAATGGATACGTGGTATTAAATACATGCCTTAGATTTGAAATTTATTTCACTTCTATTAAATCTATAATAGAATTAGAAAAATATTTTAATTTTGCAGAAAAAGAAGAATTTACATTTGGAATAGATGCTATTTCTAAATTATTTGAAATATCTTGTGGTTTAGATTCTGTTATTTTAGGTGAAGAACAGATATTATCTCAAATAAGAAAATCATATTTTAAATATTTTGAAAAAAATACCACTAATAAACTAATTAATAAAATATTTAATTTGGCAATTTCTACTGGAAAATCATTTAGACATAATAGTAAAATAAATAGTGAAGCACTTTCACTTGAAAATATAGCATTTTCATTTATTAAATCACATTTTGAAATAATAAAAAATAAAAATATATTTATATTAGGTGCTGGAGAAGTAGTAGATGATTTATTAAAAATATTTTATAAAAATAATATAAAAAATATAACAATAGCTAATAGAACATATAAAAATAGTATAAAATATAATGAGAGATATGGATATAAAATAGTAGATTATAACAAAAAATATGATTATGCAAAAATATCAGATATAATTATAGCCTCTACATCAGCTCCACATACAATATTGAAAGTAGAAGAGATGAGTTTTTTACAAGATATATCAAATGAAAAATTTTTTTTAGATTTAGCTGTCCCACGAGATATTGACCCTAAAATTAAGAAGTATAAAAATATCCATTTATATAATCTTGATGATTTATGGGAAGTATATCATCAAAACAATAGTAATAGAAAAGATAAAAGTGAAAAATATAGATATGTAATAGATGAAAATATAGAAAAATTAATAAAATGGCTTGAATATACAGAGAGGTGAGTAAAATAAAAAAAATAGTTATTGGTAGTAGAGGAAGTATATTAGCTGTAAAGCAAAGTGAAATTGTAATAGAAAAATTAAAGCAAAATTTTTCTGAATATGAGTTTGAATTAAAAATTATCAAAACCAGTGGAGATAAAAACTTAAATTATTCTATGCAAAAAAATAATATTAAAAATATGTTTGTAAAAGAGATAGAAGAGGAACTTTTACAAAATAAAATCGATTTAGCAGTGCATAGTATGAAAGATATGCCTAAAATATTACCAAAAGGATTGACAATATCAAGTATTCCAGATAGAGAGGATACAAGAGATGTATTAATATCAAAAAATAATATTAAATTTGATGATTTACCTAAAAACGCAATTATTGGAACTAGCAGTATTCGTAGAAAAATACAATTACTTAGTTTAAGAGATGATATTATAGTAAAAGAAATTAGAGGAAATATTCATACTAGAATAGATAAAATGTTAAACGGTGATTATGATGCGATAGTTTTAGCATATGCAGGAGTAAAAAGAGCAAATTTAACTGATAAAATAACACAAATTTTTTCATTAGATGAAATGATTCCTTCTCCATGTCAAGGTGCTATTTGTATAGAGGCGCGTGAAGATGATGAATTTATAAATAATATATTAAATAAAATAAATGATGTTAAAATATCAATTGGCGCAAAATGTGAAAGAGAATTTACTAATTATTTAGATGGTGGTTGTAAAGTACCAGTAGGTGCATATAGTGAAATAAATGATGATAAAATAAAACTTACAGGATTTTATTCTACGATTGATGATTATAATATAAAAAAAGTAGATAAAGAGAGTATTAAAATATTAACTTTAGAAGATAAAATAGAAAATTATATTGAATTAGCTAAGAGTTTAGCTGAAAGAATTAAATTCAGCACAAAGAAAAGAGGTCACAGAGTAACACAAAGGTAGAAAAACCAGAATCATAAAGAAAAAACTTGAAACCACGGGATGAGCTTTCGGTATTTTTCTATGAAAAACACCTTAGATAAACACTGGAAAAAATCAACGCAGAGTAACAGAGTAATCAGAGTATCGCAGTAATAGAAAACTTAGCCACGGAAAAACACGGATTAAAACGGATAAAACTCTGTGTATCTCAGTGTTCTCTGAGTCTCTGCGTTGAATATCTAATTGTTTTTCGTAGAAGAATCTCGTGTGATATCCAGTGTATATCCAGTGGTTTCAAAAAATCCTTAGTGGTCCTTAGTGTTTTTCTTCGTGCACTTTGTGTAACAAAAAATCTATATTAAAAATTCATTAAATAAGGAGAATCTATGAAAAATACAAAAATATATCTTGTAGGTGCTGGACCTGGTGATATTGATTTAATCACTGTAAAAGGATTAAAGTGCATACAAAAAGCTGATGTTATTATATATGATAGACTTGCAAATAAAGAATTATTAAATTATGCTAAAAAAGATTGTGTTTTTGTAAATGTAGGAAAACCACCTAAAAATGGAGGTCACTTACAAGAAAATATAAATGATATAATAATAAAATATGCTAAAAAATATAAAAGTATAGTCAGACTTAAAGGTGGCGATCCATTTTTATATGGACGTGGTGGGGAGGAAATATTAGAAATAATTGAAGCAGGATATGATTTTGAGGTTATACCTGGAATAACTTCTGCATTTTCAGTACCAGCATATGCTGGAATACCTGTTACATTTCGAGGTATCAGTAATGAAGTGCATATTTTTTCTGGACATAATAAAAATAATGAACAAAAAGATAATTATGAATATATAGCAAAATTAAATGGAACTATTATATTTTTAATGGGTGTATCAAAATTACCAGAAATTGTATCAGAACTAATGAAATACGGTAAAGAAAGCAATACAAAAATTGCTATAATTCAAAATGGAACGTCTAAATCACAAAAAATAGTAACAGGTACATTTGATAATATAATAGAGAAATCAAAAGATATTACTTCTCCAGCAATAATTATAATAGGAGAAGTTGTTTCATTACATGAAAAGTTATATAAAAAAAGATATTTAATGTTTAAAAGCACTAAATTAAATAATAATGAAATAAAATTATTTAAACAAAAAAACGTTGAAATAACTAGAGAAAAAATTATAAAAACTATTCCAAATAAAATAGATATTTCAATATTAAAAGAATATAAATATTTAATATTTAATAGTATACACGGTGTAAAAGCTATTTTAAAAAATGTGGATAAAAATAGTTTAAAAAATAAAATTATTTGTTGTACAGGTGAAAAAAGTGCTGATAAAGTAAAAAAATATGGACTAAATGTAAAATATGTTGGTGAAAATAGCTTTGAATCATTATATAAAAAAATTAGAGAGATTGAAAAAAATCCTAAAATATTGATAGTAACTTCTAATTTAACAAAAGATAAATATAATCAATATAAAAATAAAGATACAAAAGTATTGATAGCTTATAATACAGTTTCTAAAAAGTTAAAAAAAGAAAAACTTGATAAAATTGCAAGTCAAAACTTTGAGGGCATAATTTTTACAAGTGGTTCAAATGTAGAGAGTTTTTATAAAAATTTAGTGGATAATAATTTTAACATAGACGAAGTTACACAAAATAAAAGAATAATATCAATAGGCCCTTCAACAACTAAAGTTTTAAATAAATATAATATAAAAATAGATATTGAAGCTAGAGATTATTCAATTAAAGGAATTGTTGATATAATCTAAATTAACAAGAAATTTTAATAAAGATAAAATAATTCAGCACAAAGAAAAGAGGTCACAAAGTAACACAAAGGTAAAATATAAAACCATAAAGGAAAAAACTTGAAACCACGAGATTTTCACAGATAAACACAGGATAGAAAAAATTGACAATAGCAAATGGACAATTGAAAATTAAATGTAACCACGAATGTCACTAATTTTTACGAATATAACAAACAAAATTAGCCACGGAAAAACACGGATTACCCTGATTATAGTGAATAATGAGAAATTGGAAGATTTAAGACGCGCCTTTTCGGAGAATATTAGATTTTCTTGATAAATGCGTTACACGAAGAACACAAAGATAGAAGAACAGAACCACAAAGAAAAAAACTTAGTGGTCTTAGTGGTTTTCTCCGTGCTCTTTGTGTAACAAAACTTCCATAAATTCGTGGCAAAAAATATAAAACTCTGTGTATCTTAGTGTTGAAGAAATAAGTGTAATTTGTGACTAAATAATTTTAAAGGAGTGAAGATGAAAAGATATAGAAGACTTCGAAAAAATCAAAATATACGAAATCTAGTAAGTAATTTTAAAATTAATATAAATAATTTTATATATCCACTTTTTATTGAAGAGGGAGAAAATATAAAAGAAGAGATAAAATCTATGCCTGGTCAATATAGATTTTCAATTGATAAATTAAATGATGAACTTGATGAACTATATGCATTAGGTGTAAAAAATTTATTATTATTTGGTATACCAAAGCATAAAAATAGCTGTGGAAGTGAAGCATATAATGACAATGGAATAATTCAACAAGCAATAAAATATATAAAAAAATATAACCCAAATTTTTTAATAATTAGTGATGTGTGTATGTGCGAATATACATCTCATGGTCATTGTGGAATATTAGAAAATGATGATGTAAATAATGATGAAACATTAAAAAAACTGGGAGAGATAGCACTATCACATGCAAAAGCTGGAGCTGATATAATAGCACCGTCTGATATGATGGATGGTAGAATTGGATATATAAGAGAAATTTTAGATAACAATGGATATAAGGATATCCCAATAATGGCATATAGCGTAAAATATGCTTCAAACTTTTATGGACCATTTAGAGATGCTGCTGATTCTGCTCCAAGTTTTGGAGATAGAAAAACATATCAAATGGATTATAAAAGAGATAGTAGAGAAGCTATTGATATAGCTCTAAATGATATAAAAAATGGAGCTGATATAATTATGGTGAAACCTGCAATAGCATATCTAGATATAATCTCTAAATTAAGAGAAAAAATATATACTCCAATAGCTGCATATTGTGTAAGTGGAGAATATAGTATGATAAAAGCTGCTGCAATGAATGGATGGTTAAATGAAAAAAATATTGTCATTGAGAAAATAAATTCACTTCAAAGGGCTGGAGTAGATATTATTATTTCTTATCATACAAAGGATATAGCAAAATGGATTATGGATGGTGAAATATAATGAATAAATTTGAAAATTCAAAAAAAATATATAATAAAGCTATAAAAAAAATACCAGGAGGAGTAAATAGTCCTGTAAGAAATTTTGGTAGTGTAGATATGAAATATCCTGTCTTTATAAAAAAAGCATATAAAAGTATCCTAATTGATGAAGATAATAATAAATATATAGATTTAATAGGTTCATGGGGGCCTATGATACTGGGACATAATAATAAAAAAATTATAAAATCAGTAAAAAAAGCATTAAAAAAAGGAACATCATATGGATTACCTACCAAACAAGAAGTGCAATTAGCAAAATTAATAGTAGAGAATATTCCATTTATAGACAAGATAAGATTTACAACATCTGGTACAGAAGCAACAATGAGTGCTATAAGATTAGCTAGAGCATACACAAAACGTGATAAAATAATAAAATTTAAAGGTTGTTATCACGGACACTCTGATAGTTTATTAGTAAGTGGAGGTTCTTATTTACTTACTGGTGAGATAATCGATTCAAATGGAATAACTAAAAAAACAATAGAAGATACTCTTTTAGCAGATTACAATAATAAAGAAAGTGTAATAGAGTTGTTTGAAAAATATAAAGATGAGATAGCAGCAGTAATTGTAGAACCTATTCCTGCAAATATGGGTATTATTTTACCAAAAGATAATTTTTTACAATTTTTAAGAGATATAACAAAAGAGTATAATAGTATACTTATATTTGATGAAGTTATATCTGGATTTAGGATAGGATTTACAGGAGCGAGTGGTTATTATAATGTAACTCCTGATTTAGTAACTTATGGAAAAATAATTGGTGGTGGATTTCCAGTAGGAGCTTTTGGAGGGAAAAAAGAGATAATGGATATGATAGCACCTGTTGGAAATGTATATCATGCAGGTACTTTATCAGGAAATCCAATAGCTGTAGCAGCAGGAATTGCTACATTAACTAAGTTATTAGATAATCAAATATATATAGATTTAGAAGAAAAACAAAATTATATAACTACTAAACTTAATAAATTAATTAAAAAATATAATTTAAAAGTATGTATAAATAGTATTGGTTCTTTGTTTACTATATATTTTGGTGTAAAAAAAGTAGAAAATTATGAAGATTCTTTAAAGGCAGATAAAGATATGTTTAACAAATATTTTAAATATATGCTTGAAAATGGAGTAATGCTTCCACCTTCTAAATATGAAGCAATATTTTTATCTACATGCCATAGTAAAAAAAACCTTGATTATATAATAAAATTAACTGAAGAGTTTTTTATTTCAATGAACTAATAATTAATCAACGCAGAGGAACAGAGTAACTAGAGTATCGCAGAGAAAAATGCTGAAACCACAGGATACACACCGATAAACATAGGATAAAAAATAATTGACAATGGAAAATGGACAATTGAGAATTAAATGTAACCACGAATGGCACTAATTTTTACGAATATAACAAACAAAATTAGCCACGGAAAAACGCGGATTAAAAAAATTACACAAAGAGCACAAAGATATAAAATCAGAACCACAAAGGAAAAAGTGGAAACCACCGGATTAGCTTTCGGTATTTTTCTACGAAAAACATCTTAGGTTCACACAGAATAAGAAAAATTGACAATGGAAAACTAAAAGTGGTCACGAATGACACTAATTTACACGAATTATAATAAAGAGGAAGTAGTGAAAAGACATAAAATGCGCATTTTTGGAGGATATTAGATTTTCTTGATAAATACGTTACACGAAGAGCACAAAGATAAAAAAATAGAACCACAAAGAAAGAAAAACAGTAAAAAGTTAAAAGTGAGCAGTGAGAAGGATTAAAAAATCAACGCAGAGAAGCAGAGTAATCAGAGTATCTCGGAGATAGAAAAAACAGTGAGTAGTAAAGAGTGAGTAGTAAGAAGTAAAGAGTAAGAAGTGAGAAGAATAACAACTCTGTGTATCTTAGTGTTCTCTGTGTCCCTGTGTTGAATATTATATCCTATGATTTCAAAAAATCCTTAGCGGTCCTTAGTGCTTTTCTCCGTGTACTTTGTGTAACAAAAAATCCGTGCAATCTGCGGCAAAGAATTTAATTTATCTCGTGTATATCACGTGGTTTCAAAAAATCTTTTATATCTTTTATATAGAAAAGAGGAATTTATGAATAGATATATCCCAATATTTTTAGACTCACAAAATAAAAATATAGCTATTTTAGGAGCTGGAAAAATAGCAGAAAGAAAAATAAAAACTTTTTTAGATAGCTTTTGTAATATAACTATTTTTTCAGCTAAAATTAAATCTAATTATATTGATAATTTAATAAAAAAAGAAAAAATTGAATATATAAAAAAAGAAATTAATATTAATGAAATAGAATTTTTAGAAAAATTTGATATTATTATTTGTGCTACAAATGATGTTGAATTAAATAATTATATTTATGAAAAGTATAAAGATAAAAAATTAATAAATAATGCATCAGAATATAAAAAAGGAAATTTTATTATTGGGAGTATTATAAAAAGAGGTGAATTTTTATTATCATTTACTACTTCTGGAGTATCACCTTTATTTTCTAAATATTTTAAGAAATATCTAGAATCAAAAATAAGTAAAAACTTGGATGTTTTTTTAGAAAAATTATCGAAAGATAGAAAATCTCATCTCAAAGGTATAGATTTTATTAATCTCGATTTTTCAAATTTGAATTCAATAAATACAATAAAAGATACTGAAAATGAGCAAAATAACTTATTAGCTAGAAAAATAGGTATTATAGTGATAACTCATGGAAGTAAAAATCCTGATTTTCAAGGTGAATTTGATAATTTATTAAAAAAACTAGAAAGTGCAACAAAATACAAAACAATTGGAACTACTCTTTTAGATGAAAAAGAAATTGATGTTGAAAAAGTATTTGGAGAAAATATCAAGAGAATTATCGTAATCCCTTATTTTTTATTTATTGGTAAACATTTGAAGAAAGATATTCCTGAAATTTTTAATAATTTAGAAATAAAATATCCTAATATTAATTTTTATCTAACAAATCATCTAGAGATAGACGACTTTATAATAAAGAGTTTAATAAATAAATTTGGATGTGAATAAAATGTTACAAAAAAATATAGAATTAAATAAAATAAATGCATTTTCAAATATATCTGAGATATCGTTAAAAAAACTTGGAGAAATAGGTAGTAAAATTACATTAAAAAGAAATGCAATTCTTTTTTTTGAAAAAGATGTAATCAGTAAAATATATGTAATATATTCTGGTAAAGTAAGTTTATTTAGAATAAATCAAAATGGACAAAGACGTATAATATATATACTTGACGAAGGTGAAATAATAAATGAGGTAATTTTTGATGATTTACCAGCTTCTATTTCTTGTGAAGGATTTGAAAATTCTATAATTTTAGAATTTAACAAAGAAAAATTATTAGAAATAATGAAAGATGATTTTGTATTAACACAAAATATAATGAACTCGATGGGAAGAAAGATTCGTAGATTATATAGACAAATAAAAAATACTATTCCTATGGGAATGGATAAAAAAATAGCTGCAAAATTATGGAAACTTTCAAAAGATTATGGTACAAATTGCTGTAATAGTCAGTGTGAAAATCATTTTGATGATTGTGAATGTAAAAAATGGACTAGATTAGATATAAAAATCTCTGTTACTTATTTAGCAGATATGCTAGGTTCTAGTAGAGAAACAGTATCTAGAGAAATGACTAAATTAAAAAATCTAAATCTAATTAAATGGAAAGAAAATAAAAAATTAGTTGTAAATAGAGAAGCATTATTAAAATATTATAGAGATTTATAAAACTATTGATTTTTTCAATAGTTTTTTTATTTTGTGATGTAGCTCACATTTTTTTATTTAAAATATTGTTATAATATCTATGTTATTATAAGTGAAAAAAATATTTAGGAGGTAATGGTATGTATTCAGAAGTAGTAGAAAAATTAGGAAATGCAGCAATTGCTAAAAAAAATTTTTTAAAAGGAAATAAGATAGGTTATATAATCGGCGGATTATTAGCAGGATTATATGTTGGACTTGGTATAATATTAATAATGACAGTTGGTTCATTAGCAAAACCTTCAGGTCCTCAATTTAAAATTTTAATGGGTGTATCATTTGGAGTAGCGTTATCATTAGTAATTATGGCTGGTTCAGAACTGTTTACTGGAAACAATTTAATCATGGCAGCAGGAGCTTTAGAAAAAAAAGTATCTTGGATAGATGCAGTAAAAATATGGATATTTAGTTATTTTGGTAATCTATTAGGTTCTACTTTAGTAGGAAGTTTATTTTTAGCTACAGGTAGTGTAAAACCTGATAATGCTCTAGGACAATTTATATTAGGATTATCAAAAGCAAAAATGACAGCACCTGCATCAAATCTATTTTTTAAAGGTATTTTATGTAATATCTTAGTTTGTTTAGCAGTATTATGTGCTGTAAAAATGAAAGAAGAAACAGGAAAACTTATAATGATATGGTGGGCATTATTTGCATTTATTACATCAGGTTTTGAACACAGTATAGCAAATATGACTATATTTACAATGGGTGTAGGAATATCAAATATTCCAGAAGTATCTTTAGCTGGATATGCTCATAATATGCTTTGGGTTACTTTAGGAAATATGGTTGGTGGAATCGGATTAGCATTTTGTTATTATTTAATGGGGAAAAAATCAAAATAAGATAGATTATTCAAGGCTGGATAATATAATAAATTAAGTTGTTCTGTTTTGATATTAATGAAATAATCTTAAAGAAAAGGAGAATATGATGAAAATATCATTATCAAAAAAAGATTTTAATGAATCATTATTAGCTCTATCTAAAGAGTATAAAATATTTGCTCCGAAAAATTTTAAGGCTGAAGGTAGATTTTCAGATACTGATTTAGTAAGATATGCTGAAGTAACATCTGTTGAAGAGATGGTATGGAGTACAAAATCAGAGTATTCACCAAAAGAAGTAACTCTTCCTATGAGTGAAGTACTTTTTTATTTTACTGAAAAAGAGTATAAAGTACCTGATAGTGATGAAAAAGGTATAATTATATTTTTAAGAAGCTGTGATATGCATGCTGTTAAAAGAGTGGATGAAATATATTTAAGAAATAAATTTACAGATTATTATTATAAAAAAAATAGAGATAAAGTAAAATTTGTAGTAGTAGGTTGTGAAAAATCATTTGAAAATTGTTTTTGTGTAAGTATGGGAACAAATAAAACTGATGAATATAATATAGGGTTTCAATTAAAAGATGATGAAGTATTTTTAGATATAAAAGATGAATCAATGACAAATTATTTTAGTGGAAATAATGTAGAATTTGAAATGAATTTTGTAGAAGAAAATGATATAAAAGTAGAAATTCCAGAAAATTTAGATCTTGGTAAAGTGAAAGATATGGAATTATGGAGAGAATATGATAGTAGATGTGTAGCATGCGGTAGATGTAATTTTGTCTGTCCTACTTGTACATGTTATACGACTCAAGATATTTACTATAGTGAAAATGAAAATGTAGGAGAACGTAGAAGAGTATGGGCTTCATGTCATGTAGATGGATTTACTGATATGGCAGGAGGACACTCATTTAGGACTAAAAAAGGTGATAGAATGAGATTTAAAGTAATGCATAAAATCTCAGATTATAAAAAAAGATTTGGATATCATATGTGTGTAGGATGCGGTAGATGTGATGATGCCTGTCCAGAATATATATCTTTTTCAAACTCTATAAACAAATTAAATGCTGCATATAAAAATGAGGAGGGGGACAAATAATGGAAAACTGCTTATTACCAAAAGAGTATAAAATAATTTCTGTAGAAAAAAAGACAGAAATAGAATGGTTATTTAGAGTAGAATTTGATTCTCCTGTACAAGGGGGACAATTTATACAAGTATCTATTCCTAGAGTAGGAGAAGCCCCTATATCAGTATCAGCATTTGATAACGAAGCTGGATGGGTAGAGTTTTTAATAAGAAAAGTAGGTAAAGTAACTGATGTAATATTTGATTTAAAAGCAGGTGATTCATTATTTTTAAGAGGGCCTTACGGAAATGTATTTCCTTTAGAACAATATAAAGGAAAACATTTAGTAGTAGTAGCTGGTGGGTCAGGTCTTGCTCCTGTTAGACCAATAATTAATCACTTTTATGAAAATGATAATAGTGCAAATGTAGATATATTAATTGGATTTAAAGATGAAAATTCTATTATTTTTCATGATGAAATAAATAAATGGAAAAGTAAATTTAATACAATAATTACTCTTGATAGAGCATGTTCATTAGATGGTGTGTGTGAAGGTCTTGTTACACAATATATACCATATATGAAACTTGCAAATGATTTTGATAACATGGAGGTTGTGATTGTAGGTCCTCCTGCAATGATGAAATATTCAACACTTGAATTTTTAAGAAGAGGTGTACCAAAAGATAAAATTTGGGTATCATTTGAGAGAAAAATGTCATGTGCTGTAGGGAAATGTGGTCATTGTAAAATAGATGAAACTTATGTATGTCTAGAGGGTCCAGTATTTAGATATGATAAAGCTGAGACACTATTTGACTAATAGGAGGATAATATGAGTTTAGATATAAATAGAAAACAAGTAACAAAAAATGCTTATAGAGTAACTAAAGTAAGAAATGAAACAGCATTAAGAGTACGTGTACCTGGTGGAGAAATAACAGGTGAATTATTATTAAAAGTAGCAGAAATAGCTAATGAATATGGAAATGGAAAAGTACATCTTACTACTAGACAAGGTTTTGAAATAATGGGGATTGATTATGCTGATATACCAGAAATAAATGTTAAAATAGAGGATTTATTAACTGGACTTGGCATAAATCATGTAGATAAAGAAAAAGGTTATCCTGCTGCAGGTACTAGAAATATCGCTGCTTGTGTAGGAAATAAAATATGTCCAAAGGCTCAATATAATACAACAGAGTTTGCTAGAAAAATAGAAAAAGCTGTTTTCCCTAATAATTTTCATTTTAAAATAGCACTTACTGGATGTCCAAATGATTGTCAAAAAGTAAGAATGCATGATTTTGGTATAATAGGTATGACACTTCCAAAATTTAGAGCACATAGATGTGTATCTTGTGGAAGATGTGCAAAAAAATGTCAATCATTATCAACTGGAGCTATAAAAATGAATAATTATAAGCCAGTAAGAGACCATGATAGATGTATTGGTTGTGGAGAATGTACTTTAAATTGTCCAACAGCTGCATGGGTAAGAGATGAAAAAAAATATTATAGACTAGCTATAATGGGAAGAACAGGTAAAAAGAACCCAAGACTAGCTGAAGATTGGTTAATTTGGGTAGATGAAGAAAGTATAATAAAAATTATATTAAATACATATGATTATGTAGATAAATATATTGATAGAAGCTTGCCAAAAGAACATATTGGATATATAGTAGATAGAACAGGATTTGAAGTATTTAAAGAATGGGCATTAAAAGATGTAAAATTACCAAAAGAAACAGTAGTAAAACATCAAGTATATTGGAGTGGAATAAAATATCCAGGAATCTTATAAAATAGGTGATGCTAATGAAAGGAATATTAATTATTGGTCATGGAAGTAGAATAAAAGAAGGAAACTTGGCTTTTGAAGAACTAGTAAATGATTTTTCAAAAAATTCAGAATTAAAAGTGTACGGAGCACATATGGCTCATGCAACTCCTTCTATTGAAGATAGTGTGTATGAAATGATAAAAGATGGAATAACAGATATTATTATACTTCCATATTTCTTATATGGTGGTAAACATATAAAAGAAAATATTCCAAATAGATTGAAAGTAATTCAAGAAGAAAATCCAAATATTACTTTTACTATAGAATCTACATTAGCAAATGACCCACTTATTATACAGGCATTGTTAAATAAAGCAAAAAAACATTTTTAAAATATTAAATATAATCCTCTTAAAGTTAGATATTTCAATACTTTAAGAGGATTTTTTTAATAAAGTTACACTAGATTATTTATTTCTTCCCACTTATGACAAGCTATTTTATGCTCACCTTTAATGGTTTCTAATTGTGGTCTTTTATTTTTACAAATATCATCAGCATATTTACATCTACCAGAAAATTTACATCCAATAGGTGAGTTTAGAGGGTTAGGCAATTCACCTTCAAGAATCTCTTTATCCCCTTTTTTTCTAGGGTCAGCTATAGGAATACTTGATAATAAAGATTTAGTATATGGATGAAAAGGTTCTTTATATAGATTTTCTGATGAATTTATCTCCATTATATTACCTAAATACATTACTATTATTCTATCAGATATATACTTTACAACTGATAAATCATGAGCAATAAAAATATATGATAAGTTTAATTTTTTTTGTAAATTTTTCATTAGATTAATTATTTGTGCTTGAATAGACACATCAAGAGCTGATACAGGTTCATCAGCTATAATTAGTTTTGGTTCGAGAGCTAGAGCTCTAGCAATTCCAATTCTTTGTCTTTGTCCTCCAGAAAATTCATGAGGATATCTTTTTAAATACTCTTTTCGAAGACCTGTAAGCTCCATATATTTTAAAACTAATTCTTCAATATTTTCATTTTTTTTATGAAATTTGAGAGGTTCACCAATAATTTCACCTATTGTCATACGAGGATCAAGTGAAGAATATGGATCTTGAAATATCATTTGAATATTTGGTCTTAATTTATCAAATTCATTATCATTTAAATTTGTAATATCTTGATTATTAAATAATATTTTACCATCGTAAATTGGATTTAATCTCACAATAGCTTTACCTGTAGAGGTTTTTCCACAACCAGACTCTCCAACAAGTCCAATAATTTCACCTTTGTATACTTCAAATGAAATATCATCTACTGCTTTTAAATAATTTATATTCTTTTTTATCAAACCTTTTTTTATTGGAAAATATACCTTTAAATTATTAATTTCTAAAATTTTTTCTTTCATAATTTCACCTTTTATTTTATTTAAGTTTTGAGTAAAGGAAACATTTTGCATAATGTTCATTTCCAAAATTTACTATTTCAGGTTCTTGTTTTCTGCAAATATCCATTGCATGTTCACATCTGTCTGCGAATTTACATCCAGTTGGTAAATTTAGAGGATTAGGAACCATTCCTTCTATTATATAAAGTTCTTCTTTATTATCACTATCTAATTGTGGCATAGATTTTTTTAATCCAATTAAATATGGATGTTTTGAATTATAAAATATATCATCAACATTTCCATATTCAACTATTTCACCACAATACATTACAGCTACTTTATCAGCTGTTTCAGCAACTACTCCAAGGTCATGAGTTATCATTAATATAGACATTCCTGTTTTATTTTGCATATCTTTCATAAGTTTAATTATTTGTGCTTGAATAGTTACATCAAGAGCAGTAGTTGGTTCATCTGCAATAAGTAATTTTGGATTACAAGCAATAGCAATAGCAATCATAATTCTTTGTCTCATTCCACCACTCATTTGATGAGGATACTCTTTCATTCTTTTTTCAGCAGCAGGAATACCAACTAATTCTAACAATTCAACAGCTTTCTTTTTTGCTTCTTTTTTAGATAAATTTTGATGAAGTCTAAGAGGTTCGATTATTTGATATCCAATAGTAAGTACAGGGTTTAATGAAGTCATAGGTTCTTGAAATATCATAGCGATATCATTTCCTCTAATATTTTCAAGTTGTTTTTCATTAAAATCAAGGAGATTTTTACCATTAAATAAAATTTCTCCATCTACAATTTTACCAGGAGGCATAGGAATAAGTTGTAGTATTGACATAGCACTAACTGATTTTCCACTACCAGATTCACCTACAAGGGCTAAAGTTTCCCCTTCATAAACTTTATAACTTACACCATTACAACCTTTAATAATTCCTTCATCTGTATAAAAATATGTTTTTAAATTATTTACTTCTAATATTGGCTTATTATTTATCATGAAGTATTTCACTCCTTAATCTTTTAATTTTGCATCAAAGGCATCTCGAAGCCCATCTCCAAAGAGGTTAAAACCAAAAACTACTAATAATATACATATTCCAGGTATAATAGACATCCAAATGTTAATACTTAGATATTGTTGACCTGAAGCAAGCATTTTTCCCCATGAAGGAGTAGGTGGTTGAATACCAAGTCCTAAAAATGATAATCCAGCTACAGTTAAGATAATATCTCCTATTCTAAGTGTAGAAAGAACAATAATAGGTCCTATACAATTTGGTAAAATATGTTTTGTTATTATATATCTAGTAGGAATTGCCATAACCTTTGCTGCTAAAATGTATTCTTTTTCTTTTATTTGCATTACAGTGCTTCTGATAATTCTTACAAATCCCATTATTCCAGTAAGACTAACAACGATTATCAAGTTTAATATTCCTGTTCCAAATGCAGCCATTAAAACAATAGCAAGTAAAATAAAAGGAATAGAGTTCCAAATTTCAACAACTCTCATAATTATATTATCTATAGTACCACCATAATATCCAGCTATTAAACCAAGAGTTGTACCTATAATACTATTGATAATAACAGCTAAAACACCAACACCCATTATAACTCTTGAGCCGAAAAGAATTCTAGTAAATAAATCTCTTCCAAATTCATCAGTACCAAAAAAATGATTTTTACTAGGGCCTTGAGAAAGAGCACTCCAATCTACATCAATAGGACTATGAGTAGCTAAAAATGGTGCTAATATTACAATATATATCATTAAAGTAATTATAAAAAGTCCAAACATTGCATTTTTATTTTTTTTAAGCTTTCTAAATATCATATCCCATTTAGATGGAATATTTTTTTCTGTTTTATTTAATTTTATTTTTTTTATAAAAAATATTAAATAAATTAAAGTAAATAATAAAAAAGAAAAATATGAAATTTTATTGTCTAATGATAAGAAAGCTTTTTTAAAAAACATAATAAGTAGTATAAAATTTAATATTAATAAAAAAATATGTAAAAAATTTCTTTTTAAATTGTTTTTCATAAAACCTCCTAATCATAGCTTATTTGTGGATCGATAAACACATATATAATATCTACTAATAAATTCACAATTACATATATACCAGTAAGCATAATAACAGCTCCAAAAACTAAAGGTTCATCCCTTCTAAATACAGCATCTACTGCTAGTCTACCTACTCCTGGCCAAGAAAATACAGTTTCTGTAAGGACAGCACCTGCAAAAATAGATGCAATTTGATTACCGATATTTGTTATAATAGGAATCATAGCATTTCTTAGACCGTGTATAAATATAATTTTAAATTTATTCACACCTTTTGCTTTTGCAGTTCTCATATAATCTTGATGAATTACATCGAGCATAGCAGAACGAGTAAGTCTTGTAGTTGAAGACATAAGTACAAGTGATAAAGAAATTCCAGGTAAAATAAAATGTTTAAATCCTTGAACTGTCCATATATGACCGTTATATCCAGAAGCTGGAAGTAAACCAAATTTTACAGAGAATAGATACATTAATAATATTCCAGTAAAAAATACAGGAATAGAAACTCCAAATAAAGCTACCCCCATTGAAAAATAATCAAAAATTGAGTTTCGTTTTACAGCAGAGATAATTCCTACTGGAACAGAAATTAAAACAGCTAAAAATATAGCAAAAATACCTAATTCAATTGTAGCTGGCAGTCTTTTTAATACAATATTTATTACATTATCTTTATAATAAATAGATTTTAATTCACCATTAAAGAAGTTATACATCATTTTAGTATATTGCACATACAAAGGTTTATCTAAACCATATTTTTCATTTACTTCAATTATTGATTGTTCTGTTGCATTTTCTCCTAATAATATTGTAGCTGGATCTCCTGGAGCAGCTTTCATTATTCCAAATATTATTAAAGAAGATGCAAATAATATAATTATCAACATTCCTAATCTTTTAATTATATAATTTAGCATAACTTACTCCTTCTTAAAAATAGAGACTGCAAAAGCAGCCTCTAAATTTTTATATATTATTCTATATCTACATTATGTTCTGGTGTATATAAATATATATATCCTTGAGGTGAAGCTTCAAAATTTTTGATTTTTTTATTATGAACAACAGTTATATTTTTAAATATTAAAGGTATATGTATGTAATCAACAGTTAATGCTTGTCTCATAGCTTTAACATAATGTTTTTCTCTTTCATATTGATTTGCTGTACTTCTTCCTGCATCAAGAGCTTTATCAACAATTTCATTAGAATAAGTAGATCTATTTTGTTTACCACCATTAGTATGGAATAAAGCATATGTCCATCTATCAGGATCAGGTACAGACCCCCATCCAAGTAGATAAATTCCAGCTTTTCCTTTTTCTGTGGCAGGTAATAAAGTACCAAATTCTAGAGTTTGTACTTTTGGTTTAAATCCAAATTTAATTAAACTAGAAGCAATAGCAGTAGCTATTTTTGATCTAAAAGCATCTTGAGGAGAAAGAATTTCAATTTCCATTCCATTTTTTAAAATACCTTCAGCTTTTAATTCATCAAATAATTCTTTTGCTTTTTCTTCATTATATGGTAATGCTTTTGATTTCATATATTCTTTATCATTTGCAAATATTACAGGTGGTATCCAAGAATAAGCTCTTTCTCCAGTGATACCATATATTCCTTTAATTGCATTTTCAAAATCAGTAGCATAATATACTGCTTTTCTAAATCTTACATCAGAATAAGGTGATTTTACAGCAGAAAATCCTACATATTGATATGATAATCCTGGTGTTTGTTTGATTATATAATTATCATCACTGACAAATTTTGCAATATCTTGAGGTAATAAACCAGAAGCTAAATCTACTCCTCCAGATTTCAATTCAACTGCAGCTACTTCAGCTTTTGGAATAGGTCTAAATATTGCTTTATCTATATTAGGTTCACCTTTAAAATAATCTTTATTTTTAACTAATGTAATATGGTCATCAGGAACCCATTCAGAAAATTTAAATGGTCCAGTACCAATAGGTGCTCTATCAAATGCATCCATTCCTACTTCTTTTACATAATCAGCAGGAACTATACCAAATTGAGGAGAACCTACTAAAAGCATAAATGAAGCATATACATTTTTTAATTTAAATTTAATAGTATAATTATCTACTATTTCAATACTATCTAATTCATTTAGGTATTGTTTTCCTGGAGAAGCATTCTCAGGATTTAATATTTGTTCATAAGTATATTTTACATCTTTAGCAGTTAATTCAGTACCATTATGAAATTTAATACCTTTTTTCAAATAAAAAGTATATTCTTTACTATCATCAGATATCTCCCATTTTTCAGCTATTCCAGGAGCTGGTTTTGATACATCATCTTTATAGCTAACTAGTGAATCAAAAATGTTAGCAGCAAACATTTCACCTGTAAGGTCAGTTATTACTATTGGGTTTAAGCTTGTAGCATCTTTATCAATAGCTATTTTTATAATTTTTTCTGTTGTTTTTTCTTGTGATGGAGAAGTTTTAGTAGCTTCTTTACCACCACACCCTACAACAAAAATTCCTAATATTGTTAGTACTAGTAAAATCTTTAGTTTTTGTTTCATAACTATCACATCCTTTTATTTTCTTGAAAAAATTGTTTATTTTTTTTGTAAATAATACTATATTTATCAAACTTTTGCAACAAATTTTTTAAATAGATTTATCATTTTATTATTATTACGAGGAGCCATCATTTCAGGATGCCACTGTATTCCTAGCATAAAATGATTGTCTAAATTTGATTCATAAGCTTCAATTACATTATCTTGAGATACTCCAATTACTTTAAATATAGGTGCTATATCTTTTATAGCTTGATGATGAAAAGAGTTTACCCAAATTTCATTTTTAAAAATATCACTTAAAAAAGAGTTATTTTTAATGATTACTTTATGAGTAGCAAGGCTTTGATTTGTTTCTTGATTATGTTTTATAAAGACATTCTCTTTATAAGATAAGTCTTGATAAAGAGTTCCCCCAGCAACCACATTAAGAACTTGTGCACCTCTACAGATAGCAAGTATTGGAAGTTTCATTTCAAGAGCAATTTTAGTAAGCATTACATCAAATTCATCTCTTATTGGATTTATTTTCCCACATTTTAGCCTAAGTTCTTCATTGTAAAATTTTGGAGATAAATCTTCACCACCAGTAATAATAATAGCATCTAAATTTTTTAATTGCTCTCTAATAATATTTTCATTATTAATACAAGGTAATAGAAAAGGAACTCCTCCACCAAGTATTACAGAATTAGCGTAATTATTTGCAACTAACGACATTTTATAATCTTTAAAATTTTTATTATTTTCCCAAATTCCAGTTGAAATTCCAATTTTTTTCATAAGTATCACTCCATAATATTTTTTCTTTGTATATATATTTTAACACAGAAATTAATAGAAGTACAATTTTTAATCTGTATAAATAAAAAAATGAGAAATTTAATTTCTCATTTTATACTATCAATTATTGTTGATTTAAAATTATTATATAATTCATTATCTAATTCGACTATCTCTATATCAGCACGTTCCATTATTTTTAACCCTTCTTGGTCTCTATCATATCTATTTAAAAATACAACTCTTTTTATACCAGAAGCTATTATCATTTTAGTACAATGTCTACAAGGCGAATATTTTACATATATTGTAGCATCTTTTATTGCAATTCCCTGTCTAGCAGCCCAACTTATAGCATTTTGCTCTGCATGAAGTTCATGAATATCACTCCAAATATGATGTTCTTTTGAAAAATCTTCTTTTAACTTATCATCATTTGTAAAAATATCATCACAATTATCAAGTCCTTTAGGAGTACCATTATATCCAATAGATAGAATTCTCCCCTCTTTTACAATCATAGCAGCAACTTGTAATCTTTGACAATGTGATTGTTTTGCTAAAATCTCAGTTTGTAACATAAACATTAAATCATCATTAAATTTTCCCATAGTATTTATGTATTAATACATACTCCCTTCTATAGTTTTTTATATTATAAAACATATTTATTTATTATTCAAATAAAAATAGGGTGACTGAAAAAATATCACTATAAAAATAAATTAATCTAATTTATTCAATAGAGATTAACTTTTCAGTCTCCCATATTATTTTAATTATTATTTTAATTCAATTAATAATTCTCCACTTTTTACTTGTTTTCCTTCTTTTATTAGTATTCTATCTACTGTACCAGCTGATTTTGCTGTAATATTTGTTTCCATTTTCATAGCTTCTATTACAATAAGGCTTTGATTTTCCTCTACAGTATCTCCCTCTTTTACAAGTATTTTTGTAATAGTACCTGGTATACTAGCTCCGATTTCAAGAGGATTATTAGGGTCAGCTATTTCTACTCCTTCTATTCTTTCAAGAGTTTCTACTTCAGTAATATCTTTTACTTTAATATCTCTTCTGTTACCATTTATTTCAAAAGAAACAGTTCTAAATCCTTCATTATCAATTTTAGAAATAGAAACTAATTTTATAGATAAAGTTTTACCCTCTTTTATTTTGATTTCTGTAATTTCACCTTCAGCTAATCCGTGGAAATATACATCACTTCCTATAACTGAGAAGTCACCATTTTCTTTAATGTATTTTAAGTATGCATCAAATACATCAGGATATAATGCATAACTAATAACATCTTCTTCTGTAGGTTCTATATCGTGAGTTTGTTTTAAATGCTCTTTGATTTTATCAAAATCTTCTGGTTCTAATAATTCACCAGGTCTACAAGTAATAGGTTTTTCACCTTTTAATACAATTTTTTGTAAATCTTCAGGGAATCCAAATTCTGGCTGTCCCATCATTCCTTTAAAATATGCTACAACAGAATCAGGGAAAGCTAAATCTTTACCTTTTTCTAATATATTTTCAGGAGTTAATCCATTTTGAACCATAAATATAGCTAAATCTCCAACCATTTTTGATGAAGGCGTAACTTTTACTATATCTCCAAGCATATCATTTACATGCTTAAACATCTCTTTAACTTCATCAAATCTATCTCCTAGTCCAAAACTTTCTACTTGTGGTTTTAAGTTAGAATATTGTCCACCAGGAATTTCATATCTATATATTTCTGTTGTACCTGATTTTAAATCAGATTCAAATTTCTCATATACTGGTCTTACAGCTGACCAATAATCTGATATTTTTTGAATATTTTTTAGATTTATTCCAGTATCTCTATCTGTATTTTCAAGAGCTGCTACAACAGAATCAAGAGATGGTTGGCTTGTAAGTCCTGACATAGCACTAAATGCAGTATCTACTATATCTACTCCAGCTTCTGTAGCTATTAATAATGTAGCTACCCCATTTCCTGTAGTATCATGTGTATGTAAATGAATAGGAATAGAGATATTTTCTTTTAATGCTTTAACTAATTTATAAGCTGCATAAGGTTTTAATAATGCTGACATATCTTTTATACCAAGGATATGAGCACCAGCAGCTTCTATCTCTTTTGCTTTTTTTACATAATATTCTAGTGTATACTTAGTTTTATTTGGATTTAAAATATCTCCAGTATAACAAATACATGCCTCAGCTATTTTTCCTTGATTTCTAACTTCATCAATAGCTACTTCCATACCTTTTACCCAGTTTAATGAGTCAAATATTCTAAATACATCTATTCCATTTTCAGCAGCTTTTCTAATAAATTCTCTAATTACATTATCAGGATAATTTTTATACCCAACAGCATTTGAACCTCTTATAAGCATTTGAAGCATTATATTTGGCACTCTTTTTCTTATTTCTCTAAGTCTTTTCCAAGGATCTTCTTTTAAAAATCTATATGAAACGTCAAATGTAGCTCCGCCCCATGCTTCTAATGAAAATAAATCTTTTGCAAGCATAGCAGTAGGAGTAGCTATTTTTAACATATCAATTGTTCTCATTCTAGTAGCTAAAAGAGATTGATGTCCATCTCTAAGGGTAGTGTCAGTTAAAAGTAATTTTTTTTGTGCTTTAACCCACTCAACTACTCCCTCTGGACCTCTTTCATCAAGAATTTGCTTAGTTCCTTTAATATTTGGAGAAAGTTTTATATCAGGAACAATAGGTACATTAAACTCTTTTTTCACTCCATGAGTTTCATTTACAACTTTTTCTCCAATGTATTTTAATATATGATATTCATAATCTTTCTTCTCTTTAAATTCAAATAATTCAGGATGATTTCCAATAAAATTAGTATTGCATGTACCATTTTTAAATTCAGGGTGATTTAACACATTTATTAAGAAATCTATATTAGTTTTAACACCAACAATTTTTATTTCTTTTAAAGCACGAAGTGATTTTTTAACAACATCTTTAAAAGTACGTCCATGAGTGATTACTTTAACTAATAAGCTATCATAATATGGACTTATCTCTGCTCCAGCATATCCATTTCCACCATCAAGTCTTACTCCAAAACCAGAACCAGTTCTGTATACTTCAATTCTTCCTGTATCAGGAGCAAAATTATTTTTTGGATCTTCAGTAGTTACTCTACATTGAATAGAAAATCCTCTTGAAACAATATCATCTTGTGATTTTATACCAATTTCTTCAGAATCAAGTCTATGACCTTCAGCAATTAAAATTTGAGATTGTACAATATCAATTCCAGTAACCATTTCAGTAATAGTATGTTCTACCTGTATTCTTGGATTCATTTCGATAAAATAATGATCTCCATTTTGGTCTACTAAAAATTCCATTGTTCCAGCATTTTGATATTTTACAACTCTAGCGATTTTTAATGCATCATTACAAATTGCTTCTCTTTTTTCTGGAGATAATGTTAATGCAGGAGTAAATTCAATTACTTTTTGATGTCTTCTTTGTACAGAGCAATCTCTTTCATATAGATGTACAATATTTCCATATTTATCTCCTAATATTTGTACTTCTATATGTTTTGGATTTTCTAAAAATTTTTCTATAAAAATATCATCTATTCCAAATGCTTTTTTAGCTTCACTTTTAGCACTTTTAAATGCATATACAAATTCTTCTTCAGAACGAGCAATTCTCATTCCTCTACCACCACCACCGGCAGCAGCTTTTATCATTACAGGAAATTTTATACTTTTAGCATATTCAAGTCCCTCTTCCACACTTTTTATAGGTTTTTCTATACCTGGTATAGTAGGAACTTCAGCTTTATGAGCTACAAGTTTTGATTGGATTTTATCTCCCAAACTTTCCATCATTTCAGCTGTAGGACCAATAAATTCAATTCCTTCTTCTGCACAACGTCTAGCAAATTCTGAATTTTCTGATAAAAATCCATATCCAGGATGAATAGCGTCAACAGCTTTATTTTTAGCTAATTTTATAATCCCCTCAATATCTAAATAAGCTTCAATAGGACCTTTATCTTTTCCTATTAAATAAGCTTCATCAGCTTTAGTTCTAAAAAGTGCATTTTTATCTTCTTCTGTATAAATAGCAACACTTCGTATTCCTAATTCTTTACATGCTCTAATAACTCTAATAGCGATTTCCCCTCTATTTGCTATAAGAATTCTTTTAAATTTCCTCACCATATTTTACCACCTTTCTTCATGCTGTATCCCCAACATATATATTAATATTTATTATAAATATAGTATATAAAAAACTAATAAAAATTTCAAGATATAAATACCTGTCCATTTTTTTTTACTTATTATACCATTTTTTTGGAAAAGTGTCTAGTGTAAATTTTACTTGATAAAAAAGTAGCAATAGGCACAACTACAACAATACCAATACTTCCAGCAAGACCTCTAAGTAATTCGATTAAAATAAATTCAGTATTTAACACTCTAATTAATGGAAATTCAGTATTTTGAGCTACTATTAGTAATATTGTAAAAATAGAACTTCCAACATAAGCTAAAATAAGGGTATTAACCATTGTGCCAATAACATCTTTACCTATATTCATACCTGATTTAATTAATTCTTTTTCAGTTATTTTTGGATTTTGTTCTTTTAATTCCCAAAGTGCAGAAGATATAGATACGCCGATATCCATTACAGCTCCAAGTGCTCCTATTATTATTCCAGCTGATACTATTTCTTTTAAATTGATATTTCCTAATATATACATATAGCTATAACTTTCAGTATTGCTATATCCTGTAATATTAAAATATTTTACAAATATTAAAGATATTATTCCAGAAATAATAACTCCTAATAAAGTAGAAACAGTAGCTACTAATTTTTTAATATTATTATCATTATTTAAATAAATAGTAATAATTGTAGATAATGCACTAAAAATAATAGCTAAAATTATAGGAGAATATCCTTTTAATATTCCAGGAATTAATAATTTATATATAAATATTAATGATATAATTAATGCAAATATAGCTTTTATTCCATTTTTTTTGGAGATTAAAATTACTAGTGTTAAAAATAAACTTAGTAAAATAATAATTTCAATATTATTATTAAAACTAAAAATATAATACTCCTCATTATCTCCTTCGCTATATTTATAAAGAACTATTTTAGAGCCTTTTTTAATATTTAAATTATAGATCTTATCTCTATACATAGGATATTTTAGATTTATTATTTGATTTTTATATTTTTTATCTAAAATTTTAATTTCCAAATTCAGATAATATTCTACATTTTCATCTTCTTCTGTTGCTTTTTCTTTTGACAACACATTTATAATTTTTGCAGATAAATATTCTTCTTTTGTATTATTTGCAAATGATAAACTAGTTATAAAAACAAATAGTAATAATATAAATTTTTTCATTAATTCACTCCTTGTTTTAAATAATATTTTTAGTCATGAATTTTGAAACTACGTGATTCACGCGTAATTGTACACGAGATTTTCAGCACAGAGACATAGAGAACACTGAGCTACACAAAGTTTGAAGCCACTGGATTTACACAAGATATACACAGGATTTTATCTTGAGTTCATCAGTGTATATCACGTGGTTCCTATTTTTTCCTTTGTGCTAAATTCAATCCGCGTTTTTCCGGGGCTAATTTTTTTATCTCTGCGATACCCTGATTCCTCTGTTCCTCTGCGTTGATTTTAAATCCTTCTCACTTCTCACTTCTTACTAATTTTCAATTGTCCATTTTCCATTGTCAATTATTTTTTATCCTGTGTTTCTCTGTGTTTATCCCATGGTTTCCAATTTTTTCGCTTATCAGCGACTTACTTTTTTAAAGACAAAAAAGTAAGCAAAAAGTCTTTGCGCTAGTTTCTATGGATATTGAATAATGAAACCACATGATTTACATGGGCACAGCTTTCGATATTTTTCTGCGAAAAACATCTTAAATGACACACAAGATTTTTTGTTACACAAAGTACACGAAGAAAAACACTAAGGACCACTAAGTTTTTATCTTTGTGTTCTTCGTGTAACGCATTTATCAAGAAAATCTAATATCCTTCGAAAATGCGCTTTTTAATTCTTCTTACTTCTCACTGCTTACTTCTCACTATTTTTCTATCCTGTGTTTATCTGTGCTTATCCCGTGGTTCCCAGTCTTTTCTCTTTGTGTTACTTTGTGTCCTCTTTTCTTTGTGCTAAATTCAATCCGTGTTTTTCCGTGGCTAAATTTCAATTATTAACTTTTTCTTATCTTGTGTACATCCCGTGGTTCCAAGTTTTAATTCTTCTCACTACTTTTCATGATAGAAAAAAAAGCTAAGAAAATCCTTAGCTCTTATCTTTTGTATTTAATTTCTCCATCAAGTGATGTTAATACATCATATTTTTCAGGTCTTCTATCTCTAAATATTCCCCATGAGCTTCTTTTTAATTCTATTTCATCTAAATCAAACTCATGTACTAATACAGTTTCACTTACTCTATCAGCTTCATGCAACATTTCTCCTTCAGGTCCTGCAATAAATGATGAACCATAAAAAGTGATTTGAGAATCATCTACAACTTCAGTTCCTATTCTATTTGATGCTATTACAGGAGTAATATTTGATGCAGCATGACCTCTCATACACATTTGCCAATGATTTTTAGAATCAATTGTACTATCTTGTGGTTCACTACCAATAGCTGTAGGATAAAATATAAGTTCTGCACCAAGAAGAGCTAATGCTCTAGCTGTTTCAGGAAACCATTGATCCCAACAAATTCCTATACCTATTTTAGCATATTTTGTATTAAATACTTTAAACCCAGTATCTCCTGGATTAAAATAAAATTTTTCTTCATATCCTGGACCATCAGGAATATGAGTTTTTCTATAAACTCCTAAAATCTCTCCTTCAGCATCTATTACAGCAATTGAATTATATTTAGCTCTATTTTTTCTTTCATAAAAACTAATAGGTAAAACTACATTTAATTCTTTTGCTATTTTTTGAAAATGTTTTACAGCTTTATTTTCTTCTAATTCTACTGCATATTTAAAGAAATCTGGTTTTTCTTTTTGACAAAAATATACAGTTTCAAAAAGTTCTTGTAATAAAATTATTTGAGCTCCTTTACTATGAGCTTCTCTTACAAGTTTTTCAGCATTTTTAATATTTTCATCTATATCCCAGCTACAAGCCATTTGTGTAGCAGCTACTTTAACTTTTCTCATTATTTTATCACTCCTTTTGGCATTTGTTGTGTTATACAATGAACATTTCCGCCACCTTTAATAATAGGCATACCATCAATCATTACAACTTTTCTATCTGGATATACTTTTTCTAAAATTTCTTTAGCTTTTAAATCATACTCTTTCGCATCTCCACCAAATGTTGGTAAAATTATACCTCCGTTTACAGGATAATAATTTAAATAACTTAAAGTTAATCTTTCGCCATTCATATATCTTGCTGGCGGTTGTTCTATTTCAATAATTTCTAATTTTCTACCTTTTGCATCTACAAAATTTCTTAAAATTTCTAAATTTTCTTGAGTAATTTCATAGTTAGGATCATCTTTATCATAGCATACTTGAAGGACAACAACACCAGGCTTTGCAAAACAAGCTACATTGTCTACATGTCCGTCAGTTTCATCACCAAATAATCCTCTTTTTAACCAAATAAATTTTTCAATAGATAAATATTTATTTAAATAATCTTCAATATCTTTTTTTGTTAAATGAGGATTTCTATTTTTATTTAATAAACATTCTTCTGTAGTAAGTAAAGTTCCTTCTCCATCTACATGGATAGAACCACCTTCAAGTACAAATGGAGCGTCATATGATTTTACACCATAATGATTTAATAACTTTTTAGCTACTTGGTCATCTTTATCATATGGTAGGTATTTTTCTCCCCATGAATTAAATTTCCAATTTATTCCTCGAAGTTCGCCATCTTTATTTTTTATAAAAGTAGGACCATTATCTCTTACCCATGAATCATCATGTTCAATAACTAATATTTCTACTTTTTCTCCACACATTTTTCTAGCTTCATCTTCATCTTCTTTATTGACAATCATTACAATAGGTTCAAACTCTGCAATAGCCTTAGCAATATTTGCATATCCTTGTTTTGCTTCTAATATGCCATCAAACCATATTTCTTCTCTACATGGCCATTCCATAAATGTTCTTTCTCTTTCTTCCCATTCAGCAGGCATAAAAAAACCTTCATCTTTTGGATACATTTGTCCTCCTTATATACTTAAATTTCTAAATTCTTAGCGGTTAATTATACCTTATAATATATTTATTTTCAAGAGTTTTTTATGAGTAAACTCCACATTCCAATTTCTTTAAATCCAATCTTTTTATAAATACTACCAGCTTTTGGATTATCATAAAAAAGAGCTATTTCTTTTTCTTCTTTTATTAAATCATCACAAAGTTGTTTTACACATTTTGAGGCATAACCATTTTTTCTTTCTTCTTTTAAAGTAGCAACACCTACAATAAGAGCTAAATCTTTTGTTTCAGCAGTTGTACTAGCAGAGGCTATAATTTTTCCATTTTTTTCTATATAAGTAACTCTTTTTTTATTATTTTTTAATTCATTTTTTAATGAATCAGGATTTATAGGCATCTCAAATTCAGTTATTTGATTTCTAAATTCTAAATATTTATCTATTTCATTTAAATTTAGATATTTAATTTCGAGATTAATATCTATATTAAAATTATTTTCAAAGTATTTTGAAAAGTACATCTCTCTATAATTAAATTTAGTTAAATCAATATAATTTAATAATTGAGAGATAACTCTTTTTATTCCGCTTATTTGTATATTATTTGAAAAATTAATATGTTTTAAATAATTTTTTATTTCTTTTTCAGTTAAATTTTCTGAAATATCATAGATAATATAGCTATTGTAGTATCTAAGTAAAGCTCCATTAATAGTATCATTTTCTTTTCTTAAATAAATATCTAGATTTTCACTTGATATCCCTTCTAATTCAATATCACCTATAAAAAAAATATTAAAAATCTTTTCTTTTGATAAAAATTGTAATAAATCATTTAAATCTTTTTCTATAGCTTTAACCATTAAAAATCAACCCCTTTTTTATAAATTTTTATTATAATATCAAATTTTAATATTAAAGTCAAATTTAATTAAAATATTCTAAAAATTTGACGATAATTAATAATAAAATATACTTTGTTAAAGGTGGTCATATGAAAAGAAAAATAGTTATAATATCAATTTTTATACTGATTTTTTCAAATATTTATAGTTATAATTTTAAATTAAATACAGGTGTTAATCTAAAAGGAAGTTTTAAAATAGACGGTACTAAATATTCTACATCAAATTCTAGTTTTGGTATTGCAAACTATTTAATTGATTTAGGAAATAATTCTTTTATGGATACTGAAGTTGGAATGGGATTTTTACTTTATGATAATAGAGAATTTGTTGATTATGCAAATGTAGGAATAAATTTAAAATATTACAATGACTTTGATGAAATAAAAGCTTTTTATTATACAGGTGCTGGATATGCATATCCATATTTAATTACATATTATGATGGACAAACAATTGAAGAGATTTCAACAGGATTTTATTGGAAAGTAGGATTTGGAGCAGATTACAAGAAATTAACTTTTGATGTAGCGTATAAAATGATGGCATTAAAAATAAAATCAAATATAATTGATATAGATACAAGTGAATTAGTAGAAACTACATATAACGTGATATCAAAAAATTTGACTTTATCAATAGGATATTACTTATTCTAAATAGTTAATAAAACATTGTAAAAAAAAGACTAAAAATTCTATAAAAAATAAATTTGACGAGTTCTTTAAAAATTAAGAACTCGTTTTTTATTATTAAAATAGATTTTTTAGTCTTATAATTTTATTTAAAATTAATTTAAGTTAATTAAATTAATGTTGACTTTTTGAAAATAGTATGGTAATAATATATTATAAATTTAAGTTAGTTAAATTAGTTAAAAAGAAATTTTATTACTTGTATATAAAGGTTTTTGTAATAAATGCTAGATAAATTAATAACTGGTATAGTATAAAAATAAAATTTAATAAAGTTAAAATACGGAGGTAGAAATGAATAAAAATTTAAAATTAGTTGTTATTGGTGGAGGTAGTAGTTATACTCCAGAATTAATAGAAGGAGTTATTAAAAAAAGAAAAGAACTTCCTATTACAGAATTAATATTAGTTGATGTAATAGATGGAGAAGAAAAAGTAAAAATTAACTATGAATTAGTAAAAAGAATGTTTAAAAAAGAAAATATAGATATTAATTTTTCTTATTCATTAGATAGAAAAAAAGCATTAGAAAATGCAGATTTTGTATTAACTCAATTTAGAGTAGGTGGATTTAAATCAAGAATATTAGATGAAGAGATTCCTTTAAAATATGGATTTGTAGGGCAAGAAACAACAGGAGCTGGAGGTTTTGCAAAAGCACTTAGAACAATTCCTGTAATTCTTGATATTTGTAAAGATATAGAAGAAGTAGCAAAAGATGCATGGCTTATAAATTTTACTAATCCAGCTGGAATTATAACAGAAGCTATACATAAATATAGTAATGTAAAAGCAATAGGAGTATGTAATGTACCTATTAATATGAGATATGATGTGGCTAATCAATTAGATTTACCTATTGAAAAAATAAGAGCACAATTTGTTGGATTAAATCATTTGAGTTTTATTTCAAAAGTTTTTGTAGATGGAAAAAATGTAATTGATAAAATTTTATATCAAAATAATGAAAATAGTGAAAATATAGTAAAAAATATAGAAAAAATAGATGATGTAGATAAAATAAATCAGTATTTAGGATTGATTTCATCTCCATATTTACAATATTTTTTCTTTCCTCAAAAAATGATAAACAAAGAGTTGGATAATATAAAATCAGGTAAAGGAACAAGAGGAACTCAAGTAGCAGCAATTGAAAAAAAATTATTTGAAAAATATAAAGATATAAATCTAGATGTAAAACCAAAAGAGTTAGAAGAACGTGGTGGTGCTAGATATTCTGAAATTGCAATAAATGTAATTGATAGTATCTATAATAATAAAAATAAAGAATTTGTAGTAAATACTATAAATAATGGTACTTTTGCAGAACTTCCAGATAATGTATCAATAGAAACAAATTGCATAATAAGTAATGAAGGTGCAAGACCAATAAATTCGGGGAAATTCCCTAAATCAGTAACTAGCTTAATTCAACAAGTAAAAACTTATGAAGAATATACAATAGAAGCAGCAGTAAATGGAGATAGAAAAAAAGCGTATTTAGCACTTTTTAATAATCCTTTAATTAATAATAAAGAAAAAATTGAGGAATTGTTAAATGAAATAATTGTAAAGAATAAAAAATATTTACAAAATTTTTTAGACTAATTTTATAAAAACAGGAGGTAAATAAGTGTATATTGCAGGAATAGATGGCGGAGGAACTAAAACACATTGCATAATTGGAGATGAAAAAGGAAATATTATTTCATTTGGAAATGGAGGCCCTGCTAATTATCATAGTGTTGGAATAGAAAGAAGTAGAAATTCGTTAAAAGATGCAATTAATGAAGCATTACTTAATAGCAATCTCACAATAGATGATATAGATTTATTTGTATTTGGATTATCAGGAGCAGACCAAGAAGATGATTTTATAGTAATAAATAAATTTATAAAAGAAATAATAGGAGAGAAAAAATATAAACTTTATCATGATTCATGGATAGGACTTCGTAGTGGAAGTGAAGATTATACAGGAATAGCTGCAATTTGTGGTACAGGGACTGGTTTTTCTGGTAGACGTAAAGATGGAAAAGAGGTAGTTCTTAGAAATTTAGATTATAGACTTGGAAATAAAGGTGGTGGAGATGAATTAGCAATTGAAGCACTACATTTTGCTTTTAGGTCAGAAGAAGGAACATTTTATAAAACTGAATTAGAAAATGTGATACCAAAACTTTTTTCAGTAAAAACAATGGAAGATGTTTCTAAAATTATTAAAAATAATGCTGTTCCAGAAGAGATATTAAAAAAAATACCTATTGAAGTATTTAGACTAGCAAATGAAGGAGATACAATATCTCAAGAATTATTAATTGACCTTGGAGAAACATTAGGAAGATTTTCAACATCAGTAATCAAAAAATTAGAAATGGAAAATGAAGATGTAAAAGTAATTCTTATTGGAAGTATTTATAAAGGGGATTCCCCACTATTATTAGATGCAATGAGACAAACAATACATAAAGTAGCTAAAAATGTAGAATTAATTTTACCTGATAAACCACCAGTATATGGTGCATATTATTTAGGAATAGATTTATTATCAAAATCTGGAGGTGATATTAAATGACATAATACTTTTAGTATTAGGCATGTTTGATATTAATTTTATTTTAATTAAAAAAAGGAGGAGTTAAATTGAAAATCAACACAAAATTTTTATTGGTTATTTCTATTTTGGTATTATTTAGCATCACATCTTTTGCAGGTCTTTTCTTTAAAAAAGATAAAGCAGAAGAACAAAAAACAGATGACAAAGTAACAATTAAATTATGGGTAACTCCAGATGCCGAACATGAAGAAGATTTACAAGCAATTTTAGACAAATTTGAAGAAAAAAGTGGAATAAAAGTAGAAAAAACAGTTCTTGGCTGGGATATTGTATGGGATAAACTAACTACAGCTGCAACAAGTGGAATAGGTCCTGATGTAGTAGAAATAGGTGGGACATGGGTATCTAGTATAGCTGCTATGGGTGTATTAGAAGATTTATCAAAATATTATGATGCAGATGAAGTAAAAAGTCATTTCTTAGAACCAACACTTAAATATAGTAAAGTAAAAGGTGTAGAAGGAGACTTAATTAGTTTACCTTGGATAACTGATGGATATTTATTTTACTATAGAAAAGATTTATATGAAAAAGCTGGTTTAGATCCAAATGAAGTATTTAAAGATTGGGATTCTTTTAAAGAAGGGATGAGAAGATTAGATGCTATGGGATTTACTAATGCAAAAGGTGAAAAAATAGCAGCATTTGCTCATGGAGGTAAAAACGACTGGAATATTATACATATGATGGGTGGATTTATATGGCAAGCAGGAGGAATTTATATAAATGAAGATGGAACAAAAGCTCTAATTGCAGAAGAAGCATCTATAAATGGTATAAAATATTTTACAAGTTTTGCACAAGAAGGAATAGTTCCAAAAGAATATTTAGAAAAAGACCCTTCTGAAATAGAAGCTTTATATGGAGCAGGAAATATAGCTACAATTCTTACTGGACCTTGGTTTGCTTCATATTTAGAAAAAACTTTAGCAGGAAAATATGATAGTGAAGCTGATGATATAGAAGCACTAAATGCTGAAAAAACTTCTTATAAAAATACTGATGTAGCACAACCATTAGCAGGACCTGCAGGAAGATATACTTTCTCAGGAACTAATAACTTAGCAGTATTTAATTTTTCTAAACATAAAAAAGAAGCAGCAGAATTAGTAAAATATTTAACAACAGATAAAGAAGCACAAATGGCTTATTGTGATGCAACTGGATTATTTACAGTATCAAAAGATGTAGCAAATAGTCCTTATGTAGCTGAAAATCATTTTAGAAGTGCAGTAAAATATGCATTTGACCATGATTATATAAAAGTATATCCAGCTGTACCTGCATGGGGACCAATTGAAACTGTATTAACTAAAAATTTAGGAATAATATGGGACGTAGTGTCTGGTGTAGAAGGAGAATATACAGAAGAAAAATTAATTGAAAAAGTAAAACAAACAAATACTGAAATGGAAAGAATTATTAGTCAAACAGGAAATAGATAATATATAAGTTTTAGAAACCTTGCCAAAATTATATAAATTATACTCCCTTTCCAACCAAATTATATATAATTTATTTTCTAATATTTTGGCAAGGCTTTCTTTTATAAAATGGAAGGAGCAACAAATGAAAAAAGCAATAAAAAAATATAGTTTTGCATATCTTTTAATACTACCATCAATTATTTCTTTATTTATTGTCCAAGTTATTCCATCATTACAAGGGTTATATATATCATTAATAAAATTAAATCAATTTACCTTTAAAGATTTTTTAAAGGCTCCTTTTGTAGGATTACAAAATTATTTCTTTATATTATTTGATAAAAATAGCATGGTACGTGTGGGATTGTTAGGAGCAATAAGAAATAGTGCTATTTTTACAACTTGTGTAATAACAGGAACACTTGCAATGGGATTAGGGTTAGCAATTTTGCTAAATCAAAATTTTAAAGGAAAGGGATTAGCTAGAACTTTACTTCTTCTTCCTTGGATAATACCTACATATATTGTTGGTTTATTAGCCTCTTTTATGTATAGTTATGATGGAATAATAAATAGAGTTTTAGTTAATGTATTGCATATTTTGCCTGAACCATTATCATGGAAAGTTGGACCATTAACATTAGTAAGTATTATATTAATAACAATATGGAGATTTTTTCCTATGACAATGCTTATGTATCTTGCAGCACTTCAAGGAATATCAAAAGATTATTATGAAGCAGCAGAAATTGATGGGGCAAATGATTTACAAAAATTTTGGTATATAACATTACCATTTTTAAAACCAGTAACAGCTATGATGATACTTTATGGATTAATTCAACATATTTATTCATTTAATATTGCAGCAATGATGTTTGGACTAGGTTCTGGCCAGGAAAGTGGGGAGACCTTATTATGACTAACTTAATGAGAAATTCACTTAGTTTGTGGCAATATGGTCCTGGAGGAGCTGCATCAATAGTATTAATGGTATTGGTATTGTTACTTGTTATGGTTTGGTTAAAAATATTCAAAGATTCAATTACTATAGAATAAAGGTGGGATTATGGATTACAAAACTAAAAGAAAAATTAAAAGAATAGTTTCTCAAGTAATATTGTGGATAGCTGTAATAATAGTAATTTTTCCTATTATATATCTAGTAGCAATATCAGGTTCTACTAGTAATAGTATAAGAACAGGAACAGAATTTCAACATATATCACTTCATAGATATGTAAAAAACTTTATAGAGATGCAAAAAAATGCAAATTTTTTCAATTATTTTAAAAACAGTTTAATTGTAATAACAATAACAACTTTTATAGCACTTACACTTTCAATATTTGCAGGATATGCATTAGCAAAATTTAAATTTCCAGGTTCAAATCTATTTGGTATAACAATGCTTAGTACACAGCTTATACCTTCTACACTAATTCTTATACCTATGTATTTGATTTTTATTACTATTCAAAGAACAATAGGATTACAAATTATTGATACATATTATGGATTGATTATTCCTTATGTAGCTATATTTACTCCTATGAGTATATGGGTAATGAGAGGATTTTTTGCAAATCTACCTAGTGAACTAGAGGAAGCTGCAAGAATAGACGGATGTAGTAGATTTCAAGCGTTTAGACTTATAATGTTACCTCTTGCAACACCAGGAGTTATAGCAACAGGTATATTTATATTTCTTACTGCATGGGATGAACTAATGTTAGCTAGTGTTCTTACTACATCAGCAAAAGTACAAACAATACCTATTGGTATAAGATTATTTATTGGAAGAATTCAAAATAGATTTGATTTGACAATGATGGCAGCTTTAGTAATAACTATTCCAGTTGCTATAATATTCTTTGCACTTCAAAAATATTTTGTACAAGGAATGACAGCTGGAGCTGTAAAAGGATAAAAAAGGAGCTTATATGGACCATGTAATAAATAAAAAGAGTAATAAATTTAAAAAACAACTAATTATTAAATTATTTATATTATTATTAAGTTTTTTTATTCCAATATCTTTTATTACATTAAAGATTGTATCAAATAACATAGAAAAAAGTATATATAACTCTAATAGTAATAATATTCAAAATATTAATACTTTATTAAATACTACTATTGAAAATGTGTCTACGATTGCTAATTTAGTAGCTAGTAATCCAGTAACAGCATCATTTCAAACATTGGATATGGCAAAATTAATATTAAAATATACAGATAAATTTCCATATATTTCAAATATAGTAGTATATAAATATTCACTTGATAAATTAAAAGAAGTGAGTAGAGCAAGTGGTTCAGTAAAAGCAGATTTTTTAGAAAAAACAATAGACAAAATATCTGATAAGAAAAAAAGTAAAATAGTTACTATAATTTCTAAAGATACAAATAAACCTTTATTATTAATAACAACTCCTATTTATAAAATGAATTTTTTAGGAATGATTGGAAAAGAATTAGGAGGAATATTAGTTTTTGTACTAGATATAGACAAAATAGAGAAAACATTATTTTTAAAAAATAAAAATAATGAATTTGTAGTTAATGAAAATGGAGAAGTTTTATTTTCAAATAATGAAATACCTGTATTAACAGATTATTCAAATAAAGAACCAGTAAAAAAAGTTTTAGAAAAAAAACATGGACACATTAGTTATACTTTTAATAAAGAAAAATTTTTAGCTTCATATAGTTATATAGAAAAATTAAATTGGGGAATAGTGATAGAAGAGGATTATAATAAAGCTTTTAAAGAATTAAATAGTTTAAAACTATTTTTCTTAATATTTAGTTTTATTATATTTCTTGTAGGAATTATATTTGCTACATTTCTTGCAAATGAAGTAACTACACCTATTGAGATATTAAATAAAAATTTTGAAAAAATAAAAAATGGAGATTTAGATATACATTTTGAAGATAAATATTTAAAAAGAAAAGATGAGTTTGGAGAATTATTAAAATCATTTTTAATAACTATTGATTCAATAAAAAATATTTTAAATAGTATAAGTGTAAGTTCAAATACTTTTCAAGAGAGTTCAGGAAAATTAAATAATATTACAATAAAAAACAATGAATCAATAAATGAAATAGAAAAAATAGTTTCTAATTTAATAATAAGTTCTAAAGAAAATGAGTCATTAACAACTGAAGGAATAAATATTTTAGAAAATATATTAAAAAATTCTAAATCTATATCTAATAGTTCTGAAGAAATAGAAAAATTAATAAATGATGCTATTTATATATCAAAAGAAAGTAGTAAAAATATGGAAAATAATGTAGAATTAACATTAAAAACATATAGTTCTTTTGATAATATAAATAATAAAATTAATCAATTAAATGATTTTTCAAATAATATAACAGGAATAATAGAATCAATAAAAAGTGTAGCAGAACAAACAAATTTACTTGCATTAAATGCAGCAATAGAAGCAGCAAGAGCTGGAGAAGCTGGTAAGGGATTTGCAGTTGTAGCAGAAGAGATAAGAAAATTAGCTACAAATTCAAATGATTCAGCAGAAGAAATAACAAAAATTATTTCAATGATACAAAATATGATAAAAGATATAAAAGAAATATTTGAAAATAATTACAATGAATTTAATTATTTAAAAGAAAATAGTTTAAATACAAAAGAAAAAATAAATACAATTTCAAATAATTCTATTTCTGTAATAGAGTCCCTCCAAAAAATGCTTGATTTATCAGAAAAACAATTTATATATATTTCAGAGATTTCAAATAATTTTACAAATTTGAGTAAATCTACTAAAGAAACATTTAATTATTCTAATATTATAGAAAATAACATAAAAACTCAAAAAGATAATAATCTAGAACTTGATAAAACAAGTAGTTTAATGACTTCTCTTTCTAAAAATTTGAAAAAAACATTAAGTAAATTTAAAAATTTTTAGTTATATAATTGACTAGATTGGAAAATAACTATAAAATATATTTATCCTCTAAAATAAAAACTTTTAGAGGATAAATTATTTGAGATATTAGGGGGCAAAATGCAAAAGGTAGGTAATCAAGCATATGCAAAACAAAGAAATAAAAAATTAATAGTAGATATTTTAAGAAAAGAGGGACCATTATCAAGAGCAGATATAAAAAAATTTATTAATTTAAGTTCGCCATCTATTTCTACAAATGTTGAAAGATTGTTAAATGATAATATTCTTGTAACTTTTGGGAGAGCTAGTTCCATGGGAGGAAGAAAGACAACTTTTTATAATGTCAATTATAATTATGGATATATTATAGGTATAGACCTTTCTTTAGATTATATCTATATAGGAATATCAGATTTAAACGGAAAAATATTAATTAATAAAAGAATAGAAGTTATTTCAAAAAAATATAAGACAAATTTTGAAAATTTAATAAATAATATATACTCTTTATTAGATGAAAATGGTATTTCAAGTGAGAAAATATTGTATATTTGTATATCTTCACCAGGGGTATTAAAAGAAAATGGAGAATTAAAATATGTAGATTCAAAAGATTGGTTTTATGAAAGTACTCTATTTAATGATTTGGAAAATCTTTTTGATAAAAAAGTATTTGTAGAAAATGATGTAAATTTAGCTGTTTTTGCAGAGTTTAAAAGAGGAGTAGGTAAATCTTTTTCATATTTAAGTTATATAAAAATTGATAAAGGATTAGGTGCAGGAATTATATTCGATGGTCAAATATTAAAAGGAAAAAATGGAGAAGTGGGAGAAGTAGGATTTTCACTACTTAGAAATAAGTCAGGAAATATAATTAGTTTAGAAGAGGAATTAAATTTAGAGAGAATTTATAATGAGATAAGAGAAGAAATTAAAAGTGGTCAAAATACAATAATAAAAGAATTAGTAAATGGTCATTTAGAAAATATAGATATTGATATAATAGCAAAAGCTATTACATTAAATGATGAATATACAAAAAATAAAGTAAAATATTTTGCTGAAGAGTTAGGGATATTTATATCAAATATTATGTCAATATTAAGTTTAGAATCAATAATTATAGGTGGTAGTATAAAAAAATTAGGAAAATATTTTCTAGATGAAGTACGGAAATTTGTAAGTGAAAACTTACCATTTGAGGTAACTCTACTTTATTCAAATTTTGATGATGAGACTGGATTAATAGGTGCCTTTGAAATGGGGATAGATTATTTTTTTTATAATCTCTTTAAAGAATAATTCCTAGAAAGGAGTTTTTTTGAAAAAGAATATAATTTTAATAATTTTAATAATTTTTAGTATAGTAGGATGTAGTAATTTAAATACTAATAAAGATAAAAATTTAGAGATAATAAAACCAAATTTTAAACCACAAAGTGAACTAGATAAAGATATAATCGAATTTTATAAAAATTGTGAAAAATTTTATATAAAAAAAGTTCCAAATACAAATGAAGAAGAATTGTATTTAGACTATGGAATAGAAGCTAGACAAAATAAAGAGGCGTTATTAGAGTGGTTTACTCCTTTTAATGCAGTAACTACATCAGAATCACATGGATATGCAATGATAGTAGTAGCTTCTATGGCAAAAATTGATAAAGAAAACTCATTAAATTATAAAGAAAAATTTGATTCTTTATATAGATTTTTTAGAAAACATCCTAGTAAATATAGTAAAGATTTAATGAGTTGGCAAGAAGTTGGGATAGGATTAAGAAAAGAAAATGGTATAGTTGTGGGAAAAGTAGAAAAAGTTGTAAATACTCCAACTGGTGCAGATTCGGCAATTGATGGTGATATGGATATTGCTTATTCTTTATTAATAGCAGATAAAATATGGGGAAGTAATGGAGAAATTGATTATAAATCAGAAGCAATAAAAGTAATACATGCTATTATGGAGAATGAGATAAATAAAAAAGCATATATTCTTTTAGCTGGAGATTGGGTAAGAAATGGTGGTAGTGGAAATAGAAAATATTTATGGATAACACGTTCGTCAGATTTTATGCTAGACCATATTAGAGCATTTTCAGTAGTAGATGATAAATATTCTAATGAATGGAAAAAGTTATTAGAAAAAACACAAGAAATTATAAATTATAATGTAGAAAAATATAGTGAGAATACAGGACTTGTAGCAGATTTTTTACAAAGGGATAATCCAGAAGATAATAATTTTATTCCTGCTATTGGAAATGTATTAGAAGGTGAAAATGATGGAGATTATAACTGGAATGCTTGTAGAATTCCTTGGAGATTTTCAGTAGATGCGATTTACAATGGTTCAACTAAAATTAATTCATCAATAGCTACATTAAATAGATGGATTAGAAAGAAAACTAAAAATAATCCAGAAAATATTAGACCAGGATATTATATAAGAAATGGAAAAACAGGAGAAGTTATTGGTGATAGAGATAGTTGGGGAGAGGATATGTCATTTACAGCACCATTTTTAGTAAGTGCATGTATAGGAAAAGAAAATCAAAAATGGTTAAATAAATTATGGCAACATATAGTAGATACTCCACTAGAAGAAGCAGAATATTTTGGAAATGCTTTAAAAATGCAAGCATTAATAATAGCATCAGGTAATTGGATATCTATAAAATAAAATTGTGAGAATAAAAAACGAGTTCTTTAAAAATTAAGAACTCGTTTTTCTATTTAATTAATCACCAAAACTTATTCCAGTAGCTTTAGCAGATTTTATTGCTATATTATCAACAGGAACGCTTTGTACTTTTTCAGCTACTTCTTCAAGAGGGATAGAAACTACATCAAGACCTTTAGCTGCTACCATTCTATTATATTTTCCTTTTGCTAAAAGTTCAGCACCTTTTACACCAAATTGTGTAGAGATAACTCTATCATATCCAGTAGGAGTACCACCTCTTTGAAGGTATCCAAGGACAGATACTCTTGATTCAAAATCTGATATTTCATTTAATTCTCTAGATACTCTATATCCAGCACTTATTCCCTCTTTTTTTCTTTTTTTCTTTAATTCTTTTTTACTTAATTTTGCTTCTTCAACTGATTTTGCACCTTCTGCTACAGCTATTACACAGAAAGGATTTTTTGAATTCATTCTTTCTTCTACATGTTTTTTTATTTTTTTGATATCATAAGGTATCTCAGGTATTACAATAACATCAGCACCACCAGCAAGTCCAGCATATAATGCAAGCCAACCTGCAGAATTACCCATAATTTCAGCTATTAAGACTCTTTTATGAGAACTAGCAGTAGTGTGTAGTCTATCAAGAGCATCAGTACAAAATTCTAATGCAGAATGAAATCCAAATGAAATATCATTCCCATATATGTCATTATCAATTGTTTTTGGTAATCCAATTACATTACATCCTTCTTTACTTAGCCAATATCCTCTTTTTTGAGTTCCATTTCCTCCAAGGACAACAAGACAATCTAATTCCCATTTTTTATATGTTTCTACCATTTTTTTAACTTTTTCTGGGTCTTTAAAAGGTCTTTCTCTTGAAGAACCTAAAATACTACCACCTTTGTGAAGAATACCAGAAAAATCAGCTGGAGTCATAAGCTTTGCATTATTATTTACAAGTCCTCTATAACCTTCATAAAATCCAACAATTTCCATATTGTATTTTCCCATAGCTGTTTTAGCAAGTCCTCTCATAGCCGCATTTAATCCAGGACAATCACCACCGGCTGTTAATATACCAAATCTTTTTGTAACAGGTTCCATACTATCCCTCCTTAAAAATAATCGCTATATAATTATACAATAAAAAATTTAAAATCCTTTTAATTTTTTAAAAGGAATTTTTTATTATTTTAGTATATTATATTGGCATTATTTTTTTAGAATAAGGAGGTATATATGCTAACAAAATTTTTTCAAAAACAACTTATGATGAGGAAAGTACTTTATTCTCTCATTCCAATCTTTATTTATTCAATTTATTTGCATGGACTAAAGTTCATACTATCAACAATTTTTATTTTTTTATTTGGATCTATTACTGAATATTTTTTTACAAAATCACAAAATAAAAAAATATCAGAAGCTGTACTTGTAAGCTGTGCTTTATATGCATTATCAATTCCACCATATGCACCTATTTGGATAAGTAGTATAGGAATAATATTTGGTATTACTTTTGCTAAAATGGTATTTGGAGGATTTGGTAGAAATGTATTTAATCCAGCTATTGCTGCAAGATTATTTGTCTATATATCGTTTCCAGTAGCATTTAATTCATATGCAGTAGATATAACAGCAGGAGCAACACCACTTACTATATTTAGAAATGGATATACATTTTCTAAAATTAGATTATTTTTAGGTAATTATTTAGGAGCATTTGGAGAAACATCTAGTTTGTTAATAATATTAGCAGCTATTTATTTAATTTATACAAAAACTGCCAATTGGAAACTTATGATTTCTACATTGTTATCTTTTTCAATTTTAAATTCAATATTATATTTTGCTAATATTATAAATATAGACCCATTATCATCTATATTTACAGGAAGTTTTTTATTTGTAACTGTATTTATGGTTACAGATCCAGTTACTGCACCTAAACAAAAATTAGCTATTTGGATGTATGGAATATTGATAGGACTGTCAATCTCACTTATAAGAAGTTTTTCACTATTTCCAGAAGGAACAAGTTTTGCAATACTTTTAGGTAATAGTTTTGCTCCTTTATTTGATGAATTAAGTAAAAAAATAAAAGAGAGAAAGGGGGCAAAAGCATGAAAAAAGATAATATAGTTTATACAGTGATATTTTCAACTATAATAACATTTATTTTTGTGTTTCTTTTATCTCTGACATATCATGCTACAAAAGGAACTGTAGAACGAAATGAAAAATTATTTGAAATAAAAGCATTTTTAAATTCGGCGGGTTATGATTTAAACACTATAAGCAATTATGAAGAATTTTTTAATAAAAACTTTAAAGAAGAAAAAAATAATATATGGTCAACAAATAAAAATGGAGAAAAAATAATTATTTATAAATTCTCTGGTAATGGATTATGGGGAACAATTTATGGAGTAGTGGCATTTAATGAAAATTTAGATAAAATAATAGGACTTGAGATAACATCTCATAGTGAAACTCCAGGACTTGGTGGAAGAATTGAAGAAGATTGGTTTAAAAATCAGTTTAAAAACCAAAAAATCAATGATGATTTTAAAATTGTAATGGGAGATGGAAAAGGTGATTTTGAACCAAATGATAATAGTGTTGATGGAATAACAGGAGCAACTCGTACTACAGAATCACTTCAAAAAATTATTCTAGATTCATATAAATTTGTAAAATCAAATCGTTAGGAGGTAACTATGAGTATACTTAAAGAGAATTTATGGGAAAACAATCCAGTTTTTGTACAAATATTAGGGATATGTAGTACACTAGCTGTGACAAATAACCTTACAAATACATTTATAATGACAGTAGCACTTATATTTGTTACATCATTTTCTAGTTTAACAGTATCATTATTAAAAGATTATATACCTAAAAAAGTAAGAATGATAATTCAAACTTTAATTATAGCATTTTATGTAATATTTGTAGATATATTATTACGTGCATATTTACCAAATATTAGTAAAGCTCTTGGGCCTTATGTAGGACTTATTATTACAAATTGTATTATCATGGGAAGAGCAGAAGCATTTGCACAATCAAATCCACCAATTTTATCATTTTGGGATGGATTTACATCAGGACTTGGTTATATGTGGGTACTTATGATAATAGCATTTTTTAGAGAGTTTTTAGGATTTGGTACATTATTTGGTATAAGTGTAGCACCTAGTGGATTTACAACTTGGACTATTATGATAATGGCTCCTAGTGCTTTCTTTTTATTAGGTACACTTATTTGGATTAGTAAAAGTATTATGCTTAAAAAGGAGGTTAAATAATGAGTCCAGATATTAGCCCTATTGTATTGTTTTTTGCATCAATATTTACAAGTAATATTTTATTAGCAAATTTTCTAGGGATGTGTTCATTTATATCTATATCAAAAGATATGAATTCATCAAATGGTCTTGGAATGGCAGTAACTGCTGTACTTACTATTACTGCAGCTATTAACTGGGTAGTTATTAATTATATACTTATTCCTTTTGACCTATTATATCTGAGATATATTGTATTTATTGTAGTAATTGCAGCTACTGTACAAATATTAGAAATGTTAATTGATAGATTATCACCTAGTCTTTATATGGCACTTGGTATATTTTTACCTTTAATTACAGTGAATTGTGCTATATTGGGAGTATCTTTATTTATTGAAATTAGAAAATACACATTTATACAAACTCTTTTTTATGCATTTGGAGCAGGGCTTGGATGGTGGCTTGCTATAATGCTTCTTTCAGCTATACAAAAGAAAATAGCTAATGCACCAGTACCAGCAGGATTAAAAGGACCTGGAATTACATTAATTACAATAGGATTTATGGCAATGGCATTTATTGGTTTTTCTGGAATGCTGATTGTACAATAACATAAAGGAGGTAAATTATGGAGTTTATTATAGCACCTCTAATTATATCAATACTTACTGGAATACTTGCTGCTATTATCTCAATTACAGATAAAATTGTAAATAATTATGGTGAAATCACTATTTCTATAAATAATGGAAAAAAAGAAATAAAAATAGATGGTGGAGAAAATCTTTTGACAACATTATCTTCACAAGAGATTTATTTACCTTCAGCATGTGGTGGAAGAGGAAGTTGCGGTGCATGTAAATGTAAAGTAACAAGTGATGTAGGAGAATATCTACCTACTGAAATTCCATATCTTACAAAAGAAGAGATGAAGGAAAATATAAGACTAGGATGTCAAATAAAATTGAAAAAAGATATCTCTATTGAAATACCAGAAAGTTTATTTAATGTAAAAAAATATGAAGCTACTGTTGAAAAAATAGTAGATGTAACACATGATATAAAAGAGGTATTATTTAATCTAGGTGATGAAGAGGTAAACTTTACTGCTGGAATGTATATGCAACTATGTGTACCACCATATGATAAAATTAAAAGTGAAACTCAAAGGGCATACTCTATATCATCAAAACCTAGTGATAAAAATCATATTGAATTATTAATAAGATTAGTTCCAGGTGGAATTGCTACAACATGGGTACATACATATCTAAAAGAGGGAGATAAAGTAAAATTAATAGGACCATTTGGAGAATTTCAGGCAACACCTACAAATAGTACAATGATATGTGTAGCTGGTGGTTCTGGTATGGCACCATTTAAATCAATGCTTTATCATATGTATGAAAATAATGTTAATGATAGAGAGATATGGTATTTCTTTGGAGCTAGAACAAAAAAAGATTTATTTTATTTAGAAGAACTTGCCGAACTTCAGAAAAAGTGGCCTAATTTTCATTTTATTCCAGCATTATCTGAGCCAGAAGGAGAAGATTGGGAAGGAGAAACAGGTCTTATTACAGATGTTTTAGATAAATATTTAAAAACAATAATCGAACCAGGATATAAAGAAGGATATTTATGTGGAAGTCCAGGTATGATAAATGCATGTAATAATGTAATGACAGCAAATGGAATAAAACTTGAAAATATTTATTATGATAAATTTGCTTAAGGGGGTAAAATAGATGAAACTTTCTCCAAAATATGAAAAAGCAATGGCAAATATGCAAATAGGAGTGATATCAGCACAAGGTTTTTTAGGTGATGAAGAAATAAATTTAGTAGATATTATTACTAGAGATGAAAATGAATTTAATAAATTAGGATTGAAGTTTGATAATGTAGCAAAACAATTAAGACATTTATTAGAAAAAGGTCAAGAAGGATTAGGAGAACCTATTACCGTTGATAATAGATGGTTAGTACAAGTCTACGAAGCAAAAGGAAATATGCCATGTCCTTTTGAAGATTATATGGCTCAAAAATGTGTAATAACCTTAATAGATAAAAATACAAATCATAAATTAATGTATACTGATTTATCAATACATTTATTAGAAAAACATCATTTTTTAGAAGGAAAAGGAAGTACATTTAGACTTGAACCTAAAATATTAAAAGAGATTTTATATTAAAAAAAGAGCCATATGGCTCTTTTATTTACATGTTGATGTGATTAAAGTAGCTTTTTTAGCAATACTTTTTTTATTCTTTTCTTGCTGTTTTTTTTGATACTTTTCCTTTAACTCTTTTAAATTTTCACGTTCTTTTCTTAAGATACCCATTGATTAAGCCCCCTTTATTTTATGAAATCATTATACCCTCTAATATATCGTTTTCAGATACTAAAATAACCCTTTTATTAAAATATTTAAGCAATATTTTTAATATTAAAGTACCTGAAACTATAACTTCTGCTCTTTTTGGATGTAATCCAATAATCTCTTTTCTTTCATCTATAGATTTTGACATAAATAAATTTAAATTTTTTTCAATCTCATCTATTGTTAATAAATAGTTATGAATCTCATTTGTATCATATTCTTTTAACCTTTTTAATACTGATACTTGAGTAGTTACTGTACCAGCTACTCCAATTAGTTCATATTCATCAAAATTAATATGTTTTAGTTCAGTTTCATTTAACATATTATAAACAAATTTTTCCATTTTTGCAATATTTTCTTTATAATTTTCATTTTTAAAAAATTTTTCTTTTAATCGAACAGAACCAAAGTTAAAACTTTTAATAAATTCAATGTTTTCTTTGTTTCCAATAATTATTTCAGTACTTCCTCCACCTATGTCAATAGCGATAAATTTTTTATTATTATCAATTTCAGATAAAATACCATTAAAACAATAAGTTCCTTCTTGTTCCCCACTAATACACTCAATATTTAAATCTGTTTCCTTTTTAACTTTGTTAATAAAAATATCTTTATTACTTGAATCCCTTGTAGCAGATGTTGCACATACTTTAATATCAGTGATTTTATAATTATCAATTATATTTTTATAATTTTTTAATACATTTACTGTTCTCTCAATAGCTTCATCTTTTAAAAATCCATTTTTATCTACATCTTCACCAAGTCTAGTTATTTCCATAAGTTTTAAATATTTTTTATTAATATATCCATTATAAAGTTCAGCTATAAATAATCTTACACTATTTGTTCCAATATCAATTATAGCACGAAGTTTTGTATCAGTGATTTTATCATATAATTCTTTTAATTTTTCTATTTCTAAATCAATAAATTTTACTTCACCAAGTTTTGGACACATTACAAGTCTTAATTTATCACTATTATTTTTTTTATCTTTTTTAAAGATATTTATCATTTTTTCAAAATCATATTTTGGTATTAAATAGGACATTTTTAATTTTTTAAATAATTCTATTTGCTTATCAACTACTTCTTTTTCAACAATTCCTAGCTCATAACCAAGTTTATTAACAAAATTCATACCAAGAATTACAGCTTCACCATGAGTATAAACTTTATAATCAGTTATTTTTTCAATTACATGCCCATAACTATGTCCATAATTAAGAGCAGCCCTTATTCCATTTTCTTTTTCATCTTGAGAAACTACATTAGCTTTTGTTTGGCAACTATGAAGAATCATTTTTATAAAAATCTCTTTATCAAAATTATTTATTTTTTCATGATTTTCAAATATAAAATTATAAAAATCTTTGTTAAAAGTAGCAGCCATTTTAACTATTTCACCAAGACCACTTTTAATTTCTCTACTCTCTAATGTTTTTAGTACATTAATATCCACTAAAACTAATTTTGGCTGATGAAAACTTCCAATTATATTTTTTGCTTTATAATTTATAGCTACTTTTCCACCAATACTAGCATCTACTTGAGAAAGAAGAGTAGTAGGTACTTGAATAAAATCAATTCCTCTCATAAAAGTAGCAGCAACATAACCTGATAAATCACATACTACTCCTCCACCTAATGATATTATTAGACTTTTTCTATTAAAATTATTTTCAAGCATAAAATCATAGATTGGTAGTACTGTATCTAATTTTTTATATTCTTCTCCATCTTCGATTGTAAATGTAAATACATTATCTTTTTTGTTTAAAGAATTTAAAAATTTCTCTAAATATAAAGGACCAACAGTAGTATTAGTTATTATTAGTATTTTTTTATAATCTTTTATATAATTATTTATTTCATTAAAAATATTTTCTCCTATCAAAATATCATAACTTTTTTCTTTTAAATCCACCCTTAGTTTTTCCATATATCCTCCTACATTTCTTCTATATAAATTTTTTTTATAATGTCTGTAATTTCATCAAGGTCTTCATTTTTATTGTATACTTCAAAGTCACAGCTATTTTTATATATTTCTTTTCTTTCATTTAGTAAATTATTTATTTTTTCATAAGTATTATCACAAATAAGTAGAGGTCTTTTATTTGGTCTTTTCATAACTCTTTTATAGATATTATCTACACTTGTTGAAATTAGACAAATATTAGCATGTTTTCTTAAAGAAAGTAAATTATTTTCATTTAAAATAGTGCCCCCACCAGTAGCAATAATAGTATTACTTAGTGCTTCACACTCTTTTATTATTTCTTCTTCAAGTTGTCTAAAATATTTTTCACCTTTTTCTTTAAAAATTTCATTTACTTTCATATTTTCTCGTTTCATTATTTCATAGTCTAAATCAAAAAAATTCATATCAATTTTTTTTGCTAAAACTTTACCTATTGTGGTTTTTCCTACCCCCATAAAACCAATTAAAGCTAAATTTGTTTTCATAGACTTTACCTCGTTATTTTAATTTACACTTAGTATATCATTTATTAGTTGTATTTTTCAAGTAAAAGGATATAAATAAGGAAAATAAAAAAAGAATCCAAAGGATTCTTTTTTATGGTTTAGTAATTTATTTCAAAAGTATGAGTTATTAAATGAAGTGAATTATTTATTTTTAATTCAATATTAGTTTTAATATTTTTTAATGGAGTTATAATTACTCTATTTTTTTCAATTTTTATTTTAAGATGGTTTTCTTTTAAATATAAATAAAATTCTACAGAATTCCATTTTTTTGGTAGATTAGGCTTTATTTGTAAAACATTATTTTCAAAAGAAACTCCAGCAAAACCAAATACCACCATTTGCCAAGCAGCGCCACAAGCAGCAGTATGAATTCCACCAATAAAAGTACCGCCACTTATTGCTTCATTTGTATTTAATAAATCAATATTAATAGATTTTTTGAATTTACTATATGCTTCATCGATGATTCCTAAATTTGCAGCTACTATTGAGTATGAAGATGGACTTAAAGATGAAAAGTGTAAAGTTCTTGGTTCATAATATTCATAGTTAGCTTTAATTATATTTTTTGAAAATAAATTTGGATATAAACAAAACAGTTGGATTAAATCAGCTTGTTTTATACATTGAGTAAACACAGTAATTCCATTTGGCCAACCATAATATTCTTCTTTATGTTTTAATCTTTCTGTTACTTTTGAAGCAGGGACAATATCTTCTAAATTAAAATATCCATCAAATTGCTCTATTAAATTATTTTTATTTGGTGTAGGAAGATATATTTTATTATAAATATCTTGCCATAATTCAATCTCTTCATTTTTTAGATTAATTTTTTCTTTTATTTTTTTAAGATTTTCTTTATCAATTATAGTTTGAAGATTTAACGCAAAATCTAATGCAAATTTTGTTTGATAATTTGTAAATGCATTATTATCAACATTTTCATGATATTCATCAGGACCTTGAACTCTAATTAATTCATATCTTTTTTTTACTGGTTTATAAACAACTCGAGATGCTAAAAATCTAGCTATTTCAAAAATTATCTCGGCACCATATTTAATTAAAAAATCTAAATCATTTGTTACAGAGTAGTATCTATTAATTGCATAAGCGATATCAGGAGATATATGAATTTGCCAATCGTTAAAATGATTTCTTATATCTCTGCCTGTTAAAACATCTTTAAAAAAGAAATCTGGGCAAAGCTCTTCACCAGTTTTTCCACTTATCCAAGCATAATATGCACCTTCAAATCCTAGTTTTTTTGCTTTTTTTCTAGCACCATCTAAAGTATTATATCTATATTTTAAAATATTTCTTGCAACCTTTGGATTTGAATAAAGATACATGGGCATATTGTATATTTCTTGATCCCAAAAAGCAGCTCCTTGATACGCTTGACAAGACAAACCTCTAGCACCTATTGGCAAACTTTTGTGAGTTGGAGTAGCAATAATAGCATGATATATATTAAATCTAAGTGCAACTTGGTCAGTTATTTCTCCATCAATTTTTATATCATATAAATTCCAAAGTTTTTCCCAATGGATTTTATGTTTTTCTAATTCATTATTATAACTTTTAACATTAATTAAATCATTTTTTGTATTAAGATAAAAATTTTCATTATCATTTGAGGTATAAACACACATAAATTTTTCTAAAATTATCTCTTTATTAGCTTCTAAATTAAATTCAAATACACGAAAGTATTTTTCTTCTTTATTTAAAATAGTGTAATTTTTTAAATTAGTTATTAATCTTTCACCTACGACAACATTATCATTGTTAACGACAGTATTTGCTCTAACAAATAGCATATCATCTATATTTTCATATGAATGATTTTTTAAATGTTGACCATTTAAACTCCAAATGTCAGAATCAATACCAGTAATTATTTTTACTTTTACATTTTGGTTAGATGAAAATTTATACTTCATTGGAATTAAGTGAAGATTATTTAAACTAGCAAATTTTTCTTCGTTTATAAAAAGTGAAACACCATTATCTAATGTAAGATTTGCTTTTCTTGAAGATATTCCATGTTTAATATCTAATTTTCTTTCAAAAGAGTTTATAGTTTTATCTAAAGAAATTTCTTCATCATTTATAAAAAGTTTTGTAAAAAGAGCATTTGGAACTGTAGATAATTCCTCCCATTTTCCATCAGCTTTATCCCAAGTATCAGTAACTACACAAGCTGCATATTCATTTTTCCCTTCTTCTGCAAATGTACCTCTATATCCAAGATAACCATTTCCAATCATAAAATTACTACCAGAATTAATAGACTGTTTTCTGTCATATTTATCTTCAATAATATCCCAACCATTAGATGTAAATAAATTTTCTTTAATTTTCATATAAAAGCCCTCCTATTTATTTAATAATATTTTTTCGTACACGTGTACGAAAATTTTTAAAAATATATAATAATATTTTTGATTAACTTTTTCATGTAGAATCTCTAAGTATTAAAGTTGGTTTTATTAATATATTTGTTATTTTATTATTTGTTTTATTATTTATATTTTTAAATAAAATTTCTATACCTTTAATAATGATTTTATTAATTGGTTGTTCTACAGTAGTTAATGTTGGAGCAAAAAATTCTCCTAATTCTATATTATCATATCCAATAACTCCAATATTTTTTGGTACTTTAATATTAAAATATTTCAAAGCTTTAATTACCCCTAGTGCCATTATATCAGTTTGAGCAAAAATAGCATCTATATTATTATTTTTAATATAATCAATATTTTCGTTAATTAAATCAAATGTAGAATGAAAATTTAAATCATTATAAAAAATAAAAGATTTTAAATTATTTTCTTTTATAGCTTGTAAATATCCTTCAGTTCTTTCAGTATATTCGATACTTATTCCTTTATTTGCAGTGATAGTTAATATATTTTTATATCCATTTTCAATTAAATGTTTAGTTGCAATATAGCCACCATAAAAATGGTCAGTTCTAACGTAATTTATTAAGTTAAAGTTATTAATTTTTTCAGGTAAATAGTGTAAAAAGATAAAAGGAAAATTATTTTTATTCATAAATTTTATTAAATTATTTGAAATCTCTTTTTCAACAAAAATTAGAGCATCTATTTGTCTACTTTTTATTAAAGTTATTATCTCATTTTCATTTTCAAATATTTCAATATATGTTTTATAATCTTTAAGTTTTAAAGTTTCAATTGTTTTTCCAATAAGTGATGCAAAAAAAATCTCACTTTTTATTTCACCAAAAAATTTTGGTGTAACTAAACCAATAGTATTTGTTTTATTTTGATTAAGTCTTTTAGCATTAACATTATAAACAAAACCAAGTTCATCAGCTATTTTTTTTATTTTTTCTTTAGTTTTCAGAGATATTTCATTACTGTCATTTAGAGCTCTAGAAACAGTAGCATGACTTACACCAGCAATTTTAGCAATATCTTTAATTGTAACCATTTAACCACACCCTTTGCATATGAGACTCTATACTGTCTTAGAACTAAAATGACAGTAAAATAAAATTTAAAATCACGTACACGTGTACGTGCGATATAAATATAATATATTTTTTATTTTTTGTCAATAAAAATTAAAAAAATTTTTATTGATAGGTTTATTAATATACACATATTTTACATAAAATAAATAATCTATTAATAATATAATGATATTATTAAGTATCTAAAAAAATTCAAAGGGGGCAGTAAAATGAAAAAAGTTATATTAGTATTAATGTTAGTTTTTACAACAATTATTTTTGCAGCAAAACCGAAATATGTATTTTTGTTTATTGGTGATGGAATGGCAGCACCACAAGTAATGTCAACTTCTATTTATTTAGAAAATACGTCAAATGAAAAATTGGCTTTTACAGATTTTAAAGCACAAGGATTTGTTACTACTTATTCAGCTAATTCATTTATTACAGATTCTGCAGCAGCAGGTACAGCAATAGCTACAGGAAATAAAACTGATTCTGGAGTTATTTCAATGGATTCAACTAAAACAAAAAAATATACAAGTATAGCAAAATATGCAAAAGAGGAATTAAATATGAAAGTAGGAATAGTTTCAAGTGTATCACTTGATCATGCAACTCCTGCAGTATTTTATGCTACAGAACCTTCAAGAAATAATTATTATAATATAGCAAAACAAATTGCTACAAGTAATTTTGATTATTTTGCAGGTGGAGGAATAAAAGGTAATACAGCTAGTAAAAGAAAAAATAATCCTGATTTAATTCCTATATTTGAAAAAGCAGGTTATAAAGTAATAAATAATAAATATGATTTTAACAGATTAAAAGAAAAAAATAATAAAATTATAGCAATAAATCCAGTTCTTACTGGCGGAGAAGCTATGCCTTATGAAATAGATAGAAAAAATGATAAATACAATAATATTTCATTAGCTGAATTTACAAAAAAAGGTATAGAATTATTAGATAATGAAAATGGATTTTTTATGATGGTTGAAGGTGGAAAAATAGATTGGGCTGGACATGCAAATGATGCAGCATCTGTTATTAATGATACATTAGCTTTTAATGATGCTGTAAAAGAAGCAGTTAATTTTTATAATGAACATCCAAATGAAACATTGATAATTGTTACAGGTGACCATGAAACTGGAGGTATGTCTATTGGTTTTGCAGGAACAAAATACAGTACTTTCTTTGATAAAATAAAAAATCAAACAGTTTCATATGAAGCATTTAATAATGAATTTAATAAATATAAAGAAACATATAAAAATAATGCAAAATTTGATGATGTTATGCCTATGTTGAAAAAATATTTTGGTTTAGGAGAAGAAGATTTAACTCTTACATCATTAGAGATTCAAAGATTAAAAAATGCATTTAATGCTTCTATTAATGGTTCTAAAAATAAAGATGAAGATTATTTATTATATGGTGGATATGAGCCATTAGTTGTAACAGCAACACATATATTAAATAATAAAGCAGGAATAGGATGGACAAGTTATTCACATACAGGGGTACCAGTACCATTATATGCAAAAGGAAATGGAGAAGAAATATTTAAAGGTTTTTATGATAACACAGATATTTATAAAAAATTAAAATATGTTTTATCACTTGGAATATAGATTAGGAATTTCCTAATCTATATTTCTTAGAAAGGAACTTTATGAATAAGTTGCTAAAAAATAAAGAGTTAATTTTTGTTGTAATAATAACAATGGCAATAATAGGATTATTTTTTATTCCTACTGGTTTTGAAAATAAAGAAAATAGTTTAATAGTAAAGGGAAAAATTTTATCAGTTGATAATAGTGATGTTATTCAACATGGGATAATAAAAACTGGAATACAAGATGTAGATATAAAAATTCTAAATAAAAGTTATAAAAATAAAGTGGTTAAAGGGAAGAATCAATTAGTAGGTAAATTGGAATTTGATAAATTTTTAAAACCTAATGATATAATATTAGTAGGAATAGATTATAATGAGAATCAAAAAATAACGGGTGTTAATGTAATAGATTATTATAGAATAAATTATGAATTAATTTTAGCGTTTATTATATGTCTATTTTTAATAAGTTTTGCAGGAATAACAGGAGTTAAAGCATTAATTTCATTTGTGTTTACAATACTTTCAATATGGAAATTACTCATTCCACTACTATTAAAAGGATATAATCCTCTTTTAGTGACATTTATTATTGTATTAGCAATAACAAGTACGATTATTTTATTAGTATGTGGAATAAATAAAAAAGCGTTAGCAGCTATATTTGGTAGTTTTTTAGGAGAGATATTTACAATTATATTATCACTGTATTTTGGTAAATTATTTCATTTAAATGGTGCTACAAAACCATTTTCAGAAACCCTCCTTTATTTTGGTTTTTCATATTTAAATTTAAAAAATATATTTTTATCAGGAATAGTATTGTCTGCAAGTGGAGCAATGATGGATATATCAGTAGATATTGCAGTATCATTAGATGAAATAAAAAAACAAAATCCAACTATTTCAATAAAAGAGTTTTTAAATTCAGGATTTACAATAGGAAGAAATGTAATAGGAACTATGACGACAACTTTATTACTTGCATATTCTGGTAGTTATACTACTTTACTTATGATATTTATGGCTCAGTCAACAAAAGCAATTAATATATTTAATTTGAGCTATGTAAGTAGTGAGATTTTAACTACTTTAGTTGGAAGTTTTGGATTATTATTAGTAGCACCATTTACTGCAATAACTTCTACATTATTATATTTTTCAAAAGAAATTTTTATAAAAAACACTATAAAAAAATTAAGGCTACTTAAAAACTAGTAGCCTTAATTATTTTTTTTTATTTCATTTTCATATTTCCCACGTGATAAAAATAATAAATCCATTACAAGTATTTTTTTTGCAAAATTTCTTATATATTGTCGAAGTTTAATATTATTTTTAGTTTTCTCATTGTTGATAATAACTTTTGTTGAAAAAACCAAAAGTTTAAGTAGTTTATCTTCTATCATTTTTTGCCCGGAATTACTTTTAATATAAAAATATACCATTAACATGACACTTAATATGATAATTATATTCATAATTACCACCTCCTTGTATTAGCTCTGCTAAGTAAAGATATCCCGTAATATTATTATCGTCAATTATTCACCCTCTATTAATCCAAAATCAAAATAATTATCATCTTTATCATTTACTTCATCTTCATCCCAAACAAAACTTATTTGAGATAGATTCATATCTAAAAATTCTATTGAAAATTCAGTAGCGCCTTCATTTGCACCAACTAAATTATATAATTTTCCTAATAATTTTGTTTTAAACTCATTTGTTTCTTCTAAAAAATTATTAAAAAATTCATTTGATAAATAAACAGCTACTTTTTTATCATTATTACTTATATGTAAATGAACTTTTCCAATATCACGACTTTCATTATTCATTTCAAGTAAAATAGAATATATCTCAGAATCAGATGTTCTGTATATTCTCAAAAACTCAATGAAGTATTCCATATTATCACATCCTTATATCAGTATTATACTATATTTTACTTAAAAAATTTAATTATCCTTTTTTATTATTTATAAAAATAGAAAGAGTGAAAAGACGTGTATAAATAAATTAATTAAATTTTAATTTATTTAATAAAACTTAGCTTTTCACTCTCTTACAAATAAATTATTTATTAGCATTTAAAAAACTCAAGCATAAGTTAGTTAATTCATCATCATTAAAAACGAATTTTAACATTTGCAAAAACATTTTTAGTTTTATTTCTTTTTTTAATGATTCATCAGTAGATTCTTCAAAATCTTTTAAAATATAATCAAAATCTGGAGAATATTTATCCATAGAGTATGGAATATTAGTTATTAATGATTTTAATTCTAAATAACTATTATTATCAATTATAAAAAATATTATATTATTATACTCTTTTTTTAGATTAATAAGTGCTTTAAAAAATTCAACTAATAAAATAGAGTTTTTTCTATTTTTAGAATTATTAAAAAAATAGATATAACTAGAATTTTCTTTTATATAATATAATTCATCATCAAAAAAATCAGCCATATTGTCATCAATAAAACTTTTGTCTATTAAATTTTCTTTCACTAAATTTGATTGTAATACTGATATATCAATATTACTCTTTTTTGAAATATACTCAAAATCAAAATACATTTTAACTCCCCCTAAGAAATTTATAAAAATATGAGTTATACTATATAAATATAGCATAACTCATTATATAAAACAATAAATTATTCAACAGTTACTGATTTTGCTAGATTTCTAGGTTTATCTACATCTATTCCTTTTAATGCAGAAGTATAATATGCAAGTAGTTGTAATGGGATAATACTTAAAAATCCTGCAAATATATCATCTATATTTGGAATAGGAATAAATAAATCAGTAGATTCAGCAAGTAAATCTTTATGTTTTTCAAATGAAATTGACAATGTTCTTGCACCTCTTGATTTTACCTCTTTTATATTTGATACTGATTTATGTATAAGAGCTTCTTGTGTTAATACTGATATTACAGGGACACCATCTTCAATTAATGCAATAGTACCATGTTTTAATTCACCAGATGGAAATGCTTCTGTATGTATATATGCAACCTCTTTCATTTTAAGTGCTGCTTCTTGAGCTAAATAATAATCAAGAGTTCTTCCTAAGAAAAATACATGTTCATTGTCTAATAAAGTAGATGCAATATCTTTTATTTCATCATTAAGCTCTAAAATAGATTGTACTTTTTTAGGAATTGCATAAAAATTCTCTATAAAATATTGATATTTTTCATTATCAATTAAATTTTTCTTTTCTGCAAAATATAGTGATAACATATAAAATATAGCTACTTGTGTAGTATATGCTTTTGTAGAAGCTACAGCTATTTCAGGGCCAGCATAAGTATAAACTACATCATCAGCTTCTCTAGCAATTGAAGAACCTACAACATTTGTAATAGCTAAAGTTTTAGAACCAAGTGATTTTGCAAGTCTAAGTGCTGCTAAAGTATCAAGAGTTTCTCCTGATTGACTTACTAAAATTACTAATGATTTTTCATCTAAAAATGGTTCAGAATATCTAAATTCTGATGCTATTCCAACTTCTGTTTTTATTTTAGCTAATTTTTGGAAAATATATTTTCCTTGTAATGCTGCATTATATGCTGTACCACACGCTATAAAATATATAGAATCAATTTTATTTAAATCAATATTTAAATAATCAAAATCAACTTTATTATTTTTTATATAATGTTTAAATGTATTTTTTATTGATTCTGGTTGTTCAAAAATTTCTTTAAGCATAAAATGAGGATAACCAGCTTTTGTAGCTTGTTCTATTGACCACTTTATCTCAGAAAGCTCTTTTGAAATTTCATTATTATTTATATCATAAATTTTTATACTGTCTTTTGTAAGAATTCCAATTTCATAATTATCTAAAAAATATACTTTATTTGTATATTTTAAAATTGCTGGAACATCAGAAGCAATAAAATTTTCATTTTCTCCTTTTCCAATAACTAAAGGACTATCTTTTCTAGCACAAAATATTGTATCAGGATATTTTGTATTAATAATACCTAAAGCATAAGAACCATCAATTTTATTTAATGTCTTAGTGATAACTTCATAAAAATTATCATTTGATTTTGAATAATAATCTAAAAGTAAAGGTATAACTTCTGTATCAGTTTCAGATGAAAAACTATATCCAAGTTCTAATAACTCATTTTTTATCTCAGCAAAATTTTCAATAATTCCATTATGAACGACAGCTATAGTTTTGTCATTATTAAAATGAGGATGAGAATTTTCATCAGAAGGCACACCATGAGTTGCCCATCTAGTATGACCAATTGAGATATTAGAAGTTATTGGATTATTTTTCAAACTTTCTTCTAAATTAACTATTCTACCTTGTTTTTTTTGAAGAACAATATTAGAATCTACAATTGCAGCAATTCCAGCTGAATCATATCCTCTGTATTCCAACTTCTTTAAACCATCAATAATTATTTCACTTGAATTTTGTTCACCAATATAACCTACTATTCCGCACATATAAATTCCTCCTAAATATTTTTTATTTTTGAAGGAATGCTACTGAAATATTTTTGTCCTATACGTTACCATATAGTTTTGTATATTTCTTAGGCTGTAGCCACCTTAGAGGCATCCGCCGAAATTTCGATAACCTCTCTCCTCGTCACCTATAAATAGGTCTGGCGCTTTATATATTTTTTTCCTTCAAATACTATATAATAGTAACAACTACTACACACTAATTCAAATATAAAAAATTTCAAAAAAAAATGAAATATATTATTTCTTGTTAAAATGAAATACAAAAATTTGTATTTTTTTAGCTTAAAATGTACAATTATAATATAAAAATACATTTTTTAGATTAAGAATACTGTTTTTATGAAAATAAAAAGGAAAATTTCAGAAATTATGAAAAGTATATTGTAATAAAAAATAAAAATTTGAAATAGAGGTAATTTATGAAATATATAAAAATAAAAATACTAGAGATTATAAGTAAAGTAATAATGGAAAATGTACCTTTTTTTATATTATTAGGGACATTAAGTTTTTTTAATACAGAGGATTTTGTATTAACTTATGGTTCTTTATTAAAAAATATTTTAATTCCTTTAATATTATCATATAGTGCTGGTAATTTTATAGAAAAAAGATTAGGAGGAATAGCAGGAGTAATTGTTGTAGGAGGAATACTTAATTTATATCAATTTAAATCATTTTTAATGCCTATATTAGTAGGAATTTTAGTTGGAGAGGTTGTTAAATACAGTAAAAAGATATTAGATAAATATAAATATCCTGGATATGAAATGCTTATAAATAATATTTTAATAGTAGTATTAGGAACTATTTTAATTAAATTATTTTATTATATCTATCCATTATATGATTTTATTTATAAAATAATAGTTGAAAACATAAATGGATTTGCAATTAATATAAAATTTTATCCATTATATTCCTTTATTATTGAACCAGCAAAAGTATTTTTTCTAAATAATTTAATTAATCACGGTGTGTTATCAGTAATTGGATTACAAGAACTTAGTGAAAAAGGGAAATCAATATTCTTTTTAATGGAAACTAATCCAGGGCCTGGACTTGGTATTTTAACTGCATATTTATATATGAATAAAAAAAATAAGATTAAGAAAAAAAATATTATTTCAAATATTTTTATTCAATTTATTGGTGGGATACATGAAGTATATTTTCCATATGTTTTAAAAAATTTAAAATTAATAATTCCATTAATAATTAGTGGAAGTGTAGGAGTATATATTTTTGATAAACTTAATCTAGGTCTTTTAGGAGTAGCATCACCAGGAAGTATAATAATGATACTTTTATTAGCACCTATTTATGATAAATTTGGAATTTTTTTAGGAATTTTAACATCATTTTTTATAAGTTTTATTATAGGGAGTATAATACTAAAAATGTCTAATAAAGAAGAAAAAAATATAACTAAAATAAATATACCAGAAGAAGTAAAAAACAAAAAAAATATAAAAATAGTAGTTGTATGTGATGCAGGAATGGGCTCTAGTACAATGGGAGCAACTCTTTTAGATAGAAAAATAAAAAAAGAAAAATTAGAAGAAAAAATAAGTGTAGAAAATCGTTCTGTAGATGATGATTTAAATGAATTTGATATAATAGTAATTCATGAAAAATTAGTAAAAAGAATAGAGGAGAGAAGTAAAAATAAATATATTGTAATATTAAATGATTTTATGGATGGAAAAGTATATGAAGAACTTTTGAAAAATATAAAAAATAAAATAGATTTAAATGAAAATAATAAAGAAATAGTAAATAAAAATATTACAAGAAAAATAATAGAAAAAGAAAATTTAGCAATAGGATTAAAGAAAGCTACTAAAAAAGAAGCTTTAGAAGATATTGGAAAACATCTATATGAGCTTGGATATGTGGAAAAAAATTATATAAATGGAATACTTAATAGAGAAGAAATATCATCTACTTATTTAGCAAATGGAGTAGCTGTTCCTCACGGAACAAAAGAGTATAATAAATATATAAAAAATAATGGAGTAGTAATACATCAATACCCATATGGAATTGATTATGGAGATGGGAAAACAGTTTATATATTAATAGGATTAGCAATAAAAGGAGAAACTCATATTGAAATTTTAGAAAAATTATCTAAAATTATTGAAAATGAAGATGAAATAGAAAATTTATCAATTACAAATAAAGAGAAAGATTTTTATAAAATATTGTCTATATTGGAGGATTAAAATTGTTAAATCAGAGATGTATAAATATATTAATGACGTTAATAGAGGAAAAAAGCTCAACAGTAAAAGAACTAGCTAAAAAGTATAATATAACAGAGAGAAGTATCAGATATGATATAGATAATATTAACTATTATCTATATAAAAATGGGCTAAAAGAGATAGAAAAAAAATCAAAAGGTATTTTAGAATTTGATGAAGATAAAGATAAAACAAAAAGATTAATAGAGATATTAAATAGAAGATTTTACAATTTTTCTCAACATGAAAGAAAAGAGTATATAAAATCTTTTATATTATTTACAGATGATATAATTAATTTACATGAAATATCTGAAATTCTTTCTGTAAGCTTAAGCACTGTAAAACTTGATTTTAAAGAAGTTAAACTTTTTTTAAAAGAGAATGGAATGAGCTTGAAATATTTATCAAAATTGGGATTAAAACTAGAAGGTGATGAAGAAAGAATACGTAAAGCACAACTTAAAATGCTCGTAGAATATCTTGATATAAGTAAAGATAAATTTATAAGTAAAATAAAAAAAGATGAAGTATTAGGATATAAACTCATAAGAGATGAATTAAAACTTTACTTTGAAGATTATCCGCTTAGAAATATAAGAATATTTATAAAAAGAGTAGAAAATGAATTAGGAACTATAATTTCTGATGAAGCATATAAAGTACTTGAAATGTATCTACTTATAGCTATTAGAAGACTTGAAAATGAAAATGAAATAAAAAATAGAGAAAATAATGAAAAATTTTTAAAAAGTACAAAAGAGTATAAAATATTATCAAATGAATTAAATATGTTAAGTGAGTATTTTAATATAAAATTTAATGATTATGAAAAATTATTATTAACAGAATTATTTTTAGGAAGTCATTCATATAATTTTAATTCATCATTTTATGAAAATTGGATTGAAATAGAGATATCTGTAAATGAAATTATAAAAGAGGTATCAAGAAAACTTGAAATTGATTTAACAAAAGACAAAATACTGTATGATGGTATTTTAAATCACTTAAAACCTGCAATTTATAGAATAAAAAATGATATAATTTTAGAAAATGAAGTCGTAAAAGAGATAAAAGAGATATATAATGAATTATTTGACATAATAAAAGAAGTTAGCAATGAAAATCTAAAACTTTATATAAATAAAGATTTGCCAGATGAAGAGATATCATATTTGACTATGCACTTTAAAACAGCTCTTGATAGAAAAGAGAATAGTGAAAATCAGATAAAAAATATTTTGATAATATGTGGATTAGGATATGGAAGCTCAAAACTAATTGCACAAAAATTATTAGAAAATTATGATGTAAATATTATAGATACATTACCTTATCATAAATTTTTAGATATTAAAAATTTTGATAATATTGATTTGATTATATCCACATTAGAAATAGATGAAAAACTAGATTATCCTTTTCCTATATTAAAAGTAAATCCTATATTTACAAATAATGATAAAAAAAGATTAGAAGAGTATGGACTTAAAAAAAATAGTAATAAAATATCTTTGACAAAATTATTAGATATAATAAAAAGTGAAAGTAAAGTATTAGATGAAGAAAATCTAATAGGAAAATTAAAAAACTTTTTTAAATCTAATATTTATGATGACAGATATAAGATAAAAGATAAAAAATTAATTGATTTATTACAAGTAGTAAAAGTAAAAGAGAGTGTAGAAAATTGGGAGGAAGCAATAAAAGAAGCAGGAAAAGAGCTATTAAAAATAGAAGCTATTGAAGAAGAATATATAGAAGAGATGATAAAAGCAGTAAAAATACATGGTAGCTATATGATAGTAGGAGGTAAAGTAGCTCTTCCACATGCAAGAATAAAAAATCAAGTTAAATATACAGCAATGACAATGATAAAATTAAATAAAGAAGTAGAATTCCCAGAAGGGAAAAAAGTAAAAATAATTATAGCATTTTCTAGTAAAGACAGAAGTGAGCATGTAGGAGCTTTGACAGAATTAGTAGAGTTGATAGAAAATTATGATTTTGTAAAAAAAATAGAAAATAGTCAAAGAGAAGAAGAGATAATAAAATATATAACTGAAATAAATAGTGAAGAGTGAATCGCCAAAGGCGAAATAGAAAAAATTACACGAAGAACACAAAGATAGAAAAGAGAACCACAAAGATATAAAAATTAGTAAAAAGTAAGAAGTTAAAAGTAAGAAATGAGAAAAATTTAAAAATCAACGCAGAGGAACAGAGTAATCAAAGTATCGCAGAGAAAAATAATAAATAAAATTAGCCACGGATTACGCGGATTAAAAAATTACACGAAGAACACAAAGGTAAAAAAACAGAACCACAAAGAAATAAAAATTAGTAAGAAGTAAGAAGTGAAAAGTAAGAAGTGAGCAGTGAGAATATTTAAAATCAACGCAGAGGAACAGAGTAATCAAAGTATCACAGAGGAAATAAAAAAATCTTAGTGGTCCTTAGTGCTTTTCTTCGTGCACTTTGTGTAACAAAAAATTTATGTGACATCCTGTGTAAATCTCGTGGTTTCAAAAAATTTAAAGAACCTAAAGGGTTCTTTTTTTTTGAAGAAAAATAAGTTACACGAAGAGCACAAAGATAGAAAAATCAGAACCACAAAGAAAAAACTTAGTGGTTCTTAGTGCTTTTCTCCGTGCTCTTTGTGTAACAAAAAATTCGAGTTCATTCGTGTAATACGTGACAAAAAAATCTAGTGTGATATCTTGTGTAAATCCCGTGGTTCCAAAATTCTATAAAAATCAATACATCTCAGTGCCCTCTGAGTCTCTGTGCCGATTCTTATATCCTAGTTCTGAAAAATAAAAAATTATATATTACTCATCTAAAAACCATTCAACAGTCAATACATTTCCAAAAAAATTGAAAACATTAAATTCAATATAATTTGAAATTTTAATATTCGAAATAATATGAAGTGTTTAAACATTGTACATTTAGTAAGAAAAGAGTATATTTATATTAGAAAACATGTACTTGTAATATAAAATATTTTAAGGAGGAAAAGAGATGAGTAATATGAGTATGTCTGCTAGTGCAGAAAATCAAAGTTTAAAAGTTAAAGTGCAAGCTTTTGGAAGATTTCTTAGTGCAATGGTTATGCCAAATATAGGAGCATTTATAGCTTGGGGATTTATAACAGCGTTATTTATTCCAGTAGGATGGATGCCAAATGAAACTTTAGCAAAATTAGTTGGACCGATGATTACATATTTACTGCCTTTATTAATTGGATATAGTGGTGGTAAATTAGTAGGTGGAGAAAGAGGAGCAGTAGTTGGAGCAATTGCTACATCAGGAGTAATAATAGGAACATCTATTCCAATGTTTACAGGAGCAATGATTGCAGGACCACTTGGTGGATGGGCAATTAAAAAATTTGATGAAGCAGTAGATGGAAAAATTAAATCAGGATTTGAAATGTTAATAAATAACTTTTCAGCTGGAATAATAGGAATGATATTAGCATTATTTTTCTTTAAAGTAATAGGACCTGCAGTAGAAGTAGCAAGTCAAGGTCTAGGAAATGCTGTACAATTATTAGTAAAAATGAACTTATTACCATTAACATCAATTTTAGTAGAACCAGCAAAAATCTTATTTTTAAATAATGCAATTAATCATGGTGTATTTACTCCACTTGGAGTGCAACAAACAGCTGAACTTGGAAAATCATTATTCTTCTTTATAGAAGCTAACCCAGGACCAGGATTAGGAATCTTATTAGCTTACTGGATGTTTGGAAAAGGAACTGCAAAACAATCAGCACCAGGGGCAGTAATAATTCATTTCTTAGGTGGAATACATGAAATTTATTTCCCATATGTACTAATGAATCCATTATTAATAATAGCTGCAATACTTGGAGGAATGTCAGGAGTATTTACAAATGTAATATTAAAAGGTGGATTAATAGCTCCAGCAGCACCAGGAAGTATATTTGCAGCACTTGCAATGACTCCTAAAGGTGGGTTTGTAGCCACAATTGGTACAGTACTTGTATCTGCTACAGTTGCATTACTTGTATCAATGGTAATACTTAAAAAAGAAAAAGAAGTAGAAAATGATTTTGAAGCAGCAAATGCAAAAATGAAAGAATTAAAAAATAAAAAAGAAAACTCAACATTTGAAGCAAGAACATTAGATTCATTAACAAATGTAAAAAGAATAGTTGTAGCTTGTGATGCTGGAATGGGCTCAAGTGCAATGGGAGCTAGTTTACTTAGAAAAAAAGTAAAAGCAGCTGGATTAGATATACATGTAACAAATTTAGCAATAAATAATTTAACAGAAGATATAGATATAGTTGTTACACATCAAGATTTAACAAGTAGAGCAAAAACAGTAGTAAAAACGCCAGTACATTTATCAATAAGTAATTTTATGGATGGAACTTTCTACGATAATTTAGTAGAAGAATTAAAAAAAAAACTAAATAAATCAGCAAATGTAGTAGAGGCAAATGAAGAGATAAAAACAGAAGATAATGGAATTTTAATAAAAGAGGGAATTACATTAGGACTAGCTTCAAAATCAAAAGAGGAAGCAATAAAAGAAGTAGGATTAAAAATGGCTAAATTAGGATATGTAGGAGAGGAATATTATAAGTACATGTTGGAAAGAGAAGAAAAATCAACTACTTATATTGGAAATAATGTAGCAATACCACATGGGACATTAGAAGGAAAAGCACAAGTATTAAAAACAGGAATAGTTGTAAATCAATATCCTGAAGGAATAGATTTTGATGGTGAAAAAGCATATTTATTAATTGGTATAGCAGGTAAAAACAATGAACATGTGGACATCATTTCAAATATAGCAGATGTAATAGAAGATGAAGATAAAGTTCTTGAATTAGCTAAAACAAAAAATATTGATGATATATACGATGTATTTTCAATTTAACACTTCTTATTAAAGGAATTGGGAGACCGAAAAGCTAATTTCTATTAATAAATTTTTTAGAAATACTTTTTGGTTACTCTTTTCCAATAAAAATAGTATAAAAGGGAAAAATGATATTTCTGTTTTTTAAGTCGATAAGTCAGATAAAAATAGATTTTAATATATTTAATATAAAGAGCTATATATTAAATATATTAAAAAAATAAGGGAAAAAGATTAATAAATTTATATATAAAAGGAAAGGATATAATGAAAATATATAAAAATAAAGAAATAAGTAGAGAAAGTAAAGAGAAAATAATAAAAAAAATTCGAAAATTTAAAAAAGTATTTAAGAGGGAAATTATAGAGATAAAAGGATAAAAGAGAGAATAGGAATTTTAAAAATATTTATAGAAAGAAAGGTGGAAGAAATGAAGGTAGCAATACAGTTTGGAGCAGGAAATATAGGAAGAGGATTTATAGGAAAATTACTTTCTAATTCAGGATATAAAGTATATTTTGTAGATATAAATAAAGAAATTATAAATGCATTAAAAGAAAAAAAAGAATATACAGTAGAAGTAGTAGGAGAGAAAAAAGAAGAAATATTAGTAAAAAATGTAGATGGAGTATTATCAACTGATGAAACTACTTTAATAGAATTAATAAAAGAAGCTGAAATAATAACTACAGCAGTAGGACCAAATGTACTTGCAATTATCGCAAAAATAATAGCAAAAGGACTAGATGAAAGAAAAAAAGTAAATAATACTAATCCACTAAATATAATTGCATGTGAGAATATGATAAAAGCATCAGCATTTTTAAAAGAGGAAATAGAAAAATATATAGAAGAGGGAACAGATAAATTTATAGAAGATAATGTAGGATTTCCAAATTCAGCTGTAGATAGAATAGTACCACCAATGGAAAAAACAGATGATGTACTTAGAGTAAGAGTAGAAGAATTTAAAGAATGGATAGTAGATGAGACATTATTTAAAGGAGAAATTCCTAAAATTGAAGGAATGCAACTTACAGATAATTTAATGGCATTTGTTGAAAGAAAATTATTTACATTAAATACAGGACATGCAATATGTGCTTATTTAGGGGTCCAAAAAGGATACAATACAATAAAAGAAAGTATTGAAGATGAAGAAATAGAAAAAATGGTAAGAAATGCAATGAAAGAAAGTGGAGAAGTGCTTATAAAAAGATATGGATTTGATAGAGAAGCTCACTATAAATATATAGATAAAATAATAAATAGATTTAAAAATCCATATTTAGTAGATGAAGTAAAAAGAGTAGGAAGACAACCACTTAGAAAATTAGGATTTAATGATAGACTAATAAAACCACTAAGAGGAACACTTGAATATAATACAGAAAATAATTATATAATAAATGGTATAGTAGCGGCATTAAAATATAAAAATGAAGAAGATGAACAAGCTAAAGAACTTCAAGAAAAAATAGCAACTAAAGATATAAAAGAAGTATTAAAAGAGATAACTCAATTAGAAGAGAATGATATAATAGAAAAAATAGCAGAAAAATATAGTGCATAAATATTAATTTAATAAAAGTTTTGAAGAAAGAGTAGAAAAAATTTAATAAAATATAAAAATTCATAATATGTAAAAATAAACTTTAACAAACCCTAAAAACCCTTTATTTTTCAATTTAAAACTCTCTTTCTTCACTTTTATATATAAAGGTGGTAATGAAAATGAATATAGAAAATACGGCAATGGATATAGTAAATGAAGCTATTGAAATAAAACAACTTGCTTTTAAAGCACTTCGAGCATTACATGAAAATAATATAGAAAATGCAAAGAAAAATATAAAAAAAGCAGAAGAAAAAGTACTGTCAGCACATAGAATGCAAACAGATATTATTTTTAAAGAAAGTGATGGAGAAAAAGTAGATGTAAATGTTTTTCTTATTCATGCACAAGACCATTTAATGGCAGCAATTTTAGCAAAAGATTTAGTAAAAGAGTTTGTAGAAATTTTTGGAAATAAATAATTATAAAAAAGCGACTAAAAAATTAATTTCTAGTCGCTTTTTTATATTAATTTTCAAATGGATTAAACCAATATTCTTTAATATCTAAAGGTGTATCAGGTGGTAAAAAAGGATTTGGAATTTCAATAATTTTTCTATTACTTAAATTAGATTTTTTTATATCATCTAAATAATATTTATTAAAAATTTCATCAAGTTTACCATTTTTAGAAATAATCTTCATTCCTTCTTTAAGTCGATTAGCTAGTCGTGGTTCTTGTTTTGATACAAAAATATATACAGGAGTAACAATTTTAAGTAATAAAGTTTTTTCAATAACAATATTATTTAATCTATTTTTTACAAGTAAATCATATTCTGAATAAATTTCATTTACTCCTCTAGGTAAACCAGAAAATCTATGTGAATTAAGCATTGAAAATAAGGCATCATAATCAGTACCTAATACAAGATTAAAATTATTTTTTCTTAAAATTTCTGTAGTTGACCATCCCAATCTGGTACCTATTTTTATTTTTTTTAAATCATCTAATGTTTCAACATTTTTAAAAAGTTCAATATCATCTTTATGAATTAATAAAATTCTATAATTTAATAATCCTTTTCGTATAGGAATGCGAATAGGTATTGTTTCCCTTTCCCATTCTAGATTAGTAACAGCAACAAAAGTATTTAAAAGTTCTCCACTTTTCATTAATTGTCTTGCTCTTATATTGTTAACTCTATCTGAAATAAGAGAAGTTATTATGTATTTCCCATATTTTTCTTTTGTAACCTCCATTGCTTTAGTCAATATTTCTAATTTTTGAGCCATTCGGACATCATTTGCCACCTGTCCACTTTCAAATTTTATTGTATCAAGAGCTTTTATATTTATATAAAAAAAGCTATAAATTAATATTAGATAAATCAATCTTTTTTTCATAATTAATCACCTTACTGTTCATATTAAAAAAATATATTTGTATTTATATTATACACTATTGTCTTGTCATAAACCATAATAAATTTTAAGTTGATTTTTTATTTGTTTTATAGTATTATAGTTATAGGGGGTATATCTATAATGTTATAAAATAAGTTAATTATAAAAAACTTGATTGAATTTATAAAATTAAGGAGTGAGTATGATGTTTAAACTTTTTAAAAAATAAAAAAAGGATTTAATAAATTTATTAATGAAATGGCAGAAAGTAATGAAAAAAATTTTGGTAGTGGAAAAATGGATTGTTGTGATTTGAATAAAGAAGAAAAAATAAAAAAATAAAAAAGGGAAAAAATAAAAAAAATATATAAAAAGAGTAGATTATTAATTAAAGAGTAATAAATTGGAGGAAATGATGAGTGAAAAAAAAGAGTTTAATGTCATAGGGATGACATGTAGTGCCTGTGCAAATAATATTGAAAGACGTTTAAAAAAAATAGATGGAATAGAAAGTGCTAATGTAAATTTTGCTATTGAAAAGCTAAATATAGTTTTTGATGAAACTAAAGTAAAACAAGAGGATATAATAAATGCAGTAAAAAAAGGTGGGTATGATTTAGAAGAAGAGAAAAAAACAAGAAATGTAACAATTCCTATTGATGGAATGACTTGTACAGCATGTGCTACTGCAATAGAAAGAAGAGTAGGGAAATTAGAGGGAGTAGAAAATATAACAGTAAATTTTGCTACTGAAAAAGCAGTAATTAATTATAATAGTGATATTACTAGATTATCTGATATAAAAAATACAATAAAAAAAGCAGGATATACACCACTTGAAATAGATAAATCTGACGAAATAGATGCCGATAAATTGAGAAAAGAAAAAGAAAGAAAAATATTATGGCAAAAATTTATAACTGCTACAACATTTGCAATACCACTATTATATATAGCAATGGGACATATGATAGGATTACCAATTCCTAAAATAATAAATCCACATTATCATCCAGTATATTTTGCTTTAATTCAATTAATATTGACAATACCTATTGTAATTGCAGGAAATAAATTTTATATTAATGGATATAGAAATTTAATAAAAAGAGAACCTAATATGGATACACTTGTAGCATTAGGTACGTCAGCAGCAATTCTTTATGGAGTATATGCAACATTTGAAATAATAAATGGAAAATTAGAATTTGCAAATGATTTATATTTTGAAAGTGCAGGAGTTATAATAGCTTTTATTTTATTAGGTAAATATCTAGAAACTGTAACAAAAGGAAAAACATCTGATGCAATAAAAAAATTAATGGGATTACAGCCTAAAACTGCACTTGTAATAAAAGATAATGAAGAAATAGAAATACCAATAGATGAAGTAGAAGTAGGAGATATAATTTTAGTAAAACCTGGTGAAAAAATACCAGTAGATGGTATAATAGTAGAGGGAAATACCTCAGTAGATGAAGCTATGTTAACTGGTGAAAGTATACCAGTAGAAAAAAATAAAGGTGATAAAGTAATAGGTGCATCAATAAATAAAAATGGTACTATAAAATTTAGGGCTGCAAAAGTAGGAAAAGATACAGCCCTTTCTCAAATAATAAAATTAGTAGAAGAAGCTCAAGGTTCAAAAGCACCAATAGCAAAAATGGCAGATATAATATCTGGATATTTTGTACCAATAGTTATTTCAATAGCTATTATATCTGGATTAATATGGTATTTTAGTGGAGCATCACCAGTATTTTCACTTACTATATTTATTGCAGTACTTGTAATAGCGTGTCCTTGTGCACTTGGATTAGCTACCCCTACAGCTATTATGGTAGGAACTGGAAAAGGCGCAGAAAATGGAGTATTATTTAAAAATGGTGGAGCTTTAGAATTGACTCATAAATTGAATACAATAGTATTTGATAAAACAGGAACTATTACAGAAGGAAAACCAGTAGTTACTGATATAATCGTAGCAGATAATTATACAAAAAATGAGATATTATCAATAGCAGCATCAGCTGAAAAAGGTTCAGAACATCCTTTAGGAGAAGCGATAGTAAAAGAAGCAGAAAATAAAAATATCTCTTTAAAAAAAGTAGATAAATTTATAGCTATACCAGGTCATGGTATAGAAGTAATAATAGAAAATAAAGATATATACTTGGGAAATAAAAAATTAATGATAGAAAAAAATATAGAAATTACTTTAGAAAATGAATCTGATAGATTAGCTGCAGAAGGTAAAACACCTATGTATATCTCTATTGATGGAAATTTAGCGGGAATAATCGCAGTAGCAGATACAGTAAAACCATCAAGTAAAGATGCAATAAGAAAATTACATGATTTAGGTATAAAAGTAGCTATGATAACAGGGGATAATAGAAAAACAGCAGATGCAATAGCAAAACAAGTAGGGATAGATATAGTATTAGCTGAAGTATTACCACAAGATAAGGCAAATGAAGTAAAAAAATTACAAGAAACAGGAGATAAAGTAGCAATGGTAGGAGATGGGATAAATGATGCTCCGGCACTAGCTCAAGCAGATGTAGGAATAGCAATAGGTAGTGGTACTGATGTAGCAATGGAATCAGCAGATATTGTACTTATGAAAAGTGACCTTGAAGATGTTGTAACTGCAATTGAGCTTAGTAAAGCTACAATTAGAAATATAAAACAAAATCTATTTTGGGCATTTGGATATAATACATTAGGAATTCCAATAGCAGCAGGGGTATTGTATGCTTTTGGAGGACCAAAATTAAATCCAATGATAGCAGGAGCAGCAATGGCGTTTAGTTCTGTATCAGTAGTAACAAATGCACTAAGATTAAAAGGTTTTAAACCTACAGGTTTTAAACCTTCACATAAAAAACTAATCTAAAGATAAGGAGTGATATAAATGAAAAAAGAAGTAAAAATTGAAGGAATGAGTTGTGGACATTGTGTAATGCATGTAAAAGAAGCACTTAGTGAATTAGATGGTGTAAATAATTTTGATGTAGAAATAGGAAAAGCAGTTATAGATGGAGATGTAAGTGATGATGCAATAAAAGCTGCTATAGATGAAGCAGGGTATGATGTAGTAGAAATTATTACAAAATAAATAGTTAATAAAATATATAAAACGAGTTCTTTATTAAAAAAGGACTCGTTTTAAATTTAGCACAAAGGAAAATATGGGAGCACTAGATGCACACAGGATAAAAAATTGACAATGGCAAATGGATAATTAGTGAAAAGTAAGAAGTAAGCAGTGAGAAGTGAAAAGAATAAAATAGCACATTTTCAGAGGAGATTAGATTTTCTTGATAAATGCGTTACACGAAGAATACAAAGAATAGAAAAATCAGAACCACAAAGAAAAAACTTAGAGGTTCTTAGTATTTTTCTTCGTGTTCTTTGTATAACAAAAAATTCGAGTTCATTCGTGCAATTTGTGACTAAAAATCTAGTGGTTTTAAAATTTAATTAAAAAAGAAAATTAAAACTATGAAATAGATGAGGATATAGAAATATAAAAAATAATATTAAAAAAACAAGAAATATCTAATTATTAGTATTGAAAATCTCTTTATATATTTAATATAAAGAGATTTTTTTTATCTAAAAATTGAGACTTATAAAATTATTGACAATAGAAATAAAATGTATAAATGTTTGAAAAAAAATTAACAAAATAATATTTATAGTGATTAATATAACTTTATATTTAAAAGTGCTGTTTATTTAATGGAGAAAAATACAAAAAATGAATTTCTATTAAAAGCAATTCAATTTATAAATGATTTATTGTAAATAAATATATAATATATATTATACAAGTTGAGATCATTAAAAAAATTAAGTTTTAAAAAGAACAAAATGTGTTTTTATTAAAATTTAAAATAAAAATCAAACAATTTAAAAATAATTATATTATAAATATAATACAAATTTCAGAAAAAAAACACTATGAAAACTAAAAAAAATAATTTACTATTTTAAAACTTCATGATATAATTTTTTTACAAAATAAGAGTAAATTAAAAAGGTTACAAAAATACTATTATTATTTATTTTTTGTAAACGAGAAATTAATGGTTACTTTAATTTTTTAAAAAGGTGTATTTCAAAAGGGAAAAAGATAGGGGAGAAAGAAATGAAGAGACACAGGAAAAAATTTTTCAAAAAAAGCTTATTAATTCTAATCTTAATATTGTTAGACTATTCTATTATTAATTTTTCATATCTATTCAGTAAGACTCTTTTTCAAATATTTATAGATAAAAATAATATATATCAAATTAATAATTTTGCAACAATAACTAGAAATACAATTTCATATCTTGTATTAATTATAGCATTTTGGGCTAGGGATTTATATAAATTAAAGCCATGGAATATATGGGAAGAAGTTAGTAGGATTTTATATAGTTCTTTAATGGCAGGAATAGTAATTTCGTTTATTTATATTGATAATGGTGTTCCTAAAGATATTTTTATATGGTGGATAACCTTAATGTTATTTGTAGGAATAGATATAGTAGCAAGATTTTTATTAAGATGTTATTTAAATAAAAAAAATATATACAATATAAAAGCAATAATTTTAGGAAGTGGATTTCAAGGAGAAGAATTTTGTGAATATGCTATTGAAAATCCTTTTTCATTATATAAAATAGATGGTTTTGTTTATGAAAATAAAGAGATTGTTAATAATAAAAAAGAAGAAGTTTTAAATAAAGAAATTTTTAAAAAAGCAGATATAAAAATTTTAGGTGATATAGAGCATATTATTAAATATATAGTAAAACATGCAATTGATGAAGTTGTTATTGCAGTACCAAAAGTTGATAGAAAAGGTCTTTCAGATATTATCCATAAATTAGAAGGGAAAGTACGTTATATAAAATTTATACCAGATATGTATGGATTAATGACTTTTTCAACTGAGATACATGATTATGAACAAGTACTTACAATTGCTGCATCACAGGGATTATTAAGTCCTATTAAAAAAATCCAAAAAAGAATATTTGACTTGATTTGCTCTATAATAGGAATAATATTTTTAATTCCAGTATTTATTATAGTATATATTTTAATAAAATTAGAAGATGGTGGAAAAGTTATTTTTAAGCAAAAAAGAATTGGAGAAAATGGAAAAGAAATATATATATATATAAGTTTAGAACTATGATTTCTAATGCAGAAGAAGTATTGGAAAAGTTAATGAAAGAAAATCCAGAAATAAAAAGAGAATATGAAGAGAATAAAAAATTAAAAAATGATCCAAGAATAACAAAAATAGGAAAAATTTTAAGAAAAACAAGTATAGATGAACTTCCGCAATTGATAAATGTATTAATAGGAAATATGAGTATAGTAGGACCAAGACCATATTTGTTTAGAGAAAAAAAAGATATGGGATCAAAATATAAAAGTATTATAAAAACAAAGCCTGGAATAACAGGATTATGGCAAGCAAGTGGAAGAAATGAAATAGGATTTTATGAAAGAACAGTATTAGACCAATATTATATAAGAAATTGGAGTATATGGTTAGATATTATTATTATTTTAAAAACAATAAAAGCAGTATTGATTAAAAAGGGAGCTAGCTATGATACAGACTAAAGATACAAAAATAGATATTGTAATTATAGGGTTAAATTGTGAAAAAACATTAGAAAAATGTATTTGTAGTGTACTAAAAATTGATTATAATATGGATTTTATAGATATTTATTATGTTGATGGTGGTTTTAATGATAATTCAAAAAAAATAGCTCAAAAATATTCAAAAGTAAATATCATAGAATTAAATTTAGAATATCCAACACCTGGAAAGCAACGAAATGAAGGATGGTTAAAAGGTAATAGTAAATATGTACAATTTATTGATTCTGATACAATTCTTGATAAAAATTGGTTAAAAAAAGCAGTAAATGAAATAAAAAAAGATAAAAAAATAGGAGCAATTTGTGGAAATAGGAAAGAATTATATCCAGAAAAATCAATATTTAATTGGATAGGGAATTTAGAATGGAACTTAGCATATGGAGAGATATCAGAATTTGGTGGAGATGTCTTAATTAAAAGAGAAGTTTTAGAAAAAACAAAAGGATATAATAGTAATTTAGTAGCAGGAGAAGACCCAGAATTATCACATAGAATAATAAAACTAGGATATAAAATTGTTAGAATAAATACTGATATGACAAAACATGATTTAGCAATGACAACAGTAAAACAATACTTAAAAAGAGCATATAGAACAGGATATGCCTTTGCAGAAGTAAATTTTTTACATAATGAAATGTGGAAAACAGAAGTAAAAAGAATATTAAAAAGAGGCGGAATTTCATTGGGATTAATTAGTATTGGACTACTATTAATTTTAATTAATAGAATATTAGCGATATCAATAATTTTATTAGGAATATACATTTTATTTAGACCACGATTACAATTAGTAAAAAAATTTATGTATAATCTTAAATTAACTAAAAAGGAATCAAAACTTTATTGTTGGCATTTATCAGTTATAGTTTTGCCACAATTAATAGGAGTACTAAGATATTATATAGGAAAAATTTTAAATAAACCTTTAAGAAATAAAAAAAATAAGTTGAGTACTGGAGGAATTAATTAATGAAAAAAAATATTTTTTTTATAATATTTATTTTAACAATGATTAGTTGTAGTAAATTAAATGAAAAAACAATAAAAAACATTGAATTTAAAAATGAGAATATAACTACTAAAGAAAAAGAAATAAATATTTCTTCAAAAGAAGAGATAAAAGAATTTAATAAAATAAGTAAAGAGTCCTATAAAATTGGAGCGGGAGATGTTTTAGTATTTATACCCTCTAAAAAAGATTTTGAAAATTTAACATTACAAGTAGGACCAGATGGAAATATAAATATTCCTGATATAGGAATTGTAAAAGTAAAAGATAAAACAATAGAAGATGTAGAAAAAGAAATAAATGAAAAAATAACAAAAATATATAATTTTTTAAAATATACAGTAATAGTTACTCAATTTAATAATAATAAAGTCTATATATGGGGAAATGTAGAAAAAACAGGAGTTATTTATTTATCACAAGAAAATAATTTAATAGAAACTATTTCTTTAGCTGGAGGAATTAAATAAAGTCTAGAAGATTTAGAAAATAGTGATATTCTATGTAAAATTATAAGAAAAAATGGGAAAACTATTACATTAAATTTAAAAGATATAATATTTAAAGGTGAAATAGAAAAAAATATAAAAATTTTAAATGGAGATATAGTGTATGTATCAATGAAAAAATCAAATGAAAATAATGTATATATATATGGAGCAGTAAATAAAACAGGTATATTAAAATATGAAGATGGTTTAACTTTAATAGATGCTATATTTAGAAGTGGAGGATTTAATAGATTTTCTGATTCTTCAAAAGTATATATATTATCAAAATCAGATAATAAAAAATATTCAATAAAAGAAATAAATATGAAAAATTTAAACAATACTTCACTAGAAAATATAATATTAGAACCTAATGATATAGTTTATGTAGAAAAAAATAATATATCTACATTTAATGACTTTGTAAATAATATATTAGAGCCATTAAGAACATTAAATTTAATTACAGACACAGCAATAAATATAGATACATTAAGTAATTGATTCTATTAAGGGGAATAGTAAATAATAAAAAATATGAGGGAGAAAGATATGAGATTTAATAAAAGAAAAGATATTATACCAATAGAAATATTAAAAAAACATTATTTATTAATATTTATAGTTGGATCTATTTCATTTTTAGGTATGTGGTATTTTTTTAAAGATACAGTACAAGTTTATTTTGAATCAAAAGGATATTTAGAAATAGAGCCAGTAGTTGTTCCGGCATATTCTAAAAATAGTTTTGAAGTATCACAAAATAGTATAACACAATATTATGACAATTATGTAGGTACTCAAATAGAAAAGTTCGTGTCAAGTATTTGTAGGAAAATTTTTTATACTCCCTAATTTCTATAATTTTATGCAATACCTTTTATTTTTCTATATGTTCCATTTACTTGAC
>JAICDD010000025.1 GCA_020063625.1 Fusobacteriales bacterium
TATTAGATTTACTAGACATGTATATTCCTCCATTTTCTATTTTTTATATATTATATCATGTCCGAGTTTTTTCTGTATTATTTATTATAACCTATCCAATTAGGGAAAAGTAAGTAATGGAAAAATTAGAATTTAGCCACGGAAAAACGCGGATAAAAAAATAGAACCACAAAGAAAAAAACTTAGTGGTCCTCAATGATTTCCTTCGTGCTCTTTGTATAAATCCATACAATCTGCGGAAAAAATCTCGTGTAAATCCCGTGGTTTCAAAATATTTTTTCTATTTTTCTATTTTTACAAATACTAAAAATATTATCCCTATTAAAAATAAAAACATTATACTAAGCACTCCATATCTTGAACTACCTGTAAATTCACTTACTATTCCCATTAAAAAAGGCCCCAGTATTGTAGCAAATTTTCCAAATATATTATAAAATCCAAAAAATTCTGTTGATTTCTCTTTTGGAATAAGTGATGCATATATCGAACGACTTATTGACTGCACTCCTCCTTGAGAAAGTGCTACTAAAAGTGCTAATATCCAGAATAATTTTACTTTTATCTCTATACTCTCAAAACTAGGCAATTTAAATGCTAAAAATGTAATTACAACATATATTAAAATTCCTATAAAAATAAGAGTTTTTTGTGATATTTTATCAGATAATTTTCCAAATAAAAGTGTTGCTGGAAATGCTACTACTTGTATCATAAGTATAGCTAATATAAGGGATATTACTGATAATCCCACATCTCGACCATAAGCTGATGCCATACTAATAATTGTATTTACACCATCAATATAAAAGAAATAAGCAAATAAAAATAACATAACATTTTTATAATGCTTTATCTCTTTAAAAGTTTTAAAAAATCTTTTAAAGCTTTGAGTAAATATATTTTCTTCTTTATTTAGTTCTACATAATAATTTTGATTAGTATTTTTTAACATTGGTATCGAAAATAATCCCCACCATAGAAATACTATAAAAAAACTAAGCTTTGATGCTATTGGAGAAATTATTTCGCCATCTTTTTTTAATAATATTACAAGTATAATAGTAATTATAAATGGTACAACACTACCTATATACCCCCAACTAAATCCATATGCTGATACTTTAGCCATATTTTCTTCTTTAGATACATCAGTAAGAAATGCATCATAAAATATATTTGCTCCAGCCCATCCCACTCTAGCTATTACAAAAAATATTATACATTTTATCCATTCTCCTTGATTTATTGTAATAAGAAGTAGTGTAGATAATAATCCTATTAATAAAAATACAGAGAAAAATCTTTTTTTATAACCTTTATAATCAGCAAAAGTACCTAAAATTGGAGCTATTAAAGCTAATATAAGTGATGCCAATGAATTAGCATATCCCCAATTTGCTGTAGATATAGCACTATCAACACCTTTTGATACAAAATCTTTAAAAAATATAGGCATTATTGTAGTAATAAGTATTAATGTGAAAGCTGAATTTGCTATATCATAAGTTATCCAACTTTTTTCTTCTTTTGTTAGTTTCGCCATTTTTCCCCCTTTTATTTTTTATATTCAATTTTATTTATAAAATTTTTTAATTACTCAAGTTTTTTTGCAATGAATTACATGAATGAGTTACACAAAGTACACTAAGAAAAAGCACTAAGGACCACTAAGTTTTTTGAAACCACTAGATACACACGGGATGTTCACCAGATAAATTAATTTTTTATCCTGTGTTTTTCAGTGTCAATCTCGGGGTTCCAATTCTTTTATCTTTGCGATACTTTGTGTTCTCTTTTCTTTGTGCTGAGTTCAATCCGCGTTTTTCCGTGGCTAAATTTTCTATCTCTGCGTCACTCTGATTCCTCTGTTCCTCTGCGTTGATTTTAAATTCTTTTCACTGCTCACTTCTTACTATTTTTTTATCTTTGTGGTTCTTTGTTTTCTATTCTTTGTGTCCTTCGTGTAACGCATTTATCAAACTAATATGAAAATGCGCTATTTAATTCTTCTTACTATTTACCTCTCACTTCTCACTCTTAACTTCTCACTATTTTTCAATTTTTTTAGTCTATTTATTCATTATAAATATACCATATTAAAGAAAAAAAATCCATAAAAGTAAAATTCCTTTTATGGATTTAATTATAAATATTAATATATATTTCCAGATAGTCCTACAGCTTTTTTTATTTCTATCATTTTTTTACTAGCTATATCTCTTGCTCTTTCTGCCCCTTGTTTTAATACTTTTTGTACATACTCAGGATTTTTAATTAATTCTTCTCTTTTTTCTCTTGCTTCTCCAAAATATTCTAATATTTTTTCAAGTAATTCATTTTTAGCATGTCCATATCCATACCCACCTGCTAAAAATTTCTTTTTCATCTCTCCTACTTCCTCTTTTGTAGCAAATAGTTCATATAATTTTGTTATATTATTATCTGGATTTTTAGGTTCTTCAAGAGGTGTAGAATCTGTTACTATTCCCATTACTTGTTTTTTTAATTGCTTTTTAGAAGCAAACATTTGTATAGTGTTTCCATATGATTTACTCATTTTTTGCCCGTCAGTACCAGGTACTACAGCAAGGCTTTCTATTATTTGAGGCTCTGGTAATTTAAAAACTTCTCCAAAAGTTTGATTAAATTTTATTGCTATATCTCTAGTCATTTCAAGATGTTGTTTTTGGTCTTTTCCTACTGGTACTATATCTGCATCATAAAGTAAAATATCCGCTGCCATAAGTATAGGATATGTAAATAATCCTACATTTGGAGATATTCCTTTTGCAATTTTATCTTTATATGAATGAGCTCTTTCTAAAAGTCCCATAGGACTTACATTTGATAATATCCAAGCAAGCTCTGTACATTCAGGTACATCTGATTGTAGATAAATAGTTGATTTTTCTGGGTCAAGTCCTAATGCTAAAAAGTCTAATACAGCATCATATGTATTTTTTCTAAGTTGTTCTGCATTTTGAAGTGATGTTAACGCATGATAATCTACTATAAAATAAAATCCTTCATTATTATCTTGGTTATCCACAAATTGTTTTATAGCACCAAAATAATTTCCTATATGTAAAATACCACTTGGTTGTATACCAGATAAGCTTCTTTTCATAATAAATAATACCTCCTATTTTTTTAGGATATTTTATCATTTAATACTGTTTTTTTCAAATTTTTTAATCACAATAACTTTTAACAAATAATACTTATCCCCTATACTCTAGTCCTAATATCTTACTTTCAATAAATATAATTATTAAACATAATATAATTTGATATATAAACCCAATATCAAATGCTCCCTGATATTTTAATCTAATTAATAATATTGTAAGTAAAAATATTGCTAATATCATATCTAAAATGCTTTTTTTGATTACATTAATAAAAAATCTAATGCAAAAAGTAGCAAATGTTACTAATAAAAAAAAGGAAAAGATAAAATCATTGTCACTTTAATAACATTTAAAATAGTTAGGGTCGCAGGTTCTTCATATAAAAATCTAATTGAACCATAAATACCAGCAAGAATTCCTCTTGTAAAGTATACATAAAAAAAATATTTTTTATTACTCATCTTTTAATACACACTCCTAACAATGTTTAACCCTTATATTCTAATCCAAATATCTTACTCTCTATAAAAACAATTATTATTGCTCCTATAATAAGTTTAAAAAAGAATGATAAAAAAGAGGAATCAGCTCCCATCCCTAATGTTCTCAATACCATTAATATAAATATTAACCCAAATAATATAATGCTTCCTATTCCTTCTTTAATAGTATCTAGTGCTTGATGTACTACCATAACCATTACTGTCATTATTAACAAAAATGGTAGAGATGCTACTAATGTACTTACAACTATTCTAAATAAAGTTATAAAATTAAAAAAATAACCTATATGAATATTTGGTATATTATCTAAAATATATCTAAAACTTGCATAAATTCCTGATAAAATACCCCTTGTAAAATATACATAAAAAAAATATTTCTTATTACTCATCTTTTAATACCTCCTGTAAATCTTGATAAACAGGATTTATATCTCTAGCTATTGCTCCACTAGAAATAGTAATATACGATTTTCTATATTTTCTAAACGCCATATTAAAATTTTTATCATACTTTATTCTAAAAGATATTTTTTTACCATATCTTAGACTATTATATGTACTTTTTATCATATATCCTAATTCTAATACAGCTCCTCCTAAATCTACTGCATAAAAAGCTTTTTCTCCAAATTTTCTTGCTTGTTCTTCATTATAACTACGTTCATATAGTTTTGAGTAAACTTTAAATGCTTCATTTGCTACTTCTTCATAGATATCTTTTAATGGATTAATAGTTCCTATTCCCTCTTCATATCCTATTGCTCTAAAATACATATCTGCACTTGTTGATATCAACAAATTAGTTCCATGTGTTGCTAAATAATATATATTAAATCTCATTAAAAAACTAATACTCGTTCCAAATCCAAATTTTGATAAATATTTTATTCCATCTCCAGTTGCTTTTAATACTGCTACACTTCCAGCACTATTTAATACTAAAATACCATCTCTTTTAATGTCTCTAAATTTATTTTCTTTAAATACTGATTTCATTTTATACATAAGTCTAGAAGTTCTTTCATCTTTTGGTTGTACCAATGCATACATTCTGCCACAATCAGTCTCAATAGGTATTAAATGATATTGAGAATTAATTTTTTTATTATGCTGTGTAATTACAAGAGTATACGTTCCAGTAGTATAATTTTCATCATAAGAGATTATATACATTTTATTCATTTCTATTTCTCGTACAACAAAACCATTTCTAACATATCTTAAAGTCATATCTTTTAAATGTTCATGTCTTTCAGAAGAAATTTTACTCCATTTTGCTAATTTTTTTGTTTCTAAATCATTAATTAAAATTTGACCACTAATAACAAAAATTTTTGCAGTATAATTAACAATAAAATTAGTAAAATTTAAACCTTTTAAAATAATTGTTTCACTATCATTTCTAAAAATAATTTCAGAACTAATAGAATTATCATCATATTGATATAATTGCATAATCCACACCCCTTAAAAAGTCATTAATTAAAATTACCCAAAATCATTATATATATTATCAATAAAAAAAGCAACAACTCTTTTCACAAAAAATATTAAAGTTAATTTAAAATAAAGTCGATATATATGTTGTCCACATTAATGGTTGTGTGACTCCCTAAACAAAAACCATGAAATAAAAAGAGGAAAGTAATCCCCAGTTACTTCCTCTTTTTATTTTATTTAAAGGAATTTTAATATTTTTTAGTAAAATATTAAAAAGAATAAAAAATTATAAAAGAGGTGAGCTATGTTAAATAAAGGTTTTTTATTAAAACTATTTGAAGGTTTTTCTTTAAATAGATGGAATGATTTTATTAGACCAATTGAATTTACAGAGATGGATAGACATGCACTTAAAATGATGATAGCATATTTTTTAGGTAAATATGAAGAATCTCAAGGAAATAATATTGATTGGAATCTACTTATTGAATCAGGATTTTTTGATTTATTAAAAAAAATCTCTTTATCAGATATAAAATCACCTGTTGCTAAAAGAATAAAATTAAAAAATCCTACAGCCTATAAAGAGCTTAATAAATGGGCAACAGCACAATATGAGGTATATTTAGATAAAAATCTTTTTAATAAATTTCAAAAATATGTACTTGATGAACCAATTGATAATCTTACATTAAAAATTTTGAAATTAGCTCATAAATATTCTACAAAAATAGAATTAGAAATATTAAAAAAACAAAATCTTGATGATAGAGTAGATAGTATATTAAATAAAATTTCAAATGATTTAGCTGAATTTAAAAATTTATCATCATATAAATTTCTTACTCAAAATAAAAATTTTGAAGAGCTTTTAAAAATTATTCAGTACTTAAGATATCAAGAAAGATGGAATCAATCTCCAAGAGTCCCAAAAACTTCTGTTTTAGGTCATAGTATGTATGTAGCTTCTCTTACATTTATTATTTCTACTTCGCTAAATGCATCAAAAACTAGAATTAGAAATAATTTTTTTACTGCACTATTTCATGATTTAATGGAGTCTGTTACTCGTGATATTATTTCACCTGTAAAACGAGCTACATTAGAGCTTCCTGATATTATAAAAGATATAGAAAATGAAATAGCAGAAGAAGAACTCTATCCATTTATTGATTATGGATTAGATGAAATAAAACTATTTTCTGAAAATGAGTTTGAAAGTCGTGTATATATTGATAATCAATGGAAAACTGTTTCTACTGATGAAATACAAGAAAAATATAATAGTGATGAGTACAATGCAATTGATGGAGAAATAGTAAAAGTATGTGATGAATTATCAGCTTTTATAGAAGCTTATCAGTCAATAGAGTATGGTATCTCATCAAAAGCTTTAAAGAGTGCTATTACAAGTATTAGTGAAAAATATAAAAACAAAAAAATAGCTAATATTAATATTGGAAAATTATATTTAGATTTTTAGAAGATGAAATATATGAAAAAGAAAATTTATATTCTTTTAGCTATAATAGGATTTATTTAGCCATACTATCATCTTACTCCATTTATTTTAGAACATGGTTCTAATTTAAAAATACTTTTTTCTATGCTGTATACAAATAATATTTCAGCTTTTTTGGTTGCTGATTTGTTTGTTACTTGTGCTGTGTTTTTTACTTTTTTATTTGTCGAATCAAAAAAAATATATAAACTCTGTAGATTAATCTACGGAGTTTATATATTTTTTATAAAAATTTTTTATCTTTTCTTTTAATTCATCTCTACTACCACTATTATCTATAATAAAATCAGCAAAATTTTTCTTTTCTTAAAAAATTATTCATAAATATCTTTTCTATGTCCAATATCAATTACTGTAATTAAAATTTTTTCATCTTCTATCAATGCGAGTATACGATAATCTCCCACTCTATATCTCCATTTACCTTTATGATTTGCAACTAATGCCTTACCTATTTTTCTAGGGTCATCACAATCAACTAAATTTTTTTTAATATATCCCATAAGTAAAGACGCTTGATATTTATCCATTTTTTTTAATTTTTTCAAAGCAATATCTGAAAACTCAACTTTATATCCCATTTAAAGTCCTAACTCTTTTTCAACTTCTTCAAAAGAATATGTTTTTTTCATTGAATTTAAAGATTTTTCAAAGAGTTTTAAATCAATTTCATTTTCAATTTTTTCAATAACTGCGTCTCTAAGTAATTGAGATAATTTTAAATTATTTAATTTAGCGTAATCTCTTATTAATTTTTCATCGTTTTCATTTAATCTTAATGAAATCATTAATATCACTTCCTTTCTAGTCATATTATATTACATTGTAATACAAAATTCAAATAAAAAATAAACTGTCGAATTTTATCAACAGTTTAAAGTTATATAATAATTCTAAGGATTTTAATTAATCTAAATATTTATTATAAAAATTTTTTATCTTTTCTTTTAATTCATCTTTACTACCACTATTATCTATAATAAAATCAGCTAATTTTTTCTTCTCCTCTATATTCATTTGAGATTCTATTTTTTTTATTGCATATTCTCTTGAAATATTATCTCTTTTCATAAGTCTAGCTATTTGTGTCTCTTTTTCTGCGACTATTAATAAAGTTTTATCACATAAATATTCTAGTTTTGCTTCAAATAATAAAGGTATATCAAGTATTATATTTTTTTCATTTTTATTATTTTCTATCTGTTTTTTTATCTCATTTATAATTTTAGGATGCATAATATTATTTAATTTTTCTCTTAATTCTTTATTATTAAATATTAATTTCCCCAATGCTTCTCTATTTATCTCATTATTTTTTATTACTTCATTTCCAAATTCTAATTTTATTTCTTCTATTACATCCTGTCTTTTAGAAATATTATGAGATATTTTATCAGCATCAATTATTACTAATCCTAATTCATTAAAAATTTTACTTACTTCAGACTTTCCACAAGCTATTCCACCTGTAAGTCCTAATTTCATTCTTCTTCACTCCATTTTTTTAAATTTTCAGAAATAAATTCTACTATTTGATTGTGCTCTTTTTTTCCATTTCCTTCAATAGTTATTTTTTCTCCAAATTTAATATGTATTTTTTTACTTCTATCAATTTTACCAAAATCTTTAACATATTTTCCATTTCCCCAAAAATCAGTTTTTATAGCTATTGGCACTACATCTACATTTGCTTTTGATGCAAGTTTTACTCCAAGTGAATTAAATTTTTTAGGGTTAAATTCCATTGTTCTTGTGCTTTGTGGAAATATTATTACTGATATTCCATTTTTTAATTTTTCTACTCCTTCATTTATTACTTTTAATAAATCTTCTCTAGAATTTGCTCTACTTACTGCTATTGGATTTCTTGCTCTCATTATTGGACCAAAAAATGGATATGTTAAAAGACTATCTTTTACTACAAATGTACATTCTAAATATGGTGCTATAATTGACGGGAAAATCATTGTTTCTAGTGTACTCATATGATTACTTATAAATACTACTGGTTTATCTAATTTTGCTAAATTTTCAATTCCTGATATCTCAAATTTCCCCCCACAATCTTCTATTAATTGAAATATATCATATGAAGTTTTTGCCCAATTTTCAGTATCATATACTCCTTTTAATGCTAAACTTCTACAATTTAATACTATTTTTATATATTTTAAGAAAAATACTATTCTTGTATTTAGTGCTAATCTATCTAGTAAAATTCTTTTTTTCTCTGTTGGTGTTTTATATACACTACCTTCTACATATTTCTTCATATAAACCTCCCAATTGATTTTATTTCTTATTATATCATAATTATTTTTCTTTATACTAGATTATTTTTTGGAAATATAGTATTATTTTATAGATAACGAATAAGAGAAATAAGGTCACAAAGAACACAAAGATAAAAAATTAGAAATGAAAAAGTAGTCACGAATAGCACTAATTTCCACGAATATAATAAAATTAGCCACGGAAAAACACGGATTATCACAGATAAAACTCTATGTAACTCTGTGCTCTCTGAGTCTCTGTGTTGAATATCTCATATAACAAAATTAAAAAATTAGGAGGATTCATTGTGAATATACTTGAATTTGCAAAAGAAATTTTTGATATTGAAATTAATGAATTAAATAATGTAAAAAATAAATTAGATGAATCATTTGAAAAAGTAATAAATTTAATTCTTAATTCTAAAGGAAAAGTAGTCGTAACAGGTATTGGTAAATCTGGAATTATTGGTAAAAAAATAGCTGCTACATTAGCCTCAACTGGTACTTTAGCTGTATTTATGAATGCAGCTGAAGGAATACATGGTGACCTTGGTATGATAGATAAAAATGATATTGTCTTAGCTATATCAAATAGTGGAAATAGTGATGAAGTAATATCAATTATTCCATCAATAAAAAAAATTGGTGCTAAACTTATAGCTTTTACAGGGAATAAAAAATCTATTTTAGCTAAAGAAGCTGATTATATTATAGATATCGGTGTGGAAAAAGAAGCTTGTCCTATAAATTTAGCTCCCACTTCTTCAACTACTGCTACTTTAGTAATGGGAGATGCTCTTGCAACTACTCTTATTAAACTACGTAATTTCAAACCAGAACATTTTGCTATTTATCATCCTGGTGGAGCACTTGGAAAGAGATTGTTATTAAAAGTAAGTGATGTAATGCATAAACTTGATGATTTAGCTATTGTGGAAAAACATGCTCCTATTGATAAAGTAATTCTTGAAATGACAAATAAAAATCTTGGTGCTGTATGTGTTGTTGAAAATAATTTTATGATAGGAATTATTACTGAAGGAGACATTCGTAGAGCACTTAAAAATAAAGAAAGTTTTTTTAACTATGTAGCAAATGATATTATGACTAAAAATTTTACTTATGTATCTGAAAATGATATGGCAATTTATGCTTTAGAACTTATGGAAAATAGAAAAAGTCAAATTTCTGTTCTTCCTGTACTTAATGATAATACTCTTATTGGTCTTGTGCGTATTCATGATTTATTAAAAGTATCAAACTAATTTGAGAATCAAAGTATTGACTAACAAATAAAAGTATGTTATAATTTTTTATTATATTAATAAAGGAGGAATAATCAATGGTAACTAAAGATAGTAATATATTAGAAGCTGTACAAAAATATCCTATAATTGCTCAAGTATTCCAAAGATATGGTCTTGGGTGTATCGGATGTATGGTTGCATCTGGAGAAACTTTAGGTGAAGGAATTTCATCTCATGGATTAAATGCTGATGCAGTAATTGCTGAAATCAATGATATCATTTCAAAACAAGAAGCTAATAAATAATTTAAAATAAAAAAGCTGTTGAAAAAATTCAACAGCTTTTTTATTATTTTTTGTAATTTTTTACTATTTCTATAAAATATTTATGTACTCTAGTATCATCTGTTAACTCTGGATGAAATGATGTAACTAAAATATTATCTTGTTGTGCTGCTACTATATGATTATCAACTATTGCTAAAATTTCTACATTATTTTCTACATTTTCAATATAAGGCGCTCTTATAAATGTCATTTTTATTTTTTCACCTATATATTTTACATCTTGTTCAGTATAAAAGCTCCCTAACTGTCTACCATATGCATTTCTTTTTACTGTTATATCCATTACTCCTAAATGTGTTTTATCATCATTTATTATTTTTTTTGCAAGTAATATAAGTCCTGCACATGTTCCAAATATAGGTAATCCATTTTTTATCTTTTTTATTAAACTATCTTTTATATCTAAATCAACTAAAAGTTTTCCAATAGCTGTACTTTCTCCTCCAGGAATTATAAGTCCATCTATATTATCTAATTCTTCTTTTTTTCTTATTTCAATAGCTTCTACATCTAGATTTTTTAAAATATTAATATGCTCTATAAAAGCTCCTTGGAGTGCTAATACTCCTATTTTCATATTACCACCCTCTTTTAGCCATTTTTTCATCTTCACTAAGAGTATGAATTCCTATTCCTACCATTGCTTCTCCTAAATCTTCTGATATCTCAGCTAAAACTTTTGGATCATTATAATGAGTTACAGCTTTTACTATAGCTTGTGCTCTTTTTCTTGGATCTCCAGACTTAAATATTCCAGAACCTACAAATACTCCATCACAACCAAGCTGCATCATAAGAGCTGCATCTGCTGGTGTTGCTACTCCTCCTGCTGCAAAATTTACTACAGGTAATTTTCCATTTTCATGTACATATCTTAATAAATCTAGTGGTACTTGAAGCTCTTTTGCTGCATTATATAATTCATCTTCATTTAATGATTTTATTCTACTTATTTCACTATTCATTGCTCTCATATGTTTTACAGCTTCTACTACATCACCTGTTCCAGGCTCTCCTTTTGTTCTTATCATTGAAGCTCCTTCAGCTATTCTTCTAAGTGCTTCTGATAAATTTTTAGCTCCACAAACAAATGGAACTTTAAATTTTGTTTTATCAATGTGATATTTATCATCTGCTGGTGTTAAAACTTCACTTTCATCTATATAATCTATTTCTAACGCTTCTAATATTTGAGCTTCTACAAAATGACCTATTCTAACTTTTGCCATTACAGGTATTGATACAGCTTCTTGTATCTCTTTTATCATTTTAGGATCTGACATTCTAGCTACTCCTCCTGCTGCTCTAATATCTGCTGGTACTCTCTCTAATGCCATTACAGCACAAGCTCCTGCTTCTTCTGCTATTTTAGCTTGTTCTGCGTTAGTAACATCCATTATTACTCCACCTTTTAACATTTGTGCCAAATTCTTATTTAATTCATATCTATTACTCATATTTAATTCCCCCTTGCAATTTTATAATACAATCTTATATAATTGTATTATAAATATATAAAAAGTCAATTAATTATCCATATAATTGTATTAGTACAATTATATAAAAACTAAAAATAGATTAATTATAGTGAGAAGAATTTAAATTAGCCACGAAAAAACGCGGATTTTTCAGCACAAAGAAAAGAGGGCACAAAGTAACACAAAGATAAAAAATAGTAAGAAGTTAGTAGTTAGAAGAATTTAAAAAGCGCATTTTCGGAGGATATTAGATTTTCTTGATAAATGCGTTACACGAAGAACACAAAGATAAAAAAACAGAACCACAAAGAAAATATAAAAAATGACTTTTACAGGTCGTTAGGAAAATCCTTAGTGGTCCTTAGTGTTTTTCTTCGCGCCCTTTGTGTAACAAAAAATCCGTGCAATCTAAGTTATTTTCTAAAAGAAAATAACGAAAGCTGTGCCGTGGCAAAAAAATAAAACTCTGTGTAGCTCAGTGCACTCTGAGTCTCTGTGCTGAATATTATATCCAGTGGTTTCAAAAAAATTTATTCTTTATATAACAAAAAGGAGCAATATGAATATAAAAATCGATTTAAAAAATAATAAAAAACTGTATATCCAAATATTTGATGAAATAAAAAAAATAATTGAAAATGGTGAATTAAAATCAAATTCTAAACTTCCTCCAATTAGAACTCTAGCATCACAACTAAATGTAAATCCAGCTACAGTTGTTAAAGCTTATGAATTATTAGAAGAAAAAAACTATATTTATAAGATTACAGGAAGTGGATGTTATGTTAATAGCGAATTTGAAAATATTGATAAAAATAGTGAAAACGATATAATAAATATGAATTTTAATAAAAATATAAAAAAATTTTATGATCTTGCTAATAGTTATCCTGATAAATCTTTTTTTAAATTACATATTTTACAAGATTCAATAAATGATTCTTTTGATAAATATGGAATAGATATGTTTTTTTATAGTGAAATTGATGGTGATAAATATTTAAAAGAACTTATAAAAGAAAAATTCTATTCAAAACATCTTACTGACAATATTGAAAATATTAAAATCCTTTCTAGTAGTACTCATGCTTTAGATATTATTTGTAAAAGATTATTAAAACCTGGAGATAAAATAGTTGTTGAAGGATATACCAATCCAAATGCTATATCTATATTTAAAAAATATAATATTCAAATAATATCTATTCCACTTGAAAATGACGGAATAAATATAAAAAAACTAAAATCTTTACTTAAACAAAATATAATAAAATTTATATATACAATACCAAATTTTAATAATCCTACTGGTATAATTACAAGTAATGCTAAAAAACAAGAATTAATAAAATTAGCTAAAAAATATAATTTTTATATAATAGAAGATGATGTACTTTCTGATATCTCTTTTAATAAAAAATTAGATACATTAAAAAGTTTTGATTTTGATAATAGTGTTGTTTTTTATTTGTTTAGTTTTTCTAAAATTTTTCTACCTGGAATTAGATTATCTTATTTAACTATTCCAAATAGTATTGAAGATTTAAATATTGAAACATCTCCATCTATATTTATCCAAAAATTTTTTTATGAGTTTCTTAAAAAAATTGATTTTGAAAGATATAAATTATCTATAAAAAATTTTTATGAAAAAAAGTATAATTTTTTCAAAGAAAAACTTTATGAAATAGAACAAGTAGAAATTTCAAATAATTTTGAAGGTGGATTTTATTTTTGGATAAAATTACCTGATTGGATGGATAGCAGTAAACTATATGAAATATGTTTAAGACATAATCTTGCGATAATTCCAGGAAATATTTTTCATCATAAGCATATTTTTTCAAATTATATAAGAGTTAGTTATTCTTCAATTGAAAAAGAAAAGATTTTAGATGCTATAAATATTTTAAAAAACTGCATTGAAAATTATTCTGTATTAAAAAAATAATATTTTTGTACTATTTTTTTATAAAATCATTGAAAATTTTGGAAAAATATAGTATCATTAATAATTAAAAATTTAAATGAGGTGAATAAATAATGTCTAAACTTCTTATGACTCCAGGTCCTACTAATATTCCTACTGAAGTTCAAAATATACTTGGGCAAGATATGATTCATCATAGATTTGATGACTTTCATAAAGTAATGGAAAATTTAAATGAAAAACTAAAAAAAATATTTTTTACAAAAAATGATGTATATACTATGACTTGTTCTGGAACAGGTGTTATGGAAACTGCCGTTGTTAATCTTTTTTCTAAAGGAGAAAAGGTTGCAATTATTAATGTAGGAAATTTTGGTAAAAGATTTGTACAAATATGTCAAGTTTATGGATTAGAAGTAATCGAATTAGAATATAACTGGGGAGAAACTTATAATTTAGAAGATGTTAAAAAAATTATCTCTGAAAATTCTGATTTAAAAGGAATTTTTGTAACTCATAGTGAAACATCTACTGGTGTACTAAACAATATTAAAGCTCTAGGAGAACTAACTAAAAACAGTGATATTTTATTAGTTGTAGATGTAATTAGTGGTATGATAGTTAATGAATTTAAATTTGATGAATGGAATGTAGACTGTGCAGTAGCTGGAAGTCAAAAAGGATTTTTATTACCTCCAGGAATAGCATTTGTAGCTATTAGTGATAAAGCAAAAAAAGCTATTTATAAGTCTGACTTACCAAAATTTTATTTTGATTTAAAACAAGCTATAAAATATTATAATGAGAAAAAAGAAACTCCTTGGACTCCTGCAATACCAATAATTAGAGCTGCTGAAGTAGCATGTGATATATTATTAAAAGAGGGTATTGAAAATATTCAAGCTAGACATACTAAACTTAGAAAATATGTAGAAGATGAAGTTCAAAAACTTGGATTTAAATTATTTGTAAAAAATCCTGAAGCTAGAGGAAATACACTTGTTACTGTTTATAGAGAAGATAGTTTAGATTTAAGTAAATTAAGAAATTATATAGATAATAAATATAATATAACAATAGCTGGTGGACAAGGAAAATATGCTGGAAAAATATTAAGATTCGGTTGTCTTGGACTTTTAACAATTCAAGATTTTAAAAATCTATTTGAACTTATAAAAAAATATATAGAAGAAAATAATTAAATCTACTAAACGAGTTCTTTAAAATCAAGAACTCGTTTTTTTATTATTGACTATTTTTAATAAAAAAAATATAATTAAAGAGGAAAAAAATTTTAATTACAAATTTTAGGAGGAGATTTTATGCAAAATAATATTGATATTGGTAGATTAATCCCTATGATTACTAGTCTTGATTATGAATTTACAAAATCTGAAAAAAAAGTATCAAAAATTGTAATTAATAATCCTGAAAAAATAATTTATAGCTCAATTACTGACCTTGCTGACCTTGCTGAAGTAGGAGAAGCTACTATTATTAGATTTTGTAGAAAGCTTGGATTTAAAGGTTTTCAAGGTTTTAAAATGGCATTAGCACAAGAATTATCAATGAATAAACAAAGTTCAACAAATTTATCAGTAAATGCTCCTATTGAAGAAAATGACTCATTAGAAATTATAGCTAAAAAGTTTTATACTGTTAATGATAAAGCTTTAAAAGAAACATTATCACTTTTAGATTATACTAGCTTGGAAAAAGCAGCTGAGCTTGTATCAAAAGCAGAAAGAGTTTATTTTTTTGGAGTAGGATTTTCTGGTACTACAGCAATGGAATCAAAATATAAATTTATGAGAATTGCTATAAATTGTGATGCTTATACTGATAATCATTTTATGGCTATGGCAGCTTCTTTACTTAATCCTAATGATGTTGTTATTGGTATATCTCATTCTGGAAGTTCATTAGAAACAGTAAAAGGTCTTGAAATAGCTAGAAGTGTTGGTGCAAAAACTATATGTATTACTCACCATGCAAAATCTCCTATTACAAAACATGCTGATATCACTTTATTAAATGGTTCTAAAGAGGGTCCTTTACAAGTAGGAGGAGTTGGAACAAAAATTGCACAACTTTTTGTTATTGACCTTATATATACACAAGTTGTTAGAATTAATAAAGATAAAGCTATCAGTAATACTAAAAAAACTAGAGAAGCTATTGAAAAAAAATTATATTAAAAAATTTAATAAAATCAGTATTTATTGATATTTTTAAAAGTTTTTTTGTTTTTTTTGTTGACATCCTTTCTAACTTATGATAGAATTATTTTCGTCGAAAGAGTGGAGGAATGTCCGAATTGGCTAAGGGGCCGGTCTTGAAAACCGGTAAGGCGCAAGCTATCTGGGTTCGAGTCCCAGTTCCTCCGCCACGCAAGCTTAATATGGAGAAATGGCAGAGTTGGCCGAATGCGCACCCCTGCTAAGGGTGTATACCTCCGGGTATCGAGGGTTCGAATCCCTCTTTCTCCGCCAGTTGATTAAAAAGTGGATAATCCACTTTATTTTTTTATGTGCACCCATAGCTCAATTGGATAGAGCACTTGACTACGGATCAAGGGGTTAGGGGTTCAACTCCTCTTGGGTGCGCCACAAAAAATATTTGACAAATAATTATTTTATGGTATAATACATTGTATTGTAAAATTAAATATATTTTGTAAAGAAGAAACCTGTGTTTCTCACCTTACGGGCTAAAAGCTTACATAAGGTTAATTAATAGTTAATGTAATTTATTGGTTTATTTATATATATAATAAATAACTATTAAGAGAGACAGGGTATTTATATACCCTGTTATTTTTTTAGGAGGTGTTTTTTATTTCTCAAAAGACGCGAATTAATGATCAAATTCGAGCAAAGGAAGTAAGAGTTATCGGTGATAATGGTGAACAATTAGGAGTTATGAAATTAAATGCTGCACTTGATTTAGCTGCAGAAAAAAAACTTGATTTAGTAGAAGTAGCTCCAAATGCTAATCCAATTGTTTGTAAAATAATGGATTATGGAAAATTTAAATATGACAAAGAGAAAAAAGCTAAAGAGGCTAAAAAAAATCAAAAAGTTGTTGTTGTCAAAGAAATTAAGTTTAAATCAAGAATTGATAAGCATGATTTTGATACTAAAGTATCTAAAATATCTAAATTTTTAGAGAAAGAGTACAAAGTAAAAGTAAGCTTAATGCTTTTTGGTAGAGAAAGAATGCATTCTGAAATTGGTATCAATTTACTTGAACAAGTTGCTGAGATTTTTGCTGACAAAGCAATTGTAGATAAAAAATATAATGAAGCTCAAAAATTTTTAATGCTATCACCTAAAAAGCAATAAATTTAGTATATAGCAGAATTCTGGAAGGAGGAAATATTTATGCCTAAAATGAAAACTCACAGAGGAGCAAAAAAAAGAGTTAAAGTAACTGGAACAGGAAAATTTGTTGTTAAACATTCAGGTAAAAGTCACATATTAACTAAAAAAGATAGAAAAAGAAAAAATAATCTTGGTAAAGATATGGTAGTTCCTGAAGCAGCTGCAAGAAAATTAACAAAATTATTACCAACAAAAGAAGGAAGATAATTCCTGTAAATCAAATTTTTGTATAAGGAGGATTTAGTCAATGAGAGTAAAGACTGGTATCGTTAGAAGAAGAAGACATAAAAAAATCTTAAAACAAGCTAAAGGTTTTAGAGGTGCTAGTGGTACAGCTATAAAACAAGCAAAACAAGCTACTATGAGAGCTGCTGCTTATGCTACTAGAGATAGAAAAGTTAAGAAAAGAGAAATGAGAAAATTATGGATAATCAGAATAAATGCTGGAGCTAGAGCAAATGGATTATCTTATAGTAGATTCATGAATGGATTAAAATTAGCTGGTATCGAATTAGACAGAAAAGTATTAGCTGACTTAGCTTTAAATAACCCTGCTGAATTCGCTAGCTTAGTTGAAACTGCTAAAGCAGCATTATAATTTATTAAAAAAATTTAATAAACTTAAAAACTGAGGGAGATTGAAAAGTATCATTTTTATTCAATAAAAATTAACTTTTCAATCTCCCCGAATTTTTTTTATTGCTTTTTTTTTACAATTTTGTTATAATAACTTTTGGTGTGAAAAAAACTGGTAGGTGATATATATGAATATATTTATTTTCTTTGAAAAATTAAATATTTTGCAACAGTTTTTATCACAATCACTATATACAAAATTCTATAGATTAATATAACCTGAGTATAGCTATAGCTATATCTCAGGTTTTTTATTTAAGGAGGAGATTTCATGAATTACGATGTTATTATCATTGGTGGAGGACCTGCAGGAATATTTACAGCTTATGAGCTTATAAAAGAAAAAAAAGAGCTAAATATCTTAATTATTGAAAAAGGAAAAAATATTTATAAAAGAAAATGTCCAAAACATTATAATGGCGGAACATGTGTATATTGCAAACCTTGTTCTATTACTACTGGTTGGGCTGGAGCTGGTGCTTTTTCTGATGGAAAACTTTCATTATCACATGAAGTTGGAGGAAAATTACCAGAATATATTGGTATAGAAAAAACTCAAGAGCTTATAAATTATGTAGATAATATTTATCTAAAATTTGGTGCTTCAAAAGATGTACATGGTGAAATTGAAAATAAAGCAATGAAAAAAATAAGAAAAAAATCTATAAAAGCTAACTTAAAACTTATTCATTGCCCAGTAAGACATCTTGGTACTGAAAAAGCACAAGAACTTTATGCAAAATTATATGAATATTTAATTGAAAACAATGTTAATGTAAAATTTGATACTATGGTAGAAGATCTTATTTTTGATAATAATAAAGTAATTGGTGTAAAAACTAAAAATGAAAATATCTATGGAAATTATGTAGTTGCTGTTGTTGGTAGAGAAGGTTCTAACTGGCTTATGGATATTTGTAAAACTCATAATATAGCTACAAAACCTGGTACTGTAGATGTTGGAGTAAGAGTAGAATGTAGAAATGAGATAATGAAAGAGGTAAATGAAAATTTTTATGAAGCAAAAATGATACACTATACAAAAACTTTTGATGATAAAGTAAGAACTTTCTGCTCAAATCCTGGTGGTTTTGTATCTTCAGAATATTATGATGATAAATTAGCTGTAGTAAATGGTCATAGCTACAAAGATATTAAAAGTGATAATACTAATTTTGCACTACTTGTATCTAAAAATTTTACAGAACCATTTAAATCACCTATTGAATATGGTAAACATATTGCAAAACTTGCAAATATGCTTACAGAAAATAAAATTTTAGTACAAAGATTTGGAGACCTTATAAGAGGAAGAAGAACATATGAACATAGATTATATAGAAATAATATTATTCCTACATTAAAAGATGCTGTTCCTGGAGACCTTAGCTTAGTTCTTCCACACAGAATATTAGTAGACCTTATTGAGATGATATACGCTCTTGATAAAGTAACTCCTGGTATTGCTAGTGATGAGACATTACTTTATGGTGTGGAAGTAAAATTTTATTCAAATATTGTAAAAGTTAAAGAAAATTTTGAAAGTATATCTGTAAATAACTTGTATTTAGGTGGAGATGGTGCTGGAATTACTAGAGGACTTATGCAAGCATCTGTAAATGGAGTTGTTTTAGCTAGAAATATTTTAAAAAATTTTTAAACATAAAAAAAGAGGCTAAATAATAGCCTCTTTTCTATTCTTATCCTACTATTTCTAAAAATGCATCCATCATTTCATCTAATTTTTTATTTACTTCTTCTTCACTAGATGCATTTACACCAAAATAGTATTTTATTTTTGGTTCTGTTCCAGATGGTCTAGCTGTAATATGAGTTCCATCTTCTAATACAAGTTGTAATACATTTGATTTTGGAAGTTCTAGTGCATTTTCTGTATTATCTTTTTTATTAATTTCAACTTGTTTATCAAAGTCTCTTAATATAACTACTTTTTTACCATTTATTTCAGTTGGTGTATTTTCTCTTAAATTAGACATTATAGAAGCTATTTTTTCTGCTCCCTCTTTACCACTCATAGTTATAGCTTTTATTCCTTCTTTATACCAACCATATTTTTCATAAAGTTTTTTAAGTTCTTTTGCTATACTACTTCCTTTTGACGCATAAAATGCTGCCATTTCAGCTATTATCATAGTAGTAACAACTGCATCTTTATCTCTTGCATGTGTTCCTACTAAATAACCGTAACTTTCTTCAAATCCAAATACATACTCTCCATCTAATTCTTTTGTTTCAAATTGTCTTATTTTTTCTCCTATAAATTTAAATCCAGTAAGTGTTTTCATTACTTCTATATTGTGAGCTTTTGCTACTATATCTACCATAGGAGTTGAAACTACTGTTGTGATTATTTTTCCATTAGCTGGAATATTTTTTCTATTTGCTAAAATATATTCTACTAATAATAGCCCTACTTGATTTCCATTAGGATATATCCATTCTCCATTTTCATCTTTTACAGCAATTCCTATTCTATCAGCATCAGGATCATTTGCCATTACTATTTCTGCACCTTTTTCATCAGCTAATTTTATTCCTAATTTAAATACTGCTGGGTCTTCAGGATTTGCATATCCTACTGTAGGGAATGTTCCATCTGGTTCTTCTTGCTCTTTTACAGTATATACATTTTTAAATCCTACTTCATCTAATACTCTTTGAACTGGTCTTCTTCCTGTTCCATGAAGTGGAGAATACACTATTTTAAACTCTTCCTTACCTGGAATATCCATATTTATTACTTCTTTTTTTATTGTATCTATATATTTATCATCTAATTCTTTTCCTACAATTGTTAAAAGACCTTTTTCTTTTGCTTCTTCTTCAGATATTAATTTTATTTCTGAAAAATCTTTTACATTTTTTACTGCTTCTACTACTCCTTTTGCATGAGGCTCTACTATTTGAGCTCCATCATTCCAGTATACTTTATATCCATTATATTCTACTGGATTATGAGATGCTGTAACAACAACTCCAGCTTGTGTTCCTAATTCTCTTACTGCAAAAGATAATTCTGGTGTAGATCTAAGTGATTCAAATAAATATGCTTTTATTCCATTAGCTGCAAGAACTAAAGCAGTATTTAATGCATATTCTGTAGAACCAATTCTACAATCATAAGCTATAACTACTCCTTTCTCTCTTGCCTCTTTTTCATCTACTGAAAGCATATAGTTAGCTAAACCTTGTGTAGCTTTTCTTATCATGTATTTATTCATTCTATTAGTTCCTACACCTCTTATACCTCTCATACCACCTGTACCAAAAGCTAAGTCAGTGTAAAATCTTTCTTCAATCTCTTTTTTATCATCTTTTATTGATTCTAATTCTTTTTTATCTGCATCGTCAATAAATGATGAATTTAGCCACTCTTCATATTTTTTCATAAAATCCATTTGATCCCCTCCTAATTTTATTATGAATTCCATATAATTTTAATAGATTTTCAAAAAAAAATCAAGGAAAATAAAGAATTTGAAATATATTGACTTTAAAATAAAATTTTTTACAATAAAAAAAAGCTATCGAAATTTAATCGATAGCTTAAAAACTTATAATTTTTTCATTGTATTTTCTACTCTTTTTAATGTTCTTTCTTTTCCTATTATTGAGATAATTCCATATAATTCTGGTCCTCTACCTTCTCCAGTAAGTACTGCTCTAAGTGGCATAAGAACTTTTCCAGGACCCTCTCCTAATTCTTCCATTATAGCATTAAGAATCTCTTTTGCTCTTTCTTCTGATATCTCTTCTGATTCTACTTTAATTTTTTCTACAAATAGTTCAATTGCTTTTTTACCTGTCTCATCTGAAAGTGCACTTAACACTTTTTCTATTGATTTTCTTTCTTTTCTATTCATTTCTTCTGTTACAACAGGTAATTCAAATTCATCTACATAATATATTTTGGCTTTTTCAGCTAATTCTCTAAGAGTTGTAGCTCCATCTCTAAGTATTTCTACCACTCTTCTTAATACTTCATACTCTTTATCATTTAATTCATTATTTATATATCCAATTTTTTCAAAATATGGTTTTGCAAGTTCTGTTAATTCATCTAAATCCTTTAATTTCATATGTTGATTATTTACCCAACCTAATTTTACTAAATCAAATACAGGTCCTCCAAGAGAAATTTTATTAAAATCAAAACTTTCTACCATTTCATCAAAAGTAAAGATTTCTTTATTATCTCCTATACTGTATCCCATAAGTCCTAAGAAATTTAATATAGCTTCTTTTAAATATCCTTCTTCTTTATAATAATTTAATGAAACTGGATTTTTTCTTTTAGATATTTTTGTTTTATCTTGATTTCTAAGAAGTGGCATATGTACCCATACAGGTTCTTCCCATCCAAAAGCTCTATATAATTGAATATGTTTTGGTGTAGATGCTATCCACTCTTCTGCTCTTATTACATGAGTTATTCCCATTAAATGGTCATCTACTACATTTGCTAAATGATAAGTAGGGAATCCATCTGATTTTAACAATACTTGGTCATCTATTTTATTATTTTCAAATTTTACTTCTCCTCTAAGTACATCTTTAACTATTGTTTCACCTTCATAAGGCATTTTTAATCTTATTACATATTTTTCTCCAGCTGCTAATTTTGCTTCTATCTCCTCTTTTGATAATGATCTACAATGTCCATCATACCCTGGAGCTTTCCCCATAGCTTTTTGTCTTTCTCTTAGATTAGAAAGTCTTTCTGGAGTACAGAAACAATAATATGCCATTCCTTTATCAACTAATTCTTTAGCGTATTTTGAGTATAATTCAAATCTTTCTGATTGTCTATATGGTCCAAATTCTCCCCCTACATCTGGACCTTCATCATAATTAAGACCTAACCATTTTAATGAATCAAATATTTGTTGTTCTGATTCTTTTGTTGATCTAGTTTGATCTGTATCCTCTATTCTTAATAAAAATTTTCCATTATTATGTCTAGCAAATGCTAAATTAAATAGTGCTATGTATGCCGTTCCAACATGTGGATCTCCTGTTGGTGATGGTGCTATTCTTACTCTAACTTCTTTTGACATTTTTCCTCCTCTATAATTTTAAACTATTCTATTATTATTTTATCTTTTTTAAAATCTATTTTAGTTATTTGTAAATCTAAATTTAAATCTTTTGCTTTAAAAAAAGGATTTAATCTTTCTTTAAATGAATCAACAATAAATTTTGGTACTGCTATTACCCCTACTTGTCCTTTTTTTATATCAAAATATATCCCATTATTTTCAATATAAAATGTTCCTAATAGTGTTATTTTAAATAATCCTCCCAAAACATTTGCTTTTCCTTCAATATATATACTATCTTTTTGTGTTTTTATTTTTATCTCTTTTATATCATTATTTCTTTCTAAAAATGCTCTTTCTAAATCTTTTATAAGTAGTTCTAATCTATTTGTTCTCTTTTTCTTATGGTCATTTATTAATATTTTATTAAATCTAACTTTATCATATACTAATCCTGTTATTTCTATACCATTTTTTGTATCTGATATTCCTTCTATTTTTTCTATTTTTTCTGATTCAAAAATTTTATCAAAATAATAGCCTATATTATGGTTTGCAAAGCTTGAAAATGAAATTAATAAATAAAGTACTACAGAAAATTTTTTCATATTAGTTCCCTCACACTATTTTTTTATCATGTATTCTCTTATCCCTATTTTTTCCACCTCATATTTATCTTTAGATATTTCATAATCTTCTAATAAATTTTCAAAACTAAGTATTTTATATTTTTCTTTTAATCTTGATTTTCCTAAACCTGATATATAAAAATATGATTCATTTCCTCTATTTTCATTTGCTCTATTCATTAATGTATTCAATTCTTTATAATCTAGATTTAAAATTATAAATTTTTCTTTACTAAACATTTCATTAACTTCTGCTACAGTATAAAGTCCTTTTTTTATTCCTTTTAATAATGATTTTTTAGGAAATATAACTGCATCAGTTTTATATGATTTCATTAATTTATCTGCAAGGTCATCTAAAAATGGTACTTCATCACTTAAATATATTTCATAAGGGTTAAATGTATTATCTGTATATCCTATTATTAAACTATTTTCATTTTTTATTCTTACATCTGTCCAATTAATATAATTTCTAAAATCTCTATCATATCCAAATTTTTCTGGTTTTAAAATATTTTCTCTTTTTAAAAGAGTTGCTGTTTTTAATTTAAATCCTATTTTATCTATACTTTCAGTATTTTCCTCTTCGTCATATTTAAAATCAAGCACACTTATTCCATAAGTTGGAATTAAATAAGTTTTATTTATTTTTTCTACTCCAAAATCATAAAGATTTAATCTACTTTCAAAAAGTGCAGTTATTTGAGGGAACTCCTGTATTATACTTACATTTTCCTCTCTTTCTAAATCAGTAACTACAAATAAGAAATCAACATTATCCTCTAACATATACATAAGATTTTGAAGTTCTCTTTTATAACTAAGAGTTCCTCTTACATCTTCTTCATATATATTTGTTATACCTACTACACACACTATATAATCTTCCATTTTCATAAGTTGATATGGAAGTACATCTTTAGCTATTATATTTAATGTAGACATTTTTATCTGTGTAGGGTCTATTTTTTCTCTCCATAAAAATTCTTGTTTACCTAAAAAATTAAAATTAAAATTTGTTGTTTTATAAAAATTCAGCATTATATCATTTTTTTCAAGATACTCTGTCATATTATTTCCTACATTAATTTTTATTACATTATCATACTGCATCTCTTTTTCTTTTGTAAGAGTATCTACTGCGATTTTCATTGAATCTAATTTTTTATAGTTTCCATTTAAAGCTCCCATTGAAATAATGCTAAAATTTACTGTACGCGCCAAGGTGTTTAGTGAAAATATCATAATAGTAAAAATTACTAAATATTTTTTCATAGACCTACTCCTTATTTTTTATCCATTTTAAATAAGCATTAATAAACCCATCAATTTCTCCGTCCATTACTGCTTGAATATTTCCTATTTCAAAATTAGTTCTATGGTCTTTTACCATAGTATAAGGTTGAAATACATATGACCTAATTTGATTTCCCCAACCTATATCAGTTTGTACTCCTTGTATCTCTTTCATTTTTTCTTCTTGTTTTTTTAACTCTATTTCTAATAATTTTGACTTTAGTACTTTCATAGCAGTTTCTCTATTTTTAAGTTGAGAACGTTCTTTTTGACAAGTAACTACAACTCCTGTTGGAATATGAGTTATTCTTACAGCTGAATCAGTCATATTTACATGCTGTCCTCCAGCTCCACTTGCTCTATATGTATCTATTTTCAAATCACTAGGGTTTATTTCTACATCTATATTATCGTCTACTTCTGGAATTACTTCAATAGATGCAAATGATGTATGACGTTTTTTATTTGCATCAAATGGAGAGATTCTTACAAGTCTATGAACTCCTTTTTCACATTTTAAATATCCGTATGCAAGAGGTCCTACAACTGAAAAAGTAATATATTTATAACCTGCTCCATCACCTTCTAAAGAATCTAATAAATCTATTTTATAGTTTTTACTATTACACCATCTACTATAAAGTCTGTAAAGCATTGCTACCCAATCACAAGCTTCTGTTCCACCAGCTCCTGAATGTATTGTAACAATAGCATTATTATTATCATATTCTCCATCAAGAAGAAGAGAAGTCCCAAATTCATCTATCTCTTTTGATAATTTTTTAAATTTCCTATTTAATTCTCCTTCAAATTCTTCTTCTCCAGATTCAAAAAATTCTATAAGTACTTCTATTTCTTCATATAAACTAACAATATCTTCAAATCTTTTTACTAAAAGTTTTAAAGAATTTAACTCTTTTATTATCTCTTCACTTTTTTTCTTATCATTCCAAAAATCACTAGAAAATGTAAGTTGTTCTAATTCAGAAATTTTAGATTTTTTATTATCTAAGTCAAAGATGCCCCCTGTGTTCTTCTAATATTTCATTAAAATTTTCCATTTCTCTTTTTATTTCTAATATATCCATTCTACACTCCTTTAGTAATCATTTTCACCTGTTATATATACTTCATCATTTAATGAATTAAGAAATAGTTTTCCATTTTCAAGTTTTATATTATCATAGTTTTCTACACTATTAAAATTAGTATTTTTTATAACTCCATTTAAAAAGTCTTGTAATACATTGTTTTCTGTTGTTACTACAACAAAATCATCAATATTTAATAAATATATTTTTTTATACAAAAGAGGTATTTCATAAAATTTATATTTTTTTAAATCTACAAACTCTATTTTTTTATTAAAGAATAATATTTTTTCATAAATGTTTTTTATAATCTGTTCACTATTTAGATAATTATCTTTTTTAAAGAAAAAATAACTTCCATTTAAATATTCTACTTTACCAGCCATATTTACATCAAATTCAAATAGTTCATTTTCTATATAAAATTCTGGTAGTTGTTTTCCTAATTCTTCTTCTATATATTTTGTATCTCTTCCCATTTCAATAGATTTAAATTGTGGTGGGATAATTTTTGTTAAGTCATATTCTTTTAATAAATTTTCTTTTTCTCCCGGGATATAATATCTATTTATTTCACCTTTTTCCATTAAAATTTTTGATTTTGCTGTACTTACTTTCCCGTCTACTATCTCATCTTTTTCTATATAATATTTATATTTTGTGTTTTCTTCCTCTTCATAACTCATAAGTTTTTTAAAACTTTCTTTATCTCTTAAAAATTTCTCATTTTTTGTGTCTATCATCCAAAAAAATAGATTCATATCATTAGAAAAAATCAAATAATTATCATCGTATCCATAAATATAAGAATCATTTCCCAAAGAATATTTTATAGTCATTCCATTAAATGTTTCAGTTTCAAATTCATCTGATTCTATAAGTTTTTTATCTAATCCTATCATATTAACTAATATAATAAAATTCAATTTTTCTCCATCATTTAAAAAAACTATACTGTATTCTTTATTTTCAATTACTTTTTCAATGTCAATATTTTTAAATTTTTTATTTTGTCTTAAAACATCTATCTCATTTTCAAAATTTTTATCTAAAACATTGAAAATATTTTCTGTTTTTGAATGAAAATAAAAATAACTATTTTCTGGAAAAATATTCCCACCAAAATTTTCTGCAAATGTAACTGTTATTATCACAAAAAAAAGAAAAATTTTTTTCATATACTAACTCCTTAATTGTTTCGAGTTTTTATTTAAAATATTTTTAAAATTATTTGCTAATTTCTTTAAAAATCATTTATTGATTTTCTTTGAAAATCATCTATTGATTATACCATAATAGCATAGTTTTTTCAATTATTTATACTCTCTAATTACTTATAATCAAACATCTTTACTCTCTTGATTATATTTTTTACTTCTTCTACTGTTACTTTTGGAATATGAGTATTATTTACAAATACATTTGGACCTACTGCACATTTAGCAAAACAATTTTGTATTTGAAGAGTTATTCCATCAGGAGTAGTTTCCCCTACATCTATATTTAATTGTTTTTTAAACTCTTCTAATATAAATTCACTACCATTTGCACTACATCTAGCTCCTCTACATACTCTTATTAATATACTATTTTTTGTATCATCTTTTAATATACTACTTTTTGATATACACTCTTTTATTTCAGATAAAGAAATCTCTGTCTTTTCTGATATAAAATTTTGTACTTCAAGAGGTAAATATCCATATTCAATTTGTGCCATATATAGAATATCTTCTAATCCTTTTCTTTTATCTTTTACTCCTTGTATATAAAATTCAATGTCTTTTAATACTCTTTTTGATATTTTCATCTTTTCCCCCTTTTTATTTT
>JAICDD010000026.1 GCA_020063625.1 Fusobacteriales bacterium
GTGCACTTTGTGTAACAAAAATTATCCGTAGAAACTAGCGCAAAGATTTTTTGCTTACTTTTTTATCTTTAAAAAAGTAAGTCGCCAAAGGCGAAATAAGAAAAAATTACACGAAGAACACAAAGATAAAAACCAGAACCACAAAGAGAATTCTTAGTGGTTCTCAATAATTTTCTTCGTGCACTTTGTGTAACCAAAAAAAATTTAATAAAAATTAAAATTTATAGAAGAGGTGAATAGAATGAATAATTATACAACTCAAATGGATGCAGCAAAAAAAGGAATTTTTACAAAACAAATGGAAGATGTACTAAAAAATGAATCTATATCAAAAGAAGAACTTATGCAAAAAATAGCAGAAGGTAAAATAGTAATACCAGCTAATAAAAATCATAAAAATCTTGTAGGAATAGGTGTAGGAGAGGGACTTAAAACAAAAGTAAATGTAAATATAGGAGTATCAGAAGATGAATGTAGTGAAATAAGAGAATTAGAAAAACTAAAAAAAGCCCTTGAATATAAAGCAGATGCAATTATGGACCTTAGTATATTTGGTGATACTAAAAAATTTAGAAAAAAATTAATAGAAACATCACCAGTAATGATAGGAACAGTACCTATGTATGATGCAGTTGCTAAATATGGTAAAAATATTAAAGATATGACAGTAGATGATTTATTTAATGTAGTAGAAGAGCATTGTCAAGATGGGGTAGATTTTATTACTGTGCATGCTGGTTTTAATAGAATATCAGCAGAAAGACTTGATAACAATAAAAGACTTACTCATATAGTTAGTAGAGGAGGTTCGATTCTTTATCAATGGATGAAATTAAATAATAAAGAAAATCCTTTTTATGAATATTATGATAGACTTTTAGAAATATGTAAAAAATATGATGTTACTTTAAGTCTTGGAGATGGACTTAGACCAGGAAGTATAAAAGATTCAACAGACCCATCACAAATACAAGAACTATTATTTTTAGGAGAGCTTACAAAAAGAGCATGGGAAGAAAATGTACAAGTAATGATAGAAGGTCCTGGACATATACCATTACATGAAATAGTTACAAATATGCAAATAGAAAAAAAATTATGTCATGGTGCACCATTTTATGTACTTGGACCAGTAGTAACAGATATTGCACCAGGATATGACCATATCACAGCAGCAATTGGAGGGGCAATAGCAGCATCAAATGGAGCAGACTTTTTATGTTATGTAACACCAGCAGAACATTTAAGACTTCCAGATATAAATGATATGAAAGAGGGCTTAATAGCTACAAGAATAGCAGCTCATGCAGCAGATATAGCAAAAGGAATAAAAGGAGCTAGAGATTGGGATAATGAAATGAGTAAAGCTAGAGGAGAATTAAACTGGGCAAAAATGTTTGATTTAGCTATTGATAAAGAAAAAGCTATAGAATATAGAAAAAGTTCAATGCCTGAAAATGAAGAAGTATGTACAATGTGTGGAGATATGTGTCCAATAAAAAGAACAAAAGAGGTAGGATAAAATGGATGAGGAATTTTTGGAGTATTATAATAAAGGATTAAAATTTAGTGAAAATAATTTTTTTAAAGCAGATTATGTAGTGCCAATAGATAAAAAAGATAAATTTTTTGCACTTGGATATAGTCATAATACAAAAATTCCTTTTAGAGATATTATATTAGATAAAGAAAATCAAATATTAAAATATAGTTTTGTAAAAAGTATAATAAAAAATAAAACAGTAATTTTAGTTACAATAAAAATTATTGACGAACATTTAAAATTGTTAAATAAAATGAAAAAATACACTCAAAATATTATATTGGTATCACTGTACTAAATTTGAATATTTAAATTAATTGTGTGTAAAAAATTAATAAAAAAATTGTTAAAAATTTATTTTTATTAAAACGTATTGACAATTTTGCTCTTTATTGATACTATAAAGATGATTTATAGAGAAGATAAAGAACGAAAAACGAACATACATAACAGAATGAAAGATTTAATAAAATATTTTCTTTCATTCTGTTTTAAAAAATTTAAAACACTCATATAATTCTGTAATATGGTCAGAAGTCTCTACAGGTTACCGTAAATAGCCTACTATGGGTGAAATATATTAAGCTAGTTTTTATATTGTAATTAAACAGTATAATTTCAAAAATGCTTAAGAGTGTATTTCACTTATAGAAATATATTCTTAAGCATTTTTTAATTTTAAAAAATATTTTTAGGAGGAATCAATGAACTGCAGACTTTTTGTAGAAAAGAAAAAAGAGTTTAGTGTAGAAGCTAAAAATTTGCTAAATGATTTTGTTGAAAATTTGCAAATAAGGAGTATTAATAATGTAAGAGTATTAAATATATATGATATATTTAATATTGATGAAAAAACATTAGATAAGGCTAAGTATACAATTTTTTCAGAACCTGCTGTGGACAATATTGTAAATGTTGAACTAGATAAGCTTACTAATTTTTTTGCAATTGAATTTTTACCAGGACAATTTGACCAAAGGGCTGATTCTGCGGTTCAATGTATAAAGTTAATTAGTGATATTGAAGATGTAGAAGTAAGAAGTGGAAAGCTTTTAATATTAGAAGGAAATATTACAAAAGAAGAATTAGAAAAAATAAAATCATATTATATAAATCCTGTCGAAACAAGAGAAAAAGATTTATTCTCACCTTTAAAAATCGAATCACAACCTATCCCAGAAGAAGTATGCACTTTTACAAATTTTATAAATTTTTCAGAAAAAGAGTTAGAACAATTTAGAATAAACAATGGATTTGCTATGTCTTTTGAAGATATTAAATTTATACAAGAGTATTTTAAAAATGAAGAAAAAAGAGATCCAACAGAAACAGAAATAAAGGTATTAGATACATATTGGTCTGATCATTGTAGACATACTACTTTTGAGACAGAAATATTAAATGTAAAAATTGAAGATGAGACTATTAAAAAAGCTTTTGAAAATTATTTAAATGATAGAGAATATGTACATAATAGTAAAAAAACTATGTGTTTAATGGACTTAGCTACTCTTGGTATGAAAAAAATGAGAAAGCTAGGATTACTAGATGATTTAGAAGTATCTGATGAAATAAATGCATGTAGTATAGAGATAGAAGTAGATGTAAATGGTAAAAAAGAGGATTGGTTATTAATGTTTAAAAATGAAACTCATAACCATCCAACAGAGATAGAGCCATTTGGAGGAGCATCTACATGTATAGGTGGAGCAATAAGAGATCCATTATCAGGAAGATCATATGTATATCAAGCAATGAGAGTAACAGGAGCTGCTGATATTACAGAAAAAATAGAAGATACATTAAAAGGAAAACTTCCACAAAGAGTAATAACAAAAGAAGCAGCCCATGGATATAGCTCATATGGAAATCAAATAGGATTAGCTACTACATTTGTAAAAGAGATATATGATGAAGGTTATAAAGCTAAAAGAATGGAAGTAGGAGCAGTTGTAGGAGCAGTAAAAAAAGAGTATGTAAGAAGAGATAAGCCAAATCCTGGAGATGTAGTTGTTTTACTTGGAGGAAAAACAGGTAGAGATGGATGTGGTGGAGCGACTGGTTCATCAAAAGAGCATAATGTAGAGTCAATAATTACATGTAGTGCAGAAGTACAAAAAGGAAATGCACCTGAAGAAAGAAAAATCCAAAGATTATTTAGAAATCCAGAAGTAACAAAACTTATTAAAAAAAGTAATGATTTTGGAGCTGGAGGAGTATCAGTAGCAATTGGAGAATTAGCTGATGGACTTGATATAGATTTAGATAAAGTACCTGTAAAATACCTTGGATTAAATGGTACAGAGCTTGCAATATCTGAATCACAAGAAAGAATGTCAGTAGTTATAGAAAAAGAAAATTTAGATAAATTTATAAAACTTGCTAATGAAGAAAATATAGAAGCAGTTAAAGTAGCAGAAGTAACAGATACAAATAGACTTGTAATGAAATGGAAAGGTACTGCAATAGTAGATATTTCAAGAGATTTCTTAAATACTAATGGTGCTAGAGCAAAAACAAATGTAACAGTAGAAAAAATAGATTATAAAAATACACCATTTAATATAGAAAAAGAGTATGATTTAAAAGATAAATTAATAGAAACATTAAAAGAATTAAATGTAGCAGGACAAAAAGGACTTGTAGAGATGTTTGACGCTACAATAGGAGCTACTACAGTTCTTATGCCATTTGGTGGTAAATATCAATTAAGTGAAACAGAAGGAAGTGTACAAAAATTACCTGTATTAGAAGGTGATACAAATACAGCAAGTGTAATGACATTTGGATATAATCCAAAAATTGCAAAATGGTCTCCATATCACGGAGCTAGTTATGCTGTAGTAGAATCAATAGCAAAAGTAGTAGCTTTAGGAGCTGATTATAAAAAAATTAGATTCTCTTTTCAAGAGTATTTTGAAAGACTTGGTAAAGATGAAAAAAAATGGGGAAAACCATTTAGTGCATTACTAGGAGCATTAGATATGCAAAATGCATTTAAACTACCTGCTATAGGTGGAAAAGATAGTATGAGTGGAACTTTTAATGATTTAAATGTACCGCCTACATTAATATCATTTGCAGTAACTACAGCAGATGCAAATAATATTATATCTACAGAATTTAAAACTCCAGAAAATTATATATATTTAGTAAAACATAATAGAAATAATGATTTTACTCCAAATGTAGATGAATTAAAAGAAAATTTTGATTTTATACATGAAAATATAAAAAATAAAAAAATTGTTTCAGCATTTTCAATAAAACATGGTGGAATAGCAGAAGCAATATGTAAAATGAGTTTTGGTAATAAATTAGGAGCTGAAATAAATACTGATATAAATCTATTTGAAATGGATTATGGAAGTATAGTAGTAGAATCAACTGAAAAATTAGATTATAAAAACTTAATAGAATTAGGTAAAGTAACAAATACTAATACTATAAAAATAAATGATTTAGAATTTAATATAGATGAATTAGTAGATGTATGGCAAGGGAAAATAGAAAAAGTATTCCCTATATATACTGATAAAGATGGTAAAAATATAGAAAAAACAGATTATACAAAAGAAATATTTATATCAAAATCAAAATTAGATATAAAACCAAAAGTATTTATACCAGTATTTCCAGGTACTAACTGTGAATATGATTCTATGAGAGCATTTGTAAAAGCTGGCGCTGATGTAGAAACTATGGTATTTAGAAATAGAACTCATAGTGATATTGTAGAATCAATTGAAGAGATGAAAAACCAGATAGAAACATCACAAATTATAATGTTTGCTGGAGGATTCTCAGCAGGAGATGAGCCAGATGGCTCTGGTAAATTTATAGCAAATATTTTATTAAATAATGAGATAAAAGACAGTATTCATAAATTTTTAGAAAAAGATAATTTAATATTAGGAATATGTAATGGATTTCAAGCATTAGTAAAAAGTGGATTATTACCATATGGAGAAATTGGAAAAGTGGATTCAAATAGTCCTACACTTACTACAAATAATATAAATAGACATATATCACAAATGGTTTATACTAGAATTTCTTCAACAAAATCACCATGGTTAAATAGTTTTAATGTAGGAGATGTACATAGAATAGCTGTATCACATGGTGAAGGTAAATTTGTAGCATCTAAAGAAGTATTAGATAAATTAATAAAAAATGGACAAATTGCTACTCAATATGTAGATTTAGAAGGAAATCCTACAATGAATGGAATTTATAATCCGAATGGTTCATATATAGCAATAGAAGGTATAACAAGTAAAGATGGTAAAATATTTGGAAAAATGGGGCATTCTGAAAGAATGGGAGAAAACTTATATAAAAATATAGATGGAAATAAAGTACAAAATATTTTTGAAAATGGAGTAAAATATTTTAAATAAAGTGAGGATGGATATGGGAAAAGTAGGAATAATAATGGGAAGTGATTCTGATTTGCCAGTTATGAAAGCAGCAGCAGAGATATTAGAAGAATTTAACATTGAATATGAATTAACAATTGTTTCTGCACATAGAACTGTAGATAGAATGTATGAATATGCAAAAACTGCAGAAGAGAGAAATATTGATGTAATTATAGCAGGAGCAGGAGGAGCAGCACATTTACCAGGAATGGTTGCTGCAATTACAAGTTTACCTGTAATAGGAGTACCAGTAAAAAGCTCAAATCTTAATGGATTAGATTCTTTATTATCTATAGTTCAAATGCCAGGAGGAGTACCTGTAGCAACTGTTGCAATAAATGGAGCTAAAAATGCGGGGATATTGGCAGCAAAAATAATAGGTATAAAAGACCAAAATATAAAAGAAAAAATAAAAAGCTATAGTGAAAATATGAAAAAAGAAGTTGAAGAAAAAGCTGAAAAAATAGAAAATATTGGATTTAGAGAATATCTTAAATAGGGGGAAATAACCTTGAAAACAGTTGGTATTATTGGTGGTGGACAATTAGGAAAAATGACAATATTGGAAGCTAGAAAAATGGATATTCCAGTAATAGTTTTAACTACAGAACATCCTTCACCAGCTAGTGAAATTTCAAATGATTATATTGTAGGAAGTCTATATGATGATAAAAAAATATTAGAATTAGCTAGTAAATGTGATGTAATTACATATGAAATAGAGCATATTAATGTAGAAATATTGAAAGAAATAGAAAAACAGGGTAAAAAAGTATATCCTAGCTCTAAAGTAATAGAAATTATTCAGGATAAATCAAAACAAAAAAAATTATTAAATAAATATAATATACCAACTTCAGATTGGGAATATGTAGATGAAAGTAAAATAGAATTACAATTAGAAAAATTTAAATTTCCAGTTGTACAAAAAAGCTGTAAAGGTGGATATGACGGAAAAGGAGTTTTTATATTAAAATCAAAGTCTGATATAAAAAATATGATTCAACAAGAAAGTTTTTTTGAAAAATATGTTGAGTGTAAAAAAGAATTAGCAATTATGATAGCAAGAAATGCTAAAGGTGAAATAAAAACTTATCCAGTAGTTGAAATGGCATTTGATGAAAAAACAAATATATGTGATACAGTAATAGCGCCAGCACAAATTTCAAAAGAGATAGAAGAAAAAACAAAAGAGATAGCGATTAAGTGTATAGAAGCTCTAGATGGTGTTGGAATATTTGGGATTGAATTTTTTCTAACACAAAATGATGAAATTTTAGTAAATGAAATAGCTCCTAGACCACATAATTCAGGACATTATACAATAGAAGCTTGTACAAGTTCGCAATATGAACAATTTTTAAGAGCTATTTTAAATTATCCGTTAGGAGATACGACACTTTTATCAAATGCATGTATGATAAATGTACTTGGAGAGGATGGATACACAGGTAAAACAAAAATAACTGGAGAAGAAGAGGTTTTTAAATTACCAAAAACATATTTACATATTTATGGAAAAAGAGAAACAAAACCTTTCAGAAAAATGGGACATATTACAGTATTAAATAACAATATTGATATTGCAATATCAAATGCAAAAATAGCTAGAGATAGATTAAAAATTATTAGTGAATAGTTTAGTTAAAATAGTTTGGGAGGAATAATGAATATAGAAAAAAAAGAGATGTTATATGAAGGAAAAGCAAAACAAATATTTGCTACAAATGATGAAAATTTAGTAATAATCCATTATAAAGATGATGCTACTGCATTTAATGGAGTAAAAAAATCTCAAATAAATAATAAAGGAATATTAAATAATAAAATAACAGCTATATTATTTGAACAATTAGAAAAACAAGGGATAAAAACACATTTTAAAGAAAAATTAAATGATAGAGACCAACTTTGCGAAAAATTAACTATTTTTCCTCTTGAAGTAATAGTAAGAAATATAATAGCTGGAAGCATGGCAAAAAGAGTAGGAATACCAGAAGGGACAAAACCTGAAAATATAATATTTGAAATTTGTTATAAAAATGATGAATATGGTGATCCATTAATAAATGACCATCATGCAGTAGCATTAGGATTAGCTACTTATGATGAATTAAAAGAGATATATGAAACTACAGCTAAAATAAATAATTTATTAAAAGATATGTTTGATAAAGAAGGAATAACATTAGTTGATTTTAAAATAGAATTTGGTAAAAATAGTAAAGGTGAAATTTTATTAGCAGATGAAATAACACCAGATACTTGTAGACTTTGGGATAAAGAAACAGGTGAAAAATTAGATAAAGATAGATTTAGAAGAGATCTTGGAAATGTAGAAGAAGCATATATTGAAATTTTAAAAAGATTAGGTGAGTAATAATGTATAATTTAGCAGATGATAAATTACAAGAAGAATGTGGAGTTTTTGGAATTTATTCAAAAGAAAAAAGAGATGATATTGCCTCATTAATGTATTATGGACTTTATGCACTTCAACATAGAGGACAAGAAAGTGCAGGGATTACAGTATTTGACGGACCAGAAATAAAAGCACATAAAGGAATGGGAAGAGTAGCAGAAGTATTTAGTACTTCAAAACTTAATGAAATGACAGGAAATCTTGCTGTTGGGCATGTTAGATATTCTACATGTGGAGATTCTTGTTTAATAAATGCTCAACCTCTTGAAGCACATTGTAAATTAGGATATATTTCAGTAGCTCATAATGGAACATTAGTAAATGCAAAAATTATAAGAGAGTTATTTGAAGATACAGGGACAATATTTCAAACAACAATAGATTCTGAAATAATATTAAAATTAATATCAAGAAAAGCAAGTAAAGGAATAGATGAAGCTATTTTAGACACAGTAAGTGCTATACAAGGTTCATATGCACTTATTATAGCAAAAGAAAAAAAATTAATAGGAATAAGAGACCCGTATGGAATAAGACCTCTTTGTCTTGGACAACTTGAAGATGGAAGTTATGTACTTAGTTCTGAAAGTTGTGGACTTGATGCAATAGGAGCAAAACTTATAAGAGATATAAATCCAGGAGAAGTACTTATAATTGATGAAAATGGATTACATTCATATCAATATGCAGAAAAAAGTTATAAATCACCTTGTGCATTTGAATATATATATTTTGCTAGACCTGATAGTGAAATGGATGGAATATCAGTATATGAAGCTAGATATCAAGCTGGTAGAAAACTATATGAACAACATAAAGTAGATGCAGATATAGTAATAGGAGTACCTGATTCAGGAATCCCTTCGGCTATTGGATTTGCAGAAGCATCAGGAATACCATATGGAATAGGGCTTATAAAAAATAAATATATAGCACGTACATTTATAGCACCAACTCAAGAATTAAGAGAAAGAGCAGTATCAGTAAAATTAAATGTACTTAAAGCTAATATAGAGGGGAAAAGAGTAGTAATTGTAGATGATTCACTTGTAAGAGGTACTACTAGTAAAAGACTTGTAAAACTTCTTCGTGATGCAGGAGCAAAAGAAGTACATTTTAGGTCAGCATCTCCAGCAGTAAAATTCCCTTGTTATTTTGGAATTGATACAGCACATAGAGATGAATTAATAGCTTCTAAAAAAAGTGTAGCAGAAATATGTGAGGAAATAGGAGCAGATTCATTAGAATACTTAGAAATCGATAACTTATTAGATAGTTTAAAAAGTAAAAATTATTGTTTAGGTTGTTTTAATGGAGTATATCCAATATATGCACCAATGGAAAATAATAAAAAATAATTATGGAGGATAAAATGATAACATATAAAGATGCAGGTGTAGATAAAGAAGAAGGATACAAAGCAGTAGAGAAAATAAAAGATGCTGTAAAAAAGACTCATAATGAAAATGTATTAAGTGGATTAGGAAGTTTTGGGGCCTTTTATGCACTTACCGATTATAAAAATCCTGTATTAGTATCTGGAACTGATGGAGTAGGAACAAAATTAGAAATAGCATTTACTACAAAAAAATATGATACAGTTGGACAGGATTGTTTTGCTATGTGTGCAAATGATATCTTGTGTCACGGTGCTAAACCTTTATTTTTCTTAGATTATTTAGCTTGTGGAAAACTTGATTCAGAAGTATCAAAAGTAATAGTAGGTGGAGTAGCAGAAGCGTGTTATCAAGCTGATTGTGCATTAGTAGGTGGAGAAACAGCTGAAATGCCAGGATTTTATAAAGATGGAGATTATGATATAGCTGGATTTTGTGTAGGAGCTGTTGAAAGAGATGAAGTAATTACAGGAGAAAAGATAACAGAAGGAGATAGTATAATTGCTATAAAATCTTCTGGAGTGCATAGTAATGGATTTTCTTTAGTAAGAAAAATAGTTACAGATTATTATGAAGAATTTAATGGAGAAGAGATATATAAAGAATTATTAAAGCCTACAAAAATATATGTAAAGCCTGTATTAGAAGTATTAAAAAAAGTAAAAGTAAATGGACTTGCACACATTACAGGTGGAGGACTAATTGAAAATGTACCTAGAATAATACCTGATGGACTTTGTGCTGATATAGAAAAATCAAAAATTCAAGTACTTGATATATTTAAATATTTTCAAACAAAAGGTGTACCTGAAGCAGAAATGTGGGGAACATTTAATATGGGAGTAGGATTTATAATAGTAGCAAAACCTGAATATAAATCTGAAATAATAAACATATTAAAAGAAAATGGAGAAGAAGCATATGAAATAGGAAAAATAACTAAAGGGGAAGAAAAAATATGCTTAAGATAGTTGTACTAATATCAGGTGGAGGAAGTAACCTTCAATCAATAATAGATGCAATAGAAGAAAAAAAACTTAATGCAAAAATAGAATGTGTAATATCAGATAGAGAAGCATATGGACTTGAAAGAGCTAAAAAACATAATATTCCATCAATATTAATAGATAGAAAAATATTTAAACAAAATTTATTTGATGAAATAGAAAAAGTAATACCTAAAGATATAGATTTAATAGTATTAGCTGGATTTTTATCAATTGTATCAGCAGAATTTATAAAAAAATGGGAAAATAAAATAATAAATATCCATCCATCATTACTACCAAAATTTGGAGGAAAAGGAATGTATGGAATGAATGTACATAGAGCAGTAGTAGAAAACAGAGAAACTGAATCTGGATGTACAGTACATTTTGTAACAAATGAAATTGACGGTGGAGAGATAATAGCACAAAAGAAAGTACCTGTATATGAAACTGATACTCCAGAAGATGTACAAAAAAGAGTATTAGAAAAAGAGCATCAATTATTAGTAGAAGCAATAAAAATACTTGAAAAAAATCTAAAAAAACGATAAAATATATGTAAATAAAAATCTTGTATGACCGGCGGATAATGTGGGAAAAACTCACAGGGATTACAAGATAAATATATAGCCGACCGCCTGGGCAAATTTTAATAGATTGATTATCTATTGTTTTTGCCTGGGCGGTTTTTTATTTAGAAATAAATTACATGAAGATAGAAAAAATTAGTAAGAAGAATTAAAATTTAGCCACGGAAAAACACGGATTTGAACGGATAAACATTAGGATTAATAAAAAAGCGCATTTTCGGAGAATATTAGATTTTCTGGGTAAATGCGTTACACGAAGAACACAAAGAAATAAAAATAGAACCACAAAGAAAAAGGCTTGGAACCACGAATGACACTAATTTACACGAATAAAATAAAAATTAGCCACGGAAAAACGCGGATTGAATTCAGCACGAAGAAAAAATTACACAAAGAACACAAAGGAAATCTTTTGTTAGAACCACAAAGAAATAAAAATTAGTAAGAAGTGAGCAGTAAGAAGATTTTAAAATTGAAACCACGAGCACAGCTTTCGGTATTTTTCTACGAAAAACACCTTAGATTACCACAGAATATCTCACAAGATAAAAATCTGGTAAATATCCCGTGTACTATCTAGTGTTTATCCCGTGGTTTCAAAATAAAACTCTGTGTATCTCAGTGCTCTCTGAGTCTCTGTGTTGAATATCCCATGTAAATTTTATGGTTTCAAAAAACTTAGTGGTCATTTGTGTTTTTCTTCGTACCCTTTGTGTAACAAAAAATAATTAAAAAATTTATAATAAATTTTAAAATATAAAATTAGGAGGAGTGCAATGAGAGCTTTAATAAGTGTATCAGATAAGACTGGTATAGTAGAATTTGCTAAAGAACTTGCAAATTTAGGAGTTGAAATAATTTCAACAGGAGGAACTGCTAAAAAATTAGAAGAAGCAGGAGTAAATGTAATAGGAATATCAGATGTAACAGGATTTCCAGAATGTCTTGATGGTAGAGTAAAAACTCTTCATCCAAATATTCATGCAGGACTTTTAGCAATAAGAGATAATGCTGACCATATGAAACAAATTAAAAAATTAAATGTAACTCCTATTGATATAGTTGTAGTAAATCTATATCCATTTAAAGAAACTATATTAAAAGAGGGAGTAACAAGAGAAGAAGCAATAGAAAATATAGATATCGGTGGACCTACTATGCTTCGTTCAGCTGCAAAAAATTCTCAAGATGTTTCTGTAATAGTTGACCCAAAAGATTATGATATAATAATATTAGAATTAAAAGAAAATAAAAAAGTATCTAAAAAAACTAATTTTTATTTAGCAAAAAAAGTATTTGAACATACTGCACATTATGATTCTTTAATAGCAGATTATTTAAGAAAAGAATATGAAAAAGAAGTAGAGAAAAAAGAGTTTCCAGAAACAATTACATTAACATTTGAAAAAGTGCAAGATATGAGATATGGTGAAAATCCACATCAAGCAGCAGCATTTTATAAAGAAGTAGTAAGAGATAAAGGATTTTTAACTGACGCAGTACAATTGCATGGAAAAGCTTTATCATATAATAATATTAATGATACAAATGGTGCACTTGAATTATTAAAAGAATTTGAAAAACCTACAATAGTAGCTTGTAAACATGCTAATCCATGTGGAGTAGGAAGTGCTGATGATATTTATGAAGCATATATGAAAGCATATAATGCAGATCCTGTATCAATATTTGGTGGAATAGTTGTATCAAATAGAGAAATAGATGAGAGAGTAGCTACAGAAATAAATAAAATATTTATAGAAATAGTAGTAGCACCATCATTTACAGAAAAAGCGCTTGAAATATTAAAATCTAAGAAAAACATAAGATTATTAACTCTTGATAATATTACAAATAAATATAGCTCTAATGCTTATGATCTTAAAAAAGTTGGTGGAGGATTATTAATACAAGATGTAGATAATCTATTATTACAAGATGAATTAGAAGTAGTAACAGATAGAAAACCTACAGAAAAAGAGTTAGCTGATATGATGTTTGCTTGGAAAGTAGTAAAATATGCAAAATCTAATGGTATAGCAATAGCAAAAGATGAAACTTCTCTTGGAGTAGGACCTGGTCAAGTAAATAGAATATGGGCTACAAAACAAGCAATAGAACATGCAGGAGAACATCTTGGAGCAGATGTATTAAAAGGTGCAGCATTAGCATCTGATGCATTTTTCCCATTTTCTGATTCAGTAGAAGAAGCAGCTAAAGCAGGAATCACAGCTATTATTCAACCAGGTGGTTCTATTAGAGATAAAGAATCAATAGAAACTTGTAATAAATATGGAATAGCTATGGTATTTACTAAAATGAGACATTTTAGACATTAATAAAAATTAGGAGGGGAAATGAAACTATTAGTTATAGGTAGTGGTGGAAGAGAACATGCAATTGTTTGGAAAGTTGCACAAAATCCAAAAGTAACTAAAATCTATGCTTGTCCTGGAAATGCAGGAACTCAAAGTGTAGATATTTGTGAGAATATAGCACTTACAGATATTGATGATATAATAGAATTTGCGAAAAAAGAAAATATTGATTTAGCAATATTAGGTAGTGAAGAGTTATTAGTTGCTGGAATAGTAGATAAATTTAAAGAAAATGGACTTGTTGCATTTGGACCACATAAAGCAGCAGCTTTACTTGAGGGGAGTAAAGCATTTGCAAAAGAGTTTATGTTAAAATATGGAGTAAAAACAGCAGCTTATAAAAAATTTACTGACTACGAAGAAGCTAAAAAATATTTAGAAGAAATAGAATATCCTACAGTAGTAAAAGCTAGTGGACTTGCTGCTGGAAAAGGTGTAATAATATGTGAGACAAAAGAAGATGCTGAAAATGCATTAAAAGAGATAATGATTGATAAAAAATTTGGAGATTCAGGGAATGAAATAGTAATTGAAGAGTTCTTAACGGGGGTAGAAGCTTCAATACTGTCAATATATGATGGAAAAACTATAATTCCTTTTGTATCAGCAAAAGATCATAAAAAAATTGGGGAAAATGAAACAGGATTAAATACTGGTGGAATGGGAGTAATTGCACCAAATCCTTATGTTACTAATGAAGTTTTAGATAGATTTAATAAAGATATTTTAGAACCAACTTTAAAAGGATTAGAAGAAGAAAATTTAGAATTTTGTGGATTTGTATTCTTTGGATTAATGATAAATGAAAAAGGAGTATATTTACTTGAGTATAATATGAGGATGGGGGATCCAGAAACTCAAGCAGTATTACCTTTAATGAAATCAGACTTTTTGGATATGATAATAGCTGCTCAAAATCAAAAACTTAATGAAATAAATGTAGAATGGGAAGATAAAAGTAGCTGTTGTGTAGTAGCTGTATCAGGGGGATATCCAGAAGCATATGAAAAAGGATATGAAATCAAAAATATTGAAAAAATAGAAAATTTATTATTTTTAGCGGGGGCAAAAAATAATGGTGATAAAATAGTAACTAACGGGGGAAGAGTATTAAATGTAGTTGCTATTGGAGATACACTTGATATTGCAAGAGAAAAAGCATATAAAGATATAGAAAAAATAGACTTTAAAAAGAAATATTTTAGAAAAGATATTGGAATTGTAAAATGAGAAGAAATAAAAGATAATTGAAACCACGGGATAAAAAGAATGGATAATTAAAAATTAGTGAGAAGTAAAGAGTGAGAAGAATTTAAAAATCAACGCAGAGGAACAGGGTAATCAGAGTATCGCAGAGAAAAAGATTAAATAAAATTAGCCACGGAAAAACACGGATTTGAACGGATAAATATTAGGATTAAATAAAAAATACATATTTTCGGAGAATATTAGATTTTCTTCATAAATGCGTTACACGAAGAGCACAAAGATAAAAAAACAGAACCACAAAGAAAAAAGTAACCACTGGATGAACACTGATAAATACAAGATATATATCCTGTAAATATCTGGTGTAAATCCTGTGTACATCTAGTGGTGTAACGAAAATTCATGTAATTCGCGACTAAAATATAATTTAATAATATAAAGAGTGGAAAATGATTAAAATAATTAAAAAAGGTATGAATACAGGAGGTAAAAGATTGAAAACAGATGTACAAATCTCTCAAGAAGCAAAATTAGAACCAATTTATAAAATTGCAGAAAAAATAGGATTAATAGAAGATGATATTGAAGTTTATGGGAAATATAAAGCAAAAATAAACTTAGATATATTAAAAAAAGAAGAAAAAAAAGATACAAAACTAATACTTACTACAGCAATTACACCAACACCTGCTGGAGAAGGTAAATCAACTACATCAATTGGGCTAGGAATGGCTTTAAATAAAATAGGAAAAAAAACAGTAATAGCATTGAGAGAACCATCACTTGGACCATGCTTTGGCATGAAAGGGGGAGCTACAGGTGGTGGATATGCACAAGTAGTGCCAATGGAGGATATAAACCTTCATTTTACAGGAGATATACATGCTATGACTGCAGCAAATAATTTATTATGTTCTATGATAGATAATCATATAAAATGGGGAAATGAGCTTAAAATTGATGTAAATAATATTCTTTTTAAAAGAGCAGTTGATTTAAATGATAGAGCTTTGAGAGAGATTGTCATCGCTCTAGGAGGTAAAGCAAATGGAATACCTAGAGAAGATTCATTCTTGATAACTGTAGCATCTGAAGTAATGGCTATACTTTGTTTAGCAGAAGATATATTTGATTTAAAAGAAAAATTGGGGGAAATAGTATTTGCATATGATATCAATGGGAAACCATTAAAAGCTAAACAATTAAAAGCACACGGAGCAATGGCAGCTTTATTAAAAGATGCAATAAAACCAAATTTAGTACAAACTATTGAAAATACACCAGCTATTATTCATGGGGGGCCTTTTGCAAATATAGCACATGGATGTAATTCAGTAGTTGCTACTAAAGCAGCTATGCAATTAGGAGATTATGTTGTTACAGAAGCTGGATTTGCAGCAGACCTTGGAGCTGAAAAATTTTTAAATATTAAATGTAGAAAAGCAGATTTAAAACCAGACTGTATTGTAATTGTAGCTACAGTTAGAGCTTTAAAAATGCATGGGGGAGTAAAAAAAGAAGATTTAAATACAAGAAATTTAGAAGCTCTTGTAAAAGGCATGGAAAATCTAGAAAAACATATAGAAAATATGCAAAAATTCAATGTACCTATTGTAGTGGCTATAAATGAATTTCCTACAGATACAAAAGAGGAGCTTGAATTAGTAGAAAAAATATGTAATGACCTTGGAGTAGATGTAGCACTTTCTCAAGTATGGGCAAAAGGTGGAGAAGGAGGAATAGAATTAGCTAATAAAGTAGTAAATGCAATTGAAACTAAACCTTCTAATTTTAAACCATTATATGAATTAAATATAAGTATAAAAGAAAAAATAGAGAAAATTTGCACAGAGATATATGGTGCTGATGGTGTAAATTATAGTAAAAAAGCATTAAATAAAATTAAAAAATTTGAAGAGTTAGGATATGGAAATTTACCTGTATGTATGGCAAAAACTCAAAATTCAATATCAGATAAACCAGAATTAAAAGGTAGACCAAAAGGATTTAAAGTAGATATAGCAGACTTAAATATATCAGCTGGAGCTGGATTTATAGTTGTATTAACAGGGGAAATATTAACTATGCCAGGACTGCCTAAAAAACCTGCTGCTGAAAATATTGATATTGATGAAAATGGAAATATAATAGGATTATTTTAAAATAAAAAGACAGGAAAGTAGATAAATTTACTTTTCTGTCTTTTAAATTTTATTAAAAAAATTAGTAAAATTATTTGAAAAAATGTATTTATTAATGTATACTCTAATTATAGTTAATTAACAATATAAAATAAAAAATATATCTTTTTATAAAATTTAGTGAAGAAAATAATAAAATATTATAAGCCTAAAAAATATCTTTTT
>JAICDD010000027.1 GCA_020063625.1 Fusobacteriales bacterium
AAGTCGCCAAAGGCGAAACAAGCCTTACACTTGACTGTATAAAATTATTTTTACAATAACTGACATGAATTCTCACTAATTAAATTCAGCACAAAGAAAAGAGAACACAAAGTATCACAAAGATAAAAAAAGCAGAACCACAAAGAGATATCCTTAGTGGTTTTCTCCGTGCTCTTTGTGTAACAAAAAATTAGAGTTCATTCATACAATCCATGACAAAAAATCTGGTATTTATCTCGTGTATATCTCGTGGTTTCAAAAAAATATAAAACTCTGTGTAACTCAGCGCTCTCTGTGTATTTGTGCTGAAAAATATAAAAAAATTCAAGGTAACTAAAAAAGGAGGTAAAAAATGAGAATAACCCTTACAACACCAGCTATTGTATTTTCTACAATATCTCTTTTACTTTTAGCATATACAAATAGATTTCTTGCAATAGCATCACTTATAAGAAATTTACATGATAAAAAGAAAGAAGAAAAACAAACAACATATATTATAGAATCACAAATAAGTTCTTTAAAGAAAAGAATAAAACTTATTAGAGATATGCAATTTTTAGCAATTTTATCACTGTTTTTTTGTGTATTTTCTATGTTTTTAATATTTTTTGATAAAATAATATATGGTGAAATTGTGTTTGTAATTTCATTGATATTTTTAATGTTATCTCTCATATATTCAGCAATAGAAATAAATTTGTCAGTTATAGCTCTTAATATACAACTTAGTGAATGTGTAGGAGAAGAGTGTAATATTAAAAAGTAGTTGAAAAAATTTAATATTTTTTGTATCATTATATAAATACAAGATGAGGTGATGATATGCCAATAGTAATTCCTAAAAAACTACCAGCACATGATATTTTATCAAATGAAAATATATTTATAATGAATGAAGAAAGGTCAGTACATCAAGATATAAGACCATTAAAAATACTTATATTAAATTTAATGCCAACAAAAATAGAAACAGAAACACAGCTTCTTAGATTGTTAGGAAATACACCACTTCAAACAGAAATAACATTATTAAAGACAGCTACTTATCAATCAAAAAATACATCAAAAGAGCATTTAGAAAGTTTTTATAAAACTTTTGATGAAATAAAAGAACATCAATTTGATGGACTTATTATTACCGGAGCACCTGTTGAGACATTGCCATTTGAAGAGGTAGAGTATTGGAAAGAGCTTACTCAAATAATGGAATATGCAAATGAAAATGTTACTTCTACACTTCATATATGTTGGGGCGCTCAAGCTGGCCTTTATTATAATTATGGTATAAATAAATATCCTTTAAAAGAAAAACAATTTGGAGTATTTAAACATGAAATACATGTAAAAAACACAAAACTTTTAAGAGGTTTTGATGATCTGTTTTATGCACCACATTCTAGACATACCACAGTAAAAACAGAAGATATAATTAATCATAAAGATTTAATATTACTTACAGAATCAAAAGAAGCAGGAGCACATATAATAGTTTCAAAAGATGGAAAACATATATTTATAACAGGTCATTCAGAATATGATAAAGACACTTTGAAAAAAGAGTATGAAAGAGATATAAATAAAGGACTTGATATAAAAGTACCAAAAAACTATTTTATTGATGATAATCCAAATAATGATATATTAGTTACTTGGAGAGCACATGCTCATCTATTATTCTCAAATTGGCTAAATTACTATGTATATCAAGAAACACCATATTTATTAAAATAGGAATAACCAAAAATGAGTTCTTAATTTTAAAGAGCTCATTTTTTAATTTAGATATCTTAGATTTTATTTTCTTGCTCTTTTTATTTAATTGTAATAAAATATATATTGTGATAAAGAAATGGGAGGATATATATGAAAAAATGTATATTTATTGATAGAGATGGTACAATTAATGTAGAAAAAAATTATTTACATAAAATAGAAGATTTTGAATTTATTGAAAATAGTGAAAAAGCAATAAAAATATTTAAAGAATTAGGATATTTAGTTATTGTTATAACTAATCAATCAGGAATAGCAAGAGGATATTATAATGAAAATGATGTAAAAATATTACATAATCATATCAATGAGGCTTTAAAAAATAATTATAATGTAGAGATAGATGATTTTTATTATTGTCCACATCATACTAAAGGAAATATTAAGGAATATAGTATAGAGTGTAAGTGTAGAAAACCAGAACCAGAAATGTTTATAAAAGCTAAAGAAAAATATAATATAGATTTTTTAAATTCGTATATGGTAGGGGATAAACTTAGTGATTTAGAGGGAGCAATAAAATTAGGAATAGAGCCTATTTTTGTTAAAACTGGTCATGGAAAGATAGAAGAAGAAAAAATTTATTTTAATGTAAAAAAATATAATGATATATATGAGTTTGCAAAAGAATTAGAAAAAATAAAATAACAGTTATATTAGTTTATTGATGATTGTAAAAAAAAATGATATAATGTTTAGAAAATGAAAATTTAAGGTCGTGAAAAAATGAAAAGAGAGATTTTAAAAAATATTTTAAAAAAATACTTTAAAAATATAGAAAAAATAAATAAAGTTTGTATAGATAGTAGAGAAGCAAGTGAGAATGATTTATTTTTTGCAATAAGAGGTGGAAATAATTTTGTTGAAGAAGCACTTAATAAAGGTGCATATGTTATATATGATAAAAAAGATAAAAATTTAGAAAATGAAAAATGTTATAAAGTAGATGATAGTATAAAATTTTTACAAAATTTAGCAAAAGAATATAGAAAAAAATTAGATGTAAAAATAATAGCAGTAACAGGAAGTAATGGAAAAACAACGACAAAAGATATTATTTTTCAAATATTTAATGAAAAATTTAAAACTAAAAAAACAATTGGAAATAAAAATAATCATATAGGAATGCCATATACTTTATTAAATGCAGAAGATGATGATGAGTTTTTAATTTTAGAATTTGGAATGAGTAATTTAGGTGAGATTGATTTATTAGCTAATATATCAAAACCAGATATAGGAGTAATTACAAATATAGGAGAATCACATTTAGAATATTTAAAAACAAAAGAAAATGTATTTAAAGCTAAAACAGAGATAATTCCACATAGTAAAAAAGTAGTTGTAAATGGTGATGATTTTTATTTATCAAAATTAGATGATAAAAAAGTAATAAAAATAGGAAGAAATGGAAATATTTCTATATTAGAAATAGAAATAAAAAATGAATATACATATTTTAAATTAAAAATTGATGAAAAAGAGTATAAATTTACAACAAATCTTTATGGAGTACACAATGTATACAATATAGTAACTGCAATACAAATAGCTGTATTATATGGAATAGAAATAGAAGATATAAAAAAAATAATAAATAATTTAACTTTGACATCTATGAGATTTGAGGTATTAAATATAAATAATAATATTTATATAAATGATGCATATAATGCAAGTCCAATCTCTATGAAAGCAGCTCTTGAAACTTTTGATAATTTATATAATGATAGATATAAAATAGTTGTTTTAGGAGATATGTTAGAACTTGGAGAAAATAGTAAAAAATATCATGAAGATTTAGCTTATATTTTAGAAAAAATAAATATAAAAGAGATATATTTATACGGAGACGAGATGCAGTATCTATATGAAAAATTAAAGGATAAACTAAATGTAAGATATTTTATAAATAAAGAAGAAATAAAAATGATATTAGGGAGTAAAGAGGAAAAATTAGCAGTATTATTAAAGGGATCTCGTGGAATGAAATTAGAAGAAATTTTATAAACAAAAGGAGATTAGCATGTTATATTATATTTATTTAAGATTATTTAATGATGTTTCATTTTTAAGGGTATTTAAGTATATTACTGTGAGATCCATGATAGCGTTTTTTTTATCATTTTTTATAGTTATATTTGCAGGAAAACCATTTATTAATTATTTGAGAAAGAAAAAAATAGGAGATGATATAAGAAAAGAGGGTCCTAAAACACATTATAACAAACAAGGAACTCCTACAATGGGAGGACTACTTATACTTTTTTCAATTATTTTTACAGTTTTAATAACTGGAAATTGGACTAATCAATATACATCACTTCTTTTTATTTCAACATTATTTTTAGGTGGATTAGGATTTTATGATGACTTTAAAAAATTTACAGTAAATAAAAAAGGTTTAGCAGGGAAAAAGAAAATATTAGCACAAGTGATACTCTCTATAATTGTATGGTTTTTTATTAAAAATTTAAATTTAGGAGAGATTTCTTTTTCAATAGTAAATCCATTCTTTAAAAATTCATATATTTATATAGGTAGTTTTTTAATGTTATTATTTATCATATTTATTATTGTAGGAAGCTCAAATGCAGTAAATATAACAGATGGACTTGATGGATTAGTTATAGTTCCTGTTATGATAGTGTCATTAACTCTTGCAATAGTAGCATATTTTACAGGAAATACTATTTGGAGTAAATATTTAAATCTTTATTATATAGAGGGAACAGGTGAAATAGTAGTATTTTTAGCTAGTATTATAGGTTCTGGATTAGGATTTTTATGGTATAATTTTTATCCAGCGCAAATTTTTATGGGAGATACAGGTTCATTAGCACTTGGAGGATTACTTGGAATTATCTCAATATTGCTAAAACAAGAGATTTTATTAGGAATAATAGGTATAATTTTTGTTATAGAAGCATTATCAGTAATAATTCAAGTATGGTCATTTAAAAGAAGAGGAAAAAGAGTATTTAAAATGGCTCCTATTCATCATCATTTTGAAATTTTAGGTGTACCAGAAACAAAAGTAACAGCAAGATTTTGGATAATTTCAATAATGTTTTCTATACTAGGACTTTTAATTTTAAAATTAAGATAGGTGATTATTTTGAAAGCTATTGTTTATGGAGCAGGAAAAAGTGGAATAGGTGCAAAAAAACTTTTAGAAAAAAATGGTTATGAAGTAATTTTAGTAGATGATAATAATGGTATTTCATCAAATGAAGCAAAAAAATATTTAGATGAAATAGATATATTTGTTAAAAGTCCAGGAATTCCTTATAATGAATTTGTAAAATTGGCTATAGATAAAAAAATAAATATAATAGATGAAATAGAATTAGCATATATGTATATGAATAAAAATATAAAAATTATAGCTATTACAGGAACTAATGGAAAAACAACAGTAACAACAAAAATAAAAGAGTTATTAGAATATAATAATTATAAAGTAAAATATGCTGGAAATATAGGAATTCCATTTTCTGAAATAGTTTTAGAAAATGAAGAGTTAGATTATATAGTTTTAGAGCTTAGCTCTTATCAGCTTGAAAATATAAAAACATTTAAACCTTATATATCAATGATAATAAATTTAACACCAGATCATATGAATAGATATAATAGTTTAGATGAATATTATAATGCAAAATTTAATATTTATAAAAATTGTAATGAAAATGATTATTTTATTTTAAATATTGATGATAAAGAAATAATAAATAGATTTAATAAAAAAATAAAATTAAAAAAAATATCTTTAATAAATGAAGCTGATATATTTTATAAGGATGACTTTATTTTTATTAACAAAGAAATGTATATAAACAAAAATAATTTATCATTAAAAGGTATACATAATATACAAAATATTTTATTTATAATATCTGTATCTGAAATATTAAAATTGGATAGAGAAAAATTAAGAAATTTTTTAGAAACAACATCTACTCTAGAGCATAGAATGGAAGAATTTTTTAAAAAAGAAAATACTTTATTTATAAATGATTCTAAAGGAACAAATGTAGATTCTACAATAAAAGCAATACAAGCTTTTGAAAAACAAATAGTTTTAATAGTAGGAGGAAAAGATAAAAAAGTAGATCTTTATCCGTTATGTAAAGTGATAAAAGAAAGAGTAAAAAAAGTATATCTTATAGGTGAAACAGCAGATATTTTAGAAAAAATATTACTAGAATTAAATTATAAAAAAGAAAATATAAAAAATTTAAAAACTATAGAAAAAGTAGTAGAAAATTTAGAATTAGAATCAGAGATAATACTTTTTTCACCAGCACATTCTAGTTTTGATCAATTTAAAAATTTTGAAGAAAGAGGAAAAATTTTTAAAAAGTTAATTTTAGAAAAGTTTAATTAGAAATGGGGTTAAATATGAAAAAAGTTGTATTAACAACAGGTGGAACAGGTGGACATATCTATCCAGCATTAGCAATTGCAAAAGAATTAAAAAATAGAGAAGTTGAAACACTATTTATTGGTAGTAAATATAGAATGGAAAATGAATTAGTGCCTGAAAATGGTTTTGATTTTATAGGACTTGATATAAAGCCTATTAAAATAACAAATATAAAATCAATATATAGATTATTTAAATCAATAATAAAAAGTATAATAATTTTATATAAAGAAAAAGTAGATTGTGTAATAGGATTTGGAAATTATATATCAATCCCTGTATTAATAGCAGCTTTTTTACTTGGGAAAAAAATCTATCTTCAAGAGCAAAATATTAATTTAGGACTTGCAAATAGAGTATTTTATCGAGTGGCAAAAAAATTATTTGTAGCTTTTGATAAAACATACGAAGGAATTCCAAGAAAATATCAACATAAAGTAGTCGTAACAGGAAATCCTTTAAGAAAAGAGTTTGAGCATATAGATAGAGAAGAGGAACGAGAAAGATTAAAAATAGGAAATAATGAAAAAATACTTCTTATTATAGGTGGAAGCTTAGGAGCAAAAAAAATAAATGATGCTGTATTAAATAATTGGGATGAACTATTTAAAAATTTAGATATAAGAGTGTATTGGGCAACAGGAAAAAATCATTTTGATGAAATAAATAATAAAATAAGAAAAAGAAAGCCAAATGATGTAATAAAGCCATACTTTGATAGTATAGCCAAAATAATGAGTGCTTCAGATCTTTTGATTTGTAGAGCAGGAGCTTTGACAGTATCAGAGATAATAGAGCTTCAAAAACCTAGTATAATGATACCGTATAAAAGTAGTGATGTAGGTCAAAAACAAAATGCAAAATTATTAGAAAAAATAGGTGCTGCTAAAGTATATGATGAAGATAATAGTGATGAAGCAATAAAAGAAGCAATAAAATTAATAAAAGATGAAAAAGCATTAAAAAAAATGAGTAATAATTTATCGTTAATTAAAAAAAGTAATTCTACATTAAAGATTGTTAATGAGATAGATATTTGGAGGAATTAATTAAATGGAAAATGTAAAAAAAGTTTTTTTTATTGGTATAAATGGTATAGGAATGAGCGGACTAGCTAAAATAGCAAAAAGTATGGGATTAGAAGTAGAAGGATCAGATATAGCAAGAAAAAATATAACAAAAGAATTAGAAGATTTGGGTATAAAAGTATATATAGAACAAAAAAAAGAAAATATAAAAGATATAGATATGATAGTGTATTCTAGTGCAATAAAAGAAGATAATCCAGAATATATAGAAGCAAAAAAAAGAGATATTAAAATGATAAAAAGAGGAGAATTTTTAGCAAAACTTTTTAATGAAAAAATAGGTGTAGCAATAGCAGGAACACATGGTAAAACTACAACTACTTCATTAATGTCATCAATTTCAATGTCAAAATCACCTACTATAATGGTTGGAGGGATTTTACCTGAAATTAATTCAAATGCAAAAATTGGAAATTCAGATATTTTTATAGCTGAAGCAGATGAAAGTGATAATTCATTTTTATATTTAAAACCAAAATACTCAATAATAACAAATATAGAAGAAGACCATTTAGAAAATCATGGTTCATTTGAAAATATAGAAAATTCATTTAAAAATTTTATAGAGCAAACAGAAGATGAAGTTATTCTTTGTATTGATTGTGAAAATGCTAAAAATTTAAGTAAATATTCTAATAAAATAAAAACATATAGTATCGTAGATAAAGAAGCTGATATTTATGCAACAAATATAATAAAAACAGAAGAGTTTACAACATTTGATTTATTTGTAGAAAATAAATATATAGCTAATTTTAAAATAAAAATTCCAGGATTACACAATGTCTCAAATGCTATTGGAGCAATATATTTAGCATTAAAATTTGGAGTAGAAATAGAAGAAATAAAACAAAAATTAGAGTCATTTACAAATGCAAGAAGAAGATTTGATATACTATATAGCAATGGTATAACTATAGTAGATGATTATGCACATCATCCAACAGAGATAAAAGCTACTTTAAAAGCAGCTAAAGAGAGAAGAAAAGATAAAATAGTAGCAGTTTTTCAACCTCATAGATTTAGTAGATTAAAATTTTTATTAGATAAATTTATAGGAGTTTTTGATTTAGCTGATGAAGTAATAATTTTACCAATTTATTCAGCTGGAGAAAAAAATATATATGGAGTAGATGAAAAAGTTTTAGCAGAAAAAATAAAGCATTCTAAAATAAATATAATGAAGAGTGAAGAAGAGATTTTAAATAAAATTAATGAAAATAAAATTAGTACAACATATCTTTTTATGGGAGCTGGAGACATTTCTCAAATAGCTCATAATTTAAGTAAAAAAATATCACAAAATTATGGAGTGTAAAATGGAAGTTATAAAAAATGCAGTAATGAAAGATTATTCAAATATGAAAATAGGTGGAATAGCAGAAAAACTTATTTTTATAGAAAAAAAAGAAGAATTATTAGATGTTTTAGAGAAAGAAAAAGATTTTTTTATTATAGGGAATGGAACAAATACTCTTATAAAAGATGGAAAAATAGATAAAACTTTTATAACATTAAAAAAATTAAACAGTATTAAATTATTAGAAAATAATAGAGTGTATGTAGAAGCAGGACTAGATTTTAGTAAATTTATAGAATTTATGGAAGAAAATAATCTATCAGGATTAGAAAATCTTGCAGGAATTCCAGGAAGTATAGGTGGATTAGTATATATGAATGGTGGAGCCTATGGAACTGAGATTTTTGATCATATAGAAGAGATAGAAATAATAGATGATAATAATAAACTAAGAAAAATAAAAAAAGAAAATATAAAATATAGCTATAGAACTACAGAAATAAAAGAAAAAAATTGGATAATTATAAGTATTATTTTTAAATTAGAAAAAGGATTTAATAAAGAAAAAGTACAAGAACTAACAACAAAACGAGAAAATAATCATCCGCTAGATTTACCAAATTTAGGAAGTACTTTCAAAAATCCAGAAGGATATTATTCAGCAAAATTAATAATAGAATCAGGAATACAAGGATATAAAATAGGAGGAGCTAGAATTTCTACAAAACATCCTAATTTTATTGTTAATGAAGAAAATGCAAAATATAGTGATGTTATAGAGCTTATAGATTTTGTAAAAAAAAGTGTAAAATCTAAAACAGGAATAGATTTGGAAGAAGAGATTATAATTATTAAATAAAAGCAATACTTAATGTTGAAAAAAACAAAAAAAAATGATATATTAGTGATAAGTAGTAAAAGGGGTAAATATGGTATTTTTTAAAAAATTTATACCTATTTTTATTATATTTGTTATTTTTTATAATATACTTGTATTTTATAATTCAGATTATTTTTTAATTAAAGATATTCAAATTATTGGTAAAAATGAATTATTAAAAAATGATATTATAAAAAAATTAGATGTACTAAAGAAAAAAAATATATGGAAAATAGATATAAAAAAACTTGAAAAATTAATTTTAGAAGATATAAGAGTAGAAAAAATAAATGTTAAAAGAAAAATACCAAATAAATTAATTATTGAAATAGAAGAAAAAGAACCTTTTATTTATGTAAGATATAAAGAAAGAATATTTGTAAGTGATAAAAATGGAAATATTTTTTCTATATATGAAGAGATATCTAATAAAGATTTAATTATAGTTAAGTTAGTAAATGTAGAAGAATTAAAAGATTTTATTAATATATTAAATAGAGTAGACACAAAATATATGGATTTGATATCAGAGGTCTATAAAAAAGAGAACTATTATATTATTTATTTAAGAGATGGTATAAAAATAAAGACAGATACTGATGTAGAAACAGAAAAATATAGTTTAGCGTTTAAATTGTATAATCATTTAAAAAATAAAAAAGAGATAGATGAATATTTAGATATAAGGTTTAAGGATTTTATCGTGAAATAGGATTATTAAGGGGGAGGCAGTTAATGGACAACAATATTGCCGTTGCTATAGATATAGGAACAACCAAAATATATGTAATAATTGCAAAAGTAGATAGTGAAACACAGACATTCCAGGTAAAAGGATATGGAGTTGCTGCATCTAGGGGACTAAAAAGAGGGTTAATAGTAGACATAACAACACTTAGTGAAGATATAGAGAGAGCTGTAAAAAAAGCTGAGCTTATGTCTGGAATTAAAGTAACAAAAGCTTTTGTAGGACTTTCTGGAAAGCATATTAAATCTAGTGTAACAAATGTAGAGCTAGAATTAGACAATGCTCCTAGAGTTATAGAAGAAAAAGATTATGAAAGATTAGTACAAAAAGCAATAAATAGATTAGTAGAAGATGGTCGACAGGTACTACATGAAATAGTATATAATTATAAAGTAGATAATTCAAGTGTACTAAAAAATGCAATAGGAATGCAGGGAAGTTTCTTAAAAGCAGATGTTCATCTTATTACTGGTTCAGAAAAAGAGATTATTTCATTAAAAAATGCATTAAAAAATATAAATATAGAAATTGATAATATTATATTAGAGCCTTATGCTTCTGCAAAATCAGTACTTACTCAATCAGAAAAAGAGTTTGGAACAGTTATTGTGGATATAGGTGGTGGAACAACAGATCTTGGAATATATAAAAGAGATAAATTAATCTATGCAAGTGTTATACCAATTGGAGGACAATATTTTACAAGAGATATAGCACAAATTTTAAAAATAGATTTAGAAACAGCAGAAGAATTGAAAAAAACTTTTAGTGATCTATATATTGACTCAAAAACTGAAAAGAGTTTACAAGTAGATAGTAAAAATTCAAATGATAAAATTGAAGTAAAATTAGATGTATTAAAAGAGATAATAGAAGCAAGAATAGATGATATAATAGAATACATAGAAGAAGGAATAGAGTTATCAGGATTTGGTGATTATATAACAAATGGAATTGTATTCACAGGAGGATCATCTAAAATAGCAGGACTTGAAAAAAGAGCAAAACAGCTTTTAAATTATAATATAAAAATAGGAGTACCTATTGAGATAGATGGCTTATTAGAAAATATGAATAAACCAGAGAATGCCACAGGAATAGGACTTTTACTTTATGCTACTGAAAAAATATATTATTATTCAAAATTAAATAAAGAGAAGACTTATGAAAAAAAAGTAGAAAAAAAAGAAAAGTCTAATGAGAATTTGGAAAAAGATAACAAAATTACAGAAAAATTCAAAAAATTTTTTTCTAGCTTATTTTAGCGGAAATTAAGGAGGGTAAACAAGCATGGGGATGGAAGAACACGTAAAAATAAAGGTAATCGGAGTTGGAGGAGCAGGTGGAAATGCTATAAATGATATGATAGCAAGTGGTGTCTCTGGAATAGAATTTATAGCAGCTAATACAGATGTACAAGACTTAGAAAATTCTGCGGCTCAAGTAAAACTTCAATTAGGAAAAAATTTAACAAAAGGATTAGGAGCAGGAGCAGACCCTGAAATAGGAAGAAAATCAGTAGAGGAAAGTAAAGAGGAAGTAAAAAAAATATTAGAAAATACTGATATGCTTTTTATAACAGCAGGAATGGGTGGTGGAACAGGAACAGGAGCAGCACCATCAATAGCTGAAATAGCAAAAGAATTAGATGTATTAACTATAGGAATAGTTACAAAGCCTTTTAATTTTGAAGGTAAAAAAAGAATGAAAAATGCAGAAGAGGGATTAGCAAGATTTAGAGAACATGTAGATACACTTGTTATTATTCCTAATGATAAATTATTTGAACTACCAAACAAAAAAATAACACTTAAAAATGCATTTCAAGAAGCAAATAATATATTAAAAATAGGGGTAAAAGGAGTATCTGATCTTATAACTAAGCATGGATATATAAATCTAGATTTTGCAGATATACGTACAGTAATAAAAAATTCTGGTGTAGCTATGTTAGGATTTGGAGAAGCAAGTGGAGAAGATAGAGCAAGTATTGCTACTCAAATGGCACTATCAAATCCATTATTAGAAAAATCTATAAAAGGTGCACAAAGAATATTATTAAATATAACAGGTGGAGAAGATTTTGCATTAACAGAAGCAAATCAAATTTCAGAAGCAATTAAAGAAGCAGCAGGAACAGAACATACAGAAGAATTAATGTTTGGTACTGTTATAGATGAATCTTTAGATGATGTAATAAAAGTAACAATAATGGCAACTGATTTTTTAGATTTAGCTGATAAAGATATAAAAAAAGAAAAAATAATTGATTCATCTATAAAAGTTAATAAAGAACAAAAAGTTGAAGAAGATGATGATTATTTAGAAATTCCAGCAATAATTAGAAAAAGAAATTTATAAAAAAAGTTGATTTTTAAACAAAAATATGTTATTATAAATAGCCCTGTTTAGTAAAAAACTAGACAATATCCAGAGGGAGGAGGAAGATTAATGATAAGAGATTACGAAATAATGTACATTATTAATCCAGTAACTACAGAAGAGCAAAAAGCAGAAGTTATAGAGAAAGTAAATGGTATTTTAGCTGCTGCAAAAGCTGAAGATGTAAAAGTTGAAAAATGGGGAGAAAGAAAATTAGCTTACCCTATTGACAAAAAAGAAACTGGATTTTATGTGTTAACTACTTTTAAAATTGAAGGAACAGAATTAAAAGAAGTAGAAAACAAATTAAACATTACAGAAAACTTAATGAGATACATCGTAGTAAAAAAAGACTAATTATAGATATATTTGGGGAGGGGTTTTATGTCAATGAATTTAGTTGTATTAACAGGTAGATTAGCTAGAGATCCAGAACTAAAATATGGACAAAGTGGGACAGCTTATTGCAGATTCACTTTAGCAGTTAACAGGGTAGCTAAAGATGAAGCTGATTTTATAGGTTGTACAGCGTTTGGAAAAACTGCAGAACTTGTTGGAGAATACTTAAGAAAAGGAAGTATGATTGGAGTTCAAGGTAGATTACAAACTAGTTCATATGAGGTAAATGGTGAAAAAAGATATAGAACAGATGTAATTATTGATAGAGTTGAATTTTTAGAAAGTAAATCAAGCTCAACTGTATCAGAAGATACTGTAAATATACCTAAATCCCCAGAACCATTAGAAAATTCGTATGAAGAAGATGATGACGAATTTCCATTTTAATTTTTGGAGGTGAAAGATAATGGATATCAAAAGAAGAAGAAGAAGAAAATCAAGATTAAAAGTAACTGCAAAAGATATTGATTATAAAAACGTAGATATATTAAAAAAATTTATGTCTGATAAAGGTAAAATCAATCCAGCTAGAGTAACTGGAGCAGATGCTAAATTACAAAGAAAAATAGCTAGAGCTATAAAAAGAGCAAGAAATATAGCATTATTACCTTATACTAATACAGTAAGTAAATAATAGAAATTATCAAAGCTAATGAGTTTTTCATTAGCTTTTTTTTATTTCAAATGATATAATAAAAAAGAAAAAATTGAAACTATAAAGAATACTGATTTACATGAATATAATAAATAAAATTTAGCCACGGAAAAACGCGGATTTTTCAGCACAAAGAAATAAGGTCACGAAGAACACAAAGATTGAAAAAGAGAACCACAAAGGAAAAAGTTAAAACCACGAGATTTTCACAGATGAACACAGAATAGAAAAAGCAGAGTGAGAAATGAGGAGAATTAAATAAAGTGCATTTTCGGAGGATATTAGATTTTCTTAACGAAGTGAGCGTTAAAAACCGAGAGCTGTTTGAGCGAAGCGAGTTTTCGAGGTTTAGCGAATGAGTTATAGAAAATCAATATCCGTAGAAACTAGCGCAAAGATTTTTTGCTTACTTTTTTATCTTTAAAAAAG
>JAICDD010000028.1 GCA_020063625.1 Fusobacteriales bacterium
TTCTTTATTTTATTTATAGCTATCCTATTTTTTATATTAAACCCTAATACTAAAACTATTATTATTCCAATAAATATCATTATTTTTTTCTTCATTATATTTCCCCCATTTTTTGATTTTTATTAATTAAATTAATTATACTAATATTCATTTATTGATGTCAATAATGAAATAAATGTATTCAAAATAAGTTAATTTTATGTATATTAATAGAAAATAAATACTATTATAGAATTTTTTTACATAATTAAAACAAAAAAGAGACTTAAATAGTCTCTTTAATAATTAAGACATCTTTTAAATTTTTATTTTAATAAGCAACTTTCCTCCTAAAGAGGTTTGAGCAAAATATGCCCAAACTTTAATCTAATTCTACATATTTAAAATATTTAAAATCTGCATATTTCCTTCTTCCACTCATATCTTGACAAGCCATTCCTACAAATGCTCCTGTAAACCCCATAGGCCATGCATACTCATCTGATAGAATAGTACTGTCAAATTCTATATCTATTTTAATAAAATCAATTCCATTAAAAGAATAACTAAAGTATAGTTTTTCTTCATTAACCTCTACTTTTAAATGAATTAATTTTACATCATTTGGTACCTCTATTTCATCATTACCAAATGGCATTTCAAAAAATCCATCATCAAATTTTAATATTCCCAATGTTCTTATATTTTTTATTTCATCATATGTTACTCTAAGATAATATTGGTTATCCTCATTATATTTTACTAAAAGTCCTGCCATTTGTTGTAAGTCTTCTGGATAAAATTCTACTGCTGTTTCTGCAATATATTTAAAACTTTGTTGTCTTCTAGCTATTACAGATTGATTAAATTTTGAAGTAAGAGATTCTTGCCCATACAATCTTAAATACCCTTTTCTTTCATTTAAAGTTGCAAAATTTTCTGCTGGGATTCTAAGTGATTGAAAATATATTGCTAATTTTTCATCTTCAAAATTATCATAAAACTCTTTTATTTCTTCTAATTTTTCTATTCCTTTAAATTCTATCTCTAATTCTGGTTCATTTTTACCACTAACATGATATAACCAGTTATCTTCTTTCCATTCAAATCTCTGAATAGATGTTTCTCTTCCTAAAGGACAAACTCCTCTTATTTCTTCTCCATCTAAATCTTTTCCTATTTGAAGTAATTTTTCAAATCCTTTTCCTTTATTTAAAGGTCTTCCTCCTAAATGTACCATATACCAATATCCGTCTTTTCCTTCACAAATACTAGCGTGTCCTGCTTTTTGTATAGGTAACTTTGGATTATTCCACGATGTTAATATTGGATTTTCTGGATGTACTTCATAAGGTCCATCAATATTTTTAGCTCTTGCTAAAGTAACTGAATGTTTATATGATGTTCCTCCTTCAGCAGTAAGTAAGTAGTAATAACCATTTCTTTTATATAGATGTGGTCCTTCTGTAACTCCTATATCAGTTCCTTTAAATATATTTTTTATTGGTCCAACTAATTTTTTTTGTTCTGGATCATATTCTTGAAGTAAAATTCCATCAAATGGGTTTGCTCCAACTCTATAATTCCACTTCATATTTACAAACCATTTTCTATCATCATCATGAAAAAGAGATGGATCAAAACCACTACTATTTAAATATATTGGTTCACTCCAATCACCAGTAATATCTGTAGTTGTTACTAAATAATTATGAGCATCTTTAAATGGAGTCCAACTATTAAATCCTCTCCACTCTTTTACATCAGTATATATCAAATAAAACACTCCATTATCATAGCTTAAACAAGGTGCCCATATCCCTCCTGAACTAGGATTTCCTCTCATATCAAGTTGTGATACTCTATTTAAAGGTTTTGCTACAAGTTTCCAATTCACTAAATCTTTTGAATGATATATTAAAACACCAGGAAACCATTCAAAAGTAGATACTGCTATATAAAAATCATCTCCAGCTCTACAAATTGAAGGATCTGGATTAAAACCTCTAAGTATTGGATTTTTTACTATTGCCATTTTCCCTCCTTAATTTTTTTATTTTATACATTTGATTATATAAGTAATAATATTTTTAGTTATACAATGAAATATTTAAACAAAGTTTTTTTGAAACCACGGGATATAATATTCAATACAGAGACACAAAGAACATTGCGATACACAAAGATTTTATAGATTTTTTGCCGCGGATTACACGGATTTTTTGTTATACAAAGGGCACGAAGAAATTCACTAGGACCACTAAGATTTTTTTGAAACCACAAAATATACACGAGATGTCTCACTAGATTTTTTGGCACGAATTGCATGAATAAACTCTAATTTTTTGTTACACAAAGAGCACGGAGAAAACCACTAAGGACCACTAAGGATTATCTCTTTGTAGTTCTGAATTTGCTATCTTTGTGTTCTTTGTGTAACGTCTAATATCCTCCGAAAATGCGCCGTTTTATTTAATTCTTAAGTTTTCTCTCATTATTCTCTTTTAGTCTATATTTTATCTCGTGATTATCGGTGTAAATCCTGTGGTTCCACACTTTTTCCTTTGTGGTTCTCATTTTCTATCTTCGTGTTCTTCGTGTAATTTTTTTTGTGCTGAAAAATCCGTGTTCATCTCGTGGTTCCACAATTCTTTCTCATTTAAGTATAATTTATTTTTTTCTCTATTTACAAATTTAATATAAATATTAATTAGAATTAAATTATAAAAGATGAATTTTGATTAATATAAAACTCATCTTTTTATTTTTCTTTAAATTTATTTATTAAATTTTTATTTTTTATTTTTAGATGAAATATCTAAATATACTGCTAATAATAAAATGCTTCCTTTTACAATATATTGCCATGCTGGGCCAATACTTAACATACTCATTCCATTATCTAAACTTGCCATTACTAAAGCCCCTAATATTGCTCCTGAAATATTCCCTATCCCTCCTGATAAACTTGCTCCACCTATCACACATGATGCAATTGCATCTAACTCTGCATTTGTTCCTGCTGAAACTGATCCAGCTCCTAATCTTGATGTTAATATTAATCCGCCTATAGCTACCAAAATTCCATTAATAAAAAATATATATAATTTATATTTATTAACATTTATCCCCGAATATTTTACTGCTTCTATATTACTTCCAATTGCATATACAACTCTTCCTAGTACCGTTTCATTTAAAATATATGAAAAAATTCCTATTAGTATTATAGTTATAAATACTGGAGTTGGTATCCCTGCATAACTATTTAAAATAAAAATAAATATTATTATCATTAATATGAAACTAATTAACTTTAATAACACTATTTTTTTGCTTTCAACTTCTAATTCATGCTCTAATTTAGATTTTCTTTTAAAAAAAGTTATTATTATAGTTGTTACTATTATTACTATTCCTAAAAAATAGCTAATTGTTTTAGGGATATAACTTTGACCAATAATTTTAAAAGAATTTGATATTGGAGCAATTGTCATTCCTTTAGTAATTCCTATTAGAATCCCTCTAAAAATTAACAATCCTGCTAAAGTAACTATAAAAGATGGAACTTTTTTATACGCTATCCAATATCCATTTATTCCACCAAAAATTATTCCTAATAATAAGCTTAAAACTATTATTATTGGTAAAGATATTTTAAACCATACATTTAAAATAGCTGCTATTCCTCCTATTAAAGCCATTTGAGAACCTACTGAAAGATCTATTTCTCCAGAAATAATAATAAAACTCATTCCTATCGCTAATATTCCCGTTATTGCAGTCTGCCTAAACAAATTAGAAATATTTCTTGGACTAATATAATTTCCTGTTGTAATAATCGTAAATACTCCCCATATAATAATCAATGCTATTATTATCATAAGAAAATTATTTGTTTTTTTTCTTTTGTTTTTTTTAATAAATTTTTCATTTTGCTCCCCCTATAGCTACTGACATTATTTTTTCTTGAGTTAAATTTCTATTTTTTAATATACCTTTTAATTTACCTTCATGCATAACGAGAACTCTATCACATATTCCTATAATTTCTGGTAATTCAGAAGAAACCATAATTATTGAAATTCCATTCTGGACTAATCTATTCATCAATTTATAAATTTCATATTTTGCTCCTACATCTATTCCTCTTGTAGGCTCATCTAAAATTAATACTTTTGGTTTTATCGCTAAATTTTTAGCGATTACTACTTTTTGTTGATTTCCTCCACTCAAATACTTTACTTTTAATTCTTGTGAAACAGTTTTAATTTTTAATTCTTTAATATAATTATTTATAATCTGCTTTTCTTTTAATACATCAATAGAAAAAAATGTTTTTTTTATATTATTTAATATTGGTAAAGTAATATTTTCTCTAATTGACATATCTAATATAGCTCCATTATTTTTTCTATCTTCTGGTACTAATGCAATTCCTAATTTTATTGTTTCTACTGATGTTTTAGGGATAAATTTTTTGTTTTCTATATAAAATTCACCACTATATTTTCCTGGATATATTCCATAAATCGCAGATACAAGTTCTGTTCTTCCTGCACCAATTAAACCTGCTATTCCTAAAATTTCTCCTCTTTTTAATCCAAAAGAAATATTATCTACTTTTTTTATATTTTCATTTCCTATACTATATACATTTAAATTTTTTACAGTTAGTACTTCTTCATCTTTTTCCTCTCTTACTTCTCTTGGAAAAAGATTATTTAATTTTCTCCCAACCATAAAATTTATAATTTCTTCTTTTGTAATCTCCTCTATTTTCTTCTTAACTATAAATTTTCCATCTCTTATAACCACTATTTCATTTGATATTGCCATTACTTCTTCTAATTTATGACTTATATATATGCAAGTAACTCCTTTATTATTTAATTTTTTTATAATCTTTTGAAGTAACAATGCTTCATTTTCTGTTAAAGATGCTGTAGGTTCATCTAAAATTAATAATTTAGATTTCTTTAATAGTGCTTTTGCTATTTCAACTAATTGCTGTTCTCCTACACCTAAATTTTTTACTTTAATTTCAGGATTTAAATCTAAATTTAATTCTTTTAATAATTCTTTAGTTTTCTTATACATTAAATTTTTATTTAAATACCCTTTTTTATTTATAAAATGACCTAAAAAAATATTATCCATAATAGATAATTCATTTACTAAATTTAATTCTTGATGTATTATCGAAATTCCTAAATTTTCAGAATCTTTTATATTTAAATTTTTCATTTCTTTTCCTTCAAAAAAAACTTTTCCTTCATAAGTTTTATAAGAATAAACTCCACTTATTATCTTCATTAAAGTTGATTTCCCTGCACCATTTTCTCCACAAAGTGATAAAATCTCACCTTTTTTTACAGAAAATGAAATATCATCTAATGCTTTTATTCCATAAAACTCCTTTGTTATATTTTCTAATTTTAAAATTTCTTCCATAATGTTTTCACCTCATGTCTATATTTCTTTAAATAAGGGAAATATAATATAAAAAATATTTCCCTTATTTAAACTATTTGCTTATATAAATTTCTTCTTTTGTATGAAATCCATCTGCAATTACTGTTTCATCAATATTTTCTTTTGTTACAGGAATAGGAGTTAAAAGCTTTGAAGGTACATCTTTTTTTCCATTATTTACATAATCCACTAAATTTACTTCTTCTTTTTTTGCCATTTTTATCGCTAATAAAGCTGCTTCTTGTGCTAAATTTTTTATTGGTTTGTATACCGTCATTGTTTGAGTTTCTTTAATAATTCTTTGACATGCTGCTAAATCTGCGTCTTGTCCTGATATCAACACTTTTCCTGCTAATCCTTGTGCATTTAAAGCTTGTATTGCTCCTCCAGCAGTACTATCATTTGAAGCTAACACAACATCTATCTTATTATTTGTTGCTGTAAGAGCATTTTCCATTATTTTTAGAGCTTCTTCTGCTAACCAATCTTTAACCCATTGATCACCTACTATTTTTATTTTTCCTGTCTCTATATAAGGTTTTAAAATATTCATTTGCCCTTCTCTAAATAACCTTGCATTATTATCTGTTGGAGAACCTCCCATTAAAAACCAATTCCCATTATCTTTTCTTTTTAACAGTTCTTTTGCTTGAATTTCTCCAACTTTAATATTATCAAAAGAAATATAATAGTCAACATCTGCATTAGTTATTAACCTGTCATAAGCCAAAACTTTTATTTTTCCTCTATGCGCTTCTTCTACAATCGGTGCCATAACATCTCCATTATTAGGAATAATTACTAAAACATCAACATTTTGAGCTAACAAATTTTCACTATCTTTTAATTGTTTTTGGGCATCTCCATTAGCTGATGTTACTATTACTTCAGCTCCAAGTTCATTGGCTGTTTTTACAAAGATATCTCTATCTTTTTGCCATCTTTCTAATCTTAAATCATCAATAGAAAGTCCTATTTTAATTTTATCTTTTTTTTGCTTAAAAAATAATCCTGCTTCTGAAGTAACAAATAAACCAAATAAAAACATCATCAACATAACAACTCTTAAACTTTTTTTCATAATTACTTTTCTACCTCCTATTTTTTTAATTCACTTTTTAAAGTGTATTTAATTTGTTATATTAAGTTTATACAACATTTTTTTTCATAAATCAAGAGTGTTTTTATTTTTTTGTTTTTTATTCGCTTGAAATGTTTGTTTTTCATAGTTTTTTTGTTTGAAAAAAATTTTTTTATTTTTACTATTGACTTTTAAGTTTTTTTATAATAAACTTTTATCAAGAAGTTTTTAAACTCATTTTAATTTTTTCTGATTTTATAATTTATTTTATAAAGTTATTTTTCTAGAAAGAGGCTTAAATTATGAAAAAAACTTATCAAGAAAAAGAAAAAGAAAAAAATTTAAAACTTATAATGAGTGTTTTAAAAAAGAAAAGAAAAGTAACAAAACTAGAACTTTCAAAAAAACTTAATTTAAGCATTCCTACTGTTACAAAGTTTATTAATAAACTTTTAAATCTAGGAATTGTTTTTGAAGCTGAATTATCAGAATCTAGTGGTGGTAGAAGACCTTTAGTTTTTGAGTTTGTTCCTGATTCTTTATTATCTATTTCAATAAAATTAGAGTTAAATTATTTACAAATTGCTCTTATAAATTTAGATGGTAATATAATCAAAAGAAAAACTATTAATAAAAATTTTATAGAAAACAAGGATATTATTAAGATTCTTATACAAGAAATTAAAATTTTTATTTTTGAGATAGGGATTTTAAAAGAAAAATTATACGGTATAGGTATTTCTATTCCTGGTATAGTTTCAGATAACGAACTTTTATTAAAAGTAGGTACAAACTTTAAATTACGTGATATTAATTTTGAAGTATTACAAAATGAACTTAATTTACGAGTTCATATAGAAAATGAAGCTAATTGTGCTGCTATTGCTGAGCTTTTCAAAAACAAAAATAAAAATATTTCCAATATTTTAGTAATTTCAATAGGTACAGGTATTGGTGCTGGGATAATAATTGATAATAGATTATATCGTGGTCAAGAATATCGTGCTGGTGAAGCAGGTCATATTACACTTTATCCTCATGGTAATAAATGTAACTGTGGAAATGAAGGTTGTTGGGAATTATATTGCTCAGACACTGCATTAATAAAACAATTTAAAAATGTTTTCCCTGATATTAATTCTTTAAAAGATATATTTTCTAATAAAATAACTTGCACTAAAGAATTTCAAGAATTAATAAAAACTTTTACTTCAAATATGGCTATAGGTATTCGTGATTTAATGCTTATATTTGACCCAAATAAAATTATTATTTCAGGAGATATTTGTAATTACTCAAAATACATTAAATCTGATTTAGAACTTTTAGCTCTTAAAACCACTAATTTTTATGATACTTCTAATAAAAAAATTGAATTTTCTAGTTATAAATCTGATGCCAATTTAATTGGTGCTGGTATACTTGCATTTTCTGATTTTTTTTCTTTTTAAATTTTTAAACCGCATATGCGGTTTAAAAAATTATTTCTTTTTAAATTGAGTTTAATATCTAATTAAAATATTATTTAAATAAATAAGGAGGCGTTTTTACAATGGAATTTTTTAAAGAAATAAGTAAAATTAAATATGAAGGACCTAATTCAACTAATCCATTAGCTTTTAGACATTATAATCCTGATGAATTAGTAATGGGAAAACCTATGAAAGAACATTTAAGATTTTCTATGTCTTATTGGCATACACTAACTGGAATGGGAGCAGACCCATTTGGTGAAGGTACTGCTGTTAGACCTTGGGATAGTGTAGAAGATAAAATAGAAAAAGCAAAAATAAGAGTAAAAGTAGCATTTGAATTTATGGAAAAATTAGGTATTGAGTATTTTTGTTTTCATGATAGAGATGTTGCTCCAGAAGGAAAAGATTTAGCTGAAACTAATAAAATACTTGATGAAGTTGTAGATGAAATAGAAAAAGAGATGAAAAGAACTGGTATAAAATTATTATGGGGAACTACAAATGCTTTTAGTAATGCTAGATTTGTACATGGTGCTGCTACTAGTTGTAATGCCGATGTATTTGCTTATGCTGCTGCTCAAATAAAAAAAGCTATAGAAATTACTAAAAGACTTAATGGTGAAGGATATGTTTTTTGGGGTGGTAGAGAAGGATATGAAACTTTACTAAATACTAATCTTGGATTTGAACTAGATAATTTAGCTAGACTTTTACAACTTGCAGTAAATTATGCAGAAGAAATTGGATTTACTGGACAATTTTATATAGAGCCAAAACCAAAAGAGCCTACAAAACATCAATATGATTTTGATACTGCTACTGTTTTAGGATTTTTAAGAAAATATAATTTACATGATAAATTCAAAATGAATATTGAAGCTAATCATGCTACTTTAGCTGGACATACTTTTCAACACGAATTAGCTATGTGTAGAGAAAACGGAGTTCTTGGAAGTGTCGATGCTAATCAAGGTGATTTATTACTTGGATGGGATACCGATCAATTTCCTACAAACATTTATGATGCTACTTTAGCAATGTATGAAATTTTATTAGCTGGAGGATTTACAACTGGTGGTCTTAATTTTGATTCAAAAGTAAGAAGAGCTTCTTTTGAACCAGTAGATCTGTTTTATGCTTATATTGCTGGTATGGATACTTTTGCAAAAGGTTTAAAAGTAGCTGCTAAATTAATTGAAGATAGAGTTTTTGAAAATATAAAAGAGGAAAGATATGCAAGCTATAAAGAGGGAATTGGTGCTAAAATAGTTGCTGGTGAAGTAACTTTAGCAGATCTTGAAAAACATGCTTTAACATATGGTATAAGAGAACAAAAATCAGGTAGACAAGAGATGCTTGAAAATATTTTAAATAGATACATATTTGGATAATTAATATAATCTATTCTAACTAAAGCCGAAAAGTTTTCGATTTTATTCTATCGAATTCTTTTCGGTTAATCTTTAAAGTGAGGTGAATTTTTATGTACATGGGAATAGACTTAGGTACTTCCTCTGTAAAAATACTTTTAATGAATAAATCTGGTAAAATAATTTCTACTTTAACAAAAACTTATTCAATATCTTTTCCAAAACCACTCTGGTCAGAGCAAAACCCTAATGAATGGTGGGAAGTAACTAAAACTGCTATAAAAGAAATATTAAAAACTCAAGATAAATCATTATTAAAAGGAATAAGTTTTAGTGGACAAATGCATGGACTTGTAATATTAGATGAAAATGATAATGTTATTCGTCCAGCTATATTATGGAATGACCAAAGAACAGAAAAAGAGTGTGATTATTTGAATAATACAATTGGTAAAGAAATAATATCTAATTACACAGGTAATATTGCACTTACAGGCTTTACAGCTCCTAAAATACTTTGGGTAAAAAATAATGAACCTGAAAATTTTCGTAAAATAAAAAAAATAATGCTTCCTAAAGATTATATTGCATATCAATTAAGTGGTATTTTTGCTACTGATATGTCTGATGCTTCAGGAACACTTTTGTTTGATGTAAAAAATAGAACTTGGTCAAAAGAGATGTTAGATATTATAGGAATTTATAAATCACAACTTCCAAAATTATATGAATCATACGAAATGATTGGAAATATAAAGCCTGAATTAGCTAAAGAATTTGGTATCTCTAATGATGTAAAAATAATCATTGGTGGAGGAGATCAAGCTGTTGGTGCTGTTGGAACTGGTGCTGTTGAAGAAGGCATTATTTCTGTTGCTCTTGGTACTTCTGGAGTTATTTTTGCTCCATTTAACAATTATAAAGTTGTTAAAGATAACGCACTTCATTCTTTTGCACATGCAAATGGTAAATATCATCAAATGGGAGTAATGTTATCTGCTGCTGCTGCTTTTAAATGGTGGGTAGAATCTATAAACAATAAACAAGACTATGATTTAATAAATCATGAAATATCTGAAATAAATCCTGGAAGTGATAACTTATATTTCTTACCATATTTAATGGGAGAAAGAACTCCACATAATGATGTAAATGCTAAAGGTTGTTTCATTGGTTTAACTTTGAGTCATACAAATGCACATATGAGTCGTGCTGTAATAGAGGGAGTAACTTATGCTCTTAATGATTCTATGGAAATTCTTAGAGAACTTGGAATAAATATTGAAAAAATAAGAATAAGTGGTGGTGGCTCTAAAAGTAACATTTGGAAGCAAATAGTAGCTGATGTATTTAATGCAAAAGTTTCTACTATTGAAATAACAGAAGGTCCTGCATATGGTGCTGCAATTTTAGCTTCTGTGGGTTGTAAAGAATATCCTAGTGTTGATATAGCTTGCAAAAAAATAATAAAAGATACTGAAACATTTACTCCAAATAATAAAAATGTAAATATATATAAAGAAAAATATAAAACTTTTGCTACTCTTTATCCTACATTAAAAAATAGTTTTAAAATTTTATAGGTGATACTTATGAATATAATAGAAAAAGAGTATAAACACTATGGAAAATGTATTTTTATTGATAATAATAATATTCAATTAATTATAGCACTTGACTTTGGCATACGAATACTAGCTTTTTCTTTTTTAAATGAAATAAATATTTTAGGAGAAAATATTGATATAACTCTTCCTTTGATTTCTAATGATAAAAATCTTAAAAATAAAACTTGGAATATGATTGGTGGTCATAGATTTTGGCATTCTCCTGAAGAAAATCCAAGAACATATATACCTGACAGTTGTCCTGTACAATATTCTGTAAAAAATGATATACTAATTATTACTCAAGATACTGAATATTTTACAAATTTACAGAAAAAAATAGAAATTAAATTTATTTCTGATAGTGAAATTGAGTTAAATCATATATTAATAAATAAAAATGCTTGGGAAATAGAAACAGCTATTTGGGCTATAACTATTATGGATAAAAATGGTACTGCTTATATTCCTTTTAGTAAAAGAAAAGAAAAATTTTTAAGTACAAAACATATTGAAATATGGCCTTATACTGATTTAACTGATAAAAGATTCTCATTACATACTGATTATTTTACTCTTAGTCAAAATGAAAATATTAAAAAACCTTTTAAAATTGGTATAAATAATGAAGAAGGAATAGCTACATATACTAGAAACAATCTAAAATTTACTAAAAAATTCCATCATAATTTAAATGCTAAATATCCTGATAATGGTTGTTCTTTTGAAATATATACTAATAATCAAATATTAGAAATAGAATCATTATCACCTATTCAAAAAATAAAACCAAATGAACAAATAAATCATATTGAAATATGGAAATTGGATAGGATTTAAAATAAATTACACAAAGAAGAGACTTGAAACCACAGGATTAACGCAAATAAACGCAAGATAGAAAAGAAAATGGAAAATTGACAAGTAATCACGAATGGCACTAATTATAGTAAGAAATAAGAAGTGAGCAGTGAGAAAATTTAAAAATCAACACAGAGTAACAAAATAATCAGAATATCACTGAGAAAATTAAAATTAGCCACGGAAAAACGCGGATTTTTCAGCACAAAGAAAAAATTACACAAAGAACACAAAGATAGCAAATTCAGAACCACAAAGAGATAATCCTTAGTGGTCCTTAGTGGTTTTCTCCGTGCTCTTTGTGTAACAAAAAATTAGAGTTTATTCATGCAATTCGTGGCAAAAAATCTATAAAACCTCTGTGTATCTTTGTGCTCTCTGAGTCTCTGTGTTGAATTTTGTTTAACTTAAAATCAATTTTACTTTAATATAAATTAATAGTTATAATTATGGAGTTAGTTATAAAAGAAAATAAAAGAGATTAAACGCACAGCGTTTAGCTTTTACTTCTTTATCAAAACCTTACTAAATAATTATAATTATTAAAAACAATAAACATAAATAAAGGAGGAATTTTTTTGAAAGAATTACAGAAAAAAGCAAATGAATTAAGAAAAGATATCGTGACTATGATATGCAAATCTAAATCAGGTCATCCTGGAGGGTCATTATCTATTATTGATATTATGACTGTACTTTACTTTGATGAAATGAATATCAATAATCCTAAAGACCCTAATAGAGATAGATTCATTTTATCTAAAGGACATGCTGCTCCAGCACTTTATGCTGTATTAGCTGAAAAAGGATTTATTGATAAAAAAGAATTAGATACTCTTAGACAATATGGTTCTAAATTACAAGGACATCCTGATATGAAAAAAGTACCTGGAGTAGAAATATCAACAGGTTCATTAGGACAAGGATTATCAGTAGCAAATGGAATGGCATTATCAGCAAAAATATCAGATAAATCATATAGAGTATATGTAGCATTAGGAGATGGAGAATTACAAGAAGGACAAATATGGGAAGCAGCAATGACAGCAGCACATTATAAATTAGATAATCTAGTAGCATTCGTAGACTATAATAATTTACAAATAGATGGAAATGTAAATGAAATAATGGATGTATATCCAGTAGTAGATAAATTTAAAGCATTTAACTGGAATGTAATAGAGATAGATGGACATAATTTTGAAGAGATAAAAGAAGCATTAAATAAAGCAAGAGAAACAAAAGGGAAACCAACATGTATAGTAGCAAAAACAGTAAAAGGAAAAGGAGTAGACTTTATGGAGAATGTATGTGGATTCCATGGAGTAGCGCCAACAGAAGAAGAAACAAAAAAAGCAATAGAACAA
>JAICDD010000029.1 GCA_020063625.1 Fusobacteriales bacterium
TTTTTTTCATTATTGATTGGTATAATTTTATCAAAAATATTTATAACATTTGAATTTAAATTAAAAAGAATAATAGAAACATTTTTTTTACTACCATTAGTATTACCCCCATCAATAGTTGGTTATTTATTACTTATGATGTTAGGAAGAAATGGGATTTTATCAAAAATATTTCATATAAATATTATTTTTACATGGTATAGTGCAGTAATAGCCTCTTTAGTTGTATCTTTTCCTATTATGTATCAAAATTGTAAAACAGCATTTTTAGAAATAGATAGAGAAATAATAAAGTCTGCAATGACATTAGGGACAAGTAATAGAAGAATATTCTTTTTTATAGAATTACCATTAGCTAAAAGAGGAATAATTAGTGGCATAATATTATCATTTATGAGAGCAGTTGGTGAATTTGGAGCAACTCTTATGGTAGCGGGGAATATACCTGGTAAAACACAAACGATTCCTTTAGCAATATATCAATATGTAGAAATGGGGAAATATAAAGTAGCAAATATTTTAGTAATTATAGTACTTTGTTTAGGTTTTTTTATAATATTTTTTGTTAATACAGAGAGGAGGTAAAAATGTTAGATATAAATTTGGAAAAAAATATAAATAATAAAAAAATTAATATAAACTTTAAGATTAATAATGAAATAGTTGTATTAAAGGGAAAATCAGGAGCAGGCAAAACAACTATTTTAAATTGCATTTCAGGGTTTGACATTCCAGAAAAGGGTTATATTAAAATAAATAATGAAAAAATATTTTGTAGTGATAAAGGGATAAATCATCCTGTTAGAAATAGAGAGATAGGGTATATTTTTCAAAATTATGGGTTATTTCCACATATGAAAGTAAAAGAAAACATATATTTTGGTTTGAAAAATAAAAAAACAAAAAATTTCTACTATGCAGAGGAATTAATAAATAAATTTGGAATAACACACTTAAAAGAAAAATACCCAAGTGAAATATCTGGTGGTGAGAAACAAAGAGTAGCTATTATTAGGACGCTTGTAACTAAACCAAAAGTTTTATTAATGGATGAACCTTTTTCAGCACTTGATGAAGATACAAAAGAAAAAGCGTTTTTTATATTAAATGAATACAGAAAAGAAAATAGTTTGGATATTGTATTAGTGACTCATAATAATGATGAAATAGAAAAATTTTCAGATAAAATAATAAATATTTAAGAAAATCCCTTAAGTAATTAAGGGATTTTTTCTTTGAGATAAGTTTTTAATTTTATAAAAAACATAAAAAATCAACAAAAATAAAGTTTACTAATAAAATCAGAAATTATTTTTTTCACAATATATGAGAAAAGATAATCTTGTTTTGCATTCAAATTTTAGAGTCTTTTATGTGAAATTTATAAACTTCTAACAAAAACATATAAAAAATCAATTAAAATTATAAAATTAATATATTTGATAAATAACAAAAAAGAGATATAATTGAATTAAATAAAAATTTATAAAATATATCTAAAAATAAAAATAGATATATTAAATAAATAATAAAGAAAAGGGGGCAGTTCAAATGGCAAAAAAAATAAGACAGGTTGCAATTTATGGTAAAGGTGGAATTGGAAAATCAACAACTACACAAAACACTGTAGGAGCATTGGCAGAATTAGGTAGAAAAGTAATGGTAGTAGGATGCGATCCAAAAGCAGATTCAACTAGATTATTATTAGGAGGATTGGCACAAAAAACTGTACTAGATACTCTTAGAGAAGAGGGAGAGGATATTGATTTAGAAGATATCTTAAAAGATGGATTTAAAGGAGTTAAATGTGTTGAGTCTGGTGGTCCAGAGCCAGGAGTAGGATGTGCAGGAAGAGGAATTATAACATCAATTTCTATGTTAGAACAATTAGGTGCATATGAAAATGAATTAGATTATGTTTTCTATGATGTACTTGGTGACGTTGTTTATGGAGGATTTGCAATGCCAATTAGGGAAGGAAAAGCAGAAGAAGTTTATATAGTAGCTTCTGGAGAATATATGGCTTTATATGCAGCAAATAATATCGCAAAATCTATTGCTAAATATGGTAAAACAGGTGGTACTAGACTTGGAGGAATTATATGTAATTCAAGAAAAGTAGATAGAGAATTAGAGCTTTTAACAGAGTTTGCAGGAAAATTAGGAACACAACTTATTCATTTTGTGCCTAGAGATAATGTAGTACAAAGAGCTGAAATTCATAAAAATATTGTTGTAAATTATGAGCCTGAATGTAATCAAGCAAATGAATATAGAAAATTAGCAAAAGCAATAGATACAAATGAAATGCTTGTAATACCAACACCACTTACAACAGATGAATTAGAACAATTAATGATGGATTATGGATTTATGGACCAATAAAAATAAGGAGGAATAATAATATGAAAATGATAAGAGCTATTGTTAGACCAGAAAAAAGTAATAAGATTTTAAGTGAATTAAGCGATGCTGGATTTCCAGCAGTTACAAAAGTAGATGTAGTAGGGAGAGGAAAGCAAAGAGGAGTGAAAGTAGGAGATGTACATTATGATGAAATTCCTAAAGAACTTCTTATGATTGTAGTAAAAGATGAAGATAAAGATGACGCTATAGCAATAATTAAAAGAATGGCTAAAACAGGAGAAAAAGGAAGTTTTGGAGATGGAAAAATATTTGTATCTGAAGTTGAAGAAGCTTACACAATAAGTACAGGTGCAAGTGAATTATAAAGGAGGGCAGTTTTATGAAAGAAGTCATGGCAATAATTAGACGAAATATGATAAATCAGACAAAATCTGCCTTAACCTTAGCAGGAATAAACGGTATTACAGCTAGAAAAGTATTAGGGAGAGGAAAGAAAAAAGTTAATTTTGAATTACTAAAAGATATTATAGAAGAAAGCGAAGTAGATGCAACAGTAGTAGATGCTGTAAAAGAAACACAAACATTAATAACTAAAAGATTATTAACTATAATAGTAGATGATGAAGATGTAAAAAAAGTAGTAGATACAATTATATCAGTTAATCAAACAGGAAATCCAGGAGATGGAAAAATATTTGTAATGCCAATAGAAGATGTAATTAAAGTACGAACTGGTGAAACAGGAAAAGAAGCAATTTAAAAGAGGAGGTGAAAATTATGGACAATAAAAAATTGATCGAAGGGATTTTAGAAAAATATCCTGCAAAAACAATGAAAAACAGAAAAAAACATGTGATAATCAAAGATTCGTTATTAGAACATCAAGAGATAGAAGCTGATACTAGGACAGTTCCAGGGATAATTACAAATAGAGGATGTTGTTATGCTGGATGTAAAGGAGTTGTAATTGGGCCACTTAAAGATATGGTACATATTGTACATGGACCTATAGGATGTTCATATTATACATGGGGGACCAGAAGAAACAAAGCAGATGCTGGAGAAGATGGTAAAAATTACATAAATTATGTATTTTCTACAGATATGCAAGAAAGTGATATTGTATTTGGAGGAGAAAAAAAATTAGAGCAAGCGTGTAGAGAAGCGTATGAAATATTTAAACCAAATGCTATATCAATATCAGCTACATGTCCAGTAGGACTTATAGGAGATGATATAGGAGCTGTAGCTAAAAGAATGGAAAAAGAGTTAGGAGTACCAATACTTTCATTTAATTGTGAAGGATATAAAGGTGTATCTCAGTCTGCTGGACATCATATAGCTAATAATAAGCTTATGACAGATGTTATAGGAAAAGGAAAGCAAAGAGATGGAAAATTCAAAGTGAATCTTTTAGGAGAATATAATATTGGTGGAGATGGTTGGGAAATAGGAAGAATACTAAATAAAATCGGTTATGAAGTTATAGCAGTTATGACAGGAGATGGTAGTTATCAAGATTTAAAAGATGCACACACAGCGGAATTAAATTTAGTACAATGTCATAGAAGTATTAACTATATAGCTGAAATGTTTGAAACAAAATATGGTACTCCATGGTTAAAAGTTAATTTTATTGGAATTAAAGGAACAATAGAATCTCTTAGAAATATGGCAAAATATTTTGGTGATGAAGAGTTAAGCTCTAAAACAGAACAAGTAATAAAAGAGGAGCTAAAAGAAATAGAATCAGAAATTGCAAAATACAAAGCACAATGTGAAGGGAAAACAGCATTTTTATTTGTTGGAGGATCGAGAGCACATCATTATCAAAATTTATTGCAAGAATTAGGCATTGAAACAATAGCTGCTGGATATGAATTTGGGCATAGAGATGATTACGAAGGAAGAGAAGTAATTCCTACAATAAAATCAAATGCGGACAATAAAAATATTGAGAGTATTACAGTAGAAAAAGATGAAGTAAATTATAAATTATATTTGTCAAAAGAAAAATATGAAGAACTAAAAAAAGAGATTCCTTTAGGTGATTATAAAGGAATGATAAAAGATATGAAAGATGGAAGTATAATAATAGATGATTTAAATCACTATGAAACTGAAGAAATAATAAAAACTTTAAAACCAGATTTATTTGGTTCTGGAATAAAAGATAAATATATCGCTCATAAAATGGGTATATTTTGTAAACAACTGCATTCATATGATTATAGTGGACCTTATGCTGGATTTAAAGGTGCTGTAATTTTTGCAAGAGATGTATCAGCTGGAATGAATACTCCAAGTTGGAAATTTGTTACTCCACCTTGGGAAATTACTCCTGAAATTGAAGGTGCTATTGGAGGTGGATATTAATGTTAGATTTTACGCCAAAAGAGATAAAAGAAAGAAAAGGATTAGTAGTTAATCCAGCAAAAACATGTCAACCAATAGGTGCTATGTATGCAGCACTTGGGATAAATAAATGCTTACCACATAGTCATGGCTCTCAAGGATGTTGTTCTTTTCATAGAATGCACCTGACGAGACATTTTAGAGATCCGATTATGGCATCCACAAGTTCATTTACAGAAGGAGCATCTGTATTTGGAGGAGGAAGTAACTTAAAAACTGCATTAAAAAATATTTTTACTATATATAACCCTGAAATAGTAGCTGTACATACTACATGTCTTAGTGAAACAATAGGTGATGATTTAAATACAATTATAAGTCAGTATAAACCAAACATTCCTGAAGGGAAATATGTAATTCATACAAATACTCCTAGTTATGTAGGCTCGCATATTACTGGATTTTCAAATATGGTTAAATCTACAGTTGAATATTTAGTAGAAAAAACAGATGTAAAGAAAAATAAGTTAAATATAATTCCTGGATTTGTAAATCCAGGGGATATGAGAGAGATAAAAAAAATATTAAAAGCAATGGGTGTGGAATTTACTATGCTTCCAGATACAAGTGGGGTAGTAGATTCACCTTTAACTAAACAATATAAAATGTATCCAGATGGAGGAACTAAAGTAGATGAAATAAAAAAAATGGGAGAAGCAAAAGCAACAATTGCTCTTGGAAGTTTTGCATCTGAAGAAGGAGCAGTAGCTTTAGAGAGAAAAGCTGAAGTACCAGCTAAAATATTAAAAATACCATTTGGGATAAAGGCAACAGATGCATTTATTACAGAAGTATCTAAATTAACAGGAAAATCTATACCAAAAGAAATTGAAATAGAAAGAGGGCAACTTGTAGATATAATGGTTGATACTCATCATCATTTTCATGGTAAAAAAGTAGCTATATTTGGAGATCCGGATACTGTTATTGCTCTTACAGAAACTGTTTGTAGTTTAGGAATGATACCTGAAATAATGTTAACAGGAACTCCAGGAAGTTCATTTGATAAACAAATTAAATCTATTTTAAGTGATTTTGATGTAGAGATAGAAGATAAATATATTAAAAGTAAAGGTGATTTATTTGAATTTCATCAAGTTGTAAAAAATAAAGAAGTTGATCTAATAATAGGTAATACTTATGGAAAATATATAGCTAGAGCAGAAGATATACCTCTTGTAAGAATAGGATTTCCTATTTTAGATAGAAGTGTACACTCATATCTGCCAACAGTTGGGTACATAGGAACTATGAGAATTATTGAAAAAATAAGTAATGCATTATTAGATAGACAAGATAGAGATGCAGAAGATAAAGATTTAGAGCTAGTAATGTAGAAAATTAAATTAAAATATTTGTAAAAGGGAATTTTATCTAAAGTTTTTAAATAAAATTTTCCCTTTTACATTAATATCAATGCTTAGAATGACTTTTAAAATTATTGTAAGATGGATATTAATGTAAAGGTGGGGATAGTTATGTATGAGGAAAAACTAATAGAGATAGAAGAAAGAAAAGATTTTATTGTCTGTAAAAAAAGCAATAAAGAACAAAAAATTAAATGTGATAAAAATAGTATTGCTGGGGCAGTTAGTCAAAGAGCATGTGTATATTGTGGTGCTAGAGTTGTATTAAACCCTATTACTGATGCTATTCATCTTGTACATGGACCTATTGGATGTGCTAGTTATACATTTGATATACGAGGTAGTTTAAGTAGTGATTCAACAGAGTATAGAAATAGCTTTTCTACAGATCTTCGAGAAAAAGATATTATTTTTGGAGGAGAAAAAAAATTATCACAAGCTATAGATGAATTAGTAGAAAAAAGAAACCCAAAACTTATATTTGTATACTCAACTTGTGTTGTAGGAGTAATTGGAGATGATCTTAAAGCAATTTGTAAACAAGCTGAAAAAAAACATAATATTAGAGTAATACCTGTAGAATCATCTGGATTTGTAGGAAATAAGTCAATGGGATATAAAGCAGCAGGAGATGCAATTCTAAGTATTATAGATGAAGGAGAAGAGGTAGAAGTAAAAAAAGGTATAAATTTTCTTGGAGATTTTAATCTTGCAGGAGAATTTTGGATAATAAAAAGTTATTTAAAAGAATTAGGAATTGAAATAAATGCACAATTTTCTGGAGATTCTAGTTATGAGAATATAAAAAGAGCCAAAAGCGCTAAATTAAATGTAGTACAGTGTGCGGGTTCTATGACATCATTAGCTAAAAAAATGAAAGAGAGATATGGGATTCCATTTATAAAAGTAAGTTTTTTTGGATTGCAAGATATAAAAACATCACTTGAATCAATTGCTTATAGCTTAGGAGATTTTAATATAATATCAAAGCTTGAGAAATTTATTGAATATAAAGAAAGTAAAGTAAAAGGGGGATTAGAAGAATATAAAAAGAGATTAAAAGGCAAAAAAGCTGCAATATATGTAGGTGGAGGTTTTAAAGCAATTTCCCTTATAAAACAATTTAGAGAATTAGGAATAGAAGTCGTAATGGTAGGAACTCAAACAGGTAGACAAGAAGAGTATGAAACAATAAAAAATTTATGTAATGAAGAAACAGTTATATTAGATGATGCAAATCCAGCAGAACTTCAAAGATTTATGGAAGAAAAAGGAGCAGATATGCTAGTAGGAGGAGTAAAAGAAAGACCACTTGCATATAAAATGGGAATAGCATTTATTGACCATAATCATGCTAGAAAACATCCTTTAGCTGGCTATGAAGGGGCAATAAATTTTGCAAAAGAGATAGATAATAGTGTAAATAGTCCTATTTGGAATATTATAAAAGAAGAAGATTTGGGTGATTTTTATGAATAAGAATTATGTAGATGTAAATATAAATCCGTGTAAAATGTGTATGCCAATGGGAGGAGCACTAGCTATAAAAGGGCTTGAAAACTCAATTACACTTATGCATAGCTCACAAGGTTGTAGTACATATATAAGACGACATATAGCTCAACATTTTAATGAACCAATGGATATTGCTTCTTCTTCTTTAACTGAAGAAGCTACTGTATATGGTGGTGGAAATAAACTTAAAAAAGCTATTACAAATGTAATTAAAGTATATAACCCAAAAACAATTGGAATAACAACAAGTTGTTTAGCTGAAACTATTGGAGAAGATATAGAGAGAATAGTATCAGAATATATTGTAGAAAATAATTTAAAAGATAAAATTAATATTTTTTATTCTGGAACTCCAGGATATGGTGGAACAGAAAATGAAGGATACTATTATACAGTAAGAAAAATTGTAGAGAACTATGTAAAACCATCAAAAAAACATAATAAAATTAATATAATCACAGGATATTTTTTAAGTCCTGCTGAAATAAGAGAGATTAAAAATATGTTAAAAATATTTGGAGTAGAAGCAATAATTTTACCAGATTATTCTGAAACACTTGATGCACCGTATTATGGTAAGAAATATAAAAGAATACCTAGTGGTGGGACTAAAATAATAGATATAGAAAAAATGAGTGGAAGTCTAGCAACTATTGAGTTAGGAGTATTACTTGATGATAAAAAATCTCCAGGAAAATATATTGAAGATATATTTGGAGTAAAGTTATATCGTTTACCGTTACCTATAGGTCTTAAAAATAGTGATAAATTTATAAAATTATTATCTAAAATCTTTAATAAACAAATACCAAAAGAAATAGTCAATGAACGTAGAAGATATATTGATGGAATGATAGATTCTCATAAATATAATGGAGAAGGAAGAGCTACAATTTATGGTTCTCCTGAAATGGTATATTCTCTAGCAAAACTATGTGATGAAAATGGAATAAAACCAGTAATAATTGCTACAGGTTCAGAAAATAAATTGTTACAGGAAAAATTAGAAAAAGAATTAAAATATAAAAATATTAAATTTTTAATTGATACAGATTTTGAAACTATAGGAAAAATTTCAAAAGAAAAAAATGTAAATATAGCGTTAGGAAATTCTGATGGGAAATATCTTACAGAAAATTATAAGATTCCACTTATTCGTACAGGATTTCATGTTCATGATAGAGTAGGCGGACAAAGAGAAAATAGACTATTTTATAAAGAAAGTATGAATTTTTTAGATAAAATAACAAATTGTTTATTGGAAAATAAATATAGCGTTTATCGAGAAAAAATGTATAAAAATTATTTTTTAGAGGAGGAATTATTATGAGAATAGCAGTTGCAGTAAATGAATTTGGGAAAATATCATCACATTTAGGAAAAGCAACAATATTTTTTATTTTCACATTAGAAAAAAGTAAAGCAATTTTTGTAGAAAAAAGAGATGTAGAAGGTAATTTCACAAACCATATAATTGATGATATTAAAGATTGTTGTTATGTAATATCATCAAAAATTGGAGAAGGTATGAAAGAAAATTTAATTAAAATGGGGATTATTCCTATAGTAGAGATATTTACAGATAATCCAAAAGAAGCAGTGGAAAAAATAAAAGGGGGTGATTAATATGGGATGTGTAGACTATATAGATAATTCATTTTATGAAAATATGTCTAATAGAGAAATGGAATTGATAAAAGAACATCCTTGTTATAATTTTAAAGCACATAATAATGCTAGAATGCATATTCCTATTGCACCAAAGTGTAATATTCAGTGTAACTATTGTAATAGGAAATATGATTGTGTAAATGAATCAAGACCGGGAGTAACTAGTGAAGTGCTTACAACGAGAGAAGCTATAGAAAAGATAGAGTTTGTAAAGCAAAAAATACAAAATCTTTCTGTAATAGGAATAGCTGGTCCTGGTGATGCACTTGCTAATTGGGAAAATACAAAAGAAGTAGTTAAATTAATAAAAGAAAAGTATCCTAACATAACTATTTGTTTATCTACTAATGGACTTATGTTAGATAAATATAAAGAAGAAATAATAAAATTAGGGATAAAACATATTACAATAACAATTAATAGTATTGATAAAACAGTTGGAAGTAAAATATATGAATTTGTAAAATATGAAGATAAAATATACAAAGGCGAAGAAGGAGCTGAAATTTTACAAGAAAATCAATTTAAAGGATTAAAATATCTGAGCGAAAATGGAGTGCTTTGTAAAATAAATATAGTTTTGATAAAAGGAATAAATGATGAGCATATAAAAGAGGTAGTAGATAAAGTAAAAGAATATGGAGCATTTATGACAAATATAATGCCATTAATTCCTGCAAAAGGGACTAGATTTGAGGATAATCCTTTAGTTAGTAAAAAAGAGCTTGATAAAATAAGAAAAGAATGTTCACTGGATCTTAGACAAATGTTTCATTGTCAGCAATGTCGAGCAGATGCAATAGGAAAACTTACAGAAGATAAATCACTTGAATTTAAAGATTTTACTAGAAAAAAAACTGAAAGAATAAGATTTGCCATAGCTTCAAAAGATAATAAATTGATAAATCAACATTTTGGTCATGTAGATAGATTTTATATATATGAATATAGTAATGATAAAATCAAATTTGTTGAAGAAAGAGGGATAGAAAAATATTGTAGTGGAAAAGAAAATTGTGATGATAAAATACCAAAAATGGATTTGATAAAGGATATAGTTAAAGACTGTAAAGCATTGCTTTGTGTAAGAATTGGATATGTCCCAAAAAAAACTCTTCGAAAAAATGGAATAGAAATATTTGAAACATATGACTTAATTGAAGAAGGAATAAAAAAAATAGTTAATAAAATTGATTAGGAGGGGGAAAATGGTTAAACCTAAATTTCATATATTAGTATGTTCGAGTTCAAGATTAAATGGTGTACAAAAAGGATATTGTATCCAAAATGGTGGAAGTGAGATAGTAGAAACGATTATTGAAGAAGTGGATGATAGAGATTTATCTTCTGAAATAATGGTAACAAATACAGGGTGTTTATCTATATGTGATAAAGGGCCTATAGTTATAATATATCCAGAAGGTATATGGTATGGGAATGTATCAAGTGATGATATAGAAGAGATATTTGATTCTCATATTGAAAATGGTAAAGTAGTTGAAAGATTGCTTATATGAGGTGATTAAAATGTTTAACAACATAAATAATAATGAAATAAAAATAATTGATACAACACTCCGTGATGGTGAACAGACATCAGGAGTGGTTTTTTTTAAAAAAGATAAAATTAAAATAGCAAAAGAACTGGATAAATTGGGAGTTGAAATAATTGAAGCAGGTATACCTATTGTTAGTAAAGATGAAATTGATATTTTACAAACACTTAATAAAATGAAACTTAATTCAGAGTTACTTACATGGAATAGATTAAAAAAAGAGGATATTTTAGCTTCTTTAGAGACGGGTATAAAAAATATTCATATTTCAGTACCTATATCAGATATTCATATTTATAAAAAATTAAAAAAAAATAGAAACTGGATACTTATTGAAACAAAAAAAATGATTGAATTTGCAAAAAGTTATAATTTGAATATTTCTATTGGAGCAGAAGATGCTTCTAGGGCAGATGAAAAATTTTTAATTAAATTTTATAAATTGGTAGAAAAATTAGGAATAAAAAGAGTAAGATATGCAGATACACTGAGTGTCTTAAATCCTATTACAACAAATAAAATAATTACTAAATTAAAAAATGAGATATCATGTGATATAGATTTTCATGGTCATAATGATTTTGGAATGGCAACTGCAAATGCTTTTGTAGCATATAAATCAGGAGCAAAATTTATAAGTACATGTGTAAATGGAATTGGTGAAAGAGCAGGAAATACAGCTCTTGAAGAGATATTATTGTCGTTGAAATATCTTGACAATGAAAAAGATAATTATAAATTAAACCGTTTGTATAATTTGTCTAAAATAGTTGAAAAGAGTTCAAAAATAAAAATTGCAGAAAATAAACCTGTAGTAGGAGAAAGAGTCTTTTCTCATGAATCAGGAATACATGTAGATGGACTATTAAAAGCTAAAGAAATATATCAGTTTTTAAATCCTAATGATATTAATAGAAAAAATAAAATACTTTTAGGGAAATTTTCTGGAAAATCAGCGTTAAAATATTTTTTAGATTCTTCAAATATAAATAAATGTAATTCTTCATTTTATAATTTAGCAAAGGAGTTGAGCTAAAATGAAATTTAAAGAGATAGTAAAGACAAAATATGGAGTATTAGAAGGAATAGAATCGTATACGGTATATAAAGAGGGTAATATATATGAATGCGTATTGAATAAACAAAATATTCTTAATACTAAGTATGGTAAATTGATACCAAGTTATGATGATAGTGATGAAGGGAAAAGAATAGGACGGTCAGTAGAATTTTATGAAAATGGAGAAATAAAGGTAATACTATTAGATAGTAAAACAAAAATAAATACTTCAATTGGTGAGTTTGAAGTAGAAAAAATTACATTTTATCCTAATGGAAATATTAAAAGGATATTTCCTTTTAATAAGAAGATTAGTGGATTTTTTAATGTGGATGAAGAAGTAAAAAAAAGAAAATACTTATGAGATTAACACAAAATATGGAGAATTAAAAGGTAGAATAAATTCTATATATTTTTATGAAAATGAATCTCTTAAAGCTGTATCATTTATGCCAGGAGAGATAAATAGTATAGAGATAAAATCTATAGGAGAGATAAAATTTAAATTGGGAATTAGTTTTTATAAAAATGGAAATATTAAAAGTATAGAACCAGCTAAGCCAATAAATATAAAAACTAGAATTGGTAATATAACAGCATATAATACAGCACCAATTGGGATTCATGGAGAAAAAAACTCGCTAGAGTTTTATGAAAATGGAGAAATAAAAAGTATTTCTGTAAGTTATGAAAAGATTTTTATTTATAAAAATGGAAATATCATAAAATATAAACCAAAAGATAAAGTAAGTGTGTGTAATGATAATTTGAAAGAAATAAATCCGATAAAAATAGAGTTTTTAGATGAGGGATTTATTATAGAAAATGATAAATATAAATATTGCGATATAGAAAAAGTAGAAATTTTAGAATATTTAAAAGAAATAGAAAATTTATTTGAAACAAAATGTGGATAAAATTATATAAGCGACTCAAAAGTTAGATTTTATAGAATAAATAAAAATGAGAAAAAACTCGTTTTAATTTATTCTTTTATATTACTTTTGAGTCGCTTTTTATAATTAAAATAGTTATTATTAATATAATAATGAGGCTGTCAAAAAATGACAACCTCATTGGGGATATACTATGAATCTATAATCAGATATAAATATTGAAAATATGATTCTGGAAAGAATTGACATAGTATATAAGGGGAAATATTTGCTACTTGATTATTTTCTCTATAATTTTAGAAACGCCATGATTATTATTGCTATCTGTAATTATATTAGCATTATGTTTAATATAATCTTTAGCATTTCCCATAGCTACTCCAAGTCCTACATGTTTTATCATTTCAAGGTCATTATGATTATCGCCTATCCCTATTACACTATCTAATGGTATATTTAAATAGTCACATAAAAAATCTATTCCAGTAGCTTTTGATACACCTTTTGGAATTATCTCAAATCCATATTTATTCATCATAGTAATATTTACATAATCAGAAAACAAATTTTGTATTTCATCTTTAGCTATTGAAAACTCTTCTTGTGTTTTAGTGCGGTCAAATATACTAAATTTAAATACATCATTATTTTCTATTAATTTTAAAATAGTATCAGTGTTTAATTCAATAAAATTTTTTCGTTCTTTAGAAATTTCATAAATACTTTTAAAAAAATTAATATTTAAAATATTTTTATAAAATGATTTAGGGAAACTTATTGGTTTATTAAATACAGTATTATTAAATAAATGAGTAGAAAATACGAGGTCATGTTTAGTTAAAATATTAATAATTTTTTCAGATATTTCAGTAGGTAAAGCTTTTTTAAATAATATTTCATTAGTTGAAATATCTATAATTAGAGCTCCATCGTTTGAAATTATTGGTATATTTACACCTGTTTTCATAGCTGCTCTAGATGCATTTATATGATTTCTTCCAGTAGCTATTGTAAAATAGATATTTTGTTCTTTTAATTTTTTTATAGATTTTAAATTTTGTTTTGATATAAATTTATAATCATTAAATAAAGTACCATCTAAATCTGATACTACTAATTTGTATTTCATATATTACTCCTATCAATTATTTTTTATTTTTTTAGTTTTATATTTATTAATAAGATTTTTAGAACCAGCACCTACAGCTAAAATTGATCTCATAGCCTCATCTACTTTTACATCTAAAATTGTAACTTTTGATTCATGTACATGAAAAATATTACCTGAAGTAGGATTTGGTGCAGTAGGAACAAATAAAGTATAAAAATCATCAGTTTTTTCAATAACAAAACAAGTAGATAAAGAACCATTACCATAAACTTCAGCAAGTGCTACTGTTGAAAAAGATTCTTTAAAATTACCTTTAAATTGATTAATTGTTTCAGTTACTAATTTATAACCAGGTAATTTTTTTAATATTTTATTTTCTACATGATAATAAATAAAATTTCCAAGTTTAGTAGTGATAAAAAATCCAGTAATAAAACATATAGCTACAATTATAGAAAAAGCAATTAAATTAGCTAAACTTGTATTTATCTCAAAACTTAATTTAAAAATTTCTGAAATTGGTGAAATGAAACCAAGTATAAAATCAAAAATAAATTTAAAAACGAAAATTAAGATTCCTATAGGAAGTAAGACAGTTATTCCCCCAATAAGAGTTCGAGTAAAAAAAGATTTAATACGTGATAGTATTTGCATAAAAACCTCCTGTTATATATTTAATTATATCAATATTATATCAAAAAAATTTAAAAAATAATAAGAATTTAATAAATATTTTAAAAATAAAATATTTATTGATAATTTAAAAACGAGTTCTTAATTAAGAACTCGTTTAAGTTTTTTTAGTTTAACATACCACTTGTTTTAATTATAAGATTTGCCATTATATTTGAAAATTCTACTGGGTCATCTAGTTTAAATCCTTCAATTAACAGTGCTTGAGAGTATAGTAAATAAGCAATATCTTTTATTTCTTCATTATTTGATTTATATAATTTATCTAATGCCATAAATAATTCATGATTTGGATTTATTTCAAGAATTCTTTCAGCTTTTATATCTCCCATAGGATTAGCATTAGGCATTTCGCTCATCACTTTTTCCATTTCAAATGATACACCATCACCACTTACAAGACATACAGGGCTTGATTTTAATCTATTTGTTAATCTTACTTTTGATACCTTTCCTTCAAGTTCTTTTTGGATTTTCTCTAAAAGTTCTTTATTTTCTTTTTCTTTTTCTTCTAGTGCTTTTTTGTCATCGCTATTTTCTTCTAAGTCTAAGTCTCCTTGATTTATAGATTTAAAACTTTTTCCTTCATATTCCATAAGTACTTGAATAGCAAATTCATCAATTTTATCAGTAAAGAATAATACTTCATATCCTTTATCTTTAATAGCTTCCATTTGAGGAAGTTTTTCAAGTTGAGCTCTATTTTCTCCAGATACAAAATAAATATGTTTTTGTTCTTCTTTCATTCTTTCAACATATTCTTTTAATGTAGTTGGTTTATCAGAATAACTAGATTCAAATATTAATAAATCTTTTAATGTATCCTTGTTTACACCAAAACTGTTGTAAATACCAAATTTAATATCTCTTCCAAACTCTTTAAAGAATTCGATATATTTATCTCTGTTATCTTTTAATAATTTTTTAAGTTCAGCTACAACTTTCTTTTCTATATTTTTTGCAATTATATTTAATTGTCTATTTTGTTGAAGAATTTCTCTAGAAATATTTAATGAAAAATCACTAGAGTCAATTAACCCTTTTAAAAATCTAAAATGATCAGGAACTAACTCTTTACATTTATCCATTATAAATACATTTTTAGTATAAAGTTTTAGACCTTTTTCATACTCTTTTGAATAGAAATCAAGTGGAGCTTTACTAGGGATGTAAATAAGTGCTGTATATTCGATATTTCCTTCTACTTTATAGTGAATAGTAGCTAAAGGATCACTCCAGTCATGGAAATTATTTTTATAAAATTCGTTATATTCTTCCTCTTTAATTTCAGCTTTATTTTTTTTCCAAAGAGGAACCATAGAGTTAAGTGTTTCAGTTTCAGTTATTTTTTCATGTTCGTTTTCTATTGGATTACCATCAGCATCTTTTTTAGGAACTTCTCTAGTAATATCCATTTGAATAGGATATCTCACATAATCAGAATATTTCTTAATAAGCTCTCTTATTTTCCATTCTTCTAAATAGATAGAATATTTTTCCTCTTTTTCTTCGTTATCTTTTCTTAAATGTAAAATAATTTCAGTACCAATATCATTTTTTTCTACTTCTTCTATTGTAAATGAACCATCACCTGTAGATTCCCATTTTATAGCAACATCAGAATATGGAGATTTAGTAATTAAAGTTACTTTATCTGCTACCATAAATGCAGAATAAAATCCAACTCCAAATTGTCCAATAATATCAATATCATTATTTTCAGTAGCTTTATCAAGTTCTTCTACAAAAGCTTTTGAACCAGATTTAGCTATAGTACCAATATTGTTAATAACTTCATCTCTAGTCATTCCAATACCAGTATCTTTTATTGTAATTGTATTTTTTTCTTTATTTGGAATAATCTCTATTTTAAATTCATAATCTGAAGGAATTAAATCAGTTTCAGTTAATGATTTAAATTTTAATTTATCAATAGCATCACTAGCATTTGAAATAAGCTCTCTTAAAAAAATCTCTTTATGTGTGTAAATAGAATGAATCATCAAATCTAATAATCTTTTAGTTTCAGTTTGAAAACTTAAAGTTTCTTTTGAACTCATAGTTTTACCTCCTTATTTTTTATTAGCACTCTTAAAAACAGAGTGCTAATATTTTTTATCATAAATATTTTTAAATGTCAAGAGTTAAAATAAATTTGACGTATAGTAGAGTAATAGAGTAAAATGTGAATATAGTAATTAAAGAAATAAAAAATTGAAGGGAGAGGATAAAATGTTTATTTTATCAATAATATTGATTGTATTCTTATTTATTTTTGTATCAAAAGGGTTAATAATCGTCAGACAGGCAGAAGTAATAGTAGTAGAAAGGTTAGGGAAATATCATAAAACACTTGAAAGTGGACTTAATTTTATTATACCTATTATAGATACTCCTAGAGTAATTACATGGCGTTTTGTAGAGCAAAGAGGAGATCAAACTTTAATATATACAAAAGGGGTAAAAAGAATTGATTTAAGAGAAAGTGTATATGATTTTCCAAAACAAAGAGTTATAACAAGTGATAATGTAACAATTGAAATAAATGCACTTTTATATTTCCAAGTAACTGATCCAATGAAAGCAGTATATGAAATAGCAAATTTACCAGAAGCAATAGAAAAACTTACTCAAACAACATTAAGAAATGTAATAGGAGGATTATCATTAGATGAAACATTGGTTTCAAGAGATGAGATAAATACAAAACTAAGATTAATATTAGATGAAGCTACTGATAAATGGGGAGTAAAAGTAAATAGAGTAGAACTTCAAGATATTATACCACCTACTGAAATAAGAGTAGCAATGGAAAAACAAATGAAAGCAGAAAGAGATAAAAGAGCTTCTATATTAACCGCAGAAGGAGAAAAAAGATCACAAGTATTACAAGCAGAAGGACATAGAGATGCTGCTATAACAAAAGCAGAAGGATATAAAAGAAGTAAAATATTAGAAGCAGAAGGACAAGCAGAAGCTAGACTAAAAGTAATAGAAGCAGAGAAAAAAGCTCTTGAAAAAATAAAAGAAACAGTTAAAGATGAACAAAAAGCAGTTGAATATTTAGTAGCTTTAAAATATATTGAAGCATTTAGAAATATTAGTGAAAATTCAAATGATAAAACAGTGTTTATGCCATATGAAGCAACTAGTGTAATGAGTAGTCTTGGTGGAATAAAAGAATTATTTCAAAAAAAATAAAAAAAATATAAAGTAGTGGTAAAGTGCAGTCGATAATTAAAGAGTAAAATAGGGAGAAACAAAAATTACTGGGGAGTGATTTAATTATGATGACAGCATTATATTCAGCCGCTACAGGTATGAACGCACAACAATTAAATATGGACGTTATATCAAATAACTTATCAAACGTAGATACATCAGGATATAAAAAAAGTAGAGTAGATTTTGAAGATTTGATGTATTCAACAAAACAAACACCAGGAGCAACAACTGGTGATGGAAGTAGCTTACCTACAGGACTTCAAGTTGGTAATGGAGTTAGAGCAGTAGGAACAAAAAAATTATTTACTCAAGGGAATTTTAAAAATACAGGAAATGAACTTGATATTGCTATAGAGGGAAGAGGATTTTTCCAAGTATTAAGACCAGATGGAAGTGTGGCATATACTAGAAATGGTTCTTTTTCAAGAGATGCAAATGGTCAACTAGTTAATGCTGATGGATTTTTATTAGACCCATCAATTGTAGTACCTGCAGAATATACTAATTTATCAATAGGTCAAGATGGAGTTGTAACTGTTGATGTTAATGGACAACAACAAGAAATAGGTACAATTACTCTAGCAAATTTTGTAAATCCAGCAGGATTACAAAATTTAGGTAAAAATCTATATGCAGCAACACCTGCTTCTGGAGATGCAATAATAGGAAATCCGGGAGAGGGAGCACTTGGTACACTTTTACAAGGAAATTTAGAAACTTCAAATGTAAAAGTAGTAAATGAGATGATAGATATGATATCAGCTCAAAGAGCTTATGAAGTAAATACAAAATCAATTCAAACAGCAGATAGTATGCTTCAAATGGCAAATAACTTAAAAAGAGGATAATTAAATGAAGATAAATAGATTTTTTATAAAAATGATAGTTATGCTATCATTTTTATTTATTTCAATAAATATTTTTGCATTAAATGTATTAGATAACGTAGTAGTGAATAATAAAAATGTATATTTAAGTGATATAATCTTAACTACTGATACTACTGAATATAATAAAGCTAAAAAAGTATTAATTACAGAATTAAATGAACCAGGAAGTATAAAAGAGTTAAATGGAGATTATATAAGCTTAAAATTAAAATCTATAACTAATAAAAGAGTATTAACACCTAATAAGATAATTATAAAAAGAGATTTTGAGTATATAGATAAATCAGATTTAGAAAAAATAATTTTGAAAAATTTAAAAGAGATTTTTAATGATGAGAACTATTATATAAAAGTAATAATTGATGGTGGAAATAAACTTAAAATAACAAAAGGTGAAAAAGAATATAGATTAGAAAGTAGTAGACTTGAAACTAAAAGATTGGGAAAATATAGAGTAAGTTTAAATATTTTAGTTAATAATGAAATTCAGCAAACAATTAATTTTATAATAGATGCAAAAGAAAAATTAATAGAATATGTACTAAAAGAAAATGTAAAAAAAGGAGAGCTTTTTACAATTGATAAAATAGAAAAAAGAGAAAAATATGTATATTATAAATCATATAATAGTGTATTAGATATAGAAAAAGTAAAAAATATGATTTATAAAAATGATTTTTATAAAAACCATATTTTAAATAGTAATGATTTTGAAGTAAAAAAACTCATTAAAAAAGGTGAAAGAGTAAAAATAAAAGTTGATTATAATGGAATAAAACTAGAGGATATAGCAATTGCAATGGAAGATGGCATTGAAGGGCAGATAATCGAAGTAAAAAATATAAGAAGTAATAAAAGTTTTTATGGTAAAGTAACAGCAGATGGACAAGTAGTGGTCGAAAAATAGTTTCGACCATTTTTATATTATAAATATTAGGTTAATTGCTTTTTTTTAAAAAATAATGTAAAATAATGTGAATTTAAAATTTTAAAAGAAAAGGCGGTAAAGAATGTCTGAAATAAAAAGAAGAATGGATTTAGAAGATAAATATCATATACCAGTACTTTATGATGAAACAATTCAAAACTTAATTACTGATAAAAATGGAGTTTATGTTGATTGTACTCTTGGTGGAGGAGGACATTCAGAAGGAATTCTTTTAAATTTAGAAGAAAATGGTAGATTAATATCAATAGACCAAGATATAAATGCTATAAATTTTGCAAAGGAAAGATTAAAAATATTTAATGGAAAATATCAAATATTTCAAGATAATTTTAAAAATATAGATACTGTAGTATATATGGCAGGATATGATAAAGTAGATGGGATTCTTATGGATATAGGAGTATCATCAAAACAACTTGATGATGCTGATAGAGGTTTTTCATATAAGTATAACGCAAAACTTGATATGAGAATGGACCAAAGTCAAGAGTTATCAGCATATGAAGTGGTAAATGAATATTCAGAAGAAGAACTTTCTAGAATAATATATGAGTATGGAGAAGAGAGAAGAGCTAGAAGAATAGCAGCAGAAATAGTGCGTGAAAGAGCTATTAAACCTATTGAAACAACAGATGAATTAGTAGGAGTAATAAAAAAAGTAATAAAAGAAAAAACCAAAAAACATCCTGCTAAAAAAGTATTTCAAGCTATAAGAATAGAAGTAAATAAAGAATTAGAAGTATTAGAACAAACTATAGATAAAGCAATATCTTTATTAAAACCAGGAGGAAGACTAGCTATAATTACTTTTCATTCATTAGAAGATAGAATAGTAAAAGAAAAATTTAGAGAATTAAGTAAAGATTGCATATGTCCTCCAGAGATACCTGTATGTATGTGTAATCATAAAGCGTCAGTTAAATTAATTACAAGAAAACCAATTGCTCCTTCAAAAGAAGAGATGAAAACAAATAGAAGGGCACACTCTTCAAAACTTAGAGTTTGTGAAAGGATTTAAATGGAAGAAAAAAGAAATAAAATTTTAAATTATATAATATATATTTTACTAATATTCTTTTTTTTATTTGGGGTAGGATATACTTTGACAATAATATATAAGATGCAACTAATGTCAGAGAATAAAGAATTAAATAAAAGAATAGTAGAACTAAATTTTGAGATAAATAAAATAAATTTAGAATTAGATAAAAAAATAGATTTAAAACAAATAGAATTAAAAGCAAAAGAGAAACTTAATATGGAAATATCAGATGAAATAATATATGTAAAAATAAGTAAGGAGTAATAATGCTAAAAATAGGAGAGCAAATAGAGATAAATATAGAGAAAATAGTTTTTGGAGGAGAAGGACTAGGATATTATAATGATTTTGCAGTATTTGTACCAATGTCAGTTCCTTCAGATAAATTATTAGTAGAAATAATCTCTACTAAAAAGAGCTATGCAAGAGGACTTATAAAAAAAGTAATTATAGCTTCACCAGATAGAGTAAGTAGTGAGAGAATAACTTTTGAAGACTATCATGGTTGTGATTTTGCAATGATAAATTATGAAAAACAGATAGAGTATAAAAAAGAGATGGTAAAAGATGTTTTTTCTAGAATTGCAAAAATTGAAAATATAAATTTTGATAAAGTAATTTCAGCTGAAAAAATATTTAATTATAGAAATAAAGTAATAGAACCAATTGGATATAAAAAAGGAAAAGTTATTTCTGGATTTTATAAAAGAAAATCACATGAAATTTTTGAAGTAGAGGATAATTATTTACAACCAAAAGAAGTAAATAAGATATTTACATATTTAAAAAGTAGATTTACTGAAAAAAAATTAAGTGTATATAATGAAAAAAAACATAAAGGTATGTTAAGAAACTTAATGGCTAGAGTAAATTCTGCTGGTGAAATAATGCTAGTAGTAATTATAAATGGAAATATAACAAAAGAACTAAAAAAAATATTAAATGATACATATAATAAATATAAAAATGTAATTTCAATTTATGTATCAATTAATAATAAAAAAACCAATTTTGCTTTGGGAGATAAAAATATTTTATTATATGGAGAAAAAATAATAAAAGAAAATTTATTTGGAATTAATTTTAATATTTCTCCTACATCATTTTTTCAAATAAATATAGAACAAACAAAAAAATTATATGAATTAGCAATTTCATATTTTAGTGATATAAAAAATAAAAATATTGTAGATGCTTATTCAGGTACAGGAACAATAGGAATGATTTTATCAAAAGAAGCAAATAAAGTATTTTCAATTGAAATGGTAGAATCAGCTTCAAAAGATGCAGAAAAAACAGCAAAAGAAAACAGTATTTCAAATATTACATTTATAAATGATACAGTAGAAAATGGATTAACAAAATTATTAAATAGTAATGAAAAAATAGATTCTATTATATTTGACCCACCAAGAAAAGGAATAGATAAAGATTCATTGCAAGAAGTAGTAAATAAAAATATAAATGAATTAGTATATATATCATGTAATCCATCAACATTAGCTAGAGATGTAGAAATATTAGTATCAAATGGATATAAATTAACAAAATTATCTATTGTAGATATGTTTCCTCAAACAAGCCATGTGGAGTCAGTAGTATTGATTAAAAGAAAACACAGCTAG
>JAICDD010000003.1 GCA_020063625.1 Fusobacteriales bacterium
TTCTTTAATTTTATTATTTTTAATCAATACTAATCTATTTGTTAGAAAATTTATTTTATTATTTCCTATTTGTTTTTCAATAATTTCATTTGCATATTTTTCATTAGCAGAAATAAAAATATCCACTGGTGCTCCTTGTAATATTTGATTTCTTAAACTTCCTGATGATGCTACATTTAATTCAATTTTTATTTCATATCTCTTTTCAAAATCTTTTTTTATTTCTTCCATTAAATTAACCATACTTGACGCTACTGATACAGTAACAATATTATTTTCTTTAACACATCCAAAAGTAAATAATATAGATATTAAAATAAATATTCTATTCATTATTAATCCCCTCCTTTTATACAATATACCATATTTATTCAAAAATAAAAAACTATTTATTTTATATATAGTATATATATAAAATAAATCCATTTTTAAACGGAATTTTCCATTTATTTTTTTATAAAAATGTAGTATAATATTATTGGTGATAAAAATGACTTTAAATGAAAAATTAGAAATACTTTCTGATGCAGCAAAATATGATTCTTCTTGCTCTTCTAGTGGAAGTGATAGAAGTAATAACTGTATTGGAATAGGGAGTGGTGCTAGTAGCGGAATATGCCACTCTTGGGGAATTGATGGCAGATGTATATCTTTATTAAAAATACTTTTTACTAATTATTGTATATATGATTGTAAATACTGTATAAATAGAAAAAGTAACAATGTAAAAAGAACAAGTTTTACTGTAGATGAAGTTGTTTCTCTTACAATAAATTTTTATAAAAGAAATTATATTGAGGGATTGTTTTTAAGCTCTGGAATAATAAAAGATGAAAACTTTACTATGGAAATGCTGTATCAAGTAGCTAAAAAATTAAGAACTGAACATAATTTTCATGGATATATACACCTAAAAGCTATACCAGGAGCTGATTATAACCTTATTAAAAAAGCTGGTCTTTATGCTGATAGACTTAGTATAAATATTGAGCTCCCTTCTGAAAAATCTTTAAAATTATTAGCTCCTGATAAATCAAAACAAAATATATTACAGCCAATGAAATATATAGGTGAAAATTATATAAATTCTATTGAAGAAAAGAAAAAATATAAATATTATCAAAATTTTTCTCCTGCAGGTCAAAGTACACAATTAATAGTAGGTGCTACACCTGAAACTGACTATCAAATAATAAAATTATCAGAAAATTTATATAATAAATTTAATTTAAAAAGAGTTTATTATTCTGCATATATTCCAGTAAATAAAAATGAAAATTTACCTGTTTTAGCCCCACCCCTAGAAAGAGAACATCGTCTTTATCAAGCTGATTGGCTTATTAGATTTTATAATTTTACTCATGATGAATTATTATCAGAAAAAAATCCTAATTTTAATATGAACTACGACCCAAAAGTAAATTGGGCATTAAATAATATAGATTTTTTCCCTCTTGAAGTAAACAAAGCCTCTTATGAAGCTTTATTAAGAGTTCCTGGAATAGGCCCTTTAGGTGCTAAAAAAATAATTTCTATAAGACGAATGAGTAATATTAATTTTGAAATATTAAAAAAAATAGGCATTGTTTTAAAAAGAGCAAAATATTTTATTACTTGTAACGGGAAATATCTTGAAAACTTTAACTTTAATTTACTTCCTGAATTTTTAAAAGAAAAAAAGATTAATTATAATCAACTAAGATTATTTTGAAAGGATAGATATGATATATATTTATGATGGTAGTTTTATAGGACTTCTTACAGTTATTTTTGAAGCTAAATATAATAATATAACACCTATAAAAATCACTACTGATACAAATAATCTATTTAATAGTGTAACAATACAAACAGATTTTGAAAAAGCTAATAAAGTAAAAAAATTTATAATAAAAAATACAAATAAACTTTTTTTTGAAAAAATATATTTAACTTTTTTATCTGAAAAACAAGATATAGAAATAGATATATATAATTATATTGATATTTTAATAAAAAAAAATATAGATAAAATTACTGATTATAATATTTTTTTTAATAAATACTCAAAAAAAGTAAGTTTTGAATCTCATAGATTTAAAGGATTAATCCGTTTTTCAGAATTAACTACAGGAGAGTTTTATTCTAGATTCTCTCCTACTTATAATATTCTTACTTTATTAGCTCCCCATTTTAAAAATCGTTTTCCAAATGAAAATTGGATAATCCATGATATAAAACGCGAATATGCACTTATTTATTCAAAACAGACAAAACAAGTTAATCATGTAAAAATATTAAAATCATTTGATATTACCAATGATAAATATAGCTTATCTGAAAAAGAGTTTCAAACTCTTTGGAAAAACTATTTCAAAGCTTCTAGTATTAAAGAAAGAAAAAATTTAAAACTTCAAATGAAATTTGTACCAAAAAAATATTGGGAAAATATTTTAGAATTTAATTAAAAAAAGTTTTTTAACTTACCCTTATTTTTTTAATTCTAAATAATCAAAATTATATTTTTTCAATTTTTTATTATAATATTTACTATATTTTCTAAAATCTATTGTATCCCAATATTTTCTATCTATTTTTTTCATATACTCATTATAATTTTCTTTATTTATTAAGTACATTTTTGATTTATATACAGGAGTTTCATCTTTTATTCCTTTTATATAATCAAATATTATAGCTACTACCCATGCTCCTTCCATAAAATGTCCACCTACTGTTGCTGTTAATCTATTATTTTTTACAGCATTTAATCCTTCAAAACTCCAATCAACTCCTCCTACATATTTTATATCTAAATTGTTTTCTTCAATAGCATCTACTACTCCTATACCCATTCCATCACTTGCACACCATACTATATCTATATTATCATATCTATTTTTACTTAAATATAAAAATTTTGCTTTTGCTATTGCAGGTACCCAATCAGCATTAACAATTTGAAGTATATCTATTCCTTTTTCCCTTTGATATCTTTTTAATCCTTTTTCTCTTTCTATAGCTGCAAAATCAATAGAAATTCCATTTATAGCAAGTATTTTAGGAGATGTTTTATTATCCTCTGAAAATTTTTTATATAAATAATCCATTAATAAATATCCTGCTTCTTCATCATCTGGAGTCATCTCTCCAATCCAATATTTATATTTTTCTCCTGGTATCCCAACATCTGTTTTATCTATAATTCCAGAATTCATTATAAATATAGGCTTTTTATTATTTTCTGCTATTTTAAGAGCAGTTTTAGCTTGTTTTTTATAATTAATAAATACTAATATATCATAAAATTTACTTGTTGCTGCTTCTTCTACCTGTTTAATCATTAATGCTTGATTACTTTTTGCAAAAAATGGATATATATTCATATCAAATTGTTTTCCTGCTATACTCATAAAATCTATTAATGGCTGAAAAAACATATCATTTTCTTCCCTTGGAGTAAAGAGTGCTACATTTACTGCTGAAAATGTATTTATTTTAAATAAAAATAATAGCAATAATAATATTTTTTTCATTTTCTATCACCTCATATATATTATATAATATTTTTGGTTATTATTCCTTTATTTTTTTACAAAATGTTCGTTTTTTATTTGTACAATCAACTTTAAAACAATTTTATCAGCTATTTGTCCTGTTTCTAATTTTTTTTACTATTTTTTTACACTTTTTTGTTGACATTTATTTTATTATATAGTATAATCTTATCGTTGAATGAATCATGAATAAAAATGACTTATCCCACTGAATTGGAGTTTTAAACTCTAATTTATCCCTTTAATGACCTCTTAAAATCCCTAAAAATTAAGAAGAGTTGCCTTTCCCTGGGCAGCTCTTCTTAATTTTTTGTTTTATTTAAATATTTTTTATAAAAATAAAGGTATTTTTAATATTTTTTTGTATAAAACATATAGAAATTATTTATTTAGGAGGTTTTTTATGAGCTTATTTTATATATTCTTAATTCTTTTTATCATATTACTTTCTCTTGAAATTATCACACCAAGCACTTTTATATTTTTTTCATTTAGTATTGCTGCTTTAATTACTTCTTTTTTCACTTTTTTTACAAATAATCTTAGTATTCTTATATTTATATTTGCTATTTTTTCTGGTATAACACTTTTTATTTCTAAAAAATATCTTAATAATTTTATTAAAACTAATGATACCAAAACAAATATCGATAATTATATAGGGAAACAAGTAAAAATTATTAAAAAAATTGATAATAATACTTATAGAGTAAAAATCTATTCTGAAGAATGGAATGCTATATCAGATTCTAATTTAAAAGAAAATGATAATGCTATAATTATCAAAAAAGAAGGAAACCACTTAATTATCAAGGAGGCGCATAATAATGAATAATACTTATGAAGTAGAAAAAGGTGCTCCATTATATGGTGCTACTGTTTTTTCAACTGGTGTAAATTTTGCTGTTTTTTCTAGAAATGCTACAAAAGTTACTTTAGATATTTTTGAAAATTTTTACGATAAAACTCCCTGTCACTCTTTTGAATTTAATCCTAATATTAATAAAACGGGAGATGTATGGCATATTTTTATAAAAGGACTTACAGCTGGGAAATATTATACATATAGAGTTGATGGCCCTTATGATTTAGATAATGGGCATAGATTTAATCCTAACAAATCTTTAATTGATCCTTACGCTAAAGCTCTCTCTGGAAAATTTAATTTCGATGACGAAGCTATGTATTCTTATTTTAAATCAGAGCATTCTACTATTTCTGAAATTGATTCTTCTCAACTAATAAAAGGAGTTATTATTGATGACAGAAGTTATGATTGGGAAGGCGATAAACATCCTCGTACAGAGTTTAAAGATACTATAATCTATGAAATGCATGTAAGTTTATTTACTATGAACAAAAATTCTAATGTAAAAAACCGTGGTAGCTATCGTGGTATTATTGAAAAAGTTGACCATCTAAAAGAGCTTGGAGTTACTGCTATAGAGCTTTTACCTATTTTTGAATTTAATCAAGATGAACTTATTAGAACTAATCCTGTGACAGGTGAACTTCTTAAAAATGTTTGGGGATATAATCCAATAGGATTTTTTGCTCCTACTGGTAATTATCTTTCAGGTGACCAAACTTATGGAATGAGAATAGGCCAACAGGTTTTTGAATTTAAAGATTTTATAAAAGAGATGCATAAAAATGGAATAGAAGTTATTCTTGATGTTGTATATAATCATACAGGTGAAGGTAATGAAATGGGTCCAACTATTTCATTTAAAGGATTTGATAACTCTATCTACTATTTATTAGAAGAAAATAAAAGATACTATGCAAATTACTCTGGTACTGGAAATACCTTTAATTGTAGTCATACAGTAGTAAAAGAATTAATTATTGATAGTCTTAGATATTGGGCTACAGAGATGCATGTAGATGGATTTAGATTTGACCTTGCTGCTATATTAGGAAGAGATAGCAATGGTAGATGGATTGGTGATATGTCTCTTTTAAAAGATATTGCTGATGATCCTATATTATCTGGTACAAAACTTATCGCTGAAGGTTGGGATGCAGCTGGAGGATATTTTGTAGGTGAATTTCCTGTTGGTTGGGCTGAATGGAATGGAAAATTTAGAGATTGTGTAAGAAAATTTATTAAAGGAGATCCTGGACAAGTATCTGAATTAGCAACTAGAATAGTTGGAAGTCCCGATCTATTTTATAAATATGGTAGACGTCCATATCATAGTATAAATTTTATTACTGCTCATGATGGATTTACTATGTGGGATTTAGTATCCTACAATGAAAAACATAATTTCCCAAATGGTGAAAATAATATGGATGGTGCCAATGATAACTATTCTTGGAATCATGGTATTGAAGGAGAAACTAGAGATCCAAAAATTATTAATTTAAGAAAAAGACAAATGAAAAATTTTATGGTTATACTTATGCTTTCTCAAGGTGTTCCTATGATACTTATGGGAGATGAATTTGCTAAAACTCAAAGAGGAAATAATAATGCGTATTGTCAAGATAATGAAACTAACTGGCTTGATTGGTCTAGAAAAGATTCTTTTAGAGATATTTTTAGATTTTTCAAAAAAATGATAAACTTTAGAAAAGAGCATCATTCATTAAAAAGAGCTCATTTCTTTAAATCAGAAGATATTAGTGGAAATGGAATAGCAGATATTACTTGGCATGGTACAAAATTAAATAAACCTGATTGGAGCCAAGATTCAAGAACTTTAGCATTTATGATAAGCGGAGAAGACTTTAGTGATGATAGTCCTAATGATAACGATATTTATGTAGCTTTAAACTCTTATTGGGAACCACTATGGTTTGAACTTCCAAAACTTGAAGGGAAAAAATGGTATAGAATAGTTGATACTTATAGAAATTATGGAGATGACTTCTTAGAAGAATATGAAGAAATTAAAGGTGATAAATACCTTGTAATGGATAGAAGTTCTATTATACTAATTTCTAAAGAAATTAAAAAAGAAAAATAAATATTTTAATAAATTATAAAGACCAAAAAGTCTAAAATTTGACTTTTTGGCCTTTTTATTATTTATATTCTAGATTATGTGCTAAATTTTTTCTTGCTTCATCAAAAGTTATATTTTTTCTTTTAGCATAATCTTCTACCTGTTCTTTATCTATTCTATTTATATTAAAATATTTTACATTTTTATTTGCAAAATATAATCCGCATACACTAGCAGTAGGAAACATCGCATAATTTTCTGTTAATAAAATCTCTATTTTATTTGTTACATCTAATAGTTCAAAAAGTACTTTCTTTTCAGAATGGTCTGGTATAGATGGGTATCCAATTGCTGGTCTAATTCCTTGATATTTTACCTGTAATTCTTCATCAACAGTTAAATTTTCATTACTAGCATATCCCCATATCTCTTTTCTTATTTTTTCATGTAAAAGTTCTGCAAATGCTTCTGCTAATCTATCTCCTAAAATTGTATACATTATAGCTAAATACTCATTACCTTCAGCTCTATATTTTTCTGCTAACTGTTTTACTCCATGTCCAGCTGTTAATGCAAAAAACCCTACATAATCTACTCTATTACTATTTTTAGGTGCTACATAATCTACTAGAGATAAATTATTTTCCAACCCTTTTTCTTGTTGTCTCAGCATATTAAATCTTGCTAAAACTTTTTCTCTCTCTTCATTATTATAAACCTCTATATATTCATCAACACTGTTTGCTGGAAGTATTCCATATGCAGCATTTGCTTTAAATAATTTATTATTTATTATATCTTTTAATGCAATTTGTGCATCATCATATAGTTTTTTTGCCTCTTCTTTATATTTTTCATCTTGCATTATTTTTGGATATGGCACTTTCATCTGCCATCCAAAAAAGAAAAATGTCCAATCTATATATTTACTAATTTCTTCTAATGAATAATCATAAAGATAATTTATTCCTATAAAATTTGGCTTATAAATTTCTTCTTTTTCCCAATTTAATTTTAATCTATTCTCTTTTGCTTGTTGAAAAGTTAATAGTGTATCAGTATCTCTGTTTAAAAATTTATCTCTAATTATTTTATATTCTTCATTTATTTCTTTTATAAACTCTTTTCTTTTTTCTTTATTACATAGTTTTTTTGCTACTGGCACTGTTCTAGATGCATCTAATACATGTACCACACCATTTGAATAATGAGGAGCTATTTTTACTGCTGTATGTTTTTTAGAAGTAGTTGCACCTCCTATCATTACAGGAATATCCATCTTTTCTTTTTCCATAAGTGTAACAATATTTGTCATTTCTTCTAGTGAAGGTGTAATAAGTCCACTTAAACCTATTATATCAACATTATGCTCTTTTGCTTTTGCAATTATCTCCTCTGCTGGTACCATTACTCCAAGGTCGATTACTTCAAAATTATTACAAGCTAAAACAACACCTACTATATTTTTACCTATGTCATGTACATCACCTTTTACAGTAGCCATAAGGACTTTTCCTTCATTTTGAGAATCTCCTTCTTTTTTTTCAGCTTCTATATATGGCATCAAGTACTCAACTGCTTTTTTCATTACACGAGCACTTTTTACAACTTGTGGTAAAAACATTTTTCCACTACCAAATAAATCTCCTACTACATTCATTCCTGCCATTAAAGGTTTTTCAATTATTTCTAATGCACTACTATATGAACTTCTTGCTTCTTCTACATCTTCATTTATATAATCAACTATTCCTTTTACTAACGCATGGGAAAGTCTTTCTTCTACAGTTCCATTTCTCCACTCAAGTCTTTTACTATTATCTTTATTACTACTTTGATCTTTTACTTTTTTTGCATAATCTATAAGTCTTTCTGTTGCATCTTTACGTCTATTTAATATTACATCTTCTACATATTCTAAAAGTTCTTTTGGAATATCATCATATACTTGAAGCATATTTGGATTTACTATTCCCATGTCCATTCCATTTTTTATTGCATAATATAGAAAAACTGAATGCATAGCTTCTCTAATAACATTATTTCCTCTAAATGAAAAAGAGATATTACTCACTCCTCCACTTACTTTTGCATATGGAAGATTTTCTTTTATCCATTTTACAGAATTAATAAAATCAACAGCATAATTATTATGTTCTTCTATTCCTGTAGCTACCGCCAAGATATTTGGATCAAAAATTATATCTGCTGGATTAAAATTAACTTTTTGAGTAAGTATATCATATGATCTTTTACAAATTTCTATTTTTCTTTCGTATGAATCTGCTTGTCCCTCTTCGTCAAAAGCCATTACTACAACAGCAGCTCCATATTTTTTTATAAGTTTTGCTTGTCTAATAAACTCTTCTTCTCCAACTTTTAAACTAATTGAATTTACTATAGATTTTCCTTGTAAACATTTAAGCCCTGCTTCAATTACTTCCCATTTTGATGAATCAATCATAATTGGAACTTTAGCTATTTCTGGTTCACTCATTACAAGATTAAGAAACTTAACCATCTCTTCTTTTGCATTAAGCATTCCATCATCCATATTTATATCAATAATTTGTGCTCCACCTTCAACTTGATCTCTTGCTACTGATAATGCTTCCTCATATTTTTTTTCATTTATAAGTCTCAAGAATTTTCTTGAACCTGCTACATTTGTTCTTTCTCCTACATTTACAAAATTCATCTCTTCATTTATTTTTAATAATTCTAGTCCACTAACTTTTGTTTCTATTTTTATTTTTGGTATCTCTCTAGGCTTATAATTTTTAGCAAGTTCATAAATTTTTTCTATATGTTTTGGTGTTGTACCACAACATCCTCCTACTATATTTACATTTCTATTTTCAAATAAAGGTTTTAAAAAATTTGACGTCTCCTCTGGAAGCTCATCATATTCTCCAAATTGATTTGGAAGTCCTGCATTTGGATATACACTTATATATAAATCTTCTGTTTTAGAAAGCTTTTCTATAAATGGCAGTAAATCTTTTGCTCCAAACGAACAATTTAATCCTACACTAATAACATTATCATTTTTTATTGATGTAACAAAAGCTTCTAAAGTTTGACCTGATAGTGTTCTTCCACTTTTATCTGTTAATGTTCCTGATATCATAATAGGAAATTTTATGTTTTTTTCTTCCATATATGTATTTGCAGCAAATACAGCTGCTTTTGCATTTAATGTATCAAATATCGTTTCTATAAGAATAACATCTATCCCACCAGCTACTAATCCATCTATTTGTTCTTTGTACACTTCTACCAGATAATCAAAATCGACATCTCTATATCCAGGATCTTCTACTTTTGGAGATAATGATGCTGTTTTATTTGTAGGCCCTAAAGCTCCTGCTACAAATCTTGGTTTATCTGGAGTTGAATATTTCCTTGCAGCCTCTTTTGCTATTTCTGCTCCTCTTTTATTTAATTCAAATACATAATCTTCAAGTCCATAGTCTGCTTGTGATATTCTATTTGCATTAAATGTATTTGTTTCTATAATATCAGCTCCTGCTTTTAAAAACTCTTCATGTATTTCTGATATTATTTCTGGCTTTGTAATGTTTAATAAATCATTATTCCCTTTTTGATTAAAAGAAGAATTTTTAAATTGTTCCCCTCTATAATCTTCTTCTAAAAGTTTATAATTTTGAATAGATGTCCCCATTGCCCCATCTAAAATAACTATTTTCTTTTTTAATTCTTCATATATACTCATATTCCACCTCTAAAAAATTGTACTACAAATGTAGTTTTATTATCCCAAATATTATCATATTCTTATATATATGTCAAAAAATATAATAAAAAAAATCTGCCAAGCATATTCTTGACAGATTTAGTATTTTTATATATTTTTAGGTAATACTTTATTTAAAACTACTCCTAATAGTGCAGCTATTGCAAGTCCAGAAATACTTACTGTTTTCCATATTACTATATTATCAATAGCTATTCCAAATACAAATATTACTGCAGCTATTATAAGGTTTCTACTGTGTGCAAAATCAAGTTCTGCATCAACAAGAGTTCTTACTCCAACACTTGCTATCATTCCAAATAGTATCACTGATACTCCACCCATCACTGGTACAGGTATAGTTTGTAAAATTGCTCCAAATTTTCCTATAAAACTAAGTGCTATTGCATAAACAGCAGCTATTCTAAGTATTGCTGGATCATATACTTTTGTTACAGCAAGTACTCCTGTATTTTCACCATAAGTTGTATTAGCTGGACCTCCTAATAATCCTGCTACCATAGTTGCTACTCCATCACCAAGCATTGTTCTATGAACTCCAGGTTCTTTAAAAAAGTCTTTTCCTACTACTGCGCCATTTGTAGTAATATCTCCTATATGCTCAATAAATACTACTAAAGCTATTGGTGCTATTGCTAATATTCCACTTAATGTAAATTTAGGCATTGTTAATAAATCTTTTGTTGCTTCTAGTGAAAATCCTATCCATTTTGCATTTAATACTGGTGAAAAATCTACAAGTCCTAAAAACATTGCTACTATATATCCTACTGTTACTGATATTAATATAGGTACTAATCTAAAAAACGATTTCTCCATTACAGATATTATTATCATTGTTATTATTACTATTGAAGCTATTAATAAACTTTTTAAATCAAATCTTCCATTTGAATATCCTGCCATGCTTATAGCTACTGGACTAAGTCTAAGTCCTATTACCATAATTATAGGTCCTGTTACTATTGCTGGAAAAAATGATTTTACTTTTTCTACACCAAATGTTGAAATTATAAATGACATAAGTACATACACAAGTCCTGCTGCTATAACTCCACCTTTTACTACTCCTAATCCATCCTCTTTTAATACTAAACTTATTGCTCCTATAAATGCAAAACTTGATCCTAAAAATACTGGAACCATTTTTTTAGTACATAGATGAAATAATAAAGTTCCTAATCCTGCTGTTAAAAGTGCTATTGCTGGATTTAATCCTGTAAGAAATGGTACTAAAACTGTTGCTCCAAACATCGCTAATACATGTTGTGCTCCTAATAAATACTTTGTTTTGTTCATAATTTCCTCCCTATTTCATTTTTATCTATTAAAAATTTTTAAAATTTTAGACATAAAAAAAAGGTCAAATGTCTATAGACACTTAACCTTAATAAGTAATTTATTTATTAAAATATCAAAAACAAAAATTGAAGATAGTAATAGCATCAATAAAAGATTTATACTATTTTTCTTAAGTTTATTTAAAAAAAATATATCTTTTCTCATTACAATCTTCTCCTTTTCAAAATTCGATATATTATATCATATGATATAATTTTGTCAAGCAGATTTTTATTGAAAATATTTCAACTTTCATAAATAATATTATATTATTTGCTCTATTTTGTCCATTTTTGTTTTAAATTTTTATTTCAATTTAATTATTATATATTCTCTTATATTTATAATAATTATTAAGCACTTTTTCTACATAACCTCTCGTTTCTGTATATGGAATTTTCTCTATTACTAAATCTCCATTTTTCTCTTTTTCCCATTTAACTACATTTCCTATTCCTGCATTATAAGATGCTGCTATTTGAGAAATATTTCCATTTACTCTATCACTAATCCACTTTAAATATTGTGCCCCTATTTTTATATTTGTATCTGGCTCTAACAATTCTTCTACACTAATATCCCTATCAAACATTCTTGCTGTAGGTAAAATTATTTGCATAAGTCCATATGCACTAGCACTTGATATTACAGATTTCTCAAATAAACTTTCTTGCTTTATTATACTATATATAAGTTCCTCTTCTACTCCATATTTTTTAGAATATTTTGTAACAATTTCTTGATAATATTTTGGATAAAGCATTTTTTGCAACTCTTTATAATTATAAAATTTACGATAATTAAGTAAAGCATTTCTTAGCGCTTCGTTATACGAACTATTTTTTTCAAATACCTTTGATATTAAATATTTTTTATATAAATTATCTTCTGGAGAAAATTCATAATATTTTAATTCTAATTTTAAATATACTGGATTATTTAGTTCTAATAATTTTTCTATTTTTTGATTAAATTTTTCATATTTTTTATTATACACTTCTAAAGGAAACTCTTTTGTTTTTTCTTTATAATTTTTTATCTCAATAGCTTTTTCATAATAATATGTATTTTGATTAAAATATATAAGATAATCAAGATACCCTTGTTTTTCTATATTATACAATTTATATCTATAAAAAGCAGCTGATTCAGAATATGGATTTTCTTTTATAAAATTCACCATTATATTTTTTAAATCATCTTTTCTATTTTGTGCATAATAGATATTATACAGTAATTTTAAAGATTCATTACTATTACTCATTTTCAAATATTCTTCTGCAGTCTCATAATCTTTTTTAAAATAATACATTCTTCCTATTAAATAGATGCTTTCATTTTTAAAATATCCATCTTTTACTAATTTAAAATATTTTATTGCATTATCTAAATCACCTTTTCTTCTATATCCACTAGCTAGATAATAATATAAATATGATTCTATTTTTTTATTATTTTCATCTTTTAAGTATGATTTTGCAGTTTCTATTAACTCATCATATTTTTTAGAATAATATAACATTTTTAATACACTTACATTGGTCCAAATATCAGTAAAATTTTCAAGATATTTTCTATATAAAATCGATGCTTTATAATATTCACCTTTACTTCTAAAATATTTTGCTAATTTTAATCTATCTTTTGGTTTTAAATTTTCATAATTTTCATCAATATTATATTTTATATTAAATACAAATTGATAATATTTATCTAATTTTGCTAGTTCTTTTAATGCTATTTTTTCATATTCAATAATATCAATATCAAAATAATCTATATATAATTTCAAAAAATACTCTTTTGCTTTTTCATAATTTTTTAAATTTAGATAAGAATCTGCTATATAATAATTTTTTTCATATTCAAAATACGATTTTTTATCTTTTTTAAAATATCCATTATTATAATCAGCTTCTAATGGAATATAATTTGTCTTTTTTAGAAATTCTATTGCTTTTTCATAATTATTTTGATAATAATAAGACATTCCTAAATAGTAATATAAATATGTTGATTTTATTAAATTTGAATTTTTATATTCTTGATTAATTTTTTCAAAATTATAAATAGCTTCTGTATAATTTTTATTATTAAATTTTTTCAAACCATTATCAAATAAAATATAATCATCTATAGCTACTGCAAATATAGTTATATAAATTATGATATACATAAATAATACCTTTTTTTTCATAAACCCCACCTCAATATAATTATAACATATAACATCAAAAATATATATATTATAAAGTTATATTATATATATAATTATATTGCAAAAAAATATTTTTAAGTTATAATATAGTATCAAATAAAATAGGAGGAATATTATGATATTTAAAATAATTGGTATTTTAGCAGCAATACTTACAACTTTTTCATTTTTACCACAAGCTATAAAAACAATAAAAACTCAAAATACTGAAGGTTTATCTTTGGGAATGTACTCTATTTTTACAACTGGTGTACTTTTTTGGATAATTTATGGATTTCATTTAAGAGATATAGCAATTATCTCAGCTAATATTGTTACATTTATTTTTGCTGTTTCTATTCTTATTGTTTTAATAAAAAATACTCTAAAAAAATAAATTCTCTTGACTTATTTTTTTTATCATTGTAATATTGTAGTATAATTTATACTACAATAAAAAAGGAGAGAAAGATGGGTATTAATAAATTTGCAGTTTATCACAAAGCAAAATCAAATTTTGCTTATTTAACAACAGATAATAGGGTTCACATAAAAATTAAATGTGCAAAAAATGATATTGATAATGCGTATTTAATTTTTGGTGATAAATATGAATGGCATAAAAGAAAAAAAATAAAAATGGAAAAAATTTCTACTGATAATGAGTTTGATTATTATGGCGCAAAAATTTTTATTGAAAGTAAAAGACTTTCTTACTATTTTGAATTAGAAAAACATCATAAAATTTATGCTTATACAAATTTTGGCTTTTTAGATAATGTAAAACAAGAAGAGGCTTATCTTTTTGTTTTTCATTTTCCATATTTACATTTTGAGGAAAAAAATGATACTCCTAGTTGGGTAAAAAATGCTATATTTTATCAAATTTTTCCCGAAAGATTTGAAATGGGAAATCCTGAATATAAAGACTATGTAAATGCAAAATGGGAGGAAAAACCAAAATATAATAGTTTTCACGGTGGAGATTTAAGAGGTGTAATTAATAGATTAGATTATTTACAAGATTTAGGAGTTACTGCTCTTTATTTTACTCCTATTTTTAAAGCACCTTCAAATCATAAATATGATACTACTGATTATATGGAAATTGACCCACATTTTGGAACAAAAGAAGATTTTAAAGAATTAGTTGAAAAAGCTCACTCTAAAGGAATTAGAATAATTCTTGATGCTGTATTTAATCATACTGGATATCAGTTTTTTGCTTTTCAAGATGTTTTAAAAAATCAAGAAAATTCAAAATATAAAGATTGGTACTATATAAAAAAATTCCCAATTGATTTTGAAGATTTAAAAAAGCGTCAACAAGAAAAAGGTTGGAAAGATTGGTATATTGATGATAAAACAGGTGAAAATATTTTACCTTATGAAACATTTGCACATACACAATATATGCCTAAATTAAATCTTTTTAATAAAGATGCAAAAGAATATATATTAAATGCAGTAAAATATTGGACTAAAGAGTTTAATATTGATGGATGGAGACTTGATGTTGCTGATGAAGTAGCTCAATCATTTTGGAAAGAATTTAGACAAGTCGTTAGAGAAATAAATAAAGATGCCTATATTGTAGGAGAAATTTGGAGTAACTCTGAAAATTGGTTAAATGGTGACCAATTTGATGCTGTAATGAATTATGGTATCACATATCTTTGCACTCAATATTTTGCAGAAAATAGAATTAATAGTATCGAATTTATAGAAGGAATAAACAGTTTATTAATGAAATATCAAGAACAAACTAATTTTTCAATGTTAAATCTTTTAGATTCTCATGATACTGCAAGATTTTTAAATAAATGTAATTTCAATGAAGAAAAACATTTATTAGCACTTACTTTTATTATGACTTATGTTGGTGCTCCTATGATATATTATGGAACTGAAATAGGAATGGATGGAGAACATGACCCTGATTGTAGAAAAGCTATGATTTGGGATAAAAATAAATGGAATATGAAATATTATGAATACATAAAAAAATTAATTAACATCCGAAAAGAGAATATAGAATTACAAGAAGGTGAATTTATACCACATTTTAATAAAAAATTACTTTCTTTTGAAAGAGTTTTTAATAATAAGAAAATTTTAGTATTAATAAATAACGACTCAAAAGAGAAAAAATTTAAAGTAGACACTTCTTATACAAAAGATTTATTGTCTAATAAAAATATTGATAAAGAAGTAATATTAAAACCTTATCAAGCTATGATATTAAAATAATAATAAAACCAGGCAATTAATGTACTTTTACATTTTGTCTGGTTTTTGTTATGTATAAAATTTTCAATTACTCTATCTCCTCACATATCTCTTTTAACGCTATTTCTAATTGATTTATACTACTTGAATGCATTCTTTTTAAACAAATATCATTTTTTTTACAGACAGCACAACACTTTTTTGATATTTTATGACTTACTGTCCCTGTAAACATTACTACTGCATCAACATTTTTAATTTTTTTATCAAAATCAGGTACATTTTTATTAAAAATTTTACATTTAAACCCATATTTTTTTGAAATATTTTTATATTCTCTCTCTATTCCTTTGACGCCACCAGCTATTGCAATATACATAACTCCCACCTCTTTTAATTTGATTATCAAAGCTTCGTTATTCAAAGTATACTTTTTTTTAAAAATTTTGTCAATATTTTTATGAAAAAATTTGATTTTTAATTTTTTTTGAGGTAAATTAATATTGTAAAAGTTATTTTTGTTAAAAAAAGAATATAACATTTTTTATTTTATATTATTAATTATTATTTTTCACAAAATAACATGAGGAGGTATAGTGTATGGAAGTTATAACAAAAGATATAAAAAAAGTTTTAGATGAGATTCACAAATTGGAATATGCTCTTGAACAAGCTTATGCAGAGGAAAATCATATCTTGGTAAAAGAGTATACTCAAAAATTAGAAGTATTAAATGATGAATATGCAAAACTTAGAAAAAGTAGACATGATAAAGTACATGCATAATTTATAAAGAGGCTTAAAAGCCTCTTTTTTATTTTTTTATTAAATTTTCTTGACTTTTATAATAAATTATAGTATAAAATTAATATAACATACTTTTCTTATGTATAATGTATGAAAATTGAGGGGGTGAAATTTTGCAACTACCTACCAAAACAAAAACAGGTATAAAAGCTTTACTTTATATAGCTATGCAAAATGAAAAATATAGATGTAGTATTAAAGAGATTGCAGAGGAATTAAATATTTCTAATAGATATCTAGAACAAATTTTTAGATATTTTAAAAAATCAAATATTTTAGAAGGAAGTAAAGGTCCTAATGGTGGATATAAATTACTTAAAAAAGCAAATAAAATTTCTCTATATGAAGTAATTTCTTTGTTACAGCCAGAATTAATAAAAGAGGATATTACAGAAAATAACGATAAATACGAAAATTCAATTAATATTACATTATCAAAACCATTAGATAGTTTAATTATTAATTTTTTAAAAAAAACATCTTTACAAGACTTATTAGATAATTTCAATTTAGAAGAACATTATATGTATTATATTTAAGGAGGAGAATAATGATTTATAACAATATTTTAGAATTAATAGGAAAAACACCAATTGTAAAATTAAACAGCATCGATACTTTTGGGACAGAAATTTTGGTAAAATTAGAATCTTTTAATCCTGGAGGAAGTGTAAAAGATAGAATAGCAAAAAATATGATCGAATCAGCTGAAAAACAAGGATTAATAAATAAAGATACTATTATAATAGAACCTACAAGTGGAAATACTGGTGTGGGATTAGCTATGAATGCTGCTGCTAAAGGATACAAACTTATCCTTACAATGCCTGATACAATGAGTATAGAAAGAAGAAATCTTTTAAAAGCTTATGGTGCAGAACTTGTATTAACTGATGGTAAACTTGGAATGAAAGGTGCAATTGATAAAGCTATTGAATTAAATGAAGAGTATGAAAATTCAATAATTTTACAACAATTTGAAAATCCTGCAAATCCTGATGTTCATAGAAAAACTACTGCTATTGAAGTATTAGAAGATACTGAAAAAAATGTTGATATTTTTGTAGCAGGTGTAGGTACTGGTGGTACTGTTACTGGTGTTGGAGAAATATTAAAAAAAGAAATTCCTAATGTAAAAATTGTCGCTGTAGAACCAGAAGCATCAGCTGTATTATCAGGAAATGGTCCTGGACCACATAAAATCCAAGGTATTGGAGCAGGATTTGTACCAAAAGTATTAAATACTGGAGTATTTGATGAAATAGTTCAAGTATCAAATGAAGAATCTTTTGAACATGCTAGACTTTTAGCTCAAAAAGAAGGAATTTTAGCAGGTATATCTAGTGGAGCTGCACTTGCTGCTGCATTAAAACTAGCTCAAAAAGAAGAAAATAAAGGAAAAAGAATAGTTGTAGTATTACCAGATACAGGAGAGAGATATCTTTCAACTGGAATATTTGGATAAATAAAAAATAAAAAGAGGATGACTGAAAAGGACCTCTAAAATAAATTAATTAAACAAGTTCTTGATTTTTAAGGACTTGTTTTTAATTTATTTAATAAAACTTAACTTTTCTGTCATCCAATTTTCTATATATAATTTTATCCCTTTAATCACTCTTTGCTATATTCTATCTCTTTATTTCTTATAAATAAGAAACTTCCAAGTGCTAATATTGCTGCTAACACCCCTATTGGATAAGCAATATTTTCAGAGATTTGAAATCCTTCTTTCGCTATTAAAATATATGTTGTAATTACTGCTGTCATAAATGTTGCTGGTATTACTGCTATTAAATAATTTTTACCATTATTTTTTAAATATACTGCACCTGCCCATAATGCTATTGTTGCAAGAGTTTGATTTGACCATGCAAAATATCTCCAAATTATTGTAAAATCAACAAAACATAATATAAGTCCTATTGTAAATAAAGGTATTGCAATTAAAAATCTATTTTTTACAGGCCCTTGTTTAAATTTTGTAGCATCAGCTATTGCAAGTCTAGCACTTCTAAATGCTGTATCCCCTGAAGTTATTGGTGCAGCTACTACTCCAAGTAGTGCTAAAGCTCCTCCTACTTTTCCAAGTAATGAATTTGATATAGTATTTACTACTACTGCTGCACTTCCTGCGCCAGCTAAATTTTTTGTACTTCCAAAGAATGCCATTGCTGCTGCTGCCCAAATTAATGCTACTACTCCTTCAGCTACCATAGCTCCATAAAATACTTTTCTTCCTTCCCTTTCACTTGTAATACATCTAGCCATCATTGGTGATTGTGTAGCATGAAATCCTGATATCGCTCCACATGCTATTGTTATAAATAAATATGGAAATGGATTTAATGCTTTTGGATGAAGATTTTGCAATGTTAATTCAGGTATATGATATCCTTTAAATATTATTCCACCAGCTATTCCTACACCCATTATAATTAATGAAGCTCCAAATACAGGATAAATTTTTGCTATTAATTTATCTATTGGAAGTACTGTAGCAATTAAATAGTATACTATAATTACTCCTAACCACCAAAATTTACCTATTCCACTAAGATTTGCTAAAATTGCTGCAGGTCCATTTATAAATACTACTCCAACTAATATTAATAATACCACTGAAAACACTCTCATAATCTGTTTTGCATTATTTCCTAAATAAATACCTACTATCTCACCAATTGTAGCTCCATCATGCTTTAATGATAACATTCCTGACATATAATCATGAACTGCTCCTGCAAATATTGTCCCAAATACTATCCATAAAAATGCTATTGGTCCCCAAAGAGCTCCTGCTATTGCTCCAAATATAGGTCCAAGTCCTGCAATATTTAAGAACTGTATTAAAAATGCTCTTTTCCAATCAATTTCTACATAATCTACTCCATCATTTAGTCTTTTTGCTGGTGTATCTGCATCTGTTACCCCAAATGATTTTTCAACATATTTCCCATAAAAAAAATATCCAAATACTAAAATAGCCAAAGAAATAAAAAAAGTAAACATAAAAAAACCTCCTAAAAGAATTTGTATTTACTACAATACAATATTACTTCTAAAAGGTTTTAATTTAAATGTTTTTAACATAAAGGGTAATTTTTTATACATAAAATGCATAATAACAACATTAAATCATATTCATAATAATTTTAAATTCTTTTATATTGTTTCTACTGACTAATATTTCTTTATCTGAATCTTTTATTTTTAAACTATATGTATTATTAAACCATGGTATTATCTCTTCTATTTTTTCTAAATTCACAATATATGACCTATGAGTTCTAAAAAATTTATTTAAAGGTAATTTTTCTTCAAGGTCACTTATTTTTGATTTTGCTATATATACATTATATTTCGTATGAATTTTACACTCTCTTTCACATGCTTCTATAAAAAGTATCTCATCATAATCTATAACATACATTTTTTCTCTAAACCAACCAACTAATCCATCTATACTTCTATTTTTATATTCCTTTTTTTGTGCTTCCTCTTCTTTATTAGTTAATTTCATTAAACATTTTATAATTGTTTCTTCTGAATATGGCTTTAAGATATAATCATCAGCTTTTACTTTAAAAGCATCTACTGCATATTCTGCATAAGCTGTAATAAATACTATTTTTACATCTTCATATAATCCTTTAATTATCTCAGCCAAACTCATTCCATCTATTCCTGGCATATTTATATCCAAAAATACTATATCACTCTTATAATCTTTTAAAAATTTTATTACCTCTAGTGGATTTTCAAATTCATCTAAAATTTCAATTTTACTAAATTCTTTAATAAAATATTTTAATTCTTCTCTTGATGGAAATTCATCATCTACAATTATACAGTTCATTATTTCCCCCTATATTTCAAATCTTATTTGTGTACCTTGAGTTAGTCTATTTATTTCTATTTCATTATCATATATTAATTTTAATCTATGATATACATTATTTAACCCTATTTTACTTGATTCTATACTATTATTATGAATTTTTTCTATAACTTCTTTTTTTATTCCTATTCCATTATCAGTTACTTCTATATAGACTTTGTCTTTTTTATCTTTTATATATACCCAAACTGTATCTCCAATTCCTGATTCTATTATTCCATGTTTTATAGCATTTTCAACAAGTGGTTGTATTGTAAATGCTGGAATCTCTTTATTTAATACAGTTTCATCTATTTCATATATAATGTTTAATTTATTTCCAAATCTTGCCTTTTCTATATTTACATATGATTTTACATGTTCTAGCTCTTTAGAGATTTTTACAAATTTTTCCCCAGCTTCTATATTGTATCTAAAATATGTAGATAAATTTATAATAATTTCTCTTGCTTTTTCTGGATTTATTCTTACAAATGATGCTATTGTATTTAATGAATTAAATAAAAAATGTGGATTTATTTGAGCTTGTAATGCTTTTATCTCTGCTGTTTTAGCTGTTTTTTTGACATTTTCTAATTTACTTATTTCCATTTGAGTAGAAATCAGATTTGAAAGTCCTTCTACTAAATATTTTTGTTTTTCTGTCATTTGTTTTGCTGATGAAAAATAAATTTTTATAGTTCCTATTACCTGATTTTCACTTTTTAATGGTGCTATTATTGCTGACTTTATATTTTTTATATATTTTTCATTACATATAAAATTAATCATATCTTCTTCTCTATCACAAATAAATGTTTTTCCTGTATATAATACATCTTTAGTAGCTTTACTTAGTATTTTATTATGTGTTATTGTAAATTCTTCTCTTTTAGAAAAATAGGATAATATGTTTTCTTTATCTGTAATTACAACTAAATCAGCACCTAAAGAATTTAAAACAGTTGCACATACTTTTCTAAGAGAATCATTATTCAATTCTCTAAAATATGGTAATGTTTTATTAGCAATTTCTAATGCTAATTTTGCTTGTTCGCCTGCTACTCTATCTTTTTCTTTTTTTATACTTTCTGTTATTAGTATAATTACAGATACTCCTACTGCATTTGCAAATACCATAGGAACATATATATTTTGTACTATATCCATTGCCTTTTCAAATGGTTTTGACATAATTAATATAAATCCCATACTAATATTTTCTACTAAAAAACCACCAAAAAACCCAAATATATATCTATTTTGTAGATTAGATTTTTTATAAAAATATCCTCCTATAATTCCGCCTAGAATAGTAGCTAGCCCACAAGGAAGTGATGTTATTCCTCCTATATCAATGAGAATTCTATGCATTCCAGCCATAATTCCAGCTAATGCTCCTACAAATGGTCCTCCTAAAAGTCCTGCTACTACTACTCCAATATTTCTAGTATTAGCTATTGCTCCTTTATAATCTACTCCTACATAAGTTCCTACTATTGCCATTGTTCCAAATATTAATGATAAAAACAGTTTGTCAGGAAATGAAAATTTATCTTTTTGCATAATTTTTTGAAAGATATTAAGTTTTGATAAAAAAAATGCTATTGCTATTACATACCCTAAATTATTTAATAAATGACTAAATAATACTAACATAATCCCTCCTACATATAAAATAAAAACGCTCCATTTCTTTTTTTATCTTTATTTCTTCTAAATGAAAAATAATTACCATTATATGTACACTCTTTACTAATAATAATATCTTTTATTCCTAAATTTTTCAATAGATTATAATTAAATTTTTTATTATCAAAATATATCTTATTATTTTTCTCTATAAAAACATCTTTTAATATATTATTATCAAATTTCTCTCTAAATTTTTCTTCAAAGTCTTTTTGTACTTCATAATTTAATACATCTATTCCTGGTCCTATTGCTATTAATAAATTGTTTCTTTTTGCATTAAAATTTTTTTCTAATAAATATATAGATTCTTTTACTATTTCTTGATAACTCCCTTTCCATCCACTATGAAGAAGAGATATTACTTTACTTTGTTTATCTAAAATATATATTGGTAAACAATCAGCATGTAAAGTAAATAATGCAACATTATCTAAATTTGTAATAAATCCATCAATATCTTCAAAATAATTTTCTTTATCATTTTTTATTATTTTAATATTTTTAGAGTGTGTTTGTTTTGCATAAATAATATTTTTATCTATATCTTGTTTTTTTAAAAAAACTTCTCTACTTTTTATATTTTCAAATGACATATCTCCATCATCTTTATCTGAAAACAGTGCTTTTACTCCATAATCTTCAAATTTTTTAAAAGCTATCATAACAATTCTCCTATTTATATATAAAAATTTTATTAAAATTCAAAAAAATCAATTAATTTTTTAAATATATTTTTTTTCATAGTCTCTCTATTAATATTTTGTTTTTTAGAAAGGTCGTTTATATCTTTATTAAATTTACTATTTTCTTCCTCTCTTTTTAATAAATACTCGCTAAGTATATCTAAAATATTTTTATCATTTTCTATTATTTCTCTAAATGTTACTTTATCAAGAACTAACACTTCTAAATCTATTGTTGCAACTACTGTTGCATTTCTTTTATTTCCAGTAAGAAGAGACATCTCTCCAAAAAAATCTCCCTCTCTTAAATTTACTATTTTTCTATTATTAATAAGTATATCTACTATTCCAGATTGAATAATAAAAAACGAATCTCCCTCTTCTCCTTCATTTACTATTATTTCACCTTTCCCATATTTAAAAAGCTTTATTTTTTTACTTAATTCATTTTTACTTTTTTCTGATAAACTTTTTAAAAATTCTATTTTATTTATTAAATTTTTTCTTTTTTCTATTTCTAATTGATTTTCATTTTCAATATTTTTAATTATTTCTATATTTTCTCTTACAGGAAAAGGTATTTTTATTTCATTTCTCAAGAAATTATACCAAATATCTCTATAAATATCTGTTTTTATATTTTGTCTATTTAAATAGTCATCTACTACCCATACCCTCAATATATAATCTATTGAAAAATCTCCGTATTGTTTAATTAATACTTCTGGTGTAGAGTCATTTAACACTTTTTTATGTTTTTTTGCTATATCTAATAATACATTTATTACTTTATTTGGTGCATCATTATAAGATGTACCTATTTCTATCTCTATTCTATATCTTGATTTTCTATAGTAATTAACAAACTTATCTTTTAACAAAATACTATTTGGTATACTTACTACTCCACCACCAAATTTAGTAATTTTCGTAGACCTCCAATCAGTATCATTAACTTTTCCCTCAATATTATCTACTACAATAGTATCTCCTCTTTTAAAATTTTTTTCAGAAGTTAAAACTATTCCAGCTATAAAATTTGTCAATGTATCTTGCAGTGCAAGACCTATTACTGCTGAAAGAATTGCAGATGTTGTTAAAAATGGTGTTAAATTAATATTATAATATCTTTTTAATGCAAAGAAAAAACTAAATATAAAAATTACTATCAAAATTACACTTCTTAATAATTTTGGTATTTCAAATTTTATAATTTTATAAGAAGTTTCATCTAAAAATATTCCTAAAATTTTTATAAGTAAAAAAGTAAGAATTATAAAATATACCCCCATAATTTTATTACTAAATTCAAAATAATACTCAGAGCTTTCTCTTAACACTATTAAAATTAAAATAAAAAACAAATATGTATTTAATTTTTTAAAATTTTTTATTATTTTCTTTGATAAAAACATAAGAAAAATAAAAAATACAATTATTCCAAACAAAATATAACCTCTAATTCCCATAATTACCACCTAATTTATTAATAATATTTTTTTTTTGCCGATATTATATATATGATTTATAATTCTACTCTTATTGTAACTGATAATATCATATACTTCAATATTTATTTTAGGAGGTCTTTATGTTAATAAATACTGACTCTAGTTATAATGAAATTAAAAATTTTTTTATGACTAATATTAATAAAAATATTCATTTTGAAAATTTGAATTTTTTAAATAATGATTTATATAGTCGTTTTATTTTTGACTCTAATACATCTACTATTGATAATATTAGTTTCATTGAAGTAAACAATTATAAAATAATTAATTTATATTTTAAAATTATAGAATCTTCTAATACATATTTACAATTTATATTTGAAAATGATGTTTTCAATAATTGTTATTTATTTACAAATATAAATACAATTTATCCTTCTGAAAAAAAAGAATGGCTTTATTGGCTTGGAAATGAAAATATTACTGGTATTATAAATGATGATATTTTTATATTAGAAGATACTCCTGTAGAAAAAACTGTAACTACATTATATAAAATTGTTAAAAAAACATTCCCTACTTTTTCAAATTTTAATAATGTAAATTTTAATAATACTGATTCTAATGTTTCTACAAATTTACTTCATTTAATATCTTCTGAATTAAATATTGATATTAATGAAGTTTATTCAAAATTTAATGATGCTACTAGTTCTATAGATTGGATTGTTGATATTGTTTTAAATGAAAATGAAACTGAATTTTATATAATCTTATCTGAAGTAGATTTGGAAGTAGAATATAAAAAATTATCTTATTTTGAAAAAATAAAATATTTTGAAAAAATAAAAAGTAGTGATGAACAAAACATAAAAAAAGAAAGTGTGATATTTTACAGAGAAATTGAAAATGAATTTTATTCAAAAGAGTATATTAAATTAACAATTAATCATGAAAAATTTTCTCCAAATATTACAATTGATATAGGCGTTCCTCTTTCTACATCTGATATAAAATTATTATAAAAATATATTAATTAATCGAGTCCATGATTTTACAGGACTCGTTTTTAATTTATTTAATAAAAATCAATTTTTTATTTTTTTATTTTTTATATTGACAGACCGACCGTTCTGTATTACACTTGTAGTGAGGTGATATTATGGATAAATTAGATACCAAACAATTAATTATAGCTACATTTTATAAATTAATAGCTGAAAAAGGATATGATAAAGCTAGCATAAATGATTTAGTTAAAGAAACAAATTTATCAAAAGGTGCTATTTATCATCATTTTAATAATAAAGATGACATCTTTATTGCTACAATTGAATTTATATTTTCATCAATGATGCAAACTGATTTTTTAGATATTAATAATATTACAAAAGAAAATTATAAATTAATATTAAAATCTATGGGAAATAATATTTTAAATTTTAATAAAATTGACCCCTATTATTCAAAATTTCAATTTGAATTTATAAATCAAGCTTTTAGAATGCCCAAAGTAAAAGAGTATTTAATAAAATCTTTAGAAAATTATTTAGAAATTTTTAATAATTTCTTTGATTATCTTTATCAAAAAAATTTTATTTCAAATAAAAAAGACCCTAAAATTATTTCACAACTTTTTTTTATGATGCTTGATTCTATGGTTTTATACAAAACACTTGATATACCTTTTAATTTTGAAGAAAATTGGGAAAAATTTATTGATTTAATTTTAGATGAAGGAGAATAAGGAGGATTAAAATGCTTGAAAAATTAGGAAAATTTATCATTAAAAAATATCGCTTAGTATTATTTGTCAGCTTTATCATCACTATAATTTCTATATTTTTTATATCAAAATTAAAAATGAATATGCAATTTATGGATTTACTTCCTAAAAATGATAATTCAGTAGTTATCTATAAAAAAGCTCTTAAAAATTTTGATAGTTTAGATTCTATAATAGTTGGTGTTCGTGGAGATAATAAAGAAAATATTGAAAACTTTTTAAATGATATTCCCAAAACATTAAAAGATTGGAGTGAAGTAAAAAATATAAATTATACTCAAAATGATGAATTTATGCTAAAAAATGGGCTTATTACTATAAAAGAGAAAGATTTAAAAGACTTAGCACCTATTCTTTCTTCAAGTTCTATAACAGAGTTTCTAAAAACTACTAATGATAACTTTGAAAAAACTTATATTAATTCTTCAGACTCAGAAAAAGTTAGTGAAGATAGCAACAAAATAATTTATTTACTTAATTTTTTAAAAGATTTTTTAATAAAAACAAATAATGGTAGTTTAGATACTACAGATGCCAAAAGATTTTTTAGAGGTGATAAATATTTTATTTCTCCTGATAATACTTTAGGTATATTTATACTAAAATCAGCTATAAGTATAGATGATATTGTCGGTGTTACAAATTTTGTAAATAAATTAGAAGATTATTTAAATACTCAAGCTAAAAAATATAATGTATCAATTGCTCTTACTGGTTCTCAAGTAATTTCAAGAGATGAAATGGTAGTTTCTACAAAAGATATGAACCTTACTTCCACTTTATCAATAATTCTTATGTTTTTACTATTTATAATCTCATTTAGATTAATTCGTTATTCTATTCTCGCAATTGTTCCTTTAGTAATGGGAATTATTTGGTCAATGGGAATAACATATCTATTATTTGGCACATTAAATATGCTAACAGCTATGATGGGAGCTATATTAATTGGACTTGGAATTGATTATTCTATACACATTTTATCTGTTTTTTTAGATGAAAAAAAATCAGGTGAAAATGTAGAAGAGAGTTTACTTAATGTATACAAAAAAATAATGAAAGGAATTATTACAGGCTCTATTACTACTAGTATTGGATTTATTATGTTTGGCTTTAGCAAATTTCCAGGTTTTAAAGAATTTGGTATTGTTTTAGGTGTAGGAATAATCTGTACTCTATTAGCTGCACTTTTTACGCTTCCTGCTTTACTTATGGTATTTGGTAAAAAAAATATAAAATTTAAAAATAATAAGAATATCTATATACTTGAAAAATTAGAAAAACCTATAATTAAACATAAATATATTACTTTAAGTGTTATTATAATAATAGTTGCTCTTTTATCAATAAAATCTACAAAATTTGAATTTGAAAAAGATATGATGAAAATAGAAGCAAAAGGATTAAAAAGTATAGCTTTAAATAAAGAGATAATCAAAAAATTTGATTTTACTTCTGATAATTCTATTATAATTAATAAAACTTTAAAAGAAAGTGAAGAAGATTATGAAAAACTTGATAATTTAGATAGTGTTGGAGAAATCTCTTCTATTGCACAATATTTACCTTCAATTGAAAAACAAAATAAACGTTTAGCTATCATAAAAGAGATTAAAAAAAGTGCTATAAAAAAAGTAGATAATACTATTTATAAAGATGAACTTATTGAAGAACTTGAAAGATTAGAGAATAATATTATTGAACTTTCAGACCTTAGCTATGTAAGTGGAGATATAAAAATAACTGATAAATGTGATGAATTTATCGATTCAAATATTATCCAAGATTTTATTGAAAATCTAAATTTAGATAATATAAAAAAATCTCAAATAAACTTTTTTACATCATTAAAAAATATTATATCAAATCACAACGAAAATATTATTACATTAAAAGATATTCCCGATAGCATAAAAAATGATTTTATTGGAAAAAATAATGAATTTATAACTACAATTTATCCTAAAAATGACCTTTGGAATGAAGATTTTCAAAAAAAATTCTTAACTGAAATTGATAGTGTAAATCCAAATAATAGTGGAACAGCTAAAATATTTATTAAAGTTGTTGAAGCTGAAAAAACTGAAGGTAAAAAAGTCCTTATCTATACTGTTATTGCTATATTTATAGTTTTATTAATTGATTTAAAAAGTTTTAAATATGCAACATTTGCATTACTTCCTATGCTTGTAACAATACTTGCAATATTAGGTATAATGGGATGGACTGGATTTAAATTTGATGTAGTTAATGTTATTGGAATTCCTTTAATTATTGGAATAGGTGTAGATGATGGAGTTCATTTAATTCATAGATATTTACATGAAAAAGATTTATTAATTACATTTAGAAGTACTGGTAAAGCAATTACTCTTACTACCCTCTCTACTGTATTTGCATTTGGTACTTTGATGCTTGCAAAATATCGTGGATTTGTTGGATTTGGATTTTTACTTAGTTTAGGAGTCACTCTTGCATATCTATTTACTATATTTTTATTAGTATCCTTAATTGCAATCTTTAATAAAATAACTCTCAAATAGGAGGCTTTAAAATGAAAAAAATTATTTTTATATTCTTGATTATATTTTCAATATCTAGTTTTTCAGAAATAAATACAGATGTAAATAAAATAATTAAAAACATAAAAAAAAATACCGATTATAACAGTAGTTTTCAAATATCTACTATGAAAATCGAAACAAATGGAAAAACAACTTCTAGTATGACTTTTGAAGCATATTCAAAAAAAGTAGATAATAATACATGGCAATTAATGAAATTTACTTCACCTAGTAGATTAACAGGTACATCTATACTTTCAAAAAAAGGAAATACATGGTATTATAATAAAAGAACAAATCGAGTTAGACTTTTATCCAAAAGTGCTAAAAATGGAAGTGTAATGGGATCTAGTTTTTCTTATGATGATATGGATTTAGATTATGAAAAAGATTTTACTTTTTCTATAATAAATAGTGATAAAAACTATTATTACTTAAAGCTTATCCCAAAAGATAATAGTAAAAAATACAGTTATATTATTTCAAAAGTAAATAAAACTAATTTCACTGAAGAATTAATTGAATATTATGATAAAAATAATTTATTATATAAAAAATTAGAAATAACTGACTATAAAAAAATTAATAATTATTTTATACCTAAAAACATGAAAATGACAGACCTTACTACAAATAAATCAACTTATATTATTACAGATTTTTCAACTATAAAAATTAATATAGAATTAAAAGATTCTATATTTTCAGAAAAAAATTTAAAAAAATAAGGAGAGCTAAACATGAAGAAAAAACTAATTTTATTATCGCTTTTTACATTAATTTCACTAAATAGTTTTGCTGAAACTTCTCTTAAATAAATTCTCAATTAATTTATTTTTTAGTAGTCCTTTTCAGTCATCTTTTTTTCTTTATTTGACAATTTTTAATAAATAAAGTAAAATATATCAAAATTTAATAACTCGGTTGAAAATATAGGGAGAGAATCATAGTTTTGGTCACCGAAGAAGTAATACTTTCAGGTAAAAGGACCTATATTGGACGAACCTCTGGAGAGATCCAAAAGGACACCGAAGGAGTAACGCTCTCAGGTAAAAGGACAGAGGATATTTTGAAACGATTTTTAAAATATCTTTTCTTTTATTTGGCAGTGTAAAAACTGCTTTTTTTTATATATTTTAAATAATAATTAAATTACAAAGAAAAGAAGTCACAAGGAACACGAAGATAGGAAAACCAGAACTACAAAGAAAAATCTTAGTGGTCCTTAGTGCTTTTCTCTGTGCACTTTGTGTAACAAAAAATCTAATATTCATCCCGTGTAAATCTTGTGGTTTCAAAATAATTTATTCTTCGTGTATCTTAGAGCTCTTCGTGTCTTAGTGCTGAAAAAAATATTAAAAAAAAAATAAAACAAACAAAAACATTTAATATATAAGGAGGCTTTCAATATGGAAGGAAAAATAGTTATAACTGTAATTGGAGATGATAAAGTAGGAATAGTTTCTGAAGTATCATTAAAACTTAAAGAATTAAAATGTAATATTATAGATATTACTCAAACAATATTTGAAAATGAAATTTTTGCTATGATTATGTTAGTTGAAACAAAAGATTCTACTCTTGAATTTAATAAAATAAAAGAAGAATTAAAATCTCTAGAAGAAAAAATAGGCGTAAAAGTTTACGTTCAACATGAAGATATATTTAAAGCTATGCATAGAATTTAATAAATTAACGAGGAGGAAAAAATGCACGTTTTAGCAAATTCAAATGAAATATTAGAAACAATTAAAATGGTTGATATGCAAAACCTTGATATAAGAACTGTAACTTTAGGTATTAGTTTGCTTGATTGTATAGATAAAAATGCAGAAAAAACTTGCGAAAATATATATAATAAAATATTAAAATATGGTAAAAATTTAGTTAATATTGCAAATGCTGTATCAAATAAATATGGAGTTCCTATTGTAAATAAAAGAGTTTCTGTTACTCCAATTTCAATAATTGCTGGAGCTACTGATGCAGATGATTATACTATTTTTGCAGAAACTTTAGATAAAGCTGCAAAAGATATAGGAATTGATTTTATTGGTGGTTTTTCTGCTCTTGTAGAAAAAGGATTTACAGAAAGCGACTTAAAATTAATAAATTCTATTCCAAAAGCTCTTACTGTTACTGAAAGAGTTTGTTCATCTGTAAATGTAGGTTCTACAAAAGCTGGAATAAATCTTGATGCTGTAAAAATGCTTGGTAAAACTGTAAAAGAATTAGCCTATAATACAAAAGAACAAGATGGTTTAGGTGCCGCAAAATTTGTAGTATTTACAAATGCTGTAAGTGATAATCCGTTTATGGCTGGTGCTTTTCATGGAGTTGGTGAAAGTGAAGTTGTTTTAAATCTTGGAATTAGTGGACCTGGTGTTGTAAGAGCTGCTCTTAGCAAGATAGATAAAAAAGCTGATATTAGTGTAATTACTGAAGAAATTAAAAAAATAAGTTTTAAAATAACAAGAATGGGTGAATTAGTAGGAAAAGAAGTTGCAAAACAACTTGGAGTAGAATTTGGAATAATTGATTTATCACTTGCTCCTACTCCTGCAGTTGGAGATAGTGTAGGAAATATCTTAGAAGAGTTTGGATTAGAATCTGTTGGAGCTTATGGTACTACTTTAGCTCTTGCTATTTTAAATGATGCTGTAAAAAAAGGTGGTGCTATGGCTGCTACTAGAGTAGGTGGATTAACTGGTGCTTTTATTCCTGTAAGTGAAGACCAAGGAATGATTGCTGCCGCAAGTAAAGGATATCTTACATTAGAAAAACTTGAAGCAATGACTTGTGTTTGTTCTGTTGGATTAGACATGATAGCAATACCTGGTGATACTCCTGATTATGTAATTTCAGGTCTTATAGCTGATGAGATGGCTATTGGAATGGTAAATAATAAAACAACTGCTGTTAGAGTTATTCCTGTACCTGGTAAATGTGTTGGTGATAGAGTAGTGTTTGGTGGTTTATTAGGAGAAGCTGATATTATGCCTATAAACTCACTAAATTGTTCTACTTTAATTAATCGGGGTGGAAAAGTAGCACCTCCTATTCAAGCAATGAAAAATTAATCTCTTAAAATATTATATGATTTTTTTAAGTTGAGTGTATTAAATTTTAACTACACTCAACTTTTTTATAATGTGATAATAAATTTTTCTCTTGTTTAAAAAAGGATTTTTTATTTTTTATCGAAAATAGATATATATGATTTTTTATTTTAAGAGGAGGATAAATATGGAACAAACTTTTGCAATGATAAAACCTGGAGCAGTACAAAGAGAATTAATTGGAGAAATTATAAGTAGATTTGAAAAAAAAGGAATAAAAATAGTTGGACTTAAACTTATGCAAATGAGTGAAGAACTTGCTAAAAAACATTATGCTGAACATAAAGAAAAACCTTTTTTTAATGAATTAGTAAAAGGAATTACAGCTGGACCTGTAGTTGCTATGGTTTTAGAAGGGGAAGATGTAATTAAAATAGTTCGAACTATGGCAGGTGCTACAAGACCTTCTGATGCTCTTCCTGGCACTATTAGAGGAGATTATGTACTTGATACTGGAAAAAATGTAATTCATACTTCTGATTCAAAAGAGAGTGCAACTCGTGAAATTAATCTATTTTTTAAAAAAAAGGAAATTTTAAATTATTCTCTTGCTACTGAAACATGGATATATGTACTACCAAAAACTGAATAATTTAAACTGTATATATTCTTGTAATTTAATTGTATTTATGCTAAAATTAATTTAAATTTGAGGTGGTCAAAATGAAAAAAATTACTGATGTTATGTCAAAAAATGTAGTTACTGTATCCTCTGATACAAATATAAAAGAGATTATTAGTATAATGAAAGAAAAAAATATAGGTAAATTGCCTGTTATTGAAAATAATAACATTATTGGAGTTGTTGAAAGAAAATCTTTATTAATAAAAAAAGAAATAGCTCCTTTGCCACCTGTTATTGCTATAAATGATTTAATTTTACAATTACCTAATACTAAATCTTTTAAAGAAAAATTAAACAAACTTATTGGTTATACTGCAAAAGAGATTATGGAAAAAGATTTTTTAAAAATAGATATCAATGATACTCTAGAAAATTTAGTTACTAAATTAGTCGAAGATAACTATACTTATGCATTAATTTTTAATAACAACTCTTTAGAAGGGATAGTTACTGAGACAGATTTAATAAAAAATATTTTTTAATTAAGGAAGGTGTACTTACTTGGAAACGTATAGTCAGATTATATTGTTAATTTTTTTAATAATTTTATCTGGATTTTTTTCATCATCTGAAACTGCTCTTACAGGGTTTAAGATGACAAAATTAAAAAAAGTCGAAGAAGAAAATGAAAATATTGCAAACCTTTTAAAACTTTGGTTAAAAAAACCAAATGAATTTCTTACTGCAATATTAATTGGGAATAATATTGTAAACATTTTAGCATCATCAATTGCAACTACTTTAGCTATTTCTTTAATTGGAAATAATGCTAATACCATTCTTTTAGTTACTGGTATAATGACTATCATTATATTAATTTTTGGAGAAATAACACCAAAAATAATAGCTAAAAATTATCCTACTAAGATTTCAATGGCTGTAATTAAAATAATAAATGTTTTAAATATTTTATTTTATCCCATTACAAAAATCCTTATTTTTGTTTCAAGAATTATAAGTAGATTTTTTGGGGTAGAATTAAATGAAACTAAATTTTTAATTACAGAAGAAGATATAAAATCATTTGTAACAGTAGGAAAAGATGAGGGTGTTTTAGAAGAAGAAGAACAAGAGATGATTCACTCAATATTTGAATTTGGTGATACTACTGTTAAAGAGGTTATGATTCCCCGTACAACAATGTTTGTCCTTGAAGGTTCTCAAACATTAAATGACGTTTGGGACGATATCATTGATAGTGGTTTTTCTAGAATTCCTGTTTATGAAGAAAAAATTGATAATATTGTAGGAATTATTTATGTTAAAGACCTTTTTACAGTTATAAAAGAAGATAAAGTAGATTTGCCAATTAAAAATTTTGTTAGAGACGCATATTTTGTCCCTGAAACAAAAGAGCTTGATGATTTGTTAAAAGAATTTAAAAAAGCTCATATTCATATTGCAATGGTTGTTGATGAATACGGTGGTATTAATGGGCTCGTTACTATAGAAGACTTAATTGAAGAAATTATTGGAGAAATAAGCGATGAATTTGATGACGCTGATGATGGTCAATTAATCAAAAAGTTAGATGAAAATAAATATCTTATTGATGCTATGATATCAATTGATGATTTAGACAATGAGTTAAATATAAATATTCCTATTTCTGAAGATTATGATACTTTAGGTGGGTTTATTTATTCAGAATTAGGAAGAATGCCTGTTGTTAATGATACTATTAACTATGAAAATTTAACTATACGTGTAATGAAAATTGAAAAAAGACGTATTGATAAAGTTCTTATTATAATTAATAATTTAGAAAATAATGGTGATATAGGTGAATCGGAGAATAAGAAATAATTTAAAAAAATACTTTATTGCTGGAATAATAGCTACTTTACCCTTATTTGCTACTATTTATATACTATTATTCATTTTTAGATTAACTATTAATACTGTTACTCAGATTCTTCCTATGCAATATTTAGTTAATATTTTTTTGAAAAATAATATAGGTGTAAATATTGAATTTTTAAAATATATTTTATCAAATTTTTTATCTCTTACATTAGTCTTTTTTATAATTTATATAATTGGATTAATAGTAAGTCATTTTATAAATTATGAAAGAATCCACTATTTTGAAAATGTTTTTTTAAAATTACCTTTAGTTAAACCTATATATTCTACATTTAAACAATTTAATAATATACTTTTTTCTAAAGATTTTAAATCTTATAAAAAAGTTGTTTTGGTTGAATATCCTAGAAAAGGAATATATAGTATCGGTTTTTTAACTAATAATAAAAGTTTTTTCAATAATAAACATATCAACGGAGTAGAGTTATGTAGTATTTTTATTCCTACATCACCTAATCCTACTTCTGGTATGTTTATTATGACTAATATAGATGAAGTGATTTTTTTAAATATGAAAATTGAAGATGCTTTTAAACTAATTATATCTGGAGGAGCAATTTATCCTGAAGAATTAATTGAGACTTATAAAGAGGTGAAAATTACAGGGGATGAATCGAAAAATATTTAATTTTTTTATTGTTTTAATACTTATTTTTAATTTTGGATGTAGTAATACTGAAAAAAAGCAGATAGAGGAAAATAAAAAACAGGAAAATTATGCAATTGTCAAAGGGATTAACGCTCTTAATCAAAATAAAATTCAAATTGCTCTTGAAAGTTTTTTAAAAGCATACTCTATTAATTCTGAAAATGTTTTTACATTACAAAATCTTGCTTTTATTTATAGTGAAAAAAAAGATTATGATACTGCTGAATATTATTATTTAAAAATTTTATCAAAGAAACCTAATGATACAAATACACTATATAATATTTCTGTTTTATATTATAATCAAAAAAAATATTTAGAGTCATTAAATTATATTAATAAAATTTCTTATGATCAATTAAATGATAACATTTTAATATTAAAATCTAAGATTTATTATGCTTTAAATGACTATAATAATTCATATAATACTCTCACGCTTATTAATAAAAAAACTCTTGATACTGATATTTTTTTAGCTGAAATTTTATTTAAATTAAATGATATTTCAAAACTTCAATCTTTATTAGTATCTTTATATAAAGAATATCCTAATAATTTTGATGTTAACATATTATACTCAAAACATTTATACTATAATCTAAATGAATATAAAAAATCATTAAATATTATAAATAAATATTTTATAAATAATAGCGTTAATAAAGATATGATTATTTTTATTGCAAAAGTTTGTATTGATAATAATGATTTTGTACAAGCAAAAAAATATCTAAATTTAACTCCTGAAGAAGATATTTTTGATACTCAAATTTTAGAATTAAAAAAAATTATAGAAAAGGAAGTAAAAAATAATGAAAGATTGGCAAGTTAATTTTTTATATAAAATTATTGTTTTTATTCTTTTTTTCTTTTCACCAATTATTGTTTTAAAATTGTTGTCTAATTTTGATTTTTATATTCAAAGTTATATTGTTTTATACTTTTTTCAAATAATTGTTCTTGTGTTTAGTTATTTTTTATATGAATTTAGATTAAGACTATATTTTTCAAAAACAATTAAAAAAATTATGAATAAAAATTCTAAATTTCATTTAAATAATTCTACTTATAAAAAATTTTTTGGTTTTGATAGCTTTAGTACATTTGAATATTTTTTTAATGAAGAAATAGATAAATTATTTAATAAAATTAATGAATTAGAATATAATTATAATTTATTAGATAAAAACAAATCAGAAAAACTAAGTTTTCAAGAAGAACAGACTAATAAACTTATAAATAAAATTACAAAAGATAATAATTTAATATTAAAAAAAGATTTTTTATTAGATGCTTTTTTACAAGTTTTTGATGCATTAGAAAACTCTAATATAAATTACGATATGTTTTTCGATGAAATCTCTTTTTATCTAATAAAATATTTTGATATAAAAGATTTGATTATTTATAAAAATTCTCTTGAAGGATTTAAAATTTTTAGCCAATTATCTAATGAAAATAGTGTCCCTGAAGAGATATTGAATAGAATACAAGATAATGAAGGTGGAATCTTTGTTCATACAGATTACAATTATAATAGTGGATATAATTTTATAATTAATCTTAAAAACTCTTATATCCATCATGGTATTATTTTTATAAATATAAATGATACTGAGTATATAGAAAATGAGTTATTATTTAAATTAACAAAAGCCATTATTCAAGGCTTTACTCATATGTTAAATAATCTATATTTTATTAAACAACTAAATTTAAAAATAAAAGATAAAGAAGATAAAATTAATGAATTAAATACTCAATTAAAGGATACTGAAAATAGCTTAGAACTTCAATTAGATGAAGTTTCAAATATGTATGAAGAGATTGTAACTTTATATAAAATTGGTAAAGAAATTGGTAAAATATATGATAAAAAACAATTAGAAGAAAAAATTATTGAACTTTCATTAGATATAATAGAAGCTGAATTTGGTTTAATCTATTACTATGATAATAAAGGAATAAGAATTTCTTCTATAGTTAATGTAGAAGATACTAAATTAAAAGCTGAATTAAAACTTTTATCTAGAATGGAAAGTATTTTTTTCTTTATAAAAAATAGTGGAAAAGAAGTAATTGTAAATAATGTGTCTACTTTATCTAATTTTTCTTTATTACCATCTATGTTGCGAGAAAAATTAAAAAATTTCATTGAAGTACCTTTATTCAATGGGAAAAAAATTGTTGGTGGAATTATTCTTTTTAATAAAGAAACTGAGTTTTCAGCTGCAAATGTAAGTTTTTTAACTTCACTTGCAAATCAACTTTCTATCACTGTACAAAATATAGATTTTTTAAATAAAGAAATTGAAAGAAGAAAAGAAGAGGAAGAATTAAAAATTGCTAGTCAAATTCAAGCAGGATTATTTCCACAAGAGATGCCAAGTCCTAAAAATGCTGATTTTTATGGAGTTAATATTCCCGCAAAAGCTGTTGGTGGAGATTATTATGATTTAATACAAATAAATGAAAATATTGTTATCGGTATTGTTGCTGATGTATCTGGAAAAGGTATTCCTGCATCGCTATTAATGAGTATGTTAAAAACTATTTTTAAAATGTCTATTACAAAATTAAATGAATTTTCACCTGAAAAAATACTTTCTTTATTAAATGAGTACTTAATAAATGAGAATTTAAATGGAAAATTTGTAACTGCTGCATGTTTTAAAATAGATACTGAAAAAAGAGAAATTGAGCTTTCTAATGCTGGTCATGATCCTGTATTACATTATGATTCTACTAATAATAAAATTCTAGAATATCAAGCTGGAGGAACTGTTTTAGGATTTTTAGAAGAAACATTTGAAAAAGAAGTCATAAAATACAATCCAAATGATATTTTCCTTCTTTATACTGACGGTGTTATTGAGGCTAGAAGTTTAAATAATGAATTTTTTGAATTTAATAGATTGTATGATAGTATAAAAAAATATAGTGAATTAAATGCAAAAGAATTAATTGAAAATTTAATGTTTGACATAAAAAAATTTACTAATGGAAATAAACAAAATGATGATATTACTATATTAGCTATAAAGGGGTTATAACTATGAATAAAAATCCAAGAGTTCGAGTTGCTGGTATACTTGTAAAAGACGATAAATTATTATTGATTCAACATAAAAAAAATGGAAAAGAGTATTGGTTGTTGCCTGGTGGTGGAGTAGATTTTGGAGAAACTATGCAAGAAGCATTAAAAAGAGAATTTATTGAAGAAACAAATCTAAATATAAATGTAAATGAACTACTTTTTATCTCTGAAGCTATTGACCCAAAAGGAGAAAAACATATTATTAATTTCTTTTTTAAAGTTGAATATGTTGACGGTATTTTAAAGTTAGCAAAAGAGAAAAGATTAGTTGATTTAAAATATATTGATATTGATGAAATAGATAATATTATTATGTATCCAAACATAAAAAAACAATTAATTAATTATTTTAAAAATAATGACAACAGTATAAAATATATAGGAAATATTTGGGAATAAGGTTGACATTATTATGTTTATCTTGTAAAATAAAAATTCAGTGTATATTATAAATATTTAGGAGGAAATATAACTAAAATGGAAAAAAATTTTGATTATTTAAAAGAATTAATAAGAACAATTCCTGATTTCCCAGAAAAAGGAATACTTTTTAGAGATATTACTACATTATTAAAAGATAAAAAAGGACTAAAAGATGTTATAGATATTTTTAGTGAGAGATATAAAGATAAAAATATTGATTATGTATTAGGTGCTGATGCTAGAGGGTTTATTTTTGGTGCAGCTATTGCATATAATATTGGAGCAGGTTTTGTTCCTGTAAGAAAAAAAGGAAAATTACCTTATAAAACACTTTCTGCAGATTATACTTTAGAATATGGAACTAACTCTATAGAAATACATGAAGATGCAATTGAAAAAGATTCTACTGTTATTATTGTAGATGACCTTTTAGCTACTGGTGGTACTGCAAGAGCTATGATTGATTTAGTAGATAAAATAGGAGCTAAAATAGAAGAATTAGCTTTTATGATTGAACTTAGTGATTTAAATGGAAGAGATAAATTAAATGGACATAATGTATTTTCAATTTTAAAATACTAAAAATCTGGGATACTAAAAAGCTAATTTCTATTGAACAAATTAAAAACGAGTCCTTTAAAATTAAGGACTCGTTTAATTACTTTATTTTTTAGCAATAATTTTTAGTTATCTCATCTATTTTTTTAAAAATAAAGAAATGTGGTGAATAAATGGAGTATCGTGAAGACTTGCTTAATACTATAAAAAAAACTAATAATAATAATTTAAATATTGATAAAATAATAACTGCGTATGAATTTGCCAAAGAAGCTCATTTAGGTCAATTTAGAAGATCTGGCGAAGGTTATATTGCACATCCTGTTGCTGTTGCTAAAATTCTAATTGAACTTTATATGGATACAGATACTATTATTGCAGGATTGTTACATGATGTAATAGAAGATACTATGATATCAAAATCAGATATTATATATAATTTTGGTGAAGTAGTTGCTGAACTTGTAGATGGTGTAACAAAGCTTAAAAATTTACCTGAAGGAACGAAAAAACAACATGAAAATATTCGTAAAATGATTGTTTCAATGGCTAAAGATGTAAGAGTAGTTATTATTAAATTAGCTGATAGACTTCATAATATGCGAACACTTAAATTTATGAAACCAGAAAAACAAATTAGTATAGCAAAAGAAACATTAAATATTTTTGCACCTCTTGCACATAGATTAGGAATTGCAAAAATAAAATGGGAATTAGAAGATCTTGCATTTTCTTATTTACATCCAGAAATATATAGGCAAATAGTAGAATTAGTAAATAGTAAAAGACGTGAAAGAGAAGAATACACAGAAGGTGTTTTAAATTTTTTAAAAGAAGAACTAAAAAAATATAGTATTAATGGTGAAGTATCTGGTAGAGTAAAACATTTTTATAGTATTTATAAAAAAATGTATGAAAAAGGTAAGAGTTTTGAAGAATTATATGATTTAACTGCTCTTAGAATAATTGTTGATTCAAAAGCTGATTGCTATAATTGCCTTGGTATCATACATAATATTTGGATTCCTGTACCAGGTAGATTCAAAGATTATATAGCTGTTCCTAAAGCTAATGGATATCAATCTATACATACTACTGTTGTTGGTCCTAATGGAAAATATATTGAAATCCAAATTAGAACTCATGAAATGCATAAAATAGCTGAAGAAGGAATTGCAGCTCATTGGGCTTATAAAGAAAAAATAAAAACAAATAGAAGAGATAATATATATTCTTGGCTTAGAAATATTTTAGAATGGCAGAATGAAGCTGAAACATCAGAAGAGTTTATCAATACAGTTACTGGTGATATTTTAAATGATACAGTATTTGTATTTTCTCCTAAAGGAGATGTTATTGAGCTTGCAAATGGCTCTACTCCATTAGATTTTGCTTTTCATATCCATACACAAATAGGTTATAAATGTATTGGAGCTAAAGTTAATAATAAAATGGTTCCTCTTGATTATAAATTAAAAAATGGTGACCAAGTAGAAATTATTACATCTAAATCTGCTAAAGGACCTGGAAAAGATTGGTTAAATATTGTAGTTACACATAGTGCAAAATCTAAAATAAAAAAATGGATAAAAGATAGAGAGTTTGAAGAAAATTATAAATTAGGAAAATCTTTAGTTGAAAAAGAACTATTAAAATATAATTTAAAATTAAAAGATGTTGAAAATTCTGATATAACTAAAGAATTTATAAAAAGACAAAGTTTGCCAAACTTTGATGATTTACTTTTTCAAATTGGTATAGGTAGAATTCCTTTAGATACATTTATTTCAAAATTTAAACCTCTTGAAGAAGAGAATGTCGAAGAAAATTTAGAAGAAATTTTAGATAAAAATAATAGAAAAATAAGATCTAATGATGATAATGCTATTGTTATTGATGGTACTGATAATACTCTTGTGAGATTTGCCAAATGTTGTACACCATTACCTGGAGATGAAGTGGATGGATATGTTACACGTGGACAAGGAATTACAGTACATATAAAAACATGTAAAAATTTAATTGCTTTAAAAAATAAAGAACCTGAAAGAATAATTCCTGTAAAATGGAATGAATCAATAGTTAAAAATAAGTTTACTAAATTTATTTTTAATTTTACTATAATTGCTTATGATAGAAATAATTTGTTAAAAGATATTATCAATCTACTTTCTGATAGTAAAATGAATCTTTTAGGAGTAAATACACATAGTTATAAAAATAATGGAGAAAAATACGCAAAACTTCATTTAACTATTGAATTAAATGAAAGAGAACAATTTAATAGACTTACAGCTAACTTAGAAAAAATTAAAGGTATAATTAGTGTAAAAAGAGATGTATAGGAGGAAGAATGTTACCTGTTAAATATAAACTTGAAAAAAAAAATGGAAAAGCTAGAGCTGGAGAGATATCTACTCCACATGGAAATATAAAAACACCTGTTTTTATGCCTGTAGGAACTCAAGCAACTGTCAAAACAATGACACCAGAGGAATTAGAAAAAATAGGTGCTGAAATAATTCTTGGAAATACTTATCATTTATATCTAAGACCTAGTGATGAGTTAGTTGCAAAATTTGGTGGATTACATAAATTTATGAATTGGAATAAACCTATTTTAACAGATAGTGGTGGATTTCAAGTATTTAGTCTTGGTTCACTTAGAAAAATAACAGAAGAGGGAGTGAATTTCCGTTCTCATATAGATGGTTCAAAACATTTTATTTCACCTGAAAAATCTATTTCTATCCAAAATAACCTTGGTTCTGATATAATGATGGCTTTTGATGAATGTCCTCCTGGACTTGCTGATAGAGAATATATGAAAGATTCTCTTGAAAGAACTACTAGATGGGCTAAAAGATGTATTGAAGCTAATAAAAATTCTGATAAACAAGGATTATTTGCAATAGTTCAAGGTGGAATTTATGAAGATTTAAGAGACCAAAGTTTAAATGAATTAATTGAAATGGATGAACACTTTTCTGGTTATGCTATAGGTGGCCTTGCTGTTGGAGAGCCTAGAGAAGATATGTATAGAATATTAGATTATATTACTCCAAAACTACCAGAAGAAAAACCAAGATATTTAATGGGGGTAGGAGAACCTCTTGATATGCTTGAAGCTGTTGCTAATGGAGTAGATATGATGGATTGTGTACAACCTAGTAGAATTGGTCGTCATGGTACTGTATTTACAAAATATGGAAGACTTGTAATAAAAAATGCTAGTTATTCAGAGGATACAAGACCATTAGATGAAGATTGTGATTGTTATGTATGTAAAAATTATACACGAGGATATATAAGACATCTATTTAAAACTGGTGAAATCCTTGGACAAAGACTTGCTACATATCACAACTTATATTTTTTAATTAAAATGATGAATAATGCTAGAGATGCTATTTTAAATGATAATTTTTATGAATTTAAAAAAGAATTTGAAAATAATTATACACAAGGGAAAAAAAGTGAATGGATTAAACCTCAAAAATTTGAAGATTAAACTTTATTTATAAGAAGGGTAAATCACCCTTTTTTTATTGTAAATAATAACTATTTAATATAAAATATATTATAATTGTTATTATTTGCTTTTTTGAAAGGAGTAAAATGAATATAAAAGAGAGAATTATAGATCTGTTTTCTCAATATGAATCTGGAAAATATTCTAATATTGCTTTAAATGAATATTTTAGAGAAAATCCTAATTTACCAATAAAAGAAAAATCATTTATTACTGAAGTGTTTTACGGAATAATTAGAAAGCAAATGCTTTTAGAATATATATTGCGTACATATACAAAAAAAATACAATATCCTTGGCTTAAAAATCTTCTTCGTTTATCACTTTATCAAGGACTTTTTATGGATAGTGATGAGAAGGGCGTTGTTTGGGAAGCAGTAGAACTTGCTAAAAATAAATATGATAATAAAGTAGCTAATTTTGTTAATGGTGTTTTAAGAAAAGTTTTTCGTGAAAAAGATGATATTTTTAACTCTTTATCAAATAAAAAAGAGTATCTTTTGTACTCTTATCCAAAGTGGTTTTATAATAAAATAAAATCTGATTATCCAAAAAATTATAAAGAGATTTTAAAAACTTTAAAAGAAACTCCTTATTTAAGCGTTCGAATCAATAAGCTAAAATATAGTGAACAAGAATTTTTAAATTTATTAGATAAATTAAATATTAAAATATTAAAACAATTTAATTCTGTATATTACCTATCAGATGGAAGAATATTAAATACTGACGAATTTAAATCAGGTAAAATAACTGTTCAAGATGCTTCATCATATATTGCAGCAAAAAATCTAAATGCTAATGAAAATGAAAGAATACTTGATGCTTGTAGTGCTCCTGGTGGAAAATCTATGGTTATTGCTGAATCTATGAATAATACAGGAGAAGTAATCTCTCTTGATATTCATGAGCATAAAATTAAACTTATTAAAAATAATGCTGAAAATATGGGAATTAAAAATGTATATCCTATATTAAAAGATGCAACAAAAATAAATGAATTAAATGGTGAATTTGATAGAATTTTAGTAGATGCTCCATGTAGTGGTTTTGGCGTAATTAGAAAAAAACCTGAAGCTATATATAATAAAACAATATCAAATGTTGAAGAGCTTGCTAAATTGCAACTTGATATTTTAAATGCTGCTAGTGAAAAACTTAAAACAAACGGAATATTAGTTTATAGTACTTGTACTATAACAAAAGAAGAAAATACAGCTAATATCCGTAAATTTTTAGAAACACATCCAAATTTTACTGTTATTGAAAGTGATATTCCAAAAAATGTTAATTATATAAAAGATAAATATAATGGAATCAATATTTTTGATGATTTTTTAGATGCGTTTTATATTATTAAAATGCAAAAAAAATATTAATAATTAAGTGAGAGGAGATAATTATGCTTGAAGAATTAAAACAAGCAAATGAATATATTTATTCAAAATTAAACGAAAAAAATAAATTATTTTTAGAATTAGAAGAGTATGCTGAAATACATAATGTTCCAATAATTACAAAAGAGGTTAAAGAATTTCTTAGATTTTTACTTTCTACAGGAAAATATAAAAATATTTTAGAAATTGGTAGTGCTATTGGGTATTCTGCACTTGTTATGTCAAAAGCATTAAATGATAATTGTAATATCACAACAATAGAAATTGATGAAGAAAGATACAATATTGCAAAAGAAAATTTTCAAAAATCAAATAATCAAAATATCAATATCTTGCTTGGTGATGCACTAGATATTCTTCCAACTCTTAATGATAAATATGATTTTGTATTTATAGATGCTTCAAAAGGTCAATATCAAAAATTTTTTGAACTTTCATACAAATTATTAAATGAAAATGGTTTAATATTTATTGATAATATTATGTTTAGAGGATATTTATATAAAGATTATCCAAAAAGATTTAAAACAATAGTAAAAAAACTTGATTCTTTTATCGACTATTTATATCAAAATCATGATTTCACACTTTTACCTTTTGGAGATGGAATAGGTCTTACGCATAAGAAAGTGACGACTTTCAGAAAAAAAGATTCGTAACCCTTTATTTTTAATATTTTTTTTAGAATAACTAAAACAAATTAAACGAGTTCTTTATTTTTAAAGAGCTCGTTTTAATTTATTTAATAAAATTTTTTAATCATATTATTTTCTTCTAAACAAAAAGAAGCCCGAAGGCTGAGGTAGATAAACTATTTTTTCATATACCAAACAAATACAATGAAGCAAGCTATAGCAATTCCTCCATTGATGTTTAGTGTAGTAATTTCAATAGTCATATACTACCTCCTTGTGTGTGATTTTACCTACGAGAAACGTGACTAACTCATAGGTATGAAAAAGGCTCTCTACAAGAGAGAGCCTATCTCATCACGTTTTTTTAATTCACACACAAGGAAACGCCTTCGAGCGTTTACAGTAATATTATACTTTATTTATTAAGTTTTTTCAATACAATAATTATTTTTATTTATTTAAAGGATTTTTATTTTTTTTTAGTAAATATTTACGAGGTGAATGATTATGAGTAAAGAAACTATTGAAATATTAAATAGTATAAATAATTTTCCTAAAAAAATTGATAAAAAAATAGGAGAAAAATTAAAAAGAGATTTTATTCTTGATAATAGTTTTAGCAATAAAAATTCAGTAAAAAATTTAGAACGAAGGTATTATTTTAATAATAATAATGAAAAGTATATCTTAATTGAAGAATTTCTATTTAAAGAAAATGAATCAGAGATAACTATAGAAAATGCTATTGATATAAATTATTATATTAATAAAAAATAATTATTCTAATCTTTATTTTTATATGGTATAATATATAAGTTAATTCTAATGTTAAGAGGAACTTTATGAAATTTAAAAACATAATTTTTTTAATTTTTACTATAATAATTTTAGCGTCTAGTTATTTTTATTATGATTTTTATTATAATAAAAATTTTTATCAAACTGAATTTATTATACATAAAAATGATACAATAAAAACTATATATAATAAATTAAATTTAAATTATAATTTTTTAGATAAACTTTTTTTTAGATATTTTTTTGATTCAAAAAAAATAAAAGCAGGTAATTTTAATTTAAATAATTATTATACAAAACAAGAGTTATTCCAAGAACTTACTAAAAACTCTTATAAAATAATTAAAATTGTTATTCCTGAAGGATTTACATTAAAACAAATAAAAAACAGATTAAAATCATATAATCTAATTGATATAACTAAATTTGAAGAAGTTTTAAAAAATAAAAAAGATTTTTATTACCCTACACCAAATCAAAATTTTGAAGGGTATTTTTATCCTGATACATATTATTTTACTAAATCACAATCTGAAGAGGATATTATAAATATGTTTTTAGATAATTTTTTAAAAAAATATCCACCTAAAGATTACCCTGATAAAAAGAAATTTTATAATAATCTAATTCTTGCATCAATTATAGAAAAAGAAGCAGCTAATAATGAAGAAAAATATTTAATATCTTCTGTTTTTCATAATAGATTAAACATAAATATGAAGCTTCAATCATGTGCTACTTTAGCATATTTATTTGATTATCAAAAAAGAGATTTTTCTAATAAAGAGTTAAAAATAGATTCTAAATATAATACTTATTATTATAAAGGATTGCCAGAAGCACCTATTTCAAATCCTGGAAAAATATCTTTTTTAGCAGCTGTAAATCCTAAAAAAAGTAAATATTTATATTTTGTATTAACAAAAGATAAAGTACACCATTTTTCTATTACATATGAAGAACATTTAGAATATAAGAAAGGAAGTAGTTTTTAATGATTATTAAAATTGAAATGAGTGATAAAGAATTTGAAATTTTTAGAGATTATATTTATGAAAGAAGTGGAATACATTATACAATAAATAAAAAAACTATATTACAAAATAGAATAAGAAGAAGACTTCGAGACCTTGACCTTGATTCTTATACAAAATATTTTGAAATAATTAAAAATAAATCAATGAGTGACCCTGAAGTAATTAAATTTTTTGATGAAGTAACTACTAATGAAACATCTTTTTTTAGACATGATAAACAATTTGTTGCTTTAGAAAAAATGATAATTCCTGAATTATTAGAAAATAGAAGAATTTCAACAATTAATATTTGGAGTGCTGCTGCTTCTACTGGAAAAGAAGCATACACTATTGCAGCTGTACTAAAAGAAATACCTGAATTAAAAGGAAAAAACATTAAAATCTTAGGTACTGATTTAAATCAAAAAGTTTTAGATATTGCAAAAGAAGGAAAATATGATATAAAAGATATTAAAACTGTTGAAAAAAAATATCTAAAATATTTTGATGTCGATGAAAAAAATGGTATAGTAACTGTAAAAAATGAACTTAAATCTTTAGTAACTTTTAAGAGGTTTAATTTAACTGATAGGTTTACAGGTATTCCTAAAATGGATATTATATTTTGTAGAAATGTATTTATTTACTTTCAAAAACATACTCAAAAAGAGATTGTTGATAAATTTTATAGTCAACTAAATCCTAATGGTTTCTTTATTTTAGGACATTCTGAAACATTAAATGGAATTGATAATAGTTTTACATATAGAAAATATAATAATGAAAATTTAATGATATATCAAAAATAGCGTTCTTTAGTCTAGAACGCTTATTTTTTCTTAGCAAGGAGTAATTAATGAAAAATATTTTATTTTTAGCAATAAACAGTAAATATGTGCATACTAATCTTGCACTTAGATATATAAAAAAATATGTTGAAAAAAATAGTTCTTATAAAATAAAATTAATTGAAAAAACTATAAATAATCATTTATTAGAAATTTTAACTGATATAAATGAAGCTAATCCTGAATTAATTGCTATTTCTACTTATATTTGGAATAGTGAATATGTATATAAATTAATAATAGAGATTAAAAAAATCTTACCTAATACTAAAATTTTATTAGGTGGACCAGAAGTATCATATCAAGCAGAAAAACTAATGAATACATATAAAGAAATAGATTATATTATCTCTGGAGAAGGAGAAGAAGTTTTTTTAGAGTTTTTAGCTAAAGATATTGATACTATAAAAGGAATATATTATAGAAAAAATAATAATATAATGTTTAATGGACATAAAGCTCCGATATATAATCTAGATACAGTTCCGTTTCCTTATGATGAAGAGGAGTTATCTGAAAATTCACCTTTAATATTATATTATGAATCATCTAGAGGATGTCCTTTTAACTGTGCTTATTGTATGTCTTCAATTGATAAGCAAGTTAGATATTTTTCTCTCGAAAGAGTTAAAAATGATTTATTAAAATTTATTAATAAAAAAGTAAAATTAGTAAAATTTGTTGATAGAACTTTTAATTTAAAAAAAGATAGATATCTAGAAATATGGCAATTTTTATTAGAAAATTATAATAAAAAAACTACTTTTCATTTTGAAATAAGTGTCGATTTATTTGATGATGAAGTTATTAAATTTTTACAAAAAATTCCTAAAGGATATTTTCAGTTTGAAATAGGAATTCAAACAATTAATGAAAAAACTTTAAACATTATTCATAGAACAAATAAATTAGAAATACTTAAAAAAAATATTTTAGCTATAAAAGATAATATTCATTTACATGTTGACTTAATTGCTGGTTTACCTGAAGAAGATTATAATACATTTAAAAAATCATTTAATTATGTACATTCTTTAAAAGCTGAGATGATACAACTAGGCTTTTTAAAAATTTTAAATGGTACTGAAATGGAAACTCTTGTAAACAAATATAATTATAATTATCTTAATTTTCCTCCATATGAAGTATTAAGTAATAATTATATCTCTTTTAATGAGCTTGTAAAATTAAAAAATATTGAAAAAATGTTAGATTTTTATTATAATTCTAATAACTTTGCAAAATCATTAAATTATATTTTAGAAAATTTTTATGATTCTCCTTTTGACTTTTATGAGGATATTTCAAAGTATTATAAAAAAAGAGAATTAATAAATATTGCACATAAACAAGTATCAATATTTAATTATTTATATGAATTTTATTTAGAAAAATCTTTTACAAATATAGATATTTTTGTAGAATATTTAAAATTTGATTATTTATCAATGGGGAAAACAGGTCATTTCCCATATTGGTTTGTTAGAAATAGTGATAAAAATAAATATAATGAATTATTACAAGAACTAAATTTTAAATCTAAACGTGATGCTTATAAAAAAACTGAGTACGAAATATTTAATTATGATATAATAAATAATAAAAATGATAAAAAAGAAATTCTTTTTATTTATAGTAATGAATTAATAATAAAGGAGATTTAACATTGAAAAAAATATTATTGTTTTTTATTTTATTATCAACACTTTCATTTTCATTTGATTATCAATTGTCATTAGATACTTTTGGACCTTTAATTCGAGTAGGTTTAAAACGTTTTGAAAATAATTCTGTTTATATAAAAGCTATTAATGGTAATTTATTAATAAAATACAATAACAAAACTACTATTCTTTCTAAAAATAATAGTATAAATGTTAGTTATTCTAATAATAAAATAAAAATTTTAAACTCTACAACTGATAAAGTAATGATAAAAAAATTAGATATTATATCTATGTTTGATATTAGTAAAGATGGAAAAACTTATTCTACATATAGAGGTGAATTAGAGCTATTACCTGATAATAATAATATTCTTCCTATTAATATAGTAAGAACAGAAGAATATTTATATAGTGTTGTTCCTTCAGAAATAGGTTTTTCATTTCCTGATGAAGCAATAAAAGCTCAAGCTGTTGCTGCTAGAACATATTTATTTTATTCTATGAGAAATAAAAAGTTTTCTTTATATGATGTAGAGGATGGTGTAACTTCTCAAGTATATTTAGGATATGATAAAGAAAACAAAAAAATAAATGATTTAATTAATCAAACAGAAAATCAAGTTATTACTTATAATGGAGAATATATAAACGCGCTTTTTCATGCTAGTAGCGGTGGTTATACTGCTAATAGTGAAGATGTGTGGGGAACTGAAATACCTTATCTTAGAAGTGTTGATGATAGAGAAAATGATATAGAATCACCTAGAAAAGTATGGAATTATAAAATCAGTAAACAAAGTTTTTCAAAATTAGTTGGATTTAATGTATCCTCTATTGAAATTATTGAAATAAAAAGTAAACGTGCAAAGAGAGTAAAGATAATTGGAGATAAAACAATTATTATTTCTGGAGATAAATTACGTCAAATAGTAGGGTACTCTAAAATATTTAGCACAATGTTTACTGTAAAATCTTCAGGAAATTATTTTTATTTTTCTGGAAGTGGTTCTGGTCATGGTGTAGGACTTCCTCAATGGAGTGCTTATACTTTAGCTAAAAAAGGTGTAAATTATATTGATATATTAAAAAAATATTATCAAAATATTGATATAAAAAATATAAATTATCAAGTTGCTGAAAAATAGAAAGGAATATAGTGAAAATTTATAATAAATTTTTATCAACTATACAAAATAATAATTTAATTTCAAAAAATGATAAAATAGTTATTGCATTATCTGGTGGCCCTGATTCAGTTTGTTTATTTCATTTACTTTATAAATTACAAACTAAATATAATTTATCACTCTATTTTGCACATATTAATCACAATTTAAGAGGAATTAATGCTGATTTAGATGAAAAATTTGTAGTTGAATTAGGAAAAAAATACAATATACCAACATATATTAAAAGTATTGATATAAAAGAATATTCTAAAAAAAATAAAATCAGTGAAGAAGAAGCTGGAAGAGAAGTAAGATATAATTTCTTTACAGAAATAAAAAATAAAGTAGGTGCAAATAAGGTAGCTCTTGCACATATACTGGATGATAATGTAGAGACATTTATGTTTAGGCTATCACGAGGAACATCTATTGATGGACTTTCTTCTATTCCTATAAAAAGAGATTATTATATTCGCCCTTTATTGTATATAAAAAAAGAGGAAATATTAAAATTTTTAGAAGATAATAATTTGAGATATCGAATTGATGAAAGTAATTTTAAATCAATTTATACTAGAAATAAAATTCGACTTGAATTAATTCCTTATATTGAAAAAGAGTTTAATTCAAATTTTAAAGATAAAATTATATTTTTAATAGATGAATTAAATGATATTAATAACTATTTTAAAAAAGAAGTTGATTATTATATAAATAATTCTAAAAATAAGTTTAGTATTGATAAACTTTTATCTTTTCCAGAATATTTACAAAAAGAAATTATTAAAACTATATTAAAAAATAATAATATTATTTATAATAGAAAAAAAATTGATAAATTATTTAATATTTTACACTCAAATGGAAGTAAAGAATATTTATTAAATGAACAAAAGAAATTATATAAACTTTATAATGAATTTTATATTTCTAATAACAAAATTTCTAATTTTAATTCCATAGAAAAAACTTTAAAAATTAATTCAAATTTAATATTTAATGGTTATTATATTTCTATTAGAGAAAGTGACAAATATATTTCAAATAATAATATATTTTGCATTGATAAAGACAAAATAAAAGATGATAATTTTTTAATTCGTACAAGAAAAGAAGGCGATTTTTTTATACCAATTGGTTCAAAAAATAGAAAAAAATTAAAAGATTTTTTTATAAATGAAAAAATTGATAAATATAAAAGAAATTCTTTGCCTTTAATAATTAATAATGATAAAATAGTTTGTGTTGGTAATATTCGATTAAGTGAAGAATTTAAAACTACCACAACTACTAAAAAATTTTTAATAATCGAACTTAAGGAGGTAGAAACTAATGAATAATGATTATGAAAATCAAAATAATTCTCATAATAATGATGAAATTGAAAAAAATGAAAATAATCAAAATGAGAATAAAGAGTCTAGTGAAAAAGAAAATCTTAATTCTAATGATTCTAAAGAAAATTTAGATTCTAAGGAAGAAAAAGAAACTAAACCAAAAGAAGAAAAAAAAGATACAGAAGAAAAAAAGGACAAAAAAGATAAAGATAAAATACTAGAAGAATTATTTTCTGATGAAAATAGCGAAAAAAAATTAAAAGTTAATTTTAAAAATATTGTATTAATTCTTTTTGTAATTGTTCTTGTTATATCTATACCAAATCTTTTATCAACTTCTACAACTCAAACAATAAAAGAAGTATCATATACCGAATTTGTTAATACTGTTAAAGATGGAAATGTAAGAAGAGTTGAAGAAAAAGAAGACTATTTATACGCATATGATGAAGTAACAAAACAAAAATATAAAACTAAAATGATTACTTATAGAATTTCTCAAGATGAAAAATTAATGAGTATTATTGATGAAAAAAATATTGATGTAATATCTTTAGAGCCTGATAGAATGCCACTTTTATTAACTAATATATTCTTATCATGGTCACCAATGATATTACTTATAGTTGTTTGGGTTTTCTTATTAAATAGAATGAATAGAGGAAATAGCAATAGTGGTGGACCTCAAATATTTAATATTGGTAAATCAAAAACAAAAGATGGAAATTCGCAAAAAGTAAAAGTTACATTTAATGACGTAGCTGGAGCTGATGAAGCAAAAGTAGAGCTTCAAGAAATTGTAGAATTTTTAAAAGAACCTAAAAAATTCTTGAAAGCTGGAGCTAAAATCCCTAAAGGTGTTTTATTAATGGGAGCACCTGGTACAGGTAAGACTCTTTTAGCAAAAGCTGTAGCAGGAGAAGCAAATGTTCCATTTTTCAGTATCTCAGGTTCTGAATTTGTTGAAATGTTTGTTGGGGTTGGAGCTTCGAGAGTAAGAGATTTATTTGGAAAAGCTAGAAAAAATGCACCTTGTATTGTATTTATAGATGAAATTGATGCTGTTGGTAGAAAAAGAGGAAGCGGACAAGGTGGAGGAAATGACGAAAGAGAGCAAACTCTAAACCAATTACTTGTTGAAATGGATGGTTTTGGAAATGATGAAACTATTATAGTTATTGCTGCTACTAATAGACCTGAAATACTTGATAAAGCTCTTATGAGACCAGGTAGATTTGATAGACAAGTAGTTGTTGATAGACCTGATAAAAAAGGAAGAGAAGAAATATTAAAAGTACATTCTAAAAATAAAAAATTAGCAGATGATGTGGATTTACAAGTATTAGCTAGAAAAACTCCTGGATTTGTAGGTGCTGATTTAGCTAACTTATTAAATGAAGCTGCAATCTTAGCTGCTAGAGACAATAGAGTTGTTATTACTATGGCTGATTTAGAAGAAGCTAGTGAAAAGGTTTCTATTGGACCTGAAAGAAAATCTAGACTTACTGTTGAAAAAGAAAAATATATAGTAGCATATCATGAAGTAGGACATACATTAGTACAATGGATGATTCCTCATACTGACCCTGTACATAAAGTTACTATTGTTCCTAGAGGAATGGCTGCACTTGGTTATACTATGAGTTTACCTAGTGAAGATAAATATTTAAAATCTAAAAATGAATATTTATCAGAAATGAAAGCACTTCTTGGAGGAAGAGCTGCTGAAGAGCTTGTATTTGGAGATATTACTACTGGAGCAAGTAATGATATAGAAAGAGCTACAAAAATGGCTCTTGCAATGGTTACTCGTTTTGGTATGATAGATAAATTTGGTCCTATCATGCTTGATGATTCTCAAGAAGGAGATTGGTTTAAACAAAGAATTTATAGTGAAGAAACAGCAAAATTAATAGATGAAGAAGTTAAAAAACTTATTAATGATGCATATAATGCTGCTAAAAAAATACTATCTGATAATATAGAGCTTCTTGAAAAAATTTCATTACAACTTCTTGAAAAAGAAACTATAATGTCTGATGAATTAGAAGAAATTATAGGTTTCCCACAAGTAAAAGAAGATTTTTTAAAAGATACTATTACAGAAAATTTAAAGAAATATAAAAATTAATTCTTTACACAATTTATTAATTGTGGTATAATACATTGCATTTATTCTAGGTTTGATAGCTTTTGCCGGCTTCATACTTGGATTAAATAATAATATAATTAGGAGGTAACAAAATGTTGGCAAACAAACAAGATTTAGTTAAAAAATTTGGAAAAAATGAAAAAGATACTGGTTCTACAGAAGTTCAAGTAGCTATCTTAACAGATAGAATCAATCATTTAACTGAGCACTTAAAAATTCATAAAAAAGATCATCATTCAAGATTAGGTCTTTTAAAAATGGTTGGTAAAAGAAGAAGATTATTAAACTACTTAAAATCTAAAGATTTAGAAGGATACAGAACTTTAATAAAAGAATTAGGAATAAGAAAATAATTCATTTTAGAGATAGCAATATGCTATCTCTTTTTTAATTAAAACTTAAAAACGAGCCCTTTAATTTAAGAACTCGTTTAATTATAAACTAAAATATTTTTATTCCTAATGATAATGTAAGCATTGTCATTGTATCATCTGTACCATTTATTGTTACAGGATAATTTGTATAAAGTAGTTCTCCTTGAGAATTAAATATATCTATCCCAAGTCCCATCCCCCAAAATGTACTTGTATCTAAAGAAGTAAATCCAGATTCTGTATATGGAGTCATATATCCATATTTACCTACAAGATAAGGTTTAAAAGCTACTGGAAATAAATTATATTTAAAATATCCATAAGTTAATCTAGGTGCAAATTTTTCTCCTGTACTTAAACTAATTGATTTATCCCATTGCATTCCTGCTCCAATTGAAAATGTAATCAAATCTTGTCCTGCTTCTAATCCAACTCCTAATCTTGCACTATTATCTGTTTCACCTGAAGTTTGAAAAGTAGTATTCGTACTAACTGGTATTCTTAGTGTTATATCAAGTGCATAAACTTGAACTCCTATTAATAAACATAGTAATATTAATATTTTTTTCATATATCATTCTCCTTTCTAATTAAATTTTAATTTTTAGCTTATATTATTCTATATATTAATTATCGTAATAATTATTTTTTTTTAAAGGAAATATTAAATTTTGTCATATAATAATATTAAGCAGCACCTTATACAATTAAATATTTGGAGGTGGTTTACATGTTTATGGATAAGCTTACTTTTTACGAACAACTTTACTTAGAAGAATTAAATGCCGTAGAGTTTGAACTAAAGAATAACCCCTTTAATAAAAAATATGTAGATGAATGGGTCGCTTTAGCTAAAGTATTAAATGAAATTCAAGTAGCAAAAAGTAATAATTAAATATATTTAAAAAATGAGAGTTTTTACTCTCATTTTTTATTGTTGCATAATAATTATATCTATATTTTCTTTATTTTTAATTAAAGTTGCATATTCTAATGCTATTTTTTTTAGAAATATATCTTTAGATTCTAAAATATACTCTCCATCTTTTTCAAAAATTTCAAGTTTTATATATTTTTCAAATCTTGTTTGTTCTTTTACTAAGTTATCTAAATTTTTATCTTTTAATAATATTATTCTCCACTGTTTTATTTCTAATTCAGAGTTTATTTCAAATAAATTATTGAGTTTATTACTTATATCTATAGCTATCTCTTTTGGAAATTTATCTTTACTTATTATATATTCTTTATCATTTACTTTTATTTCCATAATATCTAATATTTCTTTTAATTTATTTTTTATTTCTTCTTTTTTTGATAAATCACCAAAATTAATATTATAAATATTAGCAAAATCATCTATTTCTTTATTTTTATTTTCTATAAAAACTATTTTATTTTCTTTAGACGGTATTTTTATATCTTTTTTTATCTCATTAGATTCTTTTTTTTCTACTTTTTTATTTTTTTCTTTTTCTTTATACTCTATTTTTTCTTTTATATCTTCTGTTTTTTCTATTAATGATACTTTTTCTGTGCTTTTATTATTTTGAATTTTTTCTGTTTTCTCTATTTTGGTTATTTCTTGTTTTTTTGTTTTTTCAGTATTTATCTCTTCAATAGTTTTTAATAATTTTTCAAATTCCTCTTTTGTTTTTTCTACTTCATCAGATGTTTTCTCTTTTTCTACTATTTTTTCTTTAGATTTTAAAATAGTTTTTTCTTCTTTTAAAGTAGTTTTCATTATAATTCCTGTTATTAAAATAGCTAGTCCAAATCCTAATAAAAAATAGTTTTTATACATTTTTCCTCCATAATATTAGTCATAATCATACTTATTATACTATAATTATAGAAGAATTTCAAAATGTATTTATTCTTCTTCTAATAATTTATCTTCATCTAAGATTTTATATTCATTTTTCCCTATTCTTTCTAATATCTCTTTATCAACTAATTGAGATAAAGTTCTTGAAAGTGATGGTCTAGCTACTCCAAAAGTTTCTGCTATATCCTTTAACGACTTATGAAATTTAAATGTATTTTCTTCTGTAATATGTTCGTTTATATAATCTCTCAATTTTTCTACAATTGATTTATTTTTAAAATTAAACCATATTTTCTTACTTAAAAACTGTGTTTTTGTAGATATATTATTTAAATAATTTAATAGTATTTGTTCATTTAATCTAAAGAGTTTTAATAATTCAGATTTTGTAATACAAAATATTTCGGCATCTGTTTTACAATAGATATCTACTGGATAATAATTCATTTTTCCAAAAATAAATGCACTTGCTACTATATCTCCTTTTTTTAATTCATCAATTTTGATACATTTACCATCATCTTTTTGCATTTCTGTATATAAAAATCCATCTAATAAAATCAACATATTTTCAACTTTATCACCACGAAATGCTATTACTTCATCTTTTTCATATTTTTTTATATTATATCTTACTTTTTTTAAAATATTCTCTATTTCAATTTCATCTAATCCTTTAAAAATAGACATTTCAACTAATCTTTTCATTACATACCTCACTTTTTTTGTTATAATATATAATATAGTAACTTATGTTACTGAAAAAATCAATAGAAAATTGTATACTTATTTTGTAAAGAAAAGAGATGTAAATTTTTAGGAGGTAATAATATGAGCTTTATAAATAAAGAGATGACAATAATAGATATACTAAATAAATATCCAGAAACAATAGAATTTTTTAAATCTAAAGGATTTAAAGGATTAGAAAATGAAGCAATGTTAAAAACTGTAGGAAAAATATCATTAGAACAAAGTGTAAAATTAAAAAAATTATCTATCCAAGCATTTGTTGATAGTCTTAATGATTTTATTTCTCATAACATTGAAAGTGAAGATATAACATTAAAAAATTCAGAAATAAAAGATGATAGTGATATCTCAATCACTGGACTTTTACCTTGTCCTGTAAGAGTTCCATTATTAGAAGGTTTTGAAGAATTTAAAAAACAAAATTCTTTAGATATTTCTGCTGATTTAAAAGCTGCATCAAGTGGACTTGATTGGCTAAAAGAAAGTATAAAAAAAGATAGTTCAAATATTTCAGATATATTTATTTCTGCAGGTTTTGATTTATTCTTTGAAGATGAATTAATGGGACAATATAGAAAAGAAAAACTATTTGAAGATATTACAGGAATAAAAGAGTATAATAAAGATTTTAAAGATTTAAATATAAAAGATCCAAATAATTATTATTCTATAATCTCTGTAGTTCCAGCTGTATTTTTAGTAAATACTGAAGAATTAGGAGATAGAAAATTCCCTAAAACATGGGCTGATATACTATCAGATGAGTATGAAAACTCTATAAGCTTACCTGTATCAGATTTTGATTTATTTAATGCTATCCTTTTAAATATATACAAATTATATGGAGAAGATGGTGTAAAAAGACTTGGAAGAGCTTTACTTAGAAGTATGCATCCTGCTCAAATGGTAAAATCAGATAGATTAAAAATGAAAAAGCCTGTTGTAACTATTATGCCATATTTCTTTACAAAAATGACAGGTCAAGGTGGTCCTATGGTAGCACAGTGGCCAGAAGATGGTGCTATTATATCACCAATATTTATGCTAACTAAAAAAGATAAAAAAGATAAGTTAGAAAAAATAGCTAAATTCTTTGCTTCAAAAGAGGTAGGAGAAATATTATCACATAAAGGTTTATTCCCATCAACACATCCTGAAATTGATAATAAACTAGAAAATAACAAATTTATTTGGCTTGGATGGGATTTTATAAATTCAAACGATATTGGTAAATTAATTAATTATTGTGAAGATATATTTAATAATTCAATTAAGGAGGATGAATAAAATGAATTTAATAACATTTTCTGGTCCACCTTCATCAGGTAAGACATCAGTTATTATTAAAACTATAGAAAGCTTTAAACAAAGAGATATAAAAGTAGGAGTAGTAAAATTTGACTGTTTATATACAGATGATGATTTGATATATGAAAAAATTGGAATCCCTGTAAAAAAAGGATTGTCTGCTTCACTTTGCCCTGATCATTATTTTGTAAGTAATATTGAAGAAGTTGTACAATGGGGAAGAAAAAATAATTTAGATATTTTAATTACAGAAAGTGCTGGACTTTGTAATAGATGTTCACCTTATATTCAAGATATAAAAGCTATATGTGTAATAGATAATTTAAGTGGTATTAATACACCAAAAAAAATAGGCCCTATGTTAAAAAGTGCTGATATTGTAGTTATTACAAAAGGAGATATTGTATCTCAAGCAGAAAGAGAAGTATTTGCTTCTAGAGTAAATTCAGTAAATCCAAAAGCTAAAACAATACATATAAATGGATTAACTGGTCAAGGAGCTTATGAATTATCTACACTTATGTATGATAATAATGAAAATATAGAAACATTAAAAGGAAAAAAATTAAGATTTTCTATGCCTTCAGCTCTTTGTTCATACTGTTTAGGTGAAACAAGAATTGGAGAAGAACATCAAATGGGAAATGTAAGAAAAATAGATTTGGGTGATGACAATGCTTAATAGAAAAAAATTAGAATTATTAACTATAAAAAAATTAATTAAAGAATATTCATTTTTAGAAGATTATTTTAAAGATAATTTAATAAATATTGAAAATAAACAAGATTTAACTCTTATTCAACTTCTTGATTCAATTGATAAAATAGAAAAAGAAGAAAATACTATTGATGATAATCAAATAATTGAAAATATTATTGATTATACAAATCAAATGATAGAATTTCTTGGAATGGAAGATAATAAAGTAAAAACACTTACAATTTATCCAGGATATAATAAATATGGTGAAAAAGAAAATTATGATAAAATCGATGTACATGCTGGAGAAATAATCTGCATTGTAGGACCTACTGGAAGTGGAAAGAGTAGATTACTTGCTGATATAGAATGGGCTGCTCAAGGAGATACTCCTACAAAAAGAATTATTCATATAGATAATAATCCTGTTGATATAGCAAATAGATTTTCAGCTGGAAATAAACTTGTAGCTCAATTATCTCAAAATATGAATTTTGTAATGGACCTTACTGTATATGAATTTTTAAAACTTCATGCTCAAAGTAGAATGGTTGAAAATGATGAAGAGATAGTTGAAAAAATTATTATAAAAGCTAATGAACTTGCTGGAGAAAAATTTACTAGAGATACACCTATTACAAGTCTTAGTGGTGGTCAATCAAGAGCTCTTATGATAGCTGATACTGCAATATTAAGTAGTTCTCCTATTGTTCTTATAGATGAAATTGAAAATGCTGGAATTGATAGAAAAAAAGCACTTGAATTATTAGTAGGAGAAGAAAAAATAGTAATAATGGCTACTCATGACCCTATTTTAGCACTTATGGGAAATAAAAGAATTGTTATAAATAATGGTGGTATTGCTAAAATTATTGATGTCACAGAAAAAGAAAGAAGTATTTTATCAGAACTTGAAAAACTTGATAAAATTATGCAAGATATGAGAAATAAATTAAGATATGGTAAAGAAATAACTTTAGATAAACAATATAAATTAAAAAAAATATTAGGAGGTATAAATATGCATGAAGGATGCTCTGGAAAATTTGAAAGTGGAAAACAAATAGTAGATAAACTAAGAATGATGGGCTTTGAAAGACAAGCTATGCCTTTACCTGTACAAATTGATTGTGAATGTAGTGAAAGCTTTATAATGGAAACTTTTGAATCTAAATGTCCACACTGTGGAATGGTATATGGTGTTACTCCATGTCATGCCTTTGATAAAAATAATATTATGGCTGCTGGAAAAGATTATTAAAAAAGATTGGCATTTAGCCAATCTTTTTTAGTCTATATCATTTATCATTGAAATTACCATAAATGCTAATGTTTTCCAAACTCTTTTTAAAAATTTCATATTATCACCTTCCTTTATATAAGATACTATATTTTTTTTATCTTGTCAACCAATTGATTTTTTTTGCAAAATATGCTAATATTAATCATATAGTTTCGTTTTAGTACTTAGGAGGGATTATGTTTAGTCATTTATTAAAGGGGAAAAATAGTAAAACAGAGGTTTTAATAAGAAAAAATAATATATTAAAAAAAGAAAATGAACAATTAAAAAATGAATTATATGCATTAAAACATAGAAAAGAAAAGATATTTTCAATTATTTCTCATGATTTAATGGGGCAAATTGCTACTTATAACAACTTAGTCGAATATTTATTAATGAAAATGTATAATGAAGATGTAGAAAAAAAATATATTGAACGCGCATTATTGCAATTAAAAGAATCATCAAAAACCACTTATAATTTATTAGAAAATTTATTATATTGGGCAAAATCTCATCTTAATCAAATTGAATTTAATCCAAATGAATTTGAATTAAGAGAAGCTATTACTAGTCAAATGAAAATTCTTAAATTAAATGCAGAAAGTAAAAATATATCATTAAATAGTTCTATAGATAAAGATATTTATATGGTTACTGATGAAAATATGTTAAAAACCATTATTCGAAACCTTCTTTCAAATGCTATAAAATTTACTGAAAACGATGGAAAAATTGAAATTTTAGCTGAGAAAAATGATGATTATGTAACTATTACAATAAAAGATTCTGGTGTAGGTATATCTGAAAAAAAAATAAATAAAATATTAAATAATTTTAAATTTTCTAGTACAAGTGGTACAAATGGAGAAAATGGCACTGGCCTCGGTCTTATTTTATGTATTGATTTTATTAAAAGATTAGGTGGAGATTTAAAAATTTCTAGCATTGTTGATATTGGCAGTTCATTTAGTTTTACTATTCCCATTATAAAAAAATTTTAATTAAAAAACGAGTTCTTTAGTATTAATTCAGTATTAAGAACTCGTTTTAATTTTTTTAAATATAATTTTAAATTCCATTCCTTTTTTATCTTCATTATATATAAATGAATATTTATTTTTATGATTATCTAATATTTTTTTTATTATAGATAATCCAAGTCCTGTCCCTCCATAACTTCTTTTTCTTGATTTATCTTTTTTATAAAATGGTTCCCATAACTTTTCTACCTCTTCATTATCTATTTTTTCACTACTATTAAACACTATTAACTCAATATCTTTTTCTTTATTTAATGCTTCTATATAAAAAATTTTTTCATCTTTTATATTACCTATTGCATTTGTAATAATATTTATTAATAAAGTTTCAAAATCTGTCTTAGTATAATAAATATCTATGCTTTTATCTATATTTATATCTTTTTTTATATTATTATTTATAAAATCTACTTCAAATTTTTTTAAAATATTATTAATAAATTCTTTTAAATTTATTTGTTCAAGTTTTTTTTCATTTATTTTTTCATTTTTTACTACTTCTATAAGTTTTTTTACCATTTCTTCCATTCTATTTGTTTCATTTAAGATAATATCATAATATTCATCTTTCTCTTCAGTAATATCATCTTTTAATCCTTCTGTATATGCTTTAATTAATGCTATTGGGGTTTTCAATTCATGACTTACATTTTTTAAAAATTCATCTCTACTCTCTTTTTCTTTTTCCAAAGATTTTGTTAAATCACTTAATTTTTTAAAATTTATTTCAAGTTCATTTGCTAAATAATTAAAAGCATCTCCTAGTTTTTCTAATTCATCTCCTGTTTTCAATTCAACTCTTTTAGAAAAATCAAGTTTAGCTAAATCATTACTAAAATCTATAAGTTTATTAATTGGTTTGGATAATCTTTTTATATAATAAAAGTTAATAAAACTCATTGAAAATATTACAATAAAAATTATTATTAAAAACAATTCATTTGCTATTTTTGAATTTTCTTTAATTTTATTAATTGGAAAACTCATAACTAAATAACTATCATTATATTTTAATACCCCTACTATTTCACTATATCCAAAAGGCATATTATAATAACTATCTACTACATAATTTTTATTATTATTTAGTTTTTCAATTAAATTATTAATAACATAATTTTTCATCATCATGTTATTTCTCATCATTCCCATTCCCATACGAGAATTATTATTTGTAATATTTTTTCTTTTTATTATAGATATATTAAATTCACCATTATAATTCTCTATTTCGTTTATATTTTTAGATAGATAATCTAACTCTTTTTCTATTTTTTGTTTATATTTATAAATATAATATCTATCTAAAAACAGTTTATTTAATAAAATTAAAGATATTATTGTAAAAAACAATATTAAAGAAAATGTAAAAAACATTTTCATACTAAATTTATTTTTTTTATTCATTTTTTCTCCTTGTTTTACTCTTTAAAAGAAAACATATACCCATATCCTCTTACTGTTTCAATATAATTATTACTTAATTTTTTCCTAAGTTTTTTAATATGTGTATCTACTGTTCTTATATCTCCAAAAAAAACATATCCCCATATATTATTTAATATTTTTTCTCTTGATAAAACTATATTTTTATTTTCTACTAAATATAGTAAAAGTTCATACTCTTTTGGTGATAAATTTAATAAACTCTCATTATAATATACTCTATGTGCATCTTTATCAATTAATAATTTATCTATTTCTAGTTTATTATCTTTTTTTAATTCCATATCTTTTTTAAAGATTCTATTTATTTTAGCTACCAATACTCGAGGACTAAATGGTTTTGTTATATACTCATCAGCTCCAAGTTCAAATCCAAATATCTCATCATTATCTTTATCTCTAGCTGTCAACATAAGAATATATACTTCTTTATTTTTATTTCTAATTTGTTTACATACACTCCAACCATCTATTTTAGGAAGCATTATATCTAATATTACTAAGTCTATATTATTATCAAAAAATTTATTTAATCCTTCTTCACCATCTTCAGCTTCAATAATTTCATAATTTTCTCTTATTAAATAATCTTTTATAATTTTTCGCATATTTTTTTCATCTTCAATAATAAGTATTTTTTTCATTTCGCACCTCATACAAAATATAATAGAGTGAAAATTTATTTTCTCACTCTATTATATCATATTATAAATCTTTTTTCATTTCTTCATACTCTTCTTTTGTTATTTCACCTTTTGCATATCTTTCTTTTAGTATATCTAATGGTGTTCTATTTCTAAAAATTTCTTTATTTCCATTTTTATTTATAAGATAAAATATTACTCCTATTATTACTATCCAAAATATTATCATCATTATTCCTTGACCTCCAAACATACTATAACATCCACTATTAAAAAATCTCCACATTTTTTTCACCTCTATTTAGTTAATTCTTTTTTCATTTCTTCATATTCTTCTTTTGTTATCTCTCCAGCTGCATATCTTTCTTTTAATATATCTAATAGCTCTATCATTTCTATAATAATTTTCTCCCATCATTCCACCATTTCCCATCATTCCAAATCCATATCCTTCAAGATAATTTATTGCCATATTTATATGTGCAAATTTTAAATGTTCACTACCTTCTCCACCCATCATTTTATCCATAAATTCATGTCTTTCTTCATCTGGTACCATTACTTCCATTACTAAATCTCCTAATTCTTCTAATTCTTTATCAGTTAATTTTTTATAATTTAATTTTTCTGTGTCTTTTAAGCCATATTTTTCTTTTAGCTCTTATTGTATCCTCTACCTGACATCATTCCAATTCCTCTTGAAGCATATGTTGTAGTAACTGCTGCTAATATTAATACTGATATTATAAATAATCTTTTTTTCATTTTTCTCACTCCTTTTTATATTTATTATTTTCTCTTATGTTATAATAATACTCTATCTTTGTGACCATTTTGTGACCATTAAAAGAAAATTTAATAAACAAAAAACGAGCTCTTTTATATCAAGAACTCGTTTAGTTAATTACTTATAATATTTTTATTCTATTTATAATCTATTATTTTTAAATGATAGTAATGTATTTTTCATAAGCATAGTTACAGTCATAAGTCCTACACCACCAGGTACAGGAGTTATTTTGCTAACTTTATCATATACATCATCAAAATCTACATCTCCACATAATTTGTTATTTTCATCTCTATTCATTCCTACATCAATAACTACTGCTCCTTCTTTTACCATATCTTTTTTTATAAATTTAGCAATTCCTACAGCTGATATCAATATATCTGCTTTTTTAGTTTTTTCTGCTAAATCTTTAGTTCTACTATGACAGACTTGTACAGTAGCGCTTTCTCCTATAAGAAGAGATGCCATAGGTTTACCCACTATATTACTTCTTCCTACTATTACTGCATCTTTTCCTGCTATTTCTATATTTTCTCTCTTTAACATTTCTATTATTCCATATGGTGTACATGATTTAAATCCTGTTTTATCTCCAATAAGAGTTTTACCCACATTTATTGGATGAAAACCATCTACATCTTTTTTATACGAAATAGCATCAATTATTTTTTGTTCAGAAATATGTTTTGGAATAGGCAGTTGCACTAATATTCCATCTATATTTTCTTTTTCATTTAATGTCTGAATTAATCTTAGTAATTCTTCTTCTGTTGTTTCTTCTGACAAATGATATTTTTCAGAAAAAATCCCTAATTCTTCACATGTTCTTATTTTAGAGCCTACATATACTTTTGAAGCTTGATTTTCTCCTACTAATACTACTGCAAGTCCTGGAACTTTTCCTGTTTTTTCTTTTAGTTCTGTTACTTCTTTTTTTATCTCCTCTTTTATAGCGCTTGAAATTTTTCTCCCATCAATTATTTTCTCCATTAAAGCAAAATCCTCCTATTTATTTTAAAACTCTTTCTTTCCAATAGTTTAATTCTTGTAATTTTGCATATAAGTCTATATTTTCTACTACAACATTTTCTGGTACATCTAATTTTATTGGTGCAAAATTAAGTATTGCTTTTATTCCACATTTTACTAAATAATCTGTAAGTTCTTGTGCTACTGATTTTGGTACAGTAATAATTGCAATATTTACATCCTCTTTTCTACTTATAAAATGTTCTAATTCTTTTATATCTCTTATTTTAATTCCATTTACTTCTGTTCCTATTTTATTTTCAGAATTATCAAAAATTCCTACAATATTAAAACTCTCTTTTGTAAATTCAGGCTCTGAAAACAATGCATTTCCTAATCTTCCCATTCCTACAATAATTACATTATTAGTTTTATGTACTCCTAATATTTTTTCAATATCTGCATAAAGATTTCTTACTTGATATCCTTTTCCTCTAATTCCAAATTCTCCAAAATTAGATAAATCTTTTCTTACTTGCGCAGCTGTAAATCCCATTTTGTCTGCTAATTCTTCAGATGAAATATAATCCTCTTGTGGAAGATTCTCTAAACATCTTAAATATTTTGTTAATCTCTCAATTACCTTTGGTGATATTCTTTCTTCTTTCATTAATAATTACCTCCAATCATTTTAATTCAATCTATTACATAATTCAAAATAATTTCCATTTATTATATCTTTTCCAGAAATAGTTCTTTTATTTTCTGGTTTAATTTTTGTCAGTATAACAGCTCCATCTTTTACTTTTACAATAGGTCCTCTTTTTTTATCAAGTTCTACTATTTCTCCTATTTTAGCATTTTCATATATTTTGTCATACTCTTCTACTCTATATAATTTAAAAATCTTATTATTAAATGTAAAAAAAGCTCCTGGAAAAGGATCAAGTCCTCTTACAAAATTAAAAATCTCTCTTTTACTTTTATTCCAATCTATTTTTGTCTCCTCTTTAGATATTGGTTTTACAAAAGTAGCTTCTTCATGATTTTGAGGAGTTCTAATAGCTTTTCCCTCTTCTATTAGTTTAATAGCTTCTAAAAGAGTTTTAGCTCCTATTTCTGCTAATCTATCATGTACACTTTCTAAATTATCTTCATCTGTTATCTCTGTTTTAGCTTGTAATATTATATCTCCAGCATCAAGTTCTTCTGCAATATCCATTATAGTTACTCCTGTTTCTTTTTCACCATTAATTATAGCATAATGAATTGGTGCTGCTCCTCTATATTTAGGAAGAAGCGAAGAATGTACATTTATTGTTCCATATTTTGGTATCTCTATAAGTTCATTTGGTAATATTTTACCATAAGCTACTACTACTATAATATCTGGATTTAATTCTTTTATTTTATCTATTACTTCTTTAGTTTTTACTGATTTTACTTGATATATATCTATATTATTATCAAGTGCATATTGTTTTACAGGATTAAATTTTATTTTTTTCCCTCTTTGATTTGGTTTATCTATCTTTGTAAATACTCCTATTATTTCATGATGCTTATTTAAAATATCAAGTGAAGGAACTGCAAACTCTGGTGTTCCCATAAAAAGTATTCTCATAGTTTCCTCCTATTTAGAATTTTTTAATGTTTCTCTTTTTAATTTCTGTAATTTATTAGAAACTAATCTTTTTGCTACAGGTGATATTTTATCTACAAAAAGTACCCCTTCTAAATGATCATATTCATGTTGGAAAGCTCTAGCTAATAATCCATCTGCTTCTTCAACTACTTCTTCACCATTTTCATTTAAATACTTTATTTTAAGCGATTCAGGTCTTTTTACTTTTTTATACACTCCTGGAATACTCAAACATCCTTCTTCTTGTTCTACTAATTTTTCAGAAAATTCTAAAAATTCAGGATTGACTACTTTTCTTATATTCCCATCACCTATATCAAGAACAAAAGCTCTAATATTTACTCCAACTTGTGGTGCTGCTAATCCTACTCCTTGTGCATTTTGCATAGTTTCTACCATATTATTTAAAAGATTTTTTATTTCATCATCAATTCTTTCTATCTTTTTTGATTTTTCTCGAAGTACATTACTTCCATATTTTACTATATCCATTATCATTTTTACCTCCATATTACATCAAATTCATTGGATCTACATCAATTACTATTCTTACACTACTATTTTTTTGCTTATTTACATTTTCTACAATATCTTTTTTTATTTTATTTATCTCTTTTCTATTTCCTTTAATAAATATTTGATATCTATATCTAGATTTTATTTTAAATATAGGTGCTTCTATTGGACCATATATTTCTAAATTATTATTTTTATTTATTAAAATATCATATAACTGTTTTGCTTTTTTATATACTTTATCTACATCCATTCCAGATATAATTATATTTATAATTCTTGAAAATGGTGGATAATTTAACATTTGACGATTTTTTATCTCTTTATTATAAAACTCTTCATAATTATGACTTATAACTGATAAAATACTATAATGTTCTGGGTTATATGTTTGAATTAACACTTCCCCCTCTTTTTTATCTCTCCCCGCACGTCCAGCTGTTTGTGATATAAGTTGAAATGTTTTTTCGCCAGCTCTAAAATCTGGAAAATTTAATATTGTATCTGCTGTAATAATCCCTACTAATGTTACATCAGGAAAATGAAATCCTTTAGAAATTATTTGTGTTCCTATCATTATATCATATTTTTTATTATAAAAATCATTATATATTTTTGTATAACTATCTCTCTCTTTTGTTGTATCTGCATCTACTCTTATTATTCTACTATCTTTAAAATATTTTTTTAATTCATCCTCTATCTTTTCAGTACCTTTTCCAGAATATTTTAAATTAGTGCTACCACAACTACTGCATTTATTACTATATTTTCTTGTATATCCACAATAATTACATTTATATTTTTTACTACTTGCATAAAAATTAAGTGATACAGCACAATTTGGGCACTCTTCTACATGTCCACACTCTTTACATTGAATATATGTAGAATATCCTTTTCTATTTATAAAAAATATTACTTGATTATTTTTTCTAAGCTCTTCTATTGTTCTATCTATAAGTTTTTTACTAAAATATTCATTTTCTTCATTTTTCATATCTATTATATTTATTTTAGGCATTTTTATATTATTAAATCTTTTTTTTAATTCAATTAATTCAAAAATACCGTTTTGTGCAAAATAATAACTCTCTATTGATGGAGTTGCACTACCAAAAATAACCTTACAATTATCAAGTTCAGCTCTTTTTATTGCTACATATTTTGCATTATATCTTGGATTACTATCCTGCTTGTATGTTGTTTCATGTTCTTCATCTATTATTATATATTTTAAATTTTTTACTGGTGCAAATATTGCAGAACGTACTCCTAGTACAATTTTTTTATTTCCATTATATATATTTAACCATTCTTTCTTTCTATCACTATTTGTAAGTTTACTATGTAATATTGCTATTTGTTCTCCAAATTCTATTTCAAATCTTTTTATCATTTGTGGAGTAAGTGATATTTCAGGTAATAAAAATATTGCTCCTCTGTTTTCTTTAATAGCATCTCTTATAAGTTGTATATATACTTCTGTTTTTCCTGAGCCTGTTACTCCATAAAGTAAATAATATTTTTTATCTCCTGTTATTATTTTATCTTTTGCTAATTTTTGTTCTTCATTTAATTCTATTTTATTATTATTTAATACAACTTTTTTATCTTTAAAGTTATTATAATCATTTTTTATATTAAAATCTTGATTTACTTCTTCTATTATTTTATTTTTTATTAATTTATCAATATATCCTTTTGTATATCTATTATACAATGTTTTGAGCTTATATTTTTCTTTTTTCTTTATATAAATCAAAAACTCTTCATCTTTTTCATTAGCTGGTAAAAATTCATTTGCAAATTTATAATATCTTTCTATCTCTGCTTTTAAATCTTTTGGATAAATACTATCTATTAATTGAGAAAAACTACATAAATAATGATTCTGTATCCATAAAAAAAGCTCTATTAATTTTTTATCAAATTTTATTTCACCATAAAGCTTTTGTAAAATTTTATTTACTTTAAATGGAAACTCTGTTTCTTGTGAATTAGAAACTACAAGTCCTATTTTCTTTCTATTCATAAACATTACTAGGACATGTTCGCCTATTTCATATTCATTATTTTCATCTAAATAAACATAAAATCCTTCTTGTCCATAAATATATAAATTTAAATATCTCATATTTTACCTTTTTTATTATTTATATAATTTTTATATGCTAAAATCATTGCTCTTGCTTTATTGATAGTTTCTTTATACTCTCTTTCAGGATTGGAATCATACACAATTCCTGCTCCTACTTGAAAGTATGCTTTATTATTTTTCTGTATAAAACTTCTTATTATAATATTAAAATCTATATTTCCATTAAAATCTATATATCCTATACTTCCAGTATACAATGCTCTTTTCGTAGGCTCTAATTCCTCTATAATCTCCATAGTTCTTATTTTAGGAGCTCCTGTTATTGTCCCTCCAGGAAACATAGCATTTATTACGTCAAATCCATCATATTTTTCATCTAATTCTCCTATAATATTAGATACTATATGCATTACATGAGAATATTTTTCTATTACCATAAATTCATCTACTTTTACAGTTCCTATTTTAGATATTTTCCCTATATCATTTCTCTCTAAATCAACAAGCATAACATGTTCTGCTAATTCTTTTTCATCTACTTTTAATTCTTTTTCAAAATTTATATTATCTAATTGATTATCTTTTTTTATTCTTCTAGTCCCTGCTATAGGTCTTGTTTCTATTTTATTATTTTCTAATTTTACCAACCTCTCTGGAGATTGACTAATAAGTCTAAATTCTTTTAAGTTTACAAATGATGCAAATGGAGATGGATTTATTTTTCTAAGTATCTCATACAGATAAAAACAATCTTTATCTGGAATATCTGTCATAAATCTTTGACTAAGATTTACTTGAAATACATCTCCTTCTTTTATATAATATTTTGCTTTTTCTACAATTTTTTCAAATTGCTCTTTTGGCATATTTGGTATAAATTTTTCTATATCTTTCCAATCAATGTCTTCTTCGCTTATCTCTATTTTATCTTCTATTTTTATTTCTTTATTCCATTTAAATTTTTCATCTAAATAGTTTAATTCATAAAATTCATTAGTTTTTTCATTTTTTACTATTATTAAATCAGGCATTACAAAATAAATATCTTCTATTCCTAAATCATCATTTGATAAATTTGGTAATTTTTCTATATATCTATTGTAATCATAGGAAACTACTCCTATTAATCCTCCATTAAAAAATGGATAATTATATTTTTTCTTATTATTTTTATTTAATATTTCTCTAGCTATATTAATATGTTCTTTTTTTATTTCATTATTAAATTTTACTATATTATTTTTTAGGGTAATTTTATTATTAAAATAAGCACATATATATGAATAATTTGATAAATTACTTTTGTTTGCCGAATCAAGTATTATAAATTCTTCTGAAAAATTTTCTTTGTTTAATTTATAAAAATCAATAATTGAAATATTACTTTCAAATAACTTCACTTGTTTACTCCTCTAGTTTTATTTTTATTAATGTATTTTTTCTAAGTTCTACTCCTGGTTGTGGGTATTGATAAACTACTTTTCCATCTCCACTTATTTCAAGTTTAAATTCTGTATCTTTAAAAGTAGCCATCACATCTCTATATGTTAATCCTTTTAATTCTGGCATATATTTCAAATTAAATTCTGGTTTATTATACTCTATTTTTTCTTCTTTTAATTCTTCTACATCTATTTCTGGTGGTATATTTTTATATTTAAAAATTCTTTTCATTACATTTTTAAATACAGGTGCTAATATACTTCCACCATATACATTTTTATCACTTTTAGGGTCATCTGCTACTAATAATACTAAATATTCTGGTTTTTCTAAAGGATAAAACCCCATAAATGATACTATATATTTATCATCAGAATATTTTCCATTTTCACTTTTTTGTGAAGTCCCTGTTTTCCCTCCTATACTGTATCCATTAATTTTTGCTTTTTTCCCAGTTCCCTCTTCTACTACTTTATATAATATTTTTTTTATTGTTTCTGATGTTCCTTTTGATATAATATTATCTCTTAAAACTTCAGTTTTATATTCTTTAACTATCTCACCTTCTGGTGTAATTATTTGTTTTATTACTCTAGGCTTATAAAGAGTTCCTCCATTTATAACAGCACTAAAAGCATTTATCATCTGTATTGGAGTTACTGCTATTCCTTGTCCAAATGACATTGTATATTTTTTTAATCCATCCCATTTTTCATAAGGCTTTTGATTTATATAAATTTCATTTGGTAAATTAATATTTGTTTTTTCATAAAATCCAAACTTTTTAAGATACTCTTCAAAAGTTTTTGCTTCTATTTTTTCAGCTATTTTTACCATTCCTACATTACTTGATTTTATTAATACATCTTCTAATTTCAATATTCCTCTAGAAGAATGACTACTATCTCTGATTACTGCATCATATTTTACAATTTTCCCTTCTGAGTTATCAAAAGTATCTTTTGTTGAAACTAATTTTTCTTCTAGTGCTGCAGATACAATTATTGGTTTCATTACTGAACCAGGTTCATAAATATTTTGTATCACTGTATCTTTTGTATATGCTATTTTATTAACTGGAAGTGATACTAATGAAAGTATCTCTCCATTATTAGGATTCATTATTATTCCTGAAGCCCAATTTGGTTTATAATCATTATACATACTTATTAATTCTTCGTATAAAATATATTGCATAAAATAATCTATTGTTAAAACTACATTATTACCATCTGGATTTAAGTCATTATTATTATTTTTAAATGATGAAAACATAGGTAATTCTCTTTTTCTTGTTTTTTCTACATAACTAATAATTTTCTCTTTTTTACCTTTTAATTCTTCCTCATATTCTTTTTCTACTCCAAATTTACCTACTTTTATATTTTCTTCATTATATCCCAAAAATCCTATTATATGTCTAAATAATTTTTCATTAGCGTATTTTCTAACATTAGATGCTTCAAAAGTTATATAACTATATTTATATAAATTATCTTTTTTTAATTCTTTTATCAATTCTTCTTTTCTTTTTTCATCTAACATATTAATTATTTTTAAATATTTTCTACCTTCTTTATATTTTGTTTTTAATGTTTTTTCAAAAGAAGATTTTTTTTCATTAATATATTTTGACAAAATTTCACTATATTCTTCTTCTATATTATCTTTTACAATATTATATGGATTTAAAATTATATAAAAATAAGTGATATCATAAGCTAATTCATCACCATTTTTTGATAAAATTTTCCCTCTTTTACCTTCTAAATTATAATTTTTGATTATTTGTGATTTTACAATCTCTTTATATTTTTTACTTTGAATAACTTGTAAACTAAATAATCTTCCTATCAGAATAATAAAAATAAAAACTATAAATAAAAAAAATCTTTTTAATCTATTATTAAATTCCAAATTCATCACCTTAGGTATTATATCATACTTTTTACTAATTTAAAATATTCTTTTTCCACTAAGTGAATGATTTCGCTTTTTTTATATTTTGTATTTTCATACTCAGATACCCATAAACATCCTAATTTCATTAATGAATTTGATACAAATATAGAATCTGCTTCTAGTAAATTTTTAGTTGTATAATGTCCCTCTTGTACCTTTATACTATTTTTTTGTAATATTTCTATTATTTTTTTTCTTATAATTCCATCTAAAATATTTAAATCCAAACTTGGAGTAAATACTATATTATCTTTTATAAAAAATATATTTGAAATAGTTCCTTCTGTTATAATATTATTTCTATTTTTAAAGACTCCTTCAAAACCATTCTTTTCTAATACTTCTTTTCTAGCTAAAATATTTAATAAATAGTTTCCACTTTTTAAAAATCCTATTTCATTTTGATAATATTTTTCTATATTTACAAGTTTTATTCCATTTTCAAAATATCTATGTGAAAAATTTTCGATTTTTACAAATATTTTTTCACTACTTACTTGAATTTTCAACATGAATTCATCATTTAAATTTCTTTCATTATTTATAAAACTATATAAATAATCTTTTTCTATTTTTTTATCAATCCCTAAAAATTTCATTGAATTTTCTAATCTTTTTAAATGTTCATCTAAAAAAATTAATCTCTTTTTATACCCCATAATAGTTTCAAATAGTGATAAACCATAAAAAAAATCTTCTCCTACTGGAGATTCATTGTACATTTTTTCATTTAAATAATACATATTTTCTCCTTTTTTCACATTCTATATTAATTATAATACATTATTTATAATATTTCAAAAAATAATTTAAAAACTCTATGATAAATTTAAAACGAGCTCTTTAAACTCAAGAACTCGTTCAATTAATCTATTTTTTTATTAATATTCTATTTTATATTCCACAACTATTGATGAAATTATTGTATAATTATTTGCTGCTATGCTTTTTCTACTCATTTCATAACTATACATTGGTGACACACTACTGCTATTTTCTATTATATTTTGGATTTTCCCTAATTTTAAATCTTGTGATTCCAATAATTTTTTTGCTTTTCCCTTTGCATCTTCTAATGCTAATATTTTTGCTTTTTCTTCTAATTTTTCTCTATTTTTTACATCAAAACTTACATTCCAAATATTATTTACACCATTTTTTACTAATGAATCTATTATATTTCCAAGACTCTCTATGTTTTCTATCTGAATTTCTAAAGAATTATTTATTTTATACACTTTTTTAGAATTTTTATCATTATAATCCTCTTTATCATAATATAAACTATAATTTAAAGTATTAATATTTTTTTCCTCTATTCCAAATTTTAAAAGTTCTGATATTATATTTGATACTTTAGTATCATTTTCTTCTATTGCTTTTGATACATCTATATTTTCAGTCATTACTGCAAAATTTATCCTAGCTATATCTGGTTTTGTATTTATCTTCCCTATCCCTGTTACCTTTATTGTCCCAGCAAAAACTACATTACTTATTACTATTAATAGTAATAATATTTTTTTCATATTAACCCCTTTCTTGAAATTATTAATCAACTAATTTACCATGTTTTTCATAATTTGATATTTTAGTAATTTTATTATCATCATCTACAAATAAAACTTTTGGTTTATGAGTTTTTACTTCATTTGCATCTAGTTGACAATAAGCCATTATTATTATTTTATCATTTTTTTGTACCATTCTTGCTGCAGCTCCATTTAAACATATTACTCCACTTCCTCTTTCTCCTGCTATTGTATATGTTTCAAATCTAGCTCCATTATTTATATCTACTATATGTACTTTTTCATATTCATTTATTCCCGCTTGCTCAAGTAATTCTATATCTATTGTTATACTCCCTACATAATCAAGTTCCGCTTGAGTAACAGTAGCTCTATGAATTTTTGCTTTTAACATATTTAACAACATTGTTATTCCTCCATTTATTATAAAAAATTATTCTTTAAATTTAATTAAATTTATAGTCAAAATTATCAATAAGTCTTGTTTTACCTATATATACTGCCATTGCTACTAGTATATCATTTTTTATCTCTTCTACTTTTTCCAATGTATATAAATCAACTATTTCTACATAATCAATTTTAGCCAATGGTTCTTTTTCTATATTTTCTACTGCCATATCTATAATTTTTTTTACATTAGTTTCTTTATTATCTATCATTTCTCTTATTTTATCAAGAGTTTTTTTCAAAATAGTAGCTGCTTCTCTTTCTTCTTGATTTAAATAACTATTTCTTGAACTTTTAGCAAGTCCATCTTCTTCTCTTACTATTTCACACCCTATTATTTCTATATCAAAATTTAAATCTTTTACCATCTTTTTTATTATAGCTAATTGTTGTGCATCTTTTTTTCCGAAATATGCTCTATCTGGATTAACTATATTAAATAATTTTGTGACTACTGTAGCTACACCTTGAAAATGTCCCTCTCTTTTAGCTCCACAAAGCTCTTTATCTAAATTTTCTACATTTACAAAAGTGTATAATTTTTCTGGGTACATTTCACTTACTTTTGGATGGAATATTATATTTGCACCATTTTCCACTGCTACTTTTTTATCTCTTTCTAAATCTCTCGGATATTTATCTAAATCTTCATTTGGACCAAATTGAATTGGATTAACAAATATACTTACTACTGTAATATCATTTTCATTAGAACTTCTCTTTATAAGAGATGCATGCCCTTCATGTAAATATCCCATTGTAGGCACAAAACCTATTGTTTTATTATTTTTTCTATATTCTTTTAATGTTTTTCTAAGTTCATCTATTTTTTCTATTATTTTTATCATTTTCATCACCTAATATAATTTTTCTATTACATCATCAGATATTGCAAAAGTATGCTCTTTTGCTGGAAAAACTTCTGTTTTTACCTCTTCTGCATACTTATTAAATGCTCCTATAATTTCATTTCCAATATCTGCATAAGTTTTTACAAATTTTGGTTTAAATTCTGAAAACATATTTAACATATCCTGATATACTAATACTTGTCCATCACATACATTTCCAGCACCTATTCCTATAGTTGGAATCGTCAATTCTTCTGATATAATTTTAGCTAATTTTTCTGGTACACATTCAAGTACTATTGCATAAGCTCCTGCTGCTTCTATTGCTTTTGCATCTTCTATAAGCTTTTTAGCTGCATCAACACTTTTCCCTTGTACTTTAAATCCTCCAAATATATTTACAGATTGAGGTGTAAGCCCAATATGACCTACTACTGGAATCTGAGCTCTTACAATAGCTTTTATTGTATCAGCCATTTCAATTCCACCTTCTAATTTTACTGCTGTTGCATTAGTTTCTTTTATAAGTCTTCCTGCATTTTCTACTGCTTTTTCTATACTTACATGATATGACATAAATGGCATATCTACTATTACCATTGTATTTTTAGCCCCTTTTACTACTGCTCTTGCATGATGTATCATATCTTCCATAGTTACTTGCAAAGTATTTTCATATCCTAACATCACCATTCCAAGTGAATCTCCTACAAGGATAGAGTCTATATTACTATTATCTACTAATTTTGCTATTGAATAATCATAAGCTGTTACCATAGTTAATTTCTCTTTATTTTCTTTTGCTTCTATAAATTGAGGTACTGTTTTTTTCATTATTTATCACTCCTTAATATTTCCACTAAACTCTCATAATCTTTATTTGTATTTTTTAATTTAGATAATTTTATTAGATTTTCAGACAATCTTATATATAAATCTTTATCTATATCTTTTATTACATTTAAATGTTTTTTTATTGTTACAGTATCTGCTCTTTCAATAGGTCCAGTTACAGCTTTTTCTATATCTTTTGTTTTTATATTATTTATATTATTATCTATAAGTGGAAATATAGCTTTTTTAGCTTCTTTTTTTTCTATTCCACATTTACTTAAATAATTTATTCCAATATCTATCAATGATAAAACTAAGTTTGATACTATTACATTTGATAAATGATACATATCTTTTTTATTTAAATCTATTTTTATTATTTTATTACCTAAATTATTAAAAAAATCTATTAAAAAATCTAGTTTTTCTGCATCTCCTTCAATAGAAAAAGTTGCTTTTTCTATATTTTTAGTATTATCATCTGAAAATGCAAACATAGGGTGTATAGAATATGCAAAATTATTCTCTATTTTTATTTCATTACTTGACAATGAGCCACTCATATGTATCAAGATTTTATTTTTTATTTTTAAATTTTCTAACTCTTTTTTTATATATTTTATATTATCATCATTTACTGTAATAAAAATAATATCTATTTTATTTACAAACTCTTTTAAATCAATAAAAAACTCAAACTCGTTATTATATTTTTTTATTTTTTCTTTATCAACTTCATAAAAACCTATTATATTAATCTCTTTCTTTTTAAAATATCTAGCTAATGATACTCCAACTTTACCAGAGCCTATAAATCCAATCTTCATTTATCCTCCGAAATTATTACTAATTAGTAATATTTTTTTATATGTAATTATTATACTAGTATTTAATTTTTATTTCAAGCTTTTTTTACTTTTTAAATCAAAAAGTATAAATTAATTTTTACACATTTTGTAAACTATAAGTTTACATTTTTGCTAAATAACTTAAAAACGAGTCCTCTAATTAAGGACTCGTTCAAGTTAATTATATAATATTTTAATTATTTATATAAAGGAAATTCTTTTGATAATTTATGTACTTCCTCTTTTACTTGTGATATAACTTCATCATTATCAATGTTTTCTAATACTTTTGTTATTAAATCAGCTATTTTTATCATTTCAGCTTCTTTCATTCCTCTAGTAGTAACTGCTGGCGTTCCTAATCTTATTCCACTTGTTACAAATGGACTTTTAGTATCAAATGGTATTCCATTTTTATTTGCAGTTATTTCAGCTTTTACAAGTGCTTTTTCAGCATCTTTTCCAGTAATATTTTTAGATGTAAGGTCTACAAGCATTAAATGATTATCAGTACCTCCACTTACTATTCTAAATCCTCTTTCTTCTAAAGCTTTTGCTAAAGCTTTTGCATTTTTTACTACTTGTTTTTGATATTCCTTAAAATCATCTTGTAATGCTTCATAAAATGATACTGCTTTTGCAGCAATTATATGCATTAAAGGTCCACCTTGGATTCCAGGGAAAATTACTTTATTTATTTTAGTAGCAATTTCCTCATCATTAGTCATTATCATTCCACCTCTAGGACCTCTTAGAGTTTTATGAGTTGTTGTAGTTACTACATGTGCATAAGGTACTGGACTCATGTGCTCTCCTGCTGCTACTAATCCTGCTATATGTGCCATATCTACAAATAAATAAGCTCCTACTTCATCAGCTATCTCTCTAAATTTTTTAAAATCTATCTCTCTAGAATATGCACTAGCTCCTGCTATTATCATTTTTGGTTTATGCTCTAAAGCTAGTTCTCTAATATTATCATAATTTAACATTTCAGTTTCTTTATCTACACCATAACTTACTATGTTATATAATTTCCCAGAAAAGTTTACATTTAAACCATGTGTTAAATGTCCTCCATGGTCAAGTCCCATTCCCATAACAGTATCTCCTACATTAATAAGAGCCATATATACTGCCATATTAGCTTGCGAACCTGAATGTGGTTGTACATTTACATAATTTACATTAAATAGTTTTTTAGCTCTTTCTATAGCTAAAGTTTCTACTTCATCAACAAAGTGACATCCTCCATAATATCTTTTTCCTGGATATCCTTCAGCGTATTTATTTGTCAATACACTTCCCGCCGCTTCCATTACAGCTTTTGAGACAAAGTTTTCAGATGCTATAAGCTCAATACCTGATTCTTGTCTCTCTTCCTCTTTGACTACTACTTCATAAACTCCCATATCGACTTTTTTCAAATTTTCTAACATACTTCACCTCTTCTATATTTTTAATCTTTTGTATATAAAACTCTTACTTCCCCCGGATTAAGAGTTTTTTCATAAAATTTATTTTCTATTTCCTCTTTGTTTTCAAGAGAAAGATCCATAACTTTATCACTTTCTAAAATGTAATATATATCTTCCATTTTTAAATATTGACTTGAAATAAAATTAAGATTTGCAATAATTAAAGCTCTTTCTTTTTTATCTCTGCTTATTCTTTTAAATGCAAAAATATTTGGATTTTCTTGGCTTAAATAATATATATCATTTTCTTCCGAAAATAAGTTTATCTCATCTTTTAATCTATTTACATGTAAAATATACTCTTTTAAATCTAAATTTCCAATATTAAGCTCTGGTTCTAATCCTCTAAGCTCATTAAGTTTTACTTTATTTCCATGTTCAAATCCAATTGGAATCATAATAGAACTATTAATTAAAGCTGCTAATATATAAAATGCTTTAGAAGCTTCTATATTTTCATTATATCTCATAGCAACTCTTTCTGTATCATAGTTTTCTGGAAAAGAAATCATTTTTACCATTTCTTTTAATTTATAATGTTGTTCTAAAAACCATGTTGCTCTAAAGTTCCACCATTTAAAACTACTAAATAGATAGTCTACTCCAGCTTGAGCTAACTCTAACATATCATTAAAACTAGCTCCTAGATTATCTCCTATTATTATAAACTCACTATTTTTACTTTTTAAATTTTCTACTATTTCTTTTACTAAATCCATTGGCACATTAAATGCTGAATGAATTTTAATCCCATCTATACCTAAATTTTCATAATGAAGAGCTAAATCTATCCAATATTTCCAAAGATATGTTCTTATTGTTTCATCTCCATGATAATTATTGATTTCCAATAAATCTCCCCATTCAACTAATGTATCATAATTATTTATACTATACTTTTTTATTTCTCCATACTCATTATATTTATACCACTCTGGATGAGTAAGTAATAAATCAGAATCAATTGCAGTATGAGTAACTATAAGCTCTAGTATAACTTTCATATCTCTTTTATGTGCTTCATTTATAAACTCTTTAAATTGCTCAGCAGGCGATTTTTCAGAAAACGGATCTAAATATTTTTCATCTATCTCATAAAAATTTTTAGGAGCATAGATATTTCTAGAATATCCTGTTTGATATATTGGATTTAAATATATAGCATCAAAATTCATATCTTTTATTTCATCTAGTTTATCTATCCAATCACTTATTTTTCCTGCCATAAGAGGGAATAGATTATATATTTTCACTATTTCAAACACCTCTTTTCCTTCACATTTTCTATATAAGTTTATCATAATTTTTATTATTTTACAATTTAATTATTTCTTTTTCTTTTACTTAGCAATACCATATCCCTTATATAATCAGCATTTTTAGCTTCCATCCATTTTTCTTTAAAATTTTTATCTCTAACTAATGATGCAATTGATGCTAAAGTTTGCAAGTGTGTTTTTCTCATTTTTTTACTACTAATAAATAAAAATACTGATTTTATACTATCTTTTTCTTCATTATATACTATTCCCTCTTTACATCTAATTATTGTTAAATGAAATATCTCTTTTTCTGTATTTAATACAATATGGGGTATAGCTGTAAAATCAGTTATTGCTGTACTAGCTTCTTTTTCTCTTTCATAAAAAAGTTTTAATAATATATTTTTAGGTATACCTAAGATATTTTTCAAGCTCTCTGTTTCTATTTCAAATAATTCATCAAGTGTCAACGGACCTTTTAAATCCATTATAACTGCTTCTTTTACTAATCTATCAAATTCATCTAATTCAACATCATCTCTTTCATGAATAATATCTCTTAGTTCACTTTCAAGGTCATGAGTTAAATTTAGATTTTCTGTTATTTTTACTAATAAATGTAAAAAAGCATATTGTTTTTTAGCATGTTTTTTACCATAAAGAAAATATAGCATTATACTAAATATAACAAAAGCAAAACTTGTCTCTACTGCTTTATAACCTAATTCTCCAATAAATAATGAAAATACAATTATTGTAAATATTTGTGGTATAGGATAAAATGGTGTCTTGAAACTAGGTTGATAATTTGCTATATCACTTTCACGTATTATTATTACTGCAATATTTGTAAGAATGTATGTTAATAATATTACTGCTGATGCTGTTTTTGCAAGTGCTTCAAGTGATAATAATAGTGAACCCATAATAAAAATACCTGTAATAATTATTGAATACACTGGTGTTTTAAATTTTTTATGTACTTTACTTATAAATTCTGGAAAAAGTTTATCTCTACTAAGTGCTAGTGGATACCTTGAAGCTGCCATTATTCCTGCATTTCCTGTAGTAACAAACGCTAGCATTGAAGCTACTATTATAATATAAAATCCAAAATCACCAGCTATAATCCTTCCTATATCAGCTATTGGGGTAATTGAGTTTACAAATTTATTTGACTCTCCTACTCCTGTTGAAACAAATAAAAGTAATGTATATAATAATGTTATAACAATAATCGAATTCATCAATGCAAGTGGAACATTTTTAGTTGGATTTTTTACTTCCTCTGAAATAGTTGCTGTAGTTAATAAACCTCCAAAAGACACAAAGACAAATGCAGTTACTGAAAATATCGTTGCTATTCCTTCTTTTGAAAATATAGACATTGATTTTTCAAATACATATATATTTTCACTATTTATTTTATATTTTTGAATTAATGGAGTTAAATTCCCTATATCTACTTTAAATATTCCTATTAAAATAAATACTCCTATTATTAAAATTAACGCTAAAACTAATATTACTTCAAATTTACTTGCAAAATCTACTCCTATAATATTTAATATAACGAAAAATATCGTTACAAAAAGTGAAATTACTAAAATGTCACTACTGGTCATAGCCTCTCCATATAAGAATTTAGCTGTTATTCCAGCTATTCCATATATTGCAAATGCTGTTTTTAAGGATATTGCAAACCAACTAAGGACTCCCGATACAGTTCCTACTAAAGGTCCTAGAGTTCTATTTATAAAAAAATAGTCTCCACCAGCTTTTGGCATAGCAGTAGTTAGCTCAATTACTCCTAAGGTTCCTATAAATGCTATTAACCCTCCTAAAAAATATGATATTATCATAGAAGGTCCAGCTTTTGAAAATGCTAGTGCTGGTAGTATAAATATCCCTGAACTAATCATAGCTCCTGATGCAATGCTAAACAAATCTAAAAATCCCAATTCTTTTTTTAATGCCATAATATCACCGCCTAATTTTTATTAATAATTTCTATATCTTTTGTTTTATACTCTAATATATCAAACTCTTTATCTTTATCAATTATATTTTTACTATAAATTTTTACACTAGCATCTTCTTTTGCAGAAGAAACTATATCTACATAACTATCTTCTAGTAAATCTATCTGTTTTGAATTTATATTATAGCTTATCCCAAAGCTAACTCCACTATTTTCACTTTTATTACTTATTATTAATTCTGTATTTACTTTAGTTTGTATCCAACTAAGAGTATATTGATTTGGTTTTAAAAAATATTTTTGATTTCTTATAATATTTTTATTATTAAGTTTTACTTTATATATATTTTCATCCCAATTAAATACTACCTCTACTTTATCTTTTTTTACTTTTTTATCTCTATTTATACCAATATTACTACATGATATAAACAAAATTAATACACTCAATACTAATATCTTTATTCCCTTCATTTCTATCCCTACTTTATTATTTTATATTTATTATTTATATAATATACTTTATTTTCTGAAATAAAATACACTCCTTGTTTATCTACTAAAAATTTATTTTCTATTTTTTTATTTTTTATAAAAATTTCTACTGTATGGTATGTTTTGTTTAAATAATATTTTTTATTTTCTAGTATTTCTATATTATCTATATAAACTTTTTCAATATTATTATCAAATTCAAATGATACTTCATAATATCCTCTAACTAATAAATCAATATTACTACATGATATAAATAATATCGATATAATTAAAATTATCTTTTTTATTTTAAATCCTCCTCAATAATTTTACGAAGTTCTTCTAAAATGTCTTTTTCATCTACTTTTTTTACTATTTTCCCTTTTTTAAATATTACTCCTACTCCTTTTCCACCAGCTACTCCATAATCAGCTTCTTTTGCTTCTCCTGGTCCATTTACTACACATCCCATTACAGCAATTTTTATGTTTTCTTTATATTTTCTAAACTCCTCTTCTACTTTTTCAGCTAATCCTATTAAATCAATTTCAGTTCTTCCACAAGTTGGACATGATACTATTTCTACTCCATCATTTCTATAACCTAAAATTTTTAACATCTCTTTTGCTACTTTTATTTCCTCTACTGGATTAGCTGTAAGTGATACTCTTATTGTATCACCTATATTATCTAATAGTAAACTACCTATTCCAATTGCTGATTTTATAGTTCCTTGAAATAGTGTCCCTGCTTCTGTTACTCCTAAATGAAGTGGATAATCTATTTGATTGCTAATCAATCTATATGCACTTACCATAGTTTTTACATCACTAGATTTTAGTGATACTACTATATCATAAAATCCAAATTTTTCTAATAAATTTATATGATACATAGCACTTTCTACAAGAGCTTCTGGAGTTGGTTTACCATATTTTTCTAATATATGTTTTTCTAGTGACCCTCCATTTACTCCTATTCTTATTGGTATATTTTTTTCTTTTGCTGCTTCTACTACTCTAGCTATATTTCCATCTCCACCAATGTTACCTGGATTTATTCTAAGTTTATCTATTCCATTTTCTATTGCAAGTAGTGCAAGTCTATAATCAAAATGTATATCTGCAACTAACGGTATATTTATCTCTTTCTTTATCTCTTTTATTGCATAAGCTGCTTCCTCTGTATTAACTGTTACTCTTACTAATTCACATCCAGCTTCTTCTAATTCTTTTATTTGTTTAATTGTCTCTTTTATATTAGCTGTGTTTGTATTTGTCATAGATTGTATTACTATATTACTATTACCACCAATTTTTATATTTCCTACTTTTATTTCTCTAGTTTTTTTCATTTTTCACCTCTATTATTATTTATTGTAAAATTTCTACTGTAAAATTACTACTATTTTTTATTTCATCTGCTGTAAAATATTTATTTTCTTTAACATTCCCTAAACTATCTTTTATAATAATATTCATTCCTACACCATAAGGGATTGTAATTGTATAAATATTATTATTATCTACACTATAGGGTGTAAGTTTATAATAAATATTTGCTCCTAAATCAAGGTCTGGTGCACTCCTATCATTAAGTCTATAAAAAGTTAAATTTGAATAATTTTCATTATTAATTACATTTATATCATATACAGTATATGTATTCCCTCCATAAGTTATATTTTTATCACTATAATTATATGGTATGTCACTATAACTATAATTATCTGAAGTTATTACTGCCTCTCCCCAATATCTTAGTAAATCTTCAAATTTTACATTATATCCATTTGATTCTAAAGATTTCTCTATTGCTGTTACTCCATTATATTCATTATTTACTATATCATGAAATACACCTATTCCAAAATTTCTAAGTAAAAATGCACCAAAAAAAATATTTATTAGAATAATGAATTGTTGTAGTTGTCCATTCATTTACTGGATAACTACTCCCATACATAGAAAATTCACCTTGTCTTATATTTATTGGATTACTTATTCCTAATTTATCCGCTACTATATCTTCCGTTATCATAGCGCACATCTCATTTATCCATGTATCTATACTTATTCCTTGTTTATAATATTTTTGATAAAACATTATCATATGAGTAAATTCATGTGCTAATGTTGATAAAATAGTTGCTGGTCCTTTTCCAGAGTTATCTGCATAAGTTATATCCCAATTTCCACCTTCTTTTAATGAGAAATAACCACTATCTATAAAAAACATAATTTCTTGATTTGAATATTCATAATCAGTATAATTATGTCTACTATCAAAAAAACCTAAAACTTTAGCGTCACTAGTATTAAATTCATTAATATTATATATCAATATATCAATTTCTTTATTCCCGTAAATTGTATTACTAAATTTATCATCTCCTTCAAACCATTCATCACCATAAATACTAGTTACATAATCATATATATCGTTATTTTCTCCAGTTTGTAAAAACTTATCAGCCAATGTATCTATCATTTCTTGAGTTACTGTTCCCCATACATCATCAGCTACCCATATATTTAATGTTCTTTTACTTGTGCCTCCATTTTCAAGTGTCACACTAACATTACTTACTTGTTTTCTTAAAGTAGCCTGTTTCTTATTTAAATTAGTATCATCTTTATCAGTATAATAATCACCTGTTCCTGCGTATAATGCATTAAACTCTTTCGTATCCCCTTCACTATAACTTGCTGTATTAGCCATTATACTAGCTGATATATTATTATCTACTGTTTTTTCTGTTTTTAATTCTCCATTATCATAAAATGTAGGATGTTTTATTATTTCATTATTACTTACTATATTTGCACTATAACTACTTGTATAATTACTCAAACTACTACTTATTGTATTACTTGTTATTTTTATTTGTCCTGCATACGAATAATATTCTTCATTTGTAAATACTGCATATGCATTATAATTATTATTTGTATTATTCTTAATTGTTAATGTAATATCTTTTTTTAATGTTGTATTACTACTACTTGTACTAAATACATCAAATATACTATTACAACTACTAAATAATATTACTGATATTAAGTAAACTAATATTTTTTTCATAATTTTACCTTTCTTTATTAAAAAATTGTAGTTATATATTTATTATATAATTTTTTAACAAAAAAATAAATAAAAAAACCTATAAATATATTTTCATATACTTATAGGTTAAAATACTATTTTCTAAAATCCATCGGATCTAATGTTTTTCCATTTTTTCTTATTTCAAAATGTAAATGTGGACCTGTAACTCTTCCTGTTTGACCTGTTTTTCCTATTAATTGACCTTTTGTAACTTTTTGTCCTACTTTAACATATATGTTATTTAAATGTGCCATTCTTGTTTCATATCCATTACTATGCTTTAAAATTATTATTTTACCATATCCACCAAGCCATCCTGCTGTTTTAACTACTCCATCTTCTGGTGCATAAAGATTTGTACCTGTTTTTGCACGAAGGTCTACTCCCGCATGAAAAATATTTCTCTTTAATACTGGATGAAATCTTTTACCATATGGACTTGTTACCCCTAAATATCTAATTGGCCATTTAAAACTTGGTCCTTGATTTATTGTTTTATTAATAAAACTTAAATCTGGATTTTCAATTATTAATTTATCTCCAACTATAAGATTTGTTGTATCTAAATTATTTTTAGTAATAATATCATCCATTTTTACATTATATTTTTGTGCTATTTTAAATAATGAATCTCCTGATTGCACTACATATTCTATATTATTATCATTTACTATTTTTAATTTTTGCCCTATTCTAATAATACCATTTTTTACAGTAGGATTATTTGCTATTAAATAATTCATATCTATTCCAAGTTTACTAGATATTTTATAAAGCGAATCTCCTTTTTGTACTGTATAATATGTTACTTTTACATCTTTTTCTTCATCTAATGGTTCTTTATCTACTACAACATACTCTTTTTCAAATGATATTGTATTATCATCTAGTATTTCTACTCCACCATCTTCAATTTTTAATCCCTCTTCTATTTTATCTGTACCTTCAACTTCTTTTATTGCCTCTTTATAACTAACAAATTTATCTGTTGGTAATACTTCATCAGATTTAGCATTTTTAAAAAATGTTACTCCCACTATTCCCAATATAATAACCAATAAGAGCCCTTTTAGATATTGCTTTTTCATGCTCTTCCTCCTTAAATAATAATAATATTATTATTATTTTACCATATTATAAATTTTTTTACAATGGTTATTCACCACTTTTATACATCTCTAAAAGCTCTTTATTTGAATTAGTATTTTTTATTGTATCTATAAGTCTCTTAGCTGCTTCTGCATTATCATATTTACCTAAATATCTTCTAATTCCCCAAATTAATTTTAATTCTTCATCAGTAAATAATAACTCTTCTTTTCTTGTTCCTGATTTTTTTATATCAATAGCTGGATATATTCTAAGTTCTGCTAAATTTCTATCAAGATGAATATCCATATTACCTGTTCCTTTAAACTCTTCGTAAATAACTTCATCCATTCTACTACCTGTATCTATTAATGCTGTAGCTATTATTGTCAAACTTCCACCATTTTTTATATTTCTTGCAGAACCAAAGAATTTTTTAGGATGATAAAGTGCTATTGGGTCAATTCCACCTGATATTAATTTCCCACTTGAAGGCATTACAATATTATAAGCTCTTGCAAGTCTTGTAATACTATCCATTAAAATAAATACATCTTTACCATTTTCTACTTTTCTTCTAGCTTCTTCAAGTATTTTTTCTGTTACTTTTATATGATTTTCTGGATTCTCATCAAAAGTAGACGCAAATACTTCTGCATTTGTAACATTTTCTTTTATATCTGTTACTTCTTCTGGCCTTTCATCTATAAGAAGTATCCATACCTCTATATCTTTTCTATTTTTTATTATGCTATTTGCTATTTGACTAATAAGCATGGTTTTCCCAGCTTTTGGAGGAGCTACTATAAGTCCTCTTTGCCCAAGTCCTATTGGTGCAATAAGATCTATAAATCTACCTACTATATTATCTTTTTCATCTGTTTCAAGCTTTGCTCTTTCTGTAGGATAATATGGTATTAAATCATCAAACTGTACTCTAGATTTTGCTGCTTCTAAAGTATTTCCATTTATTAAAATAAGCTTTTTCATAGCATAATTTTTTTCATCTGGAGTTGGTGTTCTTATTTCACCTAATACCATATCACCTGTTCTTAAATTAAATTTTTTTATTTGAGATGCTGATATGTATATATCTTTTTCTAAACTAGATTCTCTTAAAAATCCATATCCATCTGGTAAAATTTCTAATTTTCCATAACCTATAATTTCACCATTATTTAAATTATCCTCTATTATTATTTGATAGATAAGTTCCTCTTTATTATAAGTTGATATTTTGGATATCCCCATCTCTTTAGCTAAATCTTTTAGCTCTTTTAATTTATAAGTTATTAATTCATTTGGTTGTACCATTCTTCTCCTTCCAAATTATCTATAAATATATAGTATATACATAGATATTATATATATAATTCCTACTAAATAGCCATCATATGGCTTTTTCTTTTTACTAAAAAATGTTCCTAAAACTATAATTAATACCATAATAACAGATGCTGCCATTGATATAAGATGATATTCTGTTAATTTATCATACATTGTTCCTTTAAAATAAAATATATCAATAAATATAAGTAATGATAAATTGAACAGATTACTTCCTAATATATTTCCTATTGACATATCATAAGCACCTAATTTTACTGCTTGTATAGATACAGTAAGTTCTGGAAGTGATGTTGCTACTGCAAGTAATATAGTCCCTACAAAACTTGCTCCTAAAGTTATTCCAAATATTGGTGTAATTGATATTCTATCAGCTGTATAACTAAGCCCTATTCCAAATAATACAATTAATATTGCATTAATAATAAATCCTTTTTTAGCCTGATTATAAGTTAAATTTGGTTTCTCTTCTATTTCTATATCAATTTTATTCTCCATCTCAAATTCATATTCACTTTGATAATTATATATAAGTCTCATAGACACTAAATATATAATAAACATAATAATTGATACAATACTTATATGAAAAATATTAAATGATTTGAAAATGTATCCAAAAATGAAAAAAATAGATATTAAAATAGAAAAAAATCCAGGTAAGAGATGTCCTCTGTCAATCTTATTTGTAAAACATATATCCCTTATAATAAATACATCTAAAATACAAATAATAAATACGTTAAATATATTACTACCAAATATATTTGATACTGCCATATCTGGATGACCTAATAACGTTGCAAAAATACTTGTAATCATTTCTGGTAAGGAAGTAATTGATGCAAGCATTACTACTCCTATCCATGATTTATCTAATTCTTTTATATCCCCTATTGCATCTCCATAAACACTTAATTTTTGCCCTGTTTTTATTGTTAAATAAGCTAGTACACAAAATATTAATAAATATATCATTTTCTACATTCTCCCCAATTCTAAATAAGTTTTAATTCCTGAAATAAATCCTCTTGCATTAAAAGGCTTTGTAATAAATCCATCTGCTCCAGCATCAAATGATTCTTTTTTATCAATTGCTGATAATTTTGCTGAAAACATAACTATTGGTATCTCTTTTAATTTTTCCATACTTCTCATTCTTTTACATACTTCTACTCCATCTATTTCTGGCATCATTATATCTAGTATAATTAAATCTGGAGTAATTTTTTCTACCATTTCAAGTGCTTCTTTCCCATTATATGCTTTTATTACTTCATATCCTTCTGTTTCTAAAAGCATTTCTACTACTTCTACTACATCTACCTCATCATCCACAATTAAAATTTTTTTCATCTTAGCCTCCTCTTTTTTACAACGAAAAAGCCTTTAAAAAAGACTTTTTCGTTAATTTATATATCTAAACAAACTTAATATTTTATATAAAAAAGTTTCACTTCTCCAGGCTTTAAATTATAATCTAAGTTATTATAAATAATATCCATCTTATGTCCATGAGATATATCTTTTATATTATCTCCATTCATTATCTCATAAAAATTAGGTATGTTTATATTATGCCAATTATATCCACTTAAATTTGCCACTACAAATATTTTTTCAGATTTATCTAAAGCTTCTTTAGCAAATCCAAATAACTCTCCATTATGAAAATCATAAGGTATTATCATGTTATCTTCTTGTAATATTTGATATTGCGATTTTATTTTATTTATTTCACTTATCTCTTTAGAAATATCATAATTAGCAGTTTCCCACCATTCAGGATTAGTTTGAACTACATCAATTTTTCTTTTAAATCCAAATTCAAATCCAATAGTTGTTGCTATACTTGAACAAAAATAAGCTTGTATAGCATATTTATTAACGGCTAAATCTTTATTTCCATTTACTTCATTATAATATCTTTCTGTATCATGATTTTCAGGGAAAGCCATAGATAAATATTTCCCTGCCCAATCTTTATAATCTTTTAAAAACCATTCATCTTTGTAATTCCACCATTTAATACTGTTCATTACAATATCAAATCCAGCTTTTGATACATTCATAAGCTGTGTTGGTGTACATCCAAGAGTTTCAGCTACAAATATTACATCACTGTATTTTTCTTTTACATTAGATATTAAATAACTCCATAATTCTGCTGGTACATGATATGCTGCATCACATCTAAATCCTCTTATTCCAAGGTCACAATAATGAAGTAACATATCCAGCCAATATTTCCATAAATTTTCTTTATCTGGAGAATTTACATTATCTATTTGAGCTAAATCTCCCCATACTACCCAAGTACCGTTATCATCAGCACCTGCATTTTTTACTTTTCCATTTTCATCTCTTTCATACCATTCTGGTTTTAATTTTACAAGTGGTGAATCTATTGCTGTATGATTTATAACAATATCATACATTACTTTTATACCTCTTTTTTGTGCTTCACTGCAAACTTTTTTTAATAATTCATTCCCTTTTTTTCTATCTTTTTCTAAATTTTCTTCTTGATAATCTTCTGGACTTAAAGGCCATCCTTTTATAAACATTGGATTATAAAGATAATAATCTTTTATTGCATAATCAGAACCAGAAAATCCTGATGCATTTACTGGATTAATATAAATCCAATCAAAATTCATCTCTTTAATTCTGTCAAAATGATTAATCCACTTATCCATTTTCCCTATTAATTTTGGATATAAATTATATACCCTTATACCTTTTTTCATCTAGTTTACCATCCTCTCTATATATTAAACTAATTTACCATACAATGTCCATGTTTTTGTTTCAGTAATTTCTACATTAACAAAAGTTCCTTTTAAACTCATATCACCTTCAAAAAGTACTATTTTATTTGTTCCTGTTCTTCCACTTAATACTTCTTTATTTTTTTTACTAGGACCTTCTACTAATACTTTTACTATTTTCCCTTTATATTCATTACTATTTTCTTTAGAACATTCATTTTGTAAATTAATTAATCTCTGCAATCTCTCTTTTTTTATATTATCGTCAATTTGACCATCCATTTCAGCTGCTTTTGTTCCACTTCTTTTAGAATACATAAACATAAATGCATTATCATATTTTACTTTTTCTACTACATCTAATGTATCTAAAAAATCTTCTTCTGTTTCATAAGGAAATCCTACTATTATATCTGTTGTTAAAGCTACTCCTTCTATTTTTTCTTTTATTTTATTAGCAAGAGCTATGTATTCCTCTTTAGTATATCCTCTATTCATTAAATTTAAAACTCTTGTAGAACCTGCTTGAAGTGGTAAATGGACAGATTTTGTTATTTTTTCTGATTTTGCTATTACATCTATTACATCATCTGTAAAATCTCTTGGATGAGGTGATGTAAATCTTATCCAAAAATCACCTTCAATTTTATTTAATTCTTCTAATAATTTAGCAAAATTTTCTCCATTATTCAAGTCTTTCCCATATGAATTTACATTTTGTCCTAAAAGTAATATCTCTTTATATCCCTTATTTACAAATTTTTTAGTTTCTTCTATTATTTCATTCATAGGAACTGATCTTTCTCTTCCTCTTACATATGGTACAATACAGTATGTACAGAAATTATTACATCCATATGTTATTGCTATTGATGCAGAAAAACCATTTTCAAAATCAGCTTCTAAACTTGGTGGTAATTCATCTTCGTTATCTGTAAAAATAACGTGTTTTAAATCATTATTTGTTATATCTTCTATAGCTTTTGGTATTTTAGCTATATTTTGATTTCCAATAACAATATCAATATAATCAAATTTATTTGCTAACTCTTCACCTTGCTCTTGAGCAAAACATCCTGTTACTCCTATTACCATATTATTATCTTTTTTCTCTTTTATACTCTTTAATTCTCCAAGTTTTCCAAATATTTGTGTTGCTGCTCCTTCTCTTACAGTACATGTATTTAAAAATACAACATCAGCATCATATATATCTTCTATTACTTCATAATTATCATTTTCTAATAATTTTTTTATTTTTGCACTTTCATTTACATTCATTTGACAACCATATGTTAAAATTGCTGCTTTTTTCATTCTTTTTTATTATTCCTCCTAAATTTAAAATTATTTCTCTAAAATTTATAACCTTTTTCCTACCTACTCTAAAATAAAAAAATATATTTATTGTTCTTTTTTACTATAATTTTAGCTATATTCTCAATTCTTTATTAATGTTATAGCAATATCAAGATTATATCATAAATACACAATTTTGACAATTTACTTAAATATTTCTCCTGCTTCTTGATACCACAACACAAAATCTAAATGGTCCATCTCTATATTTACTTTTTTAGAAAATTCTTTCATCTTTTCTTCTATTTTTATATATTTTTTTGCTGTTAATGTTTTTGGTATCTCTTCTATTACATTTAATCTAACTAAATTTTTTAATATATGTCTATCTAATATAGCAAGTTTATTTCCAAATCCTATATTTCTCAAAAAATGACTTGCTTCTTTATATCCTATTCCTCTTATATTTTTTACTATCCATTCTCTCATTTTAATAGGCGATTCTAATCTATCTAATATATCTTTTATTATGATTATACCATTTTCATCTTTTATCGTTTCTCTTAATAATACTAAGTTTTTTGCTTTTGTATTTTTAAATCTTACTATATTTAAATATTCTACTATCTCTTCCTCATTCCCATTAAATAATAATCCTGTTTCTTTTAATTTTGTTATTGCTTGCCATGCATTTTTTGCTTTTGATTGTGGAGTTAAAATACAAAATGCCAATTCAACAAAAATATCTTCATTATTTCCTTCTAACCATATTAATTTAAACTCATCCAATCTTTTTTCTATATCTAATTTAAGATTTTTATAGCTATTTTTTAATTCTTTTATATCCATATTTTCACCTCTTTTTATTTATTATTTTAATATTTAACTATTTTTAAATATTAAAATAATAAGGAGACTAATCGTCTCCTATAATTTAAATCCATATGGAAGTAATTCTTCCATAGTGAGTATTTTATACTCTTTTTTTAAATTTGCCAAAATAATTTTTGTGTTTTCTGATGCAAACTCTTTTATTACTTGTCTGCAAGCTCCACAAGGACTTACAGGCCCAGTAGTATCTGCCACTATACAAATAGTGTCAATATTTTTCATACCATTTGTAACAGCTGTAAATATTGCTGTTCTTTCAGCACAATTAGATAATCCATAAGAAGCATTTTCTACATTTGCTCCTTTATGATGTTTACCTTTATCATCTATAACTATAGCTCCTACTGAAAAATGTGAATATTCTACATAAGCATTTTCTCTAGCTTCTATAGCTTCATCTATTAATTCAATTATTTTTTTTTCTTCCATAACTACTCTCCTTAATAACTAAAGTGTTGAAAGAGCTATTTCAATCATATCTTTAAATGTAGTTTCTCTCTCTTCAGATGTTGTTTCTTCACCTGTTACTAATGAATCTGATATAGTTAAAATTGTTAAAGCTTTTACTCCATATTTTGCTGCTATTGTATAAAGTGCTGCTGTTTCCATTTCTACTGCAAGCACTCCAAATGATGCCCATTTTTTATAAGAATTAAAATCATCTTGATAAAATTCATCACTTGTTAATATATTTCCTGCTTTTATTTCTATATTTTTTTCTTTTGCTGCATTTACAGCTTTCATAAATAATTCAAAATTAGCAGTTGGTGCAAAATCTCCGTTAAATCTATGTCTATTTATTCCAGAGTTTGTAGAAGCAGCCATTGCTAAAACTATATCTCTTACTTTTACATCTTCTTGATATGACCCTGCAGAACCTACTCTTATTAGATTCTTTACTCCATAATCTCTTATTAATTCATTTACATATATAGAAATTGATGGCACTCCCATCCCTGTTCCTTGTACTGATACTTTTTTACCTTTATAATATCCTGTATACCCATACATTCCTCTTACAGTATTATAGCATACAGCATCTTCTAAAAATGTTTCTGCTATCCATTTTGCTCTCATTGGATCTCCAGGAAGTAAAACTGTTTCTGCTATTTCACCTTTTTTAGCTCCAATATGTACACTCATTTTATTCCTCCTAAAACTATTTGATTCTAAGTTTTTTATTTTCGTAATTATCCACTTTAAAATTAAAAAAAGAGTGACTAAAAGTTTTCTAAAAAATTAATTAAATAGAAATTACCTTTTCTGTCTCCCAATATTTTCAAAAATAATTTCTTTATAGGAAAGATAAAGCCGGAATACTCCGGCTTTAATTAAAATTTAATTTTTCCTGCTATTATATCTTGTTTAATTTCTTCTAATTTAGCTATTTTTTCAGCTCCAATTATATCTTTAGTATATTCAAAATCAGTAGTTCCTACTCCATTTTCAGCAACTCCAAATCTTCTTATTCCACCTTCAAAAGTTCCTTCTTTAAGAGCTTTTACAGCTTCAAATACTGCAACGTCAACTCTTTTTAACATTGATGTAAGAACAACTCCTGGAGCTTCTCCATCTTGGTTAGAATCTACTCCTATTGCATATATTCCAGCATCTTTAGCTCCAGCTATAACTCCAGCTCCAGTTCCTCCTGCTGCATGATATACAACATCTGCACCTTGTTTTACTAATGCTAAAGTATTTTCTTTTCCTCTTACTGGATCGTTAAATGGATTAGGTCCTGAAGTATATAAAGCTCCAATTTTGATATCTGGATTTATATATTTAGCTCCCATTTCATATCCTTTTTGGAATTTTTTAATTAAAGGTACTTCCATTCCTCCAACAAATCCAATTGTTCCAGTTTTAGTCATCATAGCAGCTAATGCTCCTACTAAGAATGATCCTTCATCTTCTTTAAATAATAAAGATTGAGTATTTGGTAAATCAACAACATCATCAATAATTGCAAATTTTGTATCTGGGAAATCTTTTGCAACAGCTTCACAAGCATCTCTCATTAAAAATCCTGTAGCTATTACTAAATCATATCCAGCTTCTGCATATTCTCTTAAGTAACCTTCATCTTCTGCAGGAGATGCAGGTTCTACATATTTAAAATCTACTCCTAATTCATCTTTTGCTCTTTGTAATCCTCTATAAGCAGCATCATTAAAAGATTTGTCTCCTAAACCACCTATTGATAAAACTATTCCTACTTTTAACCCTTTATCAGCTTTCTCTTTTTTGTTTCCAAAAAAAAGTCCTGCATAAGTGTTAACGCTTACAAATGTTAAAAATAAACCTGTTAAAATTGTTAAAATTAGACCTTTCTTCATTACATCCTCCTTCTAAATTTTAATAGTCTGTTTTTCGAAGATATCGTATCATAATTATACCTCTATTTCGTATTTTTTTCAAGTCATATTTTAAAAAAATTTAAGCTTCTAAACATATGTTTATTCAATTTTATTTGTTAGTGTAAAAGTTATTATTGTCCCTGAATTTAAATTACTTTTACAATATATTTCTTCTTGCATTGAATCTATTACATTTTTAGCAATAGTCAATCCTAACCCTAGTCCTCTAGATTTATATTCATATATACCTGAATGGTGTTTATTTTCCTCCCCACCTACAAACAAAGGTTTAAAAACATTTTCTATGTCTTCATTTGATATTCCTATTCCATTATCTTCTATTGAAATTAAAATTTTGTTTTTCTCAATATCCTCTTTTACTCTAAATATTATTCTCTTTCCATCTTCTGAAAATTTTATTGCATTTATTACTAAATTATATAATACAAAATTTACTATTTTGTATTTATCAACATTTATTTCTTCTTGAGAAGTTTCATTAATATAAATAAATTCTTGATTTCTTTTTTCTAAAAAAACTTCTACTTTAGATTTTACCTCTTCATACATATCTTTAAATTTTGTTTTTTCAACTTTTTGTGCTATTGATTCTTTCATAGCTTCTGTAGTAAGAGTGTTAAACATTTTTTCAATTAATTCGTTTATTCTAAGGCTTACTTTTGATATTTTACTAAATATTCTTTCTTTATTAGTATAATTTTTATCAAATAATATCTCTGAATATGCTAATAAAAGTGAAACCGGTGTCCTTAATTCGTGCGAAGAGATTACTAGAAACTTTCTTTTTAATTCATTTGCTAGTTTTAATTTTATATTACTTTGTGTCAATTCTTTATTTTTCTTTTCTAGTTCAATATAAAGATTGGAATTTATAAAAAAGTTATTTACATGAGATATAAATATTTCAAAATATTTTCTCTCTTTTTCTGTAAATTTTTCTTTATCAAATTTTACTACTGCTATTATAGGATTATCTATTCTTATATCTTCTATATTTCCTAGTTTAGTAATTAAATAATCATTATAAATGATAAATTTTGACTCTGTCTCAACTATTTCAATCAGATCTTTATAATTAAAATTAACTTCTGAACCTTCATCATATTTAATTATATTGTTTTCTAAAAAAATAAAAAGTTCATCAAAATCAAAAAGTGTTTTTAACTCTATAAGTACTACTTTACATATATCTGTAAAACTTGATATTACTTTTTCTTCTACATTGCTTATACTTTTTATTATTTTTTCTAATTTATTATTTGTATCTTTAATTATATGAAATTGATTTTGTACCTTTCTTTCCAAAGACCATTTCATAGTAAGAGACATCATTATTTGTAATATCTCTTCTCTTTCAAACGGCTTTCTTAAATACAATAATTTTTCAGGTTTTCCTATTTGTTTTACTAACTCTTTTCTATTTCTATCTGTATATGCTGTAATTATTACTATCTCTATATTTTCATCAATTTTTCTTATCTCTTTTGCTGTACGTAGTCCATCCCATCCAGGCATTCTCATATCTATTGTTACTACTGAGTATGGTTTGCCTTCTTCCAAAGATTTTTTTACCATTTCATATCCTATTTGACCATCTTCAGCTATATCAACTTCATATTTTTCTTCATCTTGCTCTTTTTTTTCTTCTTCAAAAAAGTCACTAAGTATATTATCTAGCTTATCATTTATCTCTTTTAAATTATCTTTACCTGAAAGTAGATTTTTCATACTTTCTAATATTTCTTTTTGGTCATCTATTAATAATACTCTTTTATTTATATCCACTTTCTTCACCTCAAAGCTATACTTTTAAAACTAGTAATGTTATATCATCTGTTTGTAATTTATCCCCTCTATATGCTTTTACTCCATTTAATATTTCATCTTTTATCTCTGTACTTGTTTTATAACTATTTTTTAATATTATTTCTTTTAATCTTTCTATTCCAAATAGTTCCCCATTTTCATTTTCTGCTTCTGTTATTCCATCAGTATAATACACTAATATATCATTCTTAAAAAGTTGTAATTTTCCTTCTTTATAATTATAATTTTCTAAAAATCCAATAGCTATTCCTTTTACATTCTCTTCTATTATTTTATTTTCTTTATTTCTATACACTAAAAGCGGATTATGTCCTGCATTAGAAAATTCAAGAATATTTGTTTTTTTATTGTATTTACTATGAAAAATAGTTACAAACATATCACTACTCATATCTTTATACATAAGTTTATTAAGCATATTTAACATAACATGAGGGGCATTTATTGTAAATGAAAGGGTTTTTAATATTGCTCTAATTGTTGTCATCAAAAGTGCTGCTGGTACTCCTTTTCCACTTACATCTCCTATTGTAATATATATCTCATCTTCTGAATATACATTATAATCATAATAATCTCCACCTATCTCTTTTGCTGGCTCAAAATATTCTGCTATATCAATATCAAATTTTACTCCAGATTTTTTTGGTAATAAATCTTTTTGTATTTTTGCTGCTATATTCAATTCTTTATTTAATCTCTCTTTTATTGCTAATTCTGAATAAACTTTTGAATTATTAATAGCTATAGCCACATGCATTGCTAATGCAGATATTGTTTCTCTATCATCTGATTTTCTTCTGTTTCCACTATCTTCTATAATATATATTACTCCTAATTCTTTTCCTTTTACATTTAAATTTGAATATATAATATCTTCATCTATATCTACTATCTCTTTTGAAATGTTTTCATAAATTAAGTTATAATTTAATTCTCCTTCTGTAAATTCATATTTATTTTTTGCTTTTACATTTCCTTTAGTTGCTTTATTTACTAATATCCCATCCTCCCATAAATATAATACTATTTTTTTAGCTCCTGTTAAAACAAAATAAGCATCTAATATTATAGAAATAATTTTATCTAGCTCTAATTCTGACAGTACTGATTTACCTATTGCATTTAAATTTGATAAATTTGCTACTCTTTTTTCTAAAACTAAATTACTATACTCTAACTCTGTAGATTTAGCTAATAAACTTTTATATGTTATATTTAGCTCTTTTTTATAAGAGTTTATCTCATCCAATGATATTTTCAATGCTTTTTCTTGATTTTCAATGTCGTTTATAAGCTCTATGTATTCATCTTGAATTTCATCATCTGTTTTATAATCTTTATTCCTTTGAATGATATTTTTAATCAGTTTTTCATTTGATTCTATCTTTTCTTTTTGATATTTTTGTTTAAAAAACATTATTATTCCTATACTTATTAATAAATATACCAATAAAATCATTATTTTTCTCCTTTTAAAAACTCATTCAAAGTAATTAGATTTTTATATTTAAGTAATCCTTTCAAAACAGTGTTTTCTACTTCAATAAAAATATTATAGTCATTATATTCTTTTATATTTTTTTCTCCATTTACAAAAAATACAAATTCATTATTATATAGATATCCTTTATATTTATTATTCGATATTATAACAGGTTTATCTAATTTTATTATTTTATTATATATTTTTTCTATAATATCTTCTGTTAGGTTTGTTATATATGCATATTCATATTTTGAGATTTTATTTTTTAATATACTTTCATACTCTATATTGACATTTCTATCACTAAAATATATTTTATTATCTGCATCAAGATTGTCTAATTTAAATATATAGTTATAATTAGCATTAGTTATATATTTAAGTTGTTCTTCTCTTTTTTCTCTTAACTCTAAAATTAATTCATTTTTTATTTTTTCTGTATATATATTCTCATTATCAAATTCATTTATTCTATCTAATCTATATAACCAATATTTAATTTGCAGTTTTAAATAATCTTCTACTTTCTCTTTTTTTTCTTCTTTAAAATATTCTAACAATTCATTTTTTTCTTTTTCTGTTAAATCAGATGCTATTTTAGTAAATATTTTTTCTTCTTTAAATATTTTTTCATTTTTTAAAATTTCTAAATCTTCAAAAAATTCTTTTGAAAAAATAATATTCCTTTTTTCATTAATAGCAATAAATTTTTTTGATATATCACTAAATTCTTTCCAAAATTGATTTTTTTCATTTATTGTTTTAGGATAATCTATATTAAATACTTTAATTATATTTTCTGTATTTTTCAATTCACTTTTAAAAGGAACCTTTTCTAAAGGTTCCTTTCTTAAAATTATTTCTCTACTACATCCTGATATAATTAAAATTAAAAAAATTAAAAATTTTTTCATTCTGCTAACCCCATTATATGCAATAAAAAGTTTTCTTTTTTTGATAAATCTATTCTTTCTATTTTACCATTTTCCTCTATATCTATTACAGGTCTAAATATATTTTCTGTTACTTGTTTTACTGTTGCTATTTTACCGTTACTAAGTTTTACTTTACTTCCTATTGGAAACATTGACATAATTTTTAAAAATTTCTTAAATAAAATTAAATCTATCTCTTTTCCAGAAGCGTGAACCATCTCTTTTATTGCTTCATTTGCACTAAATGCTTTTCTATAACTTCTATTTGATACAAGTGCCGCATAGACATCTGCTATTTTTAATACTTTAGACATATCTGGAATATCTTCTCCTCTAAGTCCATTTGGATATCCTTCTCCATCTATTCTTTCATGATGATATTTTATAATCTCTAATACTTCTTTTTCTTCATCTTTCAATAATTCTAAAGAGATATCTATATGTTTTTTTACTTCTTCCATCTCTTCAGCAGTTAATTTACCTTTTTTATCAATGATTTCTTTTTTTATTTTAAGCATGCCTACATCATGTAGTATTGCTGCTTTTCCTAATATTTCTAATTCTTCATCACTATAATTTAATTCTTTTCCTAGCATAATTGCTAACATTGTAGTTTTTAAACTATGATCAAATAAATATTCATCTTCTGTTTTCATATCCATTAGTGATAAAAGTATATTTTTATCTTTTTCTATACTTCCAATTGTTTTATCTACAATTAATTCTACTGTAGTATCATCTATTTTATTATTTAAAATATCTTCTAACACTTCTTTTGTGTCTTCTATACTTTCTAAATACTCTTTTTTAAATTCCTCTTTTATTTTTTCTTCTTCAATTAATATATCTTCTATACTTTTTTCTTCATCTTTTATAGCTACTTCTTCTATATTAAACTTTTTTATTCTTTCAATTAACTCTTTCGTTAATATAGTTCCTTCTTCTATAAGTACAATATTATTTACAATGATACCTTCTTTTAGTATCATATTTTCTTTCAATTCATTAGTTTTAACTATCATTCTTCTGCCTCCAATATTTTTGAAATTTTATTTTTCAATTCTAATATTTCAAAAGGTTTTGGTATAAATCCCTGAATTTCTACATCTAACATCTCTACTACATTTTTCATATTATGAAAAGCTGTTATCATAAATACTGGAACTTCTTTATTTATTTTTCTTATTTGTTGAATAGCTTCCAATCCATTCATATTTGGAAGTTGAATATCTAATAATATTAAATCTATTTTTTCTTTTTTTATAAGTTGCAATCCTTTTTCTGCTCTAGAAGCTTCTAAAACTTCATATCCCATATCAGATATTATCTCTTTTAATAAAAATCTGATAGTAGGCTCGTCGTCAATAATTAATACTGTTTTTATATTATTCACTCCTTTCATTATTTAGTGAATTATATAGAGTAATTGCTATTTTTTCTGGTAATATAGATTTTAATTCCACTAAACTTTGTTTTTTTATATTTTCAATTGATTTATATTTTTTTAATAATTTTTCTTTTCGTTTTGGACCAATTCCCTCTATTTTATCTAGTTCACTACTTATTATTCTTTTGCTTCTTAATTTTCTATGATAAGTAATTCCAAATCTATGTGCTTCATCTCTTAGTCTTTGAAGAATTTTAAGTGTTTCATCTCTTTTAGATATAATATATGGAAGAGTTTCCCCATATTTAAATATCTCTTCTTCACGTTTTGCAATACTTATTAAATCTATTTTATCAAGTTTTCCTACTTTCTGCAATATTTCTGCAGCTGAATTTAATTGTCCTTTTCCTCCATCAATCAAAATAAGGTCTGGAAGCTCATTATCAGATAGTTTTGAATATCTTCTAAATAAAACTTCTCTCATCATATGAAAATCATCTGGAGTATCTTTTGTTTTTATTTTAAATCTTCTATACTCTTTTTTTGCTGCTTTTCCTTCTAATGCTACACTCATTGAAGCAACAGCATCTTTCCCTTGTATATTTGATATATCAAAACATTCTATCCTTCTAGGAATTTTTTTTAATTTTAATATTGTAAATAAATTCTTTATCCCTGTTTCTAATACTGTTTTTCTATTATAAAAATTTTTTATTTCTTTTTCTAAATTTAAATATCCCATCTCTAGTAACTCTTTTCTTCTACTTTTTATTTCGGGATAATGTATATTTACTTTTATCTTTTTTTCACTAAAACTCCACTCTTTTATCATTTTATCTAAATTTTTAAATTTTTTATCTAATATCAAATTTTTAGGTATTACATAATTATTATAATACTGAATAAAAAAATCTAAAAAAAGTTCTTCTATACTACTATCTTCAATATTATTTTCTATATCTATTACTTGCTCATTTTTACCAATAATTATACCATTTCTTATATTTAATACCTGTATAAATATATTTCCGTATTCCTCTTTTACTAAAAAAACATCTTCATCTATCTCTTTACCATATTCAATAATTTGATTTTTCATAGCATTTTTTACATTTTTTATTTTTTCTCTATATATAATAGCTGTCTCAAAATCCATCTTTTCACTATAATAATTCATCGTTTCTTCAAGACTATTCAATACATCTTTATAATTTCCTTTTAAAAAAAGTTTTAATTGCTCTTTATTTTCATTATATTTTTCTTCTATCTCTTTATAAACACAAGGCCCTAAGCACATTTTCATATAATATTTCAAACATGGTCTATCATATTTTTTATTCATATCTCTATTACAATCTCTTATCATAAATATTTTTTTTATAATTTTTATAAGTTCAAACGCTGTTCCTGGATAAGGTCCGAAATAATCTCCATCTTTATTTAAATATTTTGTATTTCTAATAATTGAAATTTTTGGAAATTTTTCATTTGAAATAAAAAGATATGGATAAGTTTTTGAATCTTTTAAAGCTATATTATATTTCGGTTTATGTTTTTTTATTAAATTATTTTCTAAGATTAAAGCATCTAACTCTGTTTTACACAAAATATAATCAATACTATCTATATTTTTTACTAACTCTTCTGTCTTTTTTCTATCATGTTTTTTTTGAAAATAAGAAGTTACTCTTTTTCTTAAATTTTTTGCTTTACCTATATAAATAATTTTTTTATTAATATTTTTCATCAAATAAACTCCAGGCATATCTGGTAATTCATTTAATTCTATATTGCTCATATAACTCCTATCTAACTTTTTCTTATATCTCTATGTGCTTTTAATACCTCAATCATATCATTTGTTTTGAGTTCATCGTATAATTTGTTCACTATACTTACTGACCTATGTTTACCACCACTACATCCTATTCCTATTGATAAATGTGATTTCCCCTCTTTTATATATTGTGGTATTAAAAATAACAACATATCTTTAAGCTTTAAATAAAATTCATTTGTTAAATCAAAATCAAATACATAATTAAATACTTCTTTATCATTTCCTGTTTTATCTTTTAACTCTTCTATGTAATATGGATTTGGTAAAAATCTTACATCAAACATAAGATCTAAATCAATTGGAATACCATATTTAAATCCAAATGAAGAAATACTTACTGTTATTTGCTTTGTTTCACTTGTTAATAATTTTTCTAATTTTTGATTTAATTCTTTTACTCCTATATTTGAAGTATCTATTATTTCATTTGCTAATTCTTTTACTTCTTCTAATTGCTTTCTTTCTTCTCTAATATTCTCTAAAAGAGTATTAAATTCTTTAACTGGATGCTTTCTTCTTGTTAAATTATATCTATTTAAAATAACTTCATTTTTAGAATCTAAAAATAGTATTTTAAAATTAATCTCTAATTTTTTTAAATTTTTACACTCACTTATAAATTCTTTTGCACTATTCCATGATCTACTATCTACTACACAAGCTACTTTTCTTACCTTACTAGAATCAATAAATAATTTATAAATATTACTTAATAATTTTACTGGTAAATTATCTATTGTTAAATATCCCCTATCTTCAAAAAATCTTATAGCACTTGATTTCCCTGCTCCAGACATTCCTGTTATTAATAATAATTCAAATCTTTTCATATCTCCCCCATATTTATATTTAAAGGCGGATTTTATCCGCCTTAATTAATTTGTTTCTTCTATTTCTTTTAATATTTCTTTTTCTTCTAGTGTTAATATTTTTTCAATATTTAATAAAATTAATAATCTATCATTAGTTTTAGCAATTCCATTTATAAATTCTCCTCTTACTCCTGCAACAATTTTTGGAGGTGCTTCTATAGATGAAGCTGGTACTTTTTCAACTTCTGAAATTTCATCAACGATTATACCAAATTGTAATTCTTCTAATTTTAATATTAAAATTTTAGCATTATCATTTTCTTTTTGCTCTGCTAATCCAAATCTTTTTCTAAGATTCATAATTGGAACTATTTTACCTCTTAAATTTACTATTCCTTTTATAAAATCTGGAGTATTTGGAAGTTGTGTTATCTCTGTCATTTTTATAATTTCTTGAACTTGTAAAATATGAACTCCATAATAATTTTTGTCTAAAATAAATACTACAACCTGAAGTTCATCAGACATGTTTTTTTCTTTTTCCATATTTAAGTCCCCCTTCTAATAATATACTATCTATAAATTCATCCTTTATTAAATTATACCTTGTAATTTTTTAAAAGTACAGAAAAATATTATTTACATTCTTTCTACTGTGTTTATTCCTAATAAATTCAATCCTTCTTTTATTATAAATGATACTTTATCACATAATATAAGTCTTGAATTTATTATCTCTTCATTCTCACCTTTTAAGATAGGTAGTGCATTATAAAAAGTGTTAAATTTTTTAGATAATTCAAATATATAATCTGCTAATAAATTTGGTTTAAAATTATTTGCTGATAAAATTACTGTTCTTGGAAATTGAAATAAAAATTTAATTAAATTTATTTCACTCTCTTCTGTAAAAATTAATTTTTTATTATAATCAACTTTTATATTATTTTCATTAGCATTTCTCATTATAGATCTTATTCTTGCATAACTATATTGTAAATATGGTGATGTATTTCCTTCAAAACTTAAAATTTTATCCCATTCAAAAATAATAGGACTAGTTCTATTTTGAGAAAGGTCTGCATATTTTACTGCTCCTACTCCCACTATTTCAGCAATATTTCTTTTTTCTTCTTCACTAAGAGTAGGATTTTTTTCTGCTACTATTTTATATGCTCTATCTACAGATTCATCTAATAAATCATTTAATTTTATTACATTCCCTTTTCTAGTAGAAAAAATTCCATCAGCAAATCTCATTATTCCAAACCATATATGATGTTTTTCATCTTTCCAATTCAGCATATCTGTAATTTCAAATATTTGTCTAAAATGATCTTGCTGTCTTTCGTCTGTTACATATATTATTTTATTTAAATTATAATTTTCTCTTCTATATTTTATAGTTGCTAAATCTGATGTTGAATATAAATATGCCCCATCTTTTTTTTGTACTATACATGGATGTAAATTTTTCTCTTCATCAAAAAATACAACTAATGCTCCATCATCTTCTTTAGCAATCCCTTTTGCTTTTAACTCTTCTATAACTACAGGCATTATGTCATGATAAAAAGATTCTCCATAATAAGTATCAAACTCTATATCCATTCTTTTATAAATTTTATCATATTCTTGAAGTGAAACTTTTATAAATTCTTCCCATAATTTTTTAGCTTCTTCATCTCCTTGTTGAAGCTTTCTAAGTTCTTCTCTCGCTAAATCTTCTAATGTATTATCTTCTTCACTTCTTTTAGAAAACTCTACATAAATTCTTTCTAACTCTTCTATTGGATTTTTTTCATAATTATATTTATCTAACCAGTTTTTATATCCAACTATAAGCTTCCCAAATTGTGTTCCCCAATCTCCTATATGATTATCAGCTATAATATTATATCCTAAAAATTTATATATTCTTTTTATTGAATCCCCTATTACAGTACTTCTTAAATGTCCTATATGCATTCTTTTAGCAATATTAGGTGATGAATAATCAATAACTACATCTCCATCTTTATCTAAAAAATCAAAATCAAATTTTTCTCCTATTTTTTTTAGCTCATTTGCTAAATATTCTGTTTTTAAAAAAATATTTATAAATCCAGGTCCAGCTATCTCTATTTTTTCAATTATTTCATTTTCTTTAATATTATTTATTATTTTTTCAGCGATTTTTCTAGGATTATCTCCTATTTTTTTTGCATTAACCATTGCAAAATTTGTTTGATAATCTCCAAATTTTAAATTATTTGAAGGTTGGATACTTACTTCATCTATCTCAATGTTTTCAAATGTTTCTTTTATTGCATTTAATAAATATGACTCAATCTTCTTTTCTATTAATGTCATTTTTATACTCCTTTTATATTTAAAATTCTTAAAATTAAAAATTAAAGATTTAGACAATTTTTATCTCAATCTTAAATTTTTAATTAAAAATCCCAGACTGCCGTAGATTACAAAATTTTTGGTCGCTCTTACGACACAAAATGGTAGTCAGATATAATTAGCATACAGAATCCGTGAAAACTAAGTTTCCCGTGATTTACCTGATTTACTAATTACAGCGCCGACCCCGGAAATAAATTGTTAGGCCAAAATACTCTTATAATCTCGAACAGTCCAGGAAAATTGTTATCTTATTTTTTTAATGTTATCCCAACATCATTAAGCTGATTTTCATCAACATAATTTGGTGCTTCTGTTAATAAACATTGCCCTTTATTTGTTTTAGGGAATGGTATAACTTCTCTTATTGAATTTTCTTTTAGCATAACCATTAAAAATCTATCTACACCAAAAGCTATTCCACCATGAGGTGGTGCTCCATATTTAAATGCCTCTAAGAAAAATCCAAATTTTTCTTGTATTTCTTCTTCTGTTAACTCTAAAAGTCTAAAAACCTTTTCTTGTATTTCTTCTTGGTGAATTCTAATACTTCCTCCACCTATTTCATAACCATTTAATACTAAATCATAACTTTTTGTTCTTACTTTTTCAGGTGCAGTTTCTATTAAACTTACATCCTCATCTTTTATTGCAGTAAATGGATGATGCTGTGCTTTGTATCTATTTTCTTCTTCAGACCATTCTAATAAAGGAAAATCTACTACCCATAAGAAATTATATTGATTTTCATCAATAAGTTTTCTCTCTTTTCCTATTTTTAATCTCAATGCTCCTAAACTATCATACACTATTTTTAGCTTATCAGCAACTAAAAATAATATATCTCCCTCTTTTGCATCCATTTTTTCTTTAATTTTAGCTAATTCATCTTCAGTAAAAAACTTCGCTATTGGAGATTTTATTTCATTATTTTCTTCTATTTTCATCCATGCTAATCCCTTAGCACCATATATTTTAACAAATTCTGTTAGCTCATCTATTAATTTTCTTGAATAATCTTTTGCCGCTGATTTTACGTTTATTCCTTTTAATGCTCCACCATTTTCTACTACATCTTTAAATGCTTTAAATCCACACTCTTTTGCTATATCAGATAAATCTTTTAATTCTAATCCAAATCTAGTATCTGGTTTGTCACTTCCATATCTTTCCATAGCATCATGATAGCTTAATTTTTCAAATTTATACTCTATATTTTCACCTACAACATCTAAAAATACTTTTTTTGCAAGCTCTTCTATCATTTCCATTATATCATTTTCATCAACAAATGACATCTCTATATCTAATTGTGTAAATTCTGGCTGTCTATCAGCTCTTAAATCTTCATCTCTAAAACATTTTGCTACTTGATAATACTTATCTATACCTGCAATCATAAGTATTTGCTTAAATAATTGTGGTGATTGAGGAAGAGCATAAAATTTACCATTTTCACTTCTAGTAGGTACTATAAAATCTCTTGCCCCTTCTGGTGTTGACCTAGTAAGAATTGGTGTTTCTACATCTAAAAAACCTTTTTTTGTTAAAAATTCTCTCATTGAAAACATCATTTGATTTCTTTTCAATAAATTATTTAATATTTTAGGTCTTCTTATATCTAAATATCTGTATTTTAATCTAATAGTTTCATTTAAATTAATATCATCTTTTATTTCAAATGGTAAAACTTCTGATTTATTAATTATCTCAATACTATCTGCTATTACCTCTATATTTCCAGTAGGAATATTTGGATTTTTACTAAATCTCTCTTTTACTATTCCCTCTATTTTTACAATATACTCTGATTTTACTTTATGTGCAATGTTTATTATTTCCTCCGATAAATTTTCTGGATTGAATACAATTTGAGTAATACCTGTTCTATCTCTCAAATCAAGAAAAATTAATCCTCCTAAATCTCTTCTATTATCAACCCATCCAGTTAAGATTACTTTTTCATCTATATTCTGTTCTCTAAGTTCACCTAGTAAGTGAGTTCTATATTTCATTAATTTCTCCTTTCATGTATTCACAAACCAGATCTCTATTTATCTCTGTTTGTTCTCCAGTTTTCAAGTTTTTTATAATTACTTTATTTTCTTTTACTTCATCTTCTCCTATTATTATAGCATATTTTGTATTTGTTTTATCTATTTTTTTCATCTGCGCTCTCAAAGATTTCATTTCATAATCAATATAAACTTCAAAATTATTTACTCTAAGCTCATTAGCTAATAATAAAGCATAATCACTAGTTGATTCTCCTAGCCATACAATTCCAATACTATCTTTTTTTATTTTTTTGTCATCCATTAAAAGCATTATTCTTTCAATTCCTGCTGCAAATCCTACTGCAGGAGTATCTTTTCCTCCCATTGTAGATATAAGTCCATCATATCTTCCACCTGCAAGAACTGTTCCTTGAGCTCCTAGCTTTTCTGTTATTATTTCAAATACAATATTTGAGTAATAATCTAATCCTCTTACTAATTTTGGATTTTCAGAATATGGAATATTATATAAATTTAATAATCTTTTTACCTCTTCATAGTGTTCTTTCTCTTCTTTAGATAAATATTCTGTTAAAATTGGTGCTTTTTTTACAATTTCTTTACAAGTTTCCACCTTACAATCAAGTACTCTTAATGGATTTTTTTCATATCTTGTTTGACAATCACTACATAAATCTTCTTTTTTATCTTTTAAATATTCTAATAAATCTTCTCTATATTTTATTCTAGTTTCTTTTCCACCTACAGAATTTATTTCTACTCTTAAATCTGATATTCCTATTTTTTCAAGTAATTTATACCCCATATAAATTACTTCTGCATCAATTTTAGGATTTTTACTTCCAAGTACTTCTACCCCTAATTGATTAAATTCTCTATATCTTCCAGCTTGTGGTCTTTCATATCTAAACATTGGTCCATAATAATACCATTTTGTTAAAGTTTCATTTCCATATATTTTATGCTCTAAATAAGCTCTCACTACAGAGGCTGTTCCTTCAGGTCTTAAAGTTATACTTCTCTCACCTTTATCTAAAAATGTATACATCTCTTTTTCTACTATATCTGTTCCCTCTCCAATTCCTCTTTTAAATAAAGCTGTTTCTTCAAATATTGGTGTAATTATTCTACTATAATTAAAATTTTCAAAAACTTCTTTTGCAATCTCTGTAATATAATTATATTTTACAGCATCTTCATTAAATATATCTTTTGTTCCTCTAACTGCTTTAATATTCATTTTAACTCCTATCTATATTAAAAATTAAATTTTTTAACTTCACCTTCATTACCTATTTTACCTAAACTCTCTCCATCTTTTATTAATTTTATAGCTCCTGCATTACCTATTTTTATATATAGTTTTTCATCTTCTTTTACTCTTATTATTTTTTCTTCATTTTTTAAAAATCCTACAAAATCTTGTTTGTTATTTTTTTTTATTTCTATCCATGATACTCCATTAGCAATTATTTTTATCTCTTTATAGGTATTTATTTTATCATTTTTTTCTTCATTTGCAACTTTTTTTTCTTCTATTATTTTATTTTCTTTAATTACTTCTTTTGAATTCTCTATTGTTTCATTCTCATTTACTGTATTTATCTCATTTTGATTTATTATTTCTTCTTTAATATTATTTTCTTCTATTTTCTCTTCTTTTTCTGTTATCTTCTCTATATTTACACTATCTTTTTCCTGAATATTTTTTTCTTCATTTTTATCAATAACATTTAATATAATAATCCCTAAAAAAATAATAACAATTCCCACAATAATTAGATTTATTATCCCATTTTTTTCTTCTATTTCTTCCTCTTTTTCTTCTGTGTGACTTTTACTTTGATTATAAATTTTTATTATTTCATCACTATTTAGTCCTACTTCTCGACAATAATTCCTTAAAAATCCTTTTATATGTACTTCTCCAGGTAACTCTTTATAATTTTCCTCTTCTAATGCTATTAAATATCGTTTCTGAATTTTTGTTTGTTCTGCTATATAGGATATATCATATCCTTTTTCTTCTCTTGCATTTCTTAATATTTCACCAATACTATTTTCCATATTTTCTCCCCCATAATTTTATTAATTTTTCTTTTATTTTATTTTCTGTTCTGTTGTTCCCAGGAGTATAAAAATATTTATCTTCTTGTAAATAAATTTGTTTTATAAAATTATTTTCATAATTATGTGGATATTTATAATTTTTAGAATATTCTTTTGTTAGATATTTAGGTACTTCTATTATTTCTTCTGTTTCTAATTCTTGAAATACTTTATTTATAGCTTCATATGCACTATTAGATTTTGTTGAAATTGCTAAATATATTACAACTTCTGATAAAATTATTCTTATTTCTGGCATTCCTATTTTTTCACTTGCTATATATGCACTTGTTGCCATATTAAGTGCATCTGGATTTGCCAGTCCTATATCCTCAGATGCTAAAATAACAAGTCGTCTAGCAATATATCTTGGATCTTCTCCACCTTTTAATAATCTCCCTAGCCAATATACACTAGCATCAGGGTCGCTTCCACGTATACTTTTTATCATAGCTGATATTATATTGTATTTATCTTCTTTTTTATGAAAAAACTCTTCTGTAATAAGTAGTTTTTTTAACTCATTTTTATCTATACTATCATATACTTCTAAAATAAGTTCTAAATAATTTAAAGCTATACGTGCATCGCCATTTGCTGTTTCACTAATAAATTCTTTTATATCATTTTCAAGTTTAATTTTTTCTATCTCTTCTGCTCTACTTATAATATTTAAAATATCATCTTTTTCAAGTTTTTCAAATCTAAAGCTTAAACATCTCGATAATAATGCATTATTTAAATTATAAAATGGATTCTCAGTTGTTGCTCCTATAAGTTTGAATATCCCTTCTTCTATAAAACTTAACAGACTATCTTGTTGTAATTTATTAAATCTATGTATTTCATCTAAAAATAAAAGTGTTTCTATCCCTTCTATTTTTAATCTTTTTTCTGATTCTTCAGAAACTTTTTTTATATCATTTATGCTGCATGTAGTTGCATTTAATTTTACAAAATAAAATTTTAATTCTTTTGCAATAATTTCTGCTAAAGTTGTTTTACCTGTTCCACTCTCTCCATAAAAAATAGAGTTTATAAACTTTTGTTTTTTTATTAATTCTCTTAAAGGAGTTCCTGCTCCAATAATATTTTTTTGCCCAAAAAATTCATTTAAATTTGTCGGTCTAATTCTATATGCAAGTGGCTGTTTTTTTTTGTAATTATTTTCAAATAAATTATTCATCATATCACCAAATTATATCATAATTTTTATCTACTCTCAAGTATTATACTATAAAAAACTGGGTAACTGAAAAGCTAATTTCTATTGAATAATTTAAAAACGAGTCCTTTAAAACTAAGAACTCGTTTAATTATTTTATCTTTTAGAGTTACTTTTCAGTCGCCCTCTTTTATAGAGTTAATAAATAAACAATTAATCCATTTATTAAAAATAATGCTGCAACTACTTGTGTTGCTTTAGCTAATGGACCACCATCTTCATTAACTCCAAATACACTGTTAATTGCTCCTCCACCTATACTACCACTCATTCCATGGCTTTTATCAGGTTGGATTAATACAAGTCCAATTAAAAATATTGAAATTATAAAAAGTGTTATTTTAAAAAGTAATAGCATCTTTACCTCCAAATTTATTTTATCAGAGATTCTCCTGTCATCTCTTTAGGTTTTTCTATTCCTAATATTTTTAGCATAGTAGGTGCTACATCTGCTAATTTACCAGTATCTCTTAATTCAATTCCTTTATCATTTGATACAACTATAAATGGTACTGGATTAGTTGTATGCGCTGTAAATGGTACATGTGTTTCTGGATCTTCCATTAAATCTACATTTCCATGGTCAGCAGTAATTAATAATGCTCCATCTTTTTCTAGTACTTTTTCCTTTACTCTTCCTAAGCACTCATCTACTACAGCTACTGCTTTTTTAGCTGCTTCAAATACTCCAGTATGCCCAACCATATCTGGATTTGCATAATTTACTATTATTACATCATATAATTCATTTTCTATTGACTCAACTAACTTATCTGTTACTTCATATGCAGACATTTCAGGTTGTAAATCATAAGTAGCTACTTTTGGAGAATCTACTAATACTCTTTCTTCTCCTTCAAAACTTTTTTCTACTCCTCCATTAAAGAAAAATGTTACATGTGCATATTTTTCAGTTTCTGCAGTTCTTAATTGTTTTAATCCTGCTTTTGAAATTACTTCGCCAAATGTATTATTTACATCATCATCTTCATATGCTATTTTAGCATCAATTGTAACATCATATTGTCTCATACATATAAATTCAACTTCTGGATGATTTCCTCTTACAAAATGTTTAAACTCTTTATCATTTATAGCTCTAGTAATTTGTCTTGCTCTATCAGGTCTAAAATTAAAGAATACAAATAAATCTCCATTTTCTGCGTTTGAATGTGCATTTCCAGCCATATCTACAATTACAGTTGGTTTTACAAATTCATCTGTTAAATCTTCAGCATAAGACATCTCTATAGCTTTTTTAGCTGAAAGATGTTTTTCTCCTTCTCCAAATATAATAGCTCTATATGCTTTTTCTGTTCTATCCCAATTAGTATCTCTATCCATTGCATAGTATCTTCCAGATACAGTAGCTATTTTCCCTACTCCTAGTTCTTTCATTTTATTTTCTAATTGTTCTATATAAGTAAGAGCTGATTTAGGTGGAGTATCTCTTCCATCTGTTATTACATGAACATATACTTTTTCTAAATTTTCTCTTTTTGCCATTTCTAATAATCCAAAAAGATGTTCTATATGAGAATGAACTCCTCCATCAGATAATAATCCCATTAAATGTAATGCTTTGTTTTCTTTTTTTACTCTTTCAAATGCAGGTTTTAATACTTTGTTTTCAAATAGTACTCCTTCTTTTATATCTTTACTAATTTTTACTAATGGTTGATATATTACTCTTCCTGCACCTAGATTTAAGTGTCCTACCTCTGAATTACCCATTTGTCCATCAGGAAGTCCAACAGCTTCTCCTGATGCTAAAATTTGTGTATTAGGATATTTTTCTAAAATTTCATAATAATTTTTAGGATGTACTTCTTCTATTGCATTTTTTTCATCTTTATGAGGATTTATTCCCCAACCATCTAATATCATTAACACTAAAGGTTTTTTAGCCATTTTTTCACCCTTTCTTTTTTTCAAATATAATTTACCACAATTTTCTTGTGATAATTTTATTAAAGTCCTGCCTCTACAACTTTTGCAAAACTATCTGCTTCTAATGACGCTCCTCCTACTAACCCTCCATCTATATCTGGTTGACTCATTAATTCTTTTGCATTTTCAGGTTTCATTGATCCACCATATTGAATAGTTATTTCATTTGCTATTTCTTCACCATACATATCAGTTAATAAATTTCTTATAAATTTATGAACCTCTTGTGCTTGTTCAGGAGAAGCTGTTTTTCCAGTTCCTATTGCCCATACTGGTTCATACGCTATGACTGTTTGTTTAGCTTCCTCTTTTGTTAAATCTTTTAATCCACCTCTTACATGATCTTCTACTACTTCTTCAGTTTTATCTGCTTCTCTATCTTCTAATTTCTCTCCTACACATAAAATTGGTGTTAATCCATGTGCTAATGCTGCTTTTACTTTTGCATTTATAAATTCATTTGTTTCTCCATAATATTCTCTTCTTTCAGAATGCCCTAATATTACATATTCTACTCCAATAGCTTTTAACATTAATGGAGATATCTCTCCAGTAAATGCACCTTTTTCATTTGGATTCATATTTTGAGCAGCTATTTTAATTTTACTTCCTTCTACTGCTTTTACTGCATCAGAAAGCGCTGTAAAAGGTGCTCCAATTACAACTTCTACTCCATCTATATCTTTAGTTAACTCTGCTAATTTTTTTAAAGTTTCTACTGCTTCTGCGTTAGTTTTATTCATTTTCCAATTTCCAGCTACTATTGTTTTTCTCATTTATTCATTCCTCCTAATGTTTTAATCACCTTTTAAATTTTATCATAAATATTAGCATTTTTCAAACAATTATTTCACAATAACTAAATTTAAAAATTTTTATTATTTATTATTAAATTTTCTATTTCTATATTCTCTATATTATTAATTTTTATACTCTTTTTAAATTTATAACCTTTTATTCTTATTGTTTTTATTCTCTTTAATCCATTATAAATTTCTAATTCCTTGTTGTTAATTTTCACATTATTTATATCTAAAACAATTTTATCTATATCATATGTTTTTATTTCTACTTTTATTTTTTCATTTTCATTATTTTTTTTATTAAAAATTTCTTTTAACTTCCATTTCATACTTCATCTAAAACCTCCTCAATTCTATCAATAGGCTCTAATATATTTTCCATTTTTATTTCATTTAAAATCTCTATTATCTCTTCTGAAAACTCTTCTTTAAATATTACTCTTATCGGATTTTCTTTTTCTTCATATTGATATAACAACTCATCTTTTGATACAAATTGAAACTCTTTTAAATCTCTAAGCTGGGTTTCCTGTGTTTTTCTTATTACTACAACTTTATTTTCTGCATATTTATTCAAAGAAAAATCTTCTATACTTTCTACTATAATTACATCTATTGTATTTTCTAAAGAAATAATAAGATTTTTAAACATTAATTCTTCTTTTAAATATGTTTTTAATGTATTCCCATATAATAATTTTTGTTTTTTTGTTGGATTTATCTCATTTGTATATTTAAATTCTACTGGTATTCCTTTTTCATCAACTACAAGTATTCCTGATATAAAACTATCTCTATTTTCTATAAATTTAAAATAAGCTATATTCATCTATATCACTACCCTTCAAAATCTATCCATCTTTTCTATATTTGCTTTTATATTTTCTTGTTGTTTAAACAATATTTTTTCTTGCTTAATAAAAATTTTAGATATAATTTCTGAATTCTTAAAAATTAAACCAAAATCTATTTTTCTCATTTTATCTCCTTAAATATATAAATAACCTAAAACATTCAACTAAAGATTAGTAGAATGTTTTAGGTTAATCACTAAAAAAACTCCGCATAATTTTCAAATTTAGTAGCTATTTTAGAACGTAATTTTAATATAGCCTTTGAATGTATTTGTGATACTCTAGATTC